>NZ_WBVY01000005.1:0-222461 GCF_008932285.1 Brucella tritici
CCATAACGCGGGGTGGAGCAGCCCGGTAGCTCGTCAGGCTCATAACCTGAAGGCCGCAGGTTCAAATCCTGCCCCCGCAACCAAACATTCAAACCCCGTAGAAAAACTGCGGGGTTTTGGCGTTTAACCGCCGCAATCTTCCAACCACCCAAAACAGCGACAAACCAGCCCGCTTGAGCTATCAGAGCATGTGCTTAACCAGGGAAGAAAATGGTGAACCTCGAACGCTCAATGCTCGCCGATCTCAACATATTCGTCACAATCGTGCGACGCCAGAGCATCAAACAGGCCGCTAACGAACTCGGCGTCACAACATCCGCAATCAGCCATCGTTTGCGTAAACTCGAAGCCGATCTCGGCGTCCGGCTCCTCAATCGCACAAGCCGATCCATCACGCCAACCGTAGCTGGCAAAGCGTTCGCTGAGCAATTTGCAGCCGCACAGGACGACTTTTGGAACCGGTTCTTAGAGGTCTGCGATGTTCCGCATATCCCGATCGTTGAGTGAATACCTTAATTTATTATATTCTAATAAATACAAATATCTAGCAAGCAATACTTCGCGGATTGTGGTTTGAATTTTGATTATTCAGTATTGATGTTGTGCCAAGATGCACAACTAACTATTAAATTGGAGGGAAAGCTATGTTTCGTGAATTCTCCTGGTAAGTGATGGGCGACCGGAATACCCGGTCGCCTTTGCTTTGTGACGCGGTATTTCGTTGGCGGAGAGGAAAATGCAGCTTGTTGACCACCCGTTCGTGAAATTTGATCAGCTGAAGCCAATATACAACTTCACATATCCGTTGTTTCGGACAATTTCAGACAAATTCCGCGGTTATATAAATTATTCCGAGCTGATTGATTGTGACAAGGTTCCGCGGGCTCAAAGTGTTTCTCTTTATCTCCATGTTCCGTTCTGCGAAACTATCTGTTCATTTTGCCCCTTTCAAAAAGGCGCTTATAAACATGCCAGTCAAATTGACGATTATACTGACGAACTTGTCAGAGAAATAAGTATCAAAGGTAATTTCGTTCGTTCATTAGGCGGACGTATCCGTACCATCTATATTGGCGGCGGTTCGCCATCTGTTTTAAGTGCCGAGAACATAAGAAAACTTGGCTCGCTACTTCACAGCGAGTTCGACTTGACATCCCTTGATGAATTCACGTTCGAATGTGAGCCTAAAAGCGTAACCAAAGAAAAATTGTATGCCGCTCGTGAGATTGGGGTCAATCGTATCAGCTTTGGAATCCAGACGTTCGTTGAACGTTTTCGCGCACTGTTTGACTTAACGTCGTCGCGTGAACAGATAGAGAATACTGTGCACTGGTCACAGGAAATTATTGGGCGTGTCGGGTTTGATATTCTGTATGGAATGCATGGTCAGTTATCTGAGGAATTCATCCACGATCTAAAACGCGCAACCGAGTTGCAGCCTGAGACCATTAATCTTTATCCCGTCAATAATATTTCTATCACGCCAAAGCTTCATAAACTGTATTCCGTGAAAGCGATGGAGCCGTCCAGCTTGGCTCATCGACAAGTTCTTCGCTTGTTTGGTGACACAGTTTTGCGTGAATGTGGCTATGCTCCTTGCAATGGGCATTCTTATATCAGAGATGCAAACTGCGGACCGCTCAATCTGGCAGGTATGTGTTCAGCAGATAATTTCCGCTATCACAAGTATCTACATGGCTATCATGACGACTATGTTGTTGGGTTTGGGGCTTCTGCCCAATCTATATTAGGACCGTTCATTACTCGCGCCAATCCAAATCGTAGCGACTATATCGCAGATATCAGGGAACACGGTGCGGCGAAAGTACACTACAACTGGGCACCGACGCGACAGAGTGCATCCAAAGCTCTCTGCATGCGCCTTCCCTATAGCGGGTATGTCGCCAAGGAACGCATCGACTGGAGGAATGTAGATCCGTTTGTCAGAGAAAATTTGCGACGCGTCATCAAAGCGGGTCTCGTCGTTGAAGATGAGCATTGCATGCAACTCACGCGGACAGGGTGGCAATAGTACTCCGGCTTGATGTTCTATCTGCTTCCTCAAGCCGACAGAGCTATCGTGGATGATTACGTCGCGGAAATGTTGAACGCCCCGGCTGTACTGGATGGAGCGACAGAAGTGTTTACGGCAGCCTGACGGAGATAGCGATGCATGAGATATTGTCCCATCGGCATATTCGTTATTTCTGTCTGACTGTTGTTCTTCTCGCGTTTCTCAGCGGTGCCCTGCGCACTGCCATACCTTTGCTTGCAACAAAGTCGGGTTACGGCGTTTTGGGGATAAGCTGGTCACAGGGGCTGTTCTCTTTGGCATGGCCCCTTTTCGGCATCGTCGCGGGCATTTTGCTGGACCGGAATGAAAAGGTGGTGCTCGCGGTTCGCGCACTTGCACTCTTCATCGTCATCCACCTCATTCTGTTCCTGATGCATAGGCTCCAATTCATTCCGGTTGAGCAGATTTTCGTCTACGCAATGATCGCTGGAATCATCGTGGTTTCAGCTGAAGCTTATATGCTAACGGTCCCGCCGCTCATTATGGAGGGAGACCAGCTCACCAGCTTCTATTCCATTGTGCTATTTCTGGATTTCGGCTTTTCATACTTCATCGGACCCGTTGTGACCACCGCCGTTCTGACCTCAAGCCCGCAGAGTTTTTACCTGCTGATAATCGCCGTACTGATTGCCACAATCTGGACAGTGCAACTGGCAATCCCGGAGCTTCCACCGATAAGTAAATCAAGCATCACAATTAACTACATTATGGCGGGCTTCAGATTCATTTTTTCTAATCGACAGTTAACTTCGCTGACCATTCTGACTTTCTTTCTGTCAGTCGTATTTGGAGCCTTTTTGACTTCTTTCGTGCTTTTCGTTACGGGCGATCAGCATCTCGGACTGGATGTCAGCCAGTATGGAATCATGTTCGGCGCATATGCTGTCGGATCGATGACTGGAGCCTTGTTTGTGCGACAACTTCTCGGTTCAACATCGGTACGGACCGCTGTGTTAGCTGACGGATTAGGCACTGTTGCCCTGCTGATCGTCCCGGCCTTCTGCAACAATGCTTTGCTTGTCTGGCTCACGACCTTTCTGGCGGGGGTAGGGCTTAGTCTTTGGTTTGTTGCCGTGACGGCTTTCAGGCAAAGTCTGACGCCGAGGGATCTGCTTGGTCGAACCAATTCTGCATTTCGGGTTATCGGTTATGCCGGAATGCCGATTGGTAGCTTGCTGGTCGGCGTTCTGGGTTCACTTGCATCATTACAATTCGCAGCGATCATCATAGCGGGTCTGCTCTTGTTGGCTCTCGCGATAACGCTTCCCTTGATCTGGTCTGTGGATGTTGAGCCAGAATGCCAGGAACTCGAATTCTAGTGGATTGAATTTGGCATTTGATGCCCGTCCGACATTAATCTCGGTTCAAACGTCAGATTCGAAAAAAACCATTAGATTGTACTCATCTTGGGTGATGAACGGCGAACAGTGTGTCGGATATGACGCAAAGCGTGGATACGACCGTTTTAAGCCATTTCCACTAACCAAAAGATTGCTAATATGACCTTGCAAGCATGGAGGGGCTCTATCCATGAAAGGTCTGGCAGATAAATCACCGCCTGGCGTCGGTGAAAACAACGATACTTCGCACCCTGCTGACGGGGTGCATCAGCCGTCGGAACAAAAGCCGGGCGACAACGCCCCCATAGGCGCGGAGCAGCTCGACTGGCTTGTCGCGATGATCAACCACGTGCCGGATTTCATCTATGCCAAGGACCTGCAGGGCCGGTTCCTGTTCGCCAATGAGGCGGTGGTTCGCAACAACGGCCTCTCGGACATCAAGGAACTGATTGGACTGACCGACTTCGATGTTCACGGCGAAGCTGCGATCATCGCTCGTATTTCCGAGATCGAAAAGCAGGTGATGGAGAGCGGCCAGCCCGATCTCGGCTATGAAGAGCGCGCCATGCGTGGAGGAGCCGATCGCTGGCTCATGATCTCGCGGGTGCCTTTGCGGGATAGAAGCGGCAATATCATCGGCGTCGTGGGCGTTTCCCGTGATATCTCCGTCAAGAAGCGAGCTGAACGCTTTATGCAGGTTCAGGCCCGTATTCTGGAAATGACGGTGAGCGCGGTCGCCATACCGGAATTTGTCGACCAGTTGACCCGGTTGCTGGAGGGGCTTGCGGCTGGCGTTCATTGCGTTGCAATGGTTACCGGCGAGACCAGTGACGATATTGTCATTTCCGCACCGTCGCTGCAGCCTTTGGCAAGCAATTTGAGAGACGGGTCTGAGCCACTATCTGCGGCACGCCTTGAGGCGACGCTGGAAGCTCTCGCTCCCGATAGCAAAGCCATATTTGCCATGGAGATTCCGTCTGCGGACGGTGAGGGGCATGGTGTTCTCGGCTTCGTGGTGGATGAAGAGGCTTCGGATGATCGCGGCCTTCGCGAGTTTTTGACCGCTGCCGCCGGGATGGCTGGCATCGCCATCGACCGACGCATCGCCGACGAGCGCATTCGTTATCTGGCTGAGCACGATACGCTGACGGGACTGGCGAACAGGGCCTTTCTGGAACGAAAGCTTGAACGGATACTCGAACAGGCTGCCGCCCATTCTCAGCGGGTGGCTGTCGGTTTTCTTGACCTGGACCAGTTCAAGCCAGTCAACGACACACTTGGTCATGCTGCCGGAGACAAGCTCCTGCAGCAGATTGCCGGACGGATTGCGCTACTGCTGCGTGACGGTGAGCTTGCCGGTCGCATGGGCGGGGATGAGTTCATTCTTGTCCTGCAGGCCGATGACGGGGATTTCTGCTCACGATTGGATGAAATCAGGCGCAGGATCAGCGAGCCGGTCGAGCTTGGCGGGATATTTCTGGAAGTCACCTGCAGTATCGGTGTTGCCTGTTTTCCGAGGCATGGCCGGTCGGTCACCGAACTGTTCGCGGCCGCAGATGCCGCCATGTATGATGCTAAAGCGAAGGGGCGCAACAGCGTCAGTATCTATTCCGATCAGATGTCGCGCGGACGTGCTTCGGGCGAGGACGGGCAGGCTTAGCTACTGCGTCACTTTCAGCCTATTCTGGCAGCCGATCCTGGCCCCTGATCCTGGCCTTGACGAACACGTCGTAGCGCGTGCTTTTGCCGAGTATCTGATGAGAGGGTTTGCGCAATCCGGCCATCGGGTCGGCGCGCAACGGCCACTTCAGCACCACGCGGTTCTGTGCGGCTTCCAGCGCCACTTGCATCAGCCGCTCGGCATCTGGATCGGTGCCAACGATCTCGCGGATCTGCCGCATTTCCTTCTTGACGAGCGCGCTGTTGCCGCGTGGAGGATGCATCGGGTCAACCAGCACGACCTGCGGCTTCAGTTCAGGCAGGAGCAGGCAGGAATCGCCCAGCAGAAGTGTCATGCGTGCGACGGTCTCGGCATAGCGACCGCCTTCTGCGGCTGCGCGTGCCAATCCTTCGGCGAGAAGACCATGCATCTTTTCGGAGCGCTCGATCAACGTTACCTTCGCACCCAGCGATGCCAGCAGAAAGGCATCGCGCCCGAGGCCCGCCGTCGCATCGACGATTTCCGGCATGACATCGCGCGTCAATCCGGCGGCCTTGGCGAGGGCCTGTCCGCGTCCTTCGCCGGAGCGAAACCGGTGACCGACAGCGCCTCCGACGAAATCAACGATCAGTTCCGATGGTTCGATTTTCTGCGACATGGATGCTCTCAGAAGGGGCAGGGCGCGGTAAAGGTCACAGAGCGACCGTCGGGATGCCGGAAAGATAATTCTTCCGCGTGCAGCAGCAGGCGATCTGCGGCAGAAAGTGCTTCGCCTTCGGCGTAGAATTCATCGCCGAGGATCACGTGGCCGAGCGCTTTCATGTGTACGCGCAGCTGGTGCGTGCGGCCTGTCAGCGGAAAAAGCCGCAGTCGGGTTGTGTTTTCGCCCCGATCCATAACCTGCCAGCGTGTCTGCGCGGATTTGCCGTGATCGCGGTCGACACGATGGCGCGGCTTGTTGTCGGGATCAATCGCCAACGGCAGATCGATCAACCCTTCGTCACCTTCGACGCGCCCCCAGACCACCGCGACGTAGGATTTTTCCGTCGTCCGTGCCTCGAACTGCGAGGCAATGGCGGCATGTGCCTTGCGGTTGAGCGACATCAGCACAAGGCCGGACGTGTCCTTGTCGAGACGATTGATCATCTGGGCTTGCGGAAACTGCTCCCGAACGCGCGTTGCGAGACTGTCCGACAATGCCGGGTGACGCCCCGGTACAGACAGCAAGCCGCCTGGCTTGTCCAGCACGAGAAAGCCTGGATCGCGATGAAGGATCGAGACATAGGGTTCGAGCGGCGGGTGATAGATAGGAGCAACGTCGGATAGCACAGTCATGATACGCTTCTAGCATGGTTTGCGCGATGCGGAGAAGCGTGCGCTCAATTCTGCAGCAGCAAAGGACAGACCATGTGCGCCGGATGGCTGATTGTTTGTGCCGGGAAAATAAATGGCGGAGAGGGAGGGATTCGAACCCCCGATGGAGTTGCCCCCATGCCGCATTTCGAGTGCGGTGCTTTCAACCACTCAGCCACCTCTCCGCGTTATGCAACACTGTAAAACGACCCTTGAAGAATCGCACAGTAAAGAGCATCAATAGCGAATGCCGAGCGTGCAGCGGCTCAATAACGGGCCAGCGCCGATTAGACAAGAGCTAATTTGCATTCCCTTGTGAAAATTCTTGACTTTTCTGCCGCTTCACACCTATAAGCACCAGACCTTAGGCGTGGGGTAATCCGCGCCTATTGTTTTGATTGCAGATTTCGGGCTTTTCCGGGCTGCGATCAGGGCCAAAAGCCCGCTCATCAACCGACTGATAAAAAGACGGCCCATCACTTCGACGCCAATGTCGTGGAAATGAGAGCCGGACCGAACAACCGAAAGGACAACAAATGTTCGCAGTCATCAAGACCGGTGGCAAGCAGTATCGCGTTGCCGCAAACGACCTCATCAAGGTCGAAAAAGTTGCTGGCGAAGCCGGTGACATCGTAGAATTCGCAGAAGTCCTGATGGTTGGCTCGACCATTGGCGCCCCGACCGTTGCCGGTGCACTCGTCACCGCCGAAGTTGTCGAACAGGGCCGTGGCCGCAAGGTCATCGCGTTCAAGAAGCGTCGCCGTCAGAACTCGAAGCGCACCCGCGGTCATCGTCAGGAACTGACGACCATCCGTATCTCGGAGATCCTCACCGACGGCGCAAAGCCTTCCAAGAAGGCCGCCGAGAAGAAGGCTCCGAAGGCAGCGCCTAAGAAGGCAGCAGCCAAGGCCGAGTCGGCTGAGTAAGTAGAGAGATTAAAGGAGAACACCAATGGCACACAAAAAAGCTGGCGGTTCCTCGCGTAACGGTCGCGATTCAGAATCCAAACGCCTTGGCGTGAAGAAGTTCGGCGGCGAAGCTGTGCTCGCCGGCAACATCATCGTGCGCCAACGCGGCACGAAGTGGCATCCGGGCGCCAATGTTGGCCTCGGCAAGGACCACACGATTTTTGCAACCACGAACGGTTCTGTATCTTTCCGTACGAAAGCCAACGGCCGTACGTACGTATCGGTAGACCCGATCGCGGAAGCAGCAGAGTAAGCCGGGCACTCTCTAAAGCACCGGCGTCCCATCGGACCCGGTGCAAATGGCAGCCTAGCCAAAAGATCGAAGGGAAGATGGGGCCACCATCTTCCCTTTTTGCATCTGGAGGAACGAAAAATGGTTGTCGAAGTTCTGGAAGAAGATTGTTACGACGCAAGCAGTAGCGAAAGAAGAGACAGTTACACCGATCTGTCGCCTGGCCTGAAGCCCGGTTTGGCGGCCAGTCTGGCTGATGATCTGAGCCCTGATCTGGCTTACGAATTAGACTGTCCTGTCCTCGTCACTGAAAGGCTGGTCCTGCGCCCGCCGCATGTCGAAGACGTGGATGCGATTTCCTATCTTGCCAATAACGCCCGCGTCTCCGGTATGCTTGCCCGCATGCCGCATCCATACACGCGCGAAAATGCCGTCGATTTTGTCGAGCGCGTGCGAAAAGGCGAGATGGGCAATTGCATCTACGCCATCACGCAAGCGGAAACCGGCATCTTTATGGGTTGCTGCGGCATTCATGCGCATAAGCATGGCGAGGGGCTGGAAATCGGCTACTGGCTGGGCGAGCCCTATTGGGGGCACGGCTTTGCCACCGAGGCCGCTCATGCCCTGATCGATCTGGCTTTCCGCGCAACTGCCATCGAGCGGCTTCATGTCTCGTGCCGGGCCAGCAATGGCGGCTCGCGCCGGGTGATCCACAAGTGCGGGTTCCAGTTCAGCAGCATGGGCATGGCGGATTCGCTTGCTGCAGGCAATGTGCCGGTCGAGCGCTATGTCCTTGATCGTCGCACCTGGATCGGGCTGAGAAGCTGGCAGTCATAAACAAAAGGTCCTGCGTGCCAAACCTTATAGGCCGCAGGACCAATAATAACGGGGAATGAAATGATGGATACTCACGCAATCGCACGCGAGAAGATCGTGGTGCGTGCGCTCGAAAAGGGTGATCTGCATCGCTATCGGGCTATAAGATTAAGCGCCTTGCAGCGTGCGCCAATGGCCTTCGGTTCGAGTTTCGAAGAAGAAAATGCCTATTCGGACAGCGTGTTCGCGCGTCGTCTGGAACAGGTGGACGGCAATGTGGTTTTCGGTGCCTTCGACGGCGAAAGCCTGCTGGGAACGGCTGGCCTTTTCCGCCACGACCGCAAGTCCGAGCGCCATCGCGGAACGCTCTGGGGTGTCTATGTGGCCCCCGAAGCACGCGGGCTGGAACTCGGCAAGGCTCTCGTCAGCAAGGTCATCGATCATGCTGCAAAGCAGGTCCTCGTTCTGGATGCCAAGGTGGTGGCCACGAATGAAGCCGCCAAGCGCGTCTATTATGCGCTTGGTTTCAAGACTTACGGTGTCGAACCCAAGTCACTTTACGTGCAGGGCCAGTATCTGGATCAGGAATTGATCTATATCGATTTCACCGATCCGGTCTGGAAAGACAAACTCGGATGAAATCTGGCCTCCTCGACTGTTTGCAGGAGGCCGCTTTTGCTGTAATTGCAACACACCACATGCGGGCACACGCCCGCATGTAACGATATTCAGGGCGCCTGCCGCCCAAAAGCCCGCCAGAGTGCGGGCATCCAAGAAGGTTACGTTCAGATGAAGTTTCTCGATCAGGCAAAGATCTACATCCGCTCCGGCAATGGCGGTGCGGGGGCGGTTTCGTTCCGCCGCGAGAAATTTCTCGAATTCGGCGGTCCTGACGGCGGTGACGGCGGACGCGGCGGCGATGTCTGGGTCGAGGCTGTAAATGGTCTCAACACGCTGATCGATTATCGCTATCAGCAGCATTTCCGGGCCAAGACCGGCATGCATGGCATGGGCCGCAACATGACCGGCGGCAAGGGCGACGACGTTATTCTCAAGGTGCCGGTCGGCACGCAGATTTTCGAGGAAGACGACGAAACGCTGATCTGCGACATCACCGAAATCGGCCAGCGCTACCGGCTGGCCAAGGGCGGCAATGGCGGCTTCGGCAATCTGCATTTCACGACCTCGACCAATCGCGCGCCGCGCCGCGCCAATCCCGGACAGGATGGCATCGAACGCACCATCTGGCTGCGCCTGAAGCTGATCGCCGATGCTGGTCTGGTCGGTCTGCCCAATGCCGGAAAGTCAACCTTCCTTGCAAGCGTGACAGCTGCCAAGCCGAAGATTGCCGATTATCCATTCACCACGCTGCATCCCAATCTGGGCGTCGCGCGTGTGGACGGTCGCGAATTTGTTATCGCCGATATTCCGGGCCTCATCGAAGGAGCGAGCGAGGGCGTCGGCCTTGGCGACCGTTTCCTCGGCCATGTCGAGCGTACGCGCGTTCTGCTGCATCTGGTTTCGGCGCAGGAAGAGGATGTTGCCAAGGCCTATCAGGTCATTCGTGGTGAGCTTGAGGCCTATGAGCACGGGCTTGCCGACAAGCCGGAAATTGTTGCGCTGTCGCAGATCGATACGCTGGATCCTGAAGCGCGCAAGGCCAAGGTCAAGGCGCTGAAAAAGGCATGCGGGCGCGACCCGCTGCTGCTTTCAGCTGTCAGCCATGAAGGTCTGAATGATGCTCTGCGCCAGCTCGCAAGCGTCATCGATCAGAGCCGCGCCGCAGAGGCCGGAACGGCGGAAGCCGAAGAATAAGCGTCGGATTTTATTCGGGCGCGCATCTTGTCCGAAAACCGTTTCACACTTTTCGGGATGCGCTTTGGATGCGGCGAGGGGAATGAAGGCATGCTGAAGAAACTGAAAGACTATCGCCGCATCGTTGTTAAAATCGGGTCCGCTCTTCTGGTGGATCGGGTCGCCGGTCTCAAGCGGGACTGGCTGGAAAGCCTCGGACAGGACATTGCCGCTCTTCATCATGCGGGCGTCGAAGTTCTGGTGGTTTCTTCAGGTGCTATTGCACTTGGACGCACGGTTCTGGGGCTGCCAAAGAAGGCGCTGAAGCTTGAGGAAAGTCAGGCTGCCGCTGCCGCAGGCCAGATCGCGCTCGCCAAGGCCTATGCCGATGTGCTCGGCGGCCATTCCATCCGCTCAGGCCAGATTCTCGTCACGCTTTCCGATACCGAGGAACGCCGCCGCTATCTCAATGCGCGCGCGACCATCGAGACGCTGTTGAAGCTGAAGGCTATCCCGGTCATCAACGAGAACGATACGGTGGCGACCACCGAAATCCGCTATGGTGACAATGATCGTCTGGCCGCACGTGTGGCGACCATGATGGGCGCGGACCTGCTGGTCCTGCTGTCCGATATTGACGGGCTTTATACGGCCCCGCCGCACAAGAACCCGGATGCTGCGTTTCTGCCTCTGGTCGAAACCATCACGCCGCAGATCGAGGCCATGGCCGGAGCGGCGGCGTCGGAACTGTCGCGCGGCGGCATGAAGACGAAGCTCGACGCAGGCAAGATCGCCAATGCGGCAGGGACCGCGATGATTATCACATCGGGTACTCGTTTTGGCCCGCTTTCGGCAATTGATCGCGGGGAGCGCGCAACGTTGTTTGAACCGGCGCGTGCGCCGGTCAATGCCTGGAAAACCTGGATTTCCGGCAATCTTGAACCGGCCGGCCGTTTGACGGTGGATGCCGGTGCGGCCAAGGCGCTGAAATCCGGCAAGTCGCTTTTGCCAGCGGGCGTGAAGGAAATCGACGGCCAGTTCGAGCGCGGCGATACGGTTGCTGTGATGAACGAAGACGGGCGCGAAATCGCGCGCGGACTGATCGCTTATGATGCCGAGGACGCGCGCAAGATCGCAGGCCATAAAAGCGATGAGATCAGTGAAATTCTTGGCTATGATGCTCGCGCGGCGATGATCCACCGCAACGATCTGGTTGTGCGTGCTGCCAGCAATGCAGAAGTCGCATAGTGTGGCGAATCCAAAATTCGCATTACTTTGGTGTGGCGTTGCGAACGAATTTCGGATTCAAAGCCACACCAGTATTATATTAAATCAAGTGTGGTTTGCGGATTTGAAGTTCCTGAACGCGAATGCCATGCAAATGACAGGAACTTCAAGTCCACCACACTAGGGGGAGATGGGATGCTGACCAAGGCAGAAACGGCAAACGACATTGCTGCAGTGATGGCGGAAGTGGGCCGCAAGGCACGCGCTGCCGCAGCCCCTCTTTCCATCGCCACCACTGAACAGAAGAACAAGGCGCTGATTGCCGCCGCCGATGCGATGCTTGAAGCGCGTGGCGACATTCTTGCAGCCAACAGGCTTGATCTGGCCAATGCGGAAAAGAGCGGCATGGCAGCATCCTTCGTTGACCGGCTGACGCTCGATGACGGCCGGATCAATGCGATTGCTGACGGTATCCGCGCCATTGCCGCCCTGCCTGATCCGGTGGGCGAAGTGATTGCTGAATGGGACCGTCCGAATGGCCTCCATATCGAGCGCGTGCGCACGCCGCTGGGTGTGATCGGCGTCATTTACGAAAGCCGCCCCAATGTGACCGCCGACGCCGGTGCGCTGTGCCTGAAGGCAGGCAATGCCGTCATTCTGCGCGGCGGCTCGGATTCGGCACATTCGTCGGCGGCCATTCATAAAGCACTGGTCAGGGGGCTTGAAGCTGCCAACCTGCCAGCCGATGCGATCCAGATCGTGCCGGTGACAGACCGTGCCGCTGTTGGCGAAATGCTGAAAGGTCTGGACGGTGCGATTGACGTGATCGTGCCGCGTGGTGGCAAAAGCCTTGTTGCCCGCGTTCAGTCGGAAGCGCGGGTGCCGGTCTTCGCGCATCTGGAAGGCATCTGCCATCTTTATATCGACAAGTCGGCCGATCTCGACATGGCTCGCAAGATTGCAGTCGATGCCAAGATGCGGCGCACCGGCATTTGCGGCGCGGCGGAAACGCTTCTGGTGGATCGTGCTGCGGCTTTGACCCATCTGGCACCGATCCTTGAAGATTTGTCCGCCAAAGGCTGTGAAATTCGCGGGTCTGAGGACGTGCTGGCGCTCTATCGGGCGGCAAAGCCTGCCACCGAAGACGACTGGTCGACCGAATATCTCGATGCGATCATTTCCGTTGCTTTGGTTGACGGTATTTCGGGCGCGATTGAACACATCAACCGCTATTCCTCGCATCACACCGAAGCTATCGTAACGCAGGATGCGGCAGCGGTTGCGCGCTTCTTCAACGAGATTGACTCGGCCATTCTCCTGCACAATGCCTCGACGCAATTTGCCGATGGTGGCGAGTTCGGCATGGGTGCGGAAATCGGCATCGCTACCGGCAAGATGCATGCGCGTGGGCCGGTTGGCGTGGAGCAGCTCACCTCGTTCAAATATCGTGTGCGCGGTGACGGGCAGATCCGTGGTTAGGTTCGAATGAAATTCGGCTTCGGGCTTTCCGCATTGAAGGCGCAATATCCTGGTGTCGATGCGCATTATCTGCGCATGCCTTATGTCGAGAAGGGTATGGCGGTCGGGCTGTTCGGCGGCTCGTTCAACCCGCCGCATGGCGGGCACGCGCTGGTGGCGGAAATTGCCATCCGGCGGCTGAAGCTCGACCAGCTCTGGTGGATAGTGACGCCGGGCAACCCGCTGAAGGACAGCCGCGAACTGGCACCGCTTGCCGACCGGTTGAAGCTGAGCGAGGAAATTGCATCCGACCCGCGCATCAAGGTGACGGCCCTCGAAGCGGCGTTCAATGTGCGTTATACGGCGGATACTCTCGCGCTTATCCGCGATGCCAATCCCGGCGTCCATTTTGTCTGGGTGATGGGCGCGGACAATCTTGCCTCCTTCCACCGCTGGCAGCGCTGGCGCGAGATTGCGCAGAACTTTCCGATTGCGGTTATCGACCGTCCGGGCTCGACGCTGGCTCATCTGTCGTCACGCATGGCACAGACATTCTCCGACAGCCGTGTCGATGAACAATATGCGCCGATGCTGGCGCGTCGCACACCTCCGGCCTGGACCTTCATCCACGGACCGCGTTCGTCGCTCTCATCCAGCGCGATCCGCAAATCCCGTACATGATCTTGATGCTTTCATGACGATTTCGACAAGATATATGCAAAACGGGCGAATAAACTGAAAAAGTGAACGGGTTGGAAAAGCCGATACTCTTGAAACAAAACAGGGACTCTGCCTATTTTAGGGAGTGTGGTGCTTATAACTGCCACACGGCGTTGTTCTGTTGAGAAAGGGAATACACTGAGAACAGCAATTGAGAAGAAGGCTCATCACGCGCCTTCAACGGTCAGGATGGACGAGTCCAATCTCGTGTCCCAGACCTTCGACGCGGCCTTGGCCAGTCTCGAAAACTCCAAGGCAGAATCCATCATCCCCATCGACATTCGCGGAAGATCAACGATCGGCGATTATATGATCGTCGCGTCGGGCCGTTCGCATCGCCATGTGACGGCGGTTGCCGACCATCTCCTGCAGGCCCTGCGTGAAGCAGGCTGCAAGGATATACGGGTCGAAGGTCTCGAGAGTGGCGACTGGGTTCTCATCGACACCGGCGACATCATCGTCCATGTCTTCCGACCGGAAGTTCGTGATTTCTACAATCTCGAGAAGATCTGGCTCGACGAGGGTTTCGACGCGTTCGACACCGAACGTGCGCCGGGATTGGTGCATTAGAGCATTTCCCGTAAAAGTGCGAAGCGGTTTTGCGTCGGATAATGCGTGAAAGAAGAAGATTAAAGCGTGATACGCTTTAATTCGATGAATTGAGAGCGTCATGCGTGTAAGTGTTTTTGCCGTGGGCCGGATGAAAGCCGGCCCCGAACGGGAGTTGGTCGAGCGCTATTTCGATCGATTTTCGAAAGCTGGACCGCCATTGGGGCTTGAATTCGCCGGTGTGAGCGAAATTCCCGAAAGCCGGGGCCAGACGGCAGAGTTGCGCAAGGCCGAAGAGGCCCAGCGCATCCATGAAGCTCTCGATAATGGAGCTGCCTTGATCCTTCTCGACGAGCGCGGCAAGGCGCTCGGATCGGAAGCTTTTGCGGATCGCATCGGGCGGATGCGGGACGACGGCAAGCGCCAGCTCATCGTCGCCATTGGCGGGCCGGACGGCCACGATCCGGCATTGCGATCACGCGCCGATCTCGTTCTGGCGCTGGGCGAATTGACCTGGCCGCATCAGATCGCCCGCATCCTGATTGCCGAGCAGCTTTATCGCGCCGCTACCATTCTGGCAGGCCATCCTTATCATCGGTCTTGAAATGCGTAATGCAGGCGTATGCAGCCGCGGTCAAGCGTCTTGGCGCTGAGGAGAACAGGGCTCGCCTTGAAGCCGGTTGCAGGAAATAGCGGTATGCCGCCGCCAATGAGTTCGGGGATGAGGTAGATTTCGATCTCGTCCAGCGCGCCGCGTTCCAGAAATGCCATTTGCAATTGCCCGCCGCCGAGCATCCAGACATCGCCATCGTCGAATGTCCGTATTTCGGTGATCAGCGCATCCACATCCTGACGTATTTCGAGCGGCCCCTTCGGGGTCTCGATCGGCCTTGACGTGACGACGATGGCTCTCTGGTCGCCATAGGCCCAGGGCGCATCGCTTTCGGCGATGAAGTCATAGGTTCCCCGGCCCATGACAACAGTGCGTATTCCTTTGATGAAGGTGCGGTAATCGTGCTCCCCCATATCTCCGCCGTCATATTTGAACAGCCAGTCGAGGTTTCCGTTCTCGGCGGCAATAAATCCGTCGAGACTGGCGGCAATGTAGCCGACAATCCTTGCCATGATGAATTCTCCGATTGATTTATAAATGAATATACGTTTATATATTCTGCATGGCAAGAACCAAATCCGTGCCCGATGAGGCAGTGCTCGACCGATTAATGGCTGTTGTGGCGAAAGAAGGTCCCGACGGGCTTACCTTTGCGCGGGCTGCAAAGGCTGCCGGGCTTTCGGCGGCTACGCTCGTCCAGCGTTATGGCAGCAGTCAATCCATGCTTGAGGCGGTGCTGTTACGGGCGTGGGATCAGCTCGATGCGGCAACGCGTACTGCCGACGAAAATGCGGCGCTCACACCGCAAGGCGCGATAGATCTGCTGATGGCGCTCATGCCCCCCGACACCGCGGATTATAACGCCACAGATGGTTTGCTTCTTCTGCGCGAGGACATTCGAAACCCGGTCTTGCGCGCACGGGGGGCCGCTTGGGGCCTATATCTGGCAGATGCGTTGGGGCGACGACTTTCCGGCGATGCGGCAAAAGCTGAACGCCTTGGCTGGCAGATGGCAAGCATCTGGCAAGGCGCGCATATCTGGTGGGCTTTCACGCGCTCCGAGCCACCGGAGATAGCAATCCGGCGGGCACTGATGGAATGGGTGGAGACGTCGCGGTGCACAGGCTCGCGGAATCACCATTCGTAATACGGTTCATTTCCTTGACAATACGCTGAAATCTTAGGATTGCTCCCGACATGAAATGCATTTGATTGGGCATAATGCATTGTTTTATTAGAATTAACTAAAGTGCTTGGGGGGAAATTGAACAGGCCTACGATTATATCGCTATCGACTATTCCGCCGCGTTTTGATCTTTTGAAGCCAACGCTGTTGTCGCTTCTGTCGCAAAGGCTGAAAGCCGAGGAAATCCGCCTCTATATACCGCACAAGTACAGGCGGTTTCCCGATTGGGATGGGCGCTTGCCTGAAGTGCCAGCTGGCATAAAAATTGTCCGTTGCGAGGAAGATCTCGGACCTGCCACCAAGGTTCTGCCAGCGGCCCGCGATCTCAAGGGGCGGGACGTGGATATTCTGTTCTGCGACGACGACAAGATTTACGATGCCAATTGGCACCAGCGTTTCAAGACGGAAGCCGCGTGCAAGCCGGGCCATTGCATTATCGAGGTCGGGGAAACATTTCCCGATATTGCCGATGCAGGCAGATCCGCCGACCGGCTCCCGCGCAGCCGCTGGAAGCCCAAGGACTACAAGTATAGAATGAAACGCGTCGCTTCCCTGTTTCTGCATAAGCCGGACCGCAGCATGCCCGGTTATGCCGACCAGATTTCCGGCTTTGCCGGTGTGCTTGTTCATCCTGAATGGTTCGATGAGTTGTTCTACGATATTCCCGACATCATGTGGACCGTGGACGACCCCTGGATCTCCGGCCATCTTGAAAGACGTGGCATTCCGATATGGGTGATCGGCCAGAACTGCCGCCGCGCCGAAGGCAAGGGAAGCGGGGTGAGCGCTCTCCTGAACCATGTCGAGGACGGGCAGGGTCGCGTGCACGCCGACCTGTTGGTGATCGACTATTTCCGACAGCACTACGGCATCTGGAAAAAAACCGAAAAGATCGACGAAAAAGCGGCGCTACGCACGACATCGATGCGCGAAATGATGCGGCGC
The DNA here is from genome assembly GCF_008932285.1 of Brucella tritici. Taxonomy (NCBI): domain Bacteria; kingdom Pseudomonadati; phylum Pseudomonadota; class Alphaproteobacteria; order Hyphomicrobiales; family Brucellaceae; genus Brucella; species Brucella tritici. The sequence continues at coordinate 16,936 of NZ_WBVY01000005.1, forward strand.
AGAAAAGCAGAACTCGGCCTGATTGATTCATAAGGACGGATGCGGAGGGGCCTACTGACTGCAGTTGCCAATTTGGTTGACGCTTGGAGGAGCGGCGGCGCTGGGTTCGGCATTGCAGTCGACGGGTTTATGGTTGATGGTTCGTTAACGGGTTCGGGCTAGTTTCGGCTCTGAATTTGGCCTTGTTTCGTCCTGATAGAACACGCATGAGTCCTGTACGCTTTTTCAAAAGACCACGATTGCTTGTTTTCGCGCAGGCTGGCCTCGTCTTGGCTGGCGTGTTCGCCTGCGCGCCGTCGGTTCTTGCGCAGGAAGCCTTGCAGCAGCAACGCGATCAGGCGGCGAGCGAATATGAAAAGCTCAGCAGCGAACTCACCGTCACCGGCGACAAGCTGAAACAGCTTGAAGACGAGGTGGCCGGGCTCAAGAAGGACCAGGCCACCATTACCGCAGCGCTGATCCAGTCGGCCAAGACCGACAAGAAGCTGCAGCAGGATATTGCCGACATTGCCGACAAGCTGGTTTCGCTGCGCGAGCAGGAAGACGGTATTCGCTCGTCGCTGCGCGCAAGGCGGGGCGTTCTGGCGGAAGTGCTGGCCGCCTTGCAGCGCATGGGCCTGAACCCGCCGCCCGCCATTCTGGTTCGGCCCGACGATGCGCTTGCCTCGGTGCGTAGCGCCGTGCTTCTGGGCGCTGTCGTGCCCGAAATGCGCGAGCAGGTGGAAGAACTGACCGGCGATCTGAAGGATATGCAGCGGGTCACCGCTTCCATCACCGAAGAACAGGAAAAGCTGAAGACGACGCGCACCGTTCAGGCCGAAGAGCAGAAACGGCAATCACTTCTTCTTGAGGAGAAGAAGAAATTGCAGTCGCAATCGGAACAGGAAATCGACGCGCAGCGCGCGCGTTCGGAAGAACTGGCGGCCAAGGCAGGCAGCCTGAAAGACCTTATCGACGGGCTCGACAAGCAGATGGCAGGCGTGCGCGATGCAGCCGAAGCAGCCCGCAAGGCCGAGGCGGATCGCCTTGCAGCAGCAAGGGAAAAGGCCGGGGAATCGACGCCGGACGACACGCATCTGCGAGCCCATATTGATTTTGCCTCGCTTCAGGGCAAGCTTGCTCTGCCTGCGGCTGGCAAGACCATGCGGCGCTTCGGCGACAAGGACGGCGTCGGCGGCAGCATGATGGGGCAGATTGTCGAAACCTTGCCTTCTGCCACGATTACGTCACCTTCCGATGGCGTGATACTTTATGCGGGCACTTTCCGTTCTTACGGGCAGCTCTTGATACTCGACGCGGGCAATGGATATCATGTCGTAATGGCGGGCATGGGTCGAATCGACGTATCGCAAGGCCAATTTGTACTTGCTGGAGAGCCGGTCGGCGCAATGGGAGAAAAACTTCTGGCAAGTGTTGCACCGATAGAGGTGGGCAATGGTGCGCCATTGCTTTACATTGAATTTCGAAAGGATGGAAAACCCGTCGATCCCGCCCCTTGGTGGACCGAACGGCTTTCTGGAAGGACGTGAAAATGATACGTAAACTATCGCTGCTGTTCGCCGGGGCCCTTCTGGGGGCGTCAGCCATGGTGATGGTCCAGGGCGCGCCGGCTTCCACCGCTTTTGCGGCAGGGAAAGATAGCGATGTCTACAAGGAACTGGCCCTTTTCGGCGATATTTTCGAACGGGTGCGCGCGCAATATGTGACGCCGCCGGACGACAAGAAGCTGACCGAAAGTGCGATCAACGGCATGTTGACCTCGCTCGATCCCCATTCCTCCTATCTTAACCCGGAAGCCGCGCAGGACATGCGCGTGCAGACCAAGGGTGAGTTCGGCGGTCTCGGCATCGAAGTGACGATGGACAACGATCTCGTGAAGGTCATTGCGCCGATTGACGATACGCCTGCTTCCAAGGCCGGCGTGCTGGCAGGCGATCTCATCACCAAGATTGACGGGCAGGAAGTTCGCGGGCTGACGCTGACCGATGCGGTCGACAAGATGCGCGGTGAAATCGGTTCGCCTATCGAGCTGACCATCCAACGCCAGGGCGTCGACAAGCCGATCACGCTGAAGATCGCACGCGCCGTCATCAAGGTGAAGGCCGTCCGCTATCGCGTCGAGAATGACATCGGTTATCTGCGCGTGATCTCGTTCACCGAACAGACATCTGAAGACCTCAAGAAGGCGATCAAGGATATTCAGGACAAGATTCCTGCCGAAAAGCTCAAGGGTTTCGTGCTGGATCTTCGCCTCAATCCGGGCGGTCTGCTCGATCAGGCTGTTGCCGTTTCCGATGCCTTCCTCGACAAGGGTGAAGTCGTCTCGACCCGTGGTCGCGATCCGCAGGATGTGACCCGCTTCGATGCACGCAAGGGCGACCTGACTGACGGCAAGCCGGTCATCGTTCTCATCAATGGCGGTTCGGCCAGCGCGTCGGAAATCGTTGCCGGTGCGCTTCAGGATCATCGCCGCGCCACGGTGCTCGGCACGCAGTCCTTCGGCAAAGGTTCGGTGCAGACGATCATTCCGCTTGGTGAAAACGGCTCGCTGCGTCTGACGACGGCGCTTTATTACACGCCGTCGGGCAAGTCGATCCAGGGCAAGGGCATCACGCCTGACATCAAGGTCGATCAGCCTTTGCCGCCGGAACTGAAGGGTGAGGACGTCGTTCGCGGCGAATCCGAACTCAAGGGCCACATCAAGGGCAATGCCGAGGATGATAATGGCTCCGGTTCGTCGGCTTATGTCCCGGCTGATCCGAAGGACGACATCCAGCTCAACGAAGCCTTCAAGCTCCTGCGTGGTGAGGTGGCCAATGCCGCATTCCCGCCGGATCCGAAGAAGGGCGTGTTGAACTGATCGCTCCATGCTGGATCTGAACAGCCCGTTAGGACTGGATAAGAAACCGCAAAAGCGCGGGGGCTCACGCTCCCGCGCTTTTCGTTCGTTCATGACAGGCCTCGTCATTTTAGGTGGACTTGGTCTCGCCGGTGGCGCGGTGTTCGCCATCTGGCAGAGCAATCAGGCGGCTTTTCGCAAAACCGAAACCGCCGCCGTGGAGCCGACGCAAGTTGAAGCGCCAGTCGCCAACAAGACTGGAGCCAAGCCCGTAACCGGCAATACGCCGCCGCCCGGCAGTGCGCTGCGCGGGGCAAGCGGACAGCCGGGGCCTGCCATCATCAAGGTCACGCCGGACATGCCACCCGGTATGCCAGGTGCCGCCACCGGTATGGCGGAAGGGAATGTGGTCGTGGTGCAGAACACGCATCAATCCGGACAGGATAAGCGTGTCGCCCATCTGCCGGAACAGGCGCTGGTCGAGCAAAGCCCCACCGGCCCGCTGCCGGTGCGCGGGGCGGACGGACTGCGCCCGATGGATGCCTATGCAGCGGGATGGTCTGGCGCGCGTGGCGCGCGGATTGCACTTGTCATTGGTGGTCTTGGGCTGTCACAGACCGGCAGCATGGAGGCGGTCGACAAGCTTCCGCCGGAAGTCACGCTCGGATTTGCGCCGCAGGGCAACAGTTTGCAGCGCTGGATGCAGGCAGCCCGGCAAAACGGTCATGAACTTGTGCTGCAATTGCCGATGGAGCCTTTCGACTATCCGCGCGTCAACCCTGGTCGCAATACGCTGACGGTGGATGATGGGGCCAGCAAGAATCAGGCTTCCTTGCTGTGGGCGCTGTCGCGGATGACCAATTATGCCGGTGTGATGAATTATATGGGTGCGCGTTTTACATCCGAGACGGAAGCATTTTCGCCGGTGCTGGGCGAGATCGGAAAGCGCGGTCTTTATTATCTCGACGACGGCACCTCGGCGCGCAGCCAGGCTGACCGGATTGCGGGAAGCGATGCAGTGCCTTTCGCGGCGGCGGATATTCTGATCGATGCAGCGCAGGAGCGCGGCGCGATCCTTGATCGTCTCGATGAGCTGGAGCGGACCGCGCGTGCCAATGGCAGCGCCATCGGCACCGGCTCGGCCTTTGCGGTGACCGTCGATGCAGTTTCCGAATGGGCCAATGAGGTCAAGAAGCGCGGCATTGAAATCGTGCCGGTTTCGGCGCTGGTCCGCGATCCCGAACGGCAGTAGAGTATTTCCAGTTTGAACTGAATCGTTGGAAATACTCTATCTCTTTGTTTTTACGCATTATCCTGCACAAAACCGCTTCGCACTTTTGCTGGAAATGCTATAAGTTTGCATATCATGGAGAATGTCATGTCGAAGCACAAAGGTCCTGTCGATCCTGAAAGCCTGCCTTATCGGCCCTGTGTCGGACTGATGGTGCTGAACAAGGCCGGTCTGGTCTGGGCTGGCCGTCGTATCGTCATTCCGGGCGACGAGATGGATGGCGCGACCCAGCTCTGGCAGATGCCGCAGGGCGGTATCGACAAGGGCGAGGAGCCGCTCGAGGCGGCTATCCGCGAACTTTACGAGGAAACCGGCATGAAGTCGGTTTCGCTGCTTGAGGAAGCGTCAGACTGGATCAATTACGACCTGCCGCCGCATCTGGTCGGCCAGGCGCTCAAGGGCAAGTATCGCGGCCAGACGCAGAAGTGGTTTGCCTATCGTTTCGAGGGCGACGAGAGCGAAATCGCCATCAACCCGCCGCCCGGCGGACACACCGCCGAGTTCGACCGCTGGGAATGGAAGCCGATGGTCGAGCTGCCGCAACTGATCGTTCCCTTCAAGCGCAAGGTTTACGAGGAAGTCGTCGCGGCTTTCCGGCATCTGGTAGCCTGATTTAACGGGGGAGGCGCCGGCACCCCCTTGTGCCGTCGCCCAACATATAGTCAACTCGCTTCAGGCGCACCGGACGGTTGCGTTTTGAGAGGGAGAAAAACGCATGGATGTTGGAAGTCTTCTCGTATTTCTTTTCGTCGGTCTTATCGCTGGCTGGCTGGCGGGCAAGGTCGTGCAGGGTGGCGGTTTCGGACTGATCGGCAATATCATCGTCGGCGTGATCGGCGCATTTTTTGCAGGCTGGTTGCTGCCGCGTCTCGGATTTTCCGTCGGTGGAGGAATTATCGCTGCGATCGTCAACGCCTTTATCGGCGCGGCCATCCTCCTGATTATCCTGCGCATCGTCAAACGCGCCTGACTTGTAGATATTCTTCTGAACAGGCCCGGCTTCCCGCAAGCCGGGTTTCTTCATTCCCAAGTTCAATCCCATGACACCGAATTCCAAACTTTCGCTTGGTCTGATTCTCACGGCATCGGCTGGTTTCGTCGATGCGATTGCTTTCCTGCAACTGGGCGGTTTCTTCGCATCCTTCATGAGCGGCAACACAACGCAGCTTGGTGTTGCACTCGCGGGACAGCCCGGCGTGCAGGGCGAAGTGCTGGTCTGGTTTCCCGCAATCCTGATCGTGCTGTTCTTTTCCGGCGCCTTTTTCGGCACGCTTGCGGTGCGCGCTTACGGGCGATGGGGCAGCCTCTATGTGATGGCGAGCGTAGTAGCGATCCTGCTGCTGGTCGGCGTGCTGCGGCGCGAGGGTGCATTGCTGGTCCAGCCGGTGTTGCTGCTTGCCGCAGCCATGGGCGCGCAGAATGCGGCGGTGCAGCCTATCGGAGCTGCGCGTCTCGGCGTGACCTATGTGACCGGCACGCTCTTCAACGCTGCCGCCGATCTTGCCTGTTCGCTGCGCGGTGAAACGCCGAAATGGCGCTGGCTGCAGCATGTGGCGGTCTGGCTGTCGCTGATGCTGGGCGCTGTCGGCGGCGGTCTCGGCCACTATTTCATCGGCCTCGACGCCTTGTTCGTTCCGGCTGCAATGATTGTCGGCGTCATGGTCGCCTATATGCGGCTCAATTGATTTAGCATGATCTGATCCGAAAACCGGCTCCACTTTTCGGGATCATGCTTAACTGAAGAGCGATTTCTCGCTTTCAACCAGTTCAGAAATCAGCGCCGATATGGCGGTGACGCGCCGCAATGTGCGGGCGGATTCGTGATAGGCGAGCCAGTAGGCGCGACGGATCACTCGATCCGGCAGAATGGGCACGAGATCGGGATCGGCGCGGGCGATGAAGGCGTGCAATATGCCGATGCCTGCACCAGCCCGCACGGCCTCGACCTGCCCAAGCGCGCTCGACACTTCGAAGGCCGGTTTCCAGTCACGGCTGATTTCCGGCGCATAGGCCAGCGACGGGTTGATGACGAGATCCTCCACATAGCCGATGAGCCGGTGCCGGGCGAGATCGTCGGTGTTTTCCGGCGTGCCGTTCGCCTCCAGATAGCTGCGATGCGCATAGAGACCGAGCGTATAATCGACGAGCCTGCGCGCGATCAGCCTGCCTTGTTCCGGACGTTCGACCGTAATCGCGATATCGGCTTCGCGGCGTGACAGCGAAAACGAGCGCGGCACCGGCACAAGCTGGATGGTCAGGTCGGGATATTTCTGTGTCAGCCGCGCCAGCCGGGGCGCCAGGAAATTCACGCCGAACCCGTCCGGCGCGCCGATACGCACCGTACCGGATACCGCAATATCCGCATTGCCGACATGTGAGCGGGCGGAAAGCATTTCGGCTTCCATGCGTTCGGCGGCAAGCAGAAACTCTTCGCCAGCCTGTGTCAGCGTCGAGCCGTTGGTGCGGCGGGTCAAAAGCGTGGTGGAAAGAGCCGTTTCAAGCGCGGTCAGCCGCCGGGCAACCGTGGTGTGGTTGAGCCCGAGCCTTTTGGCCGCGCCCAGAATCTGGCCGGAGCGCGCAACAGCGAGAAAAATCCGAATATCGTCCCAGTTCATGATGCTCTCTATCCATGCATGATCTTGCGCGAAAACCGCTCCGCACTTTTCAGGATCATGGTCTTTTGCTTGAACATGATCTTGTCCGAAAACCGTTTCACACTTTTCGGGATCATGTTTCAATTACTATAAAATTTGCACAACGGATACGCTTTTCGTCGCCTTGCAATCACGAATTTGCAGAGTCAAGATGGTGCCAACGATGGGAGCCGCGTGGCTCTTGAAAGCGATCATCAGGGAGGTTCTTCGATGCGCAATATCGGACATTTCATCGGCGGCAAGCATGTGGCAGGCAAGAGCGGCCGCACGGCCGACGTTTTCCAGCCGCTCGACGGCTCGGTGCAGGGCAAAGTGGCGCTCGCCACCAAGGAAGAAGTGCGTGCGGCTGTCGAAAACGCCAAGGCGGCACAGCCAGCCTGGGCAGCGACCAACCCGCAACGCCGCGTCCGCATCCTGCGCAAGTTCATCGAACTCGTCGAAGCCGAATATGACAGCCTGGCCGAACTGCTGGCCCGCGAACACGGCAAGACCATTGCCGACGCCAAGGGCGACATCCAGCGCGGCCTCGAAGTGGTGGAAGTCTGCCTCGGCGCGGCTCACATGCTGAAAGGTGAGTTCACCGACAATGCCGGTACGGGCATCGACACTTACTCCATGCGCCAGCCGCTCGGCGTTGTTGCTGGCATCACGCCATTCAACTTTCCGGCCATGATCCCGCTCTGGAAGGCTGGTCCGGCGATTGCTTGCGGCAATGCCTTCATCCTGAAACCATCCGAACGTGATCCGGGCGTACCGATGCGCCTTGCCGAACTGTTCATGGAAGCTGGTCTTCCGGCAGGCATTTTCAACGTCGTCAATGGCGACAAGGAATCGGTCGATGCGCTGCTCGACGATCCGGACGTCCAGGCCATCGGCTTTGTCGGCTCTACGCCAATTGCCCAGTACATCTATGGCCGCGGCTGCTCGAACGGCAAGCGTGTACAGTGCTTCGGCGGTGCGAAGAACCACCTTCTCATTATGCCGGATGCCGACATGGACCAGACCGTCGATGCGCTGATCGGCGCGGGCTACGGTTCGGCTGGCGAACGCTGCATGGCGATCTCGGTTGCCGTTCCGGTCGGTGAAGATACTGCCAACCGTCTGATGGAAAAGCTCATTCCACGTGTTGAATCGCTGAAGATCGGCACCTCCACCGACAATTCCGCCGATTACGGCCCGCTGGTCACCAAGGCTGCACTCGACCGCGTGCGCGGCTATGTGGATCTGGGTGTTGAAGAAGGCGCGAAGCTGGTCGTCGATGGCCGTAACTTCAAGATGCAGGGCTATGAAGATGGCTTCTACATGGGTGGCTGCCTGTTCGACAATGTGACCAAGGACATGCGCATCTACAAGGAAGAAATCTTCGGACCGGTTCTCTCGGTCGTACGTGCCAAGAACTACGAGGAAGCGCTGGCTCTGCCGAACGATCATGAATATGGCAACGGCGTTGCGATCTTCACCCGTGACGGTGATGCAGCCCGCGATTTCGCCAGCCGCGTGCAGGTCGGCATGGTCGGTATCAATGTGCCGATCCCGGTTCCGATCGCCTATTACACCTTCGGCGGCTGGAAGGCTTCCGGCTTCGGCGATCTCAACCAGCACGGCCCGGATGCATTCCGCTTCTATACCAAGACCAAGACCGTCACCTCGCGCTGGCCGTCGGGCGTCAAGGATGGTGCGGAATTCGTCATCCCGACTATGAAGTAAGCATTGCGCTTGTCACCTCGTCCTTCGATCCTTCGATGAACTCAGGATGAGGCTGCGCTTCGCGCCTCCTCAGGATGAGGTGACAGACAACCCTACTGTCCCCCAAGCGAAACCTCGCCCTTGTGGCGGGGTGTTTTGTTTCAAGGATGCGGCAGCGGAAAGCCGTGCCGCTCCGCAAGGGCGGCCAGTATCTTGTGCGGGTCGCCGATCAGCGAACGCTCTTCATGCCTCCCGGTCTCGAACGAGGACCGGTCGCCATCCTTCAGCATGAGCAAGGGAAGGTTTTGGTTGTCTTCGCCTGCCAGCTCTATGACGGCCTTGCGCGGGCGCTGCCAGTCGACGCGCTCTATATCCAGCCTGTCTCCCAGTGCCGGAAAAGAAGCCAGAACACCCTCGATGAGGGCGCAATGCCAGCAATAGAAAAGCTGGCCGGGATAAGCCGGATCTTCAAACCCCGGTTTCAAGAGAAAAAGCTTGTCCTCATTCATGTCGTTTGTCCTAAGAGCCTGAACCAAAAATCGCCATGCCGGTCTGCAAATGGCAATTTCCTGCGTTCCGGTGCTCATGTAGCTTTCTCTGGTGCATAGTCTTATCCGAAAAGTCTGCAACTTTTCAGGACCATGCTCAAAAGTACGCTCCGCTCCGGTACTCGAAAAACACCATTTTCGCCACGGCCTGCTGATTTTTGATTCAGGCTCTGAGGCGCAAGGCCGCTGCAAAAAGGGTGATGCACAGCGCAAAATCGCCAGCTTTGGAACAGCTTTCCAAGCCAAGCGTTCACAACGGATGTATAGCTTGATTTTGATTGCAAAAGCTCAACTTTTCCGATCATCGCCCTAAACTAATAATATGTAGCCCGAAGCCCGATCATCACTGTCAGGAGTTCCGTTCATGAGCGAAAAGATCAATCGCCGTATCGTGCTGGCATCGCGTCCGGAAGGTCGCCCGACCGCAGAAAACTTCCGGCTGGAGGAAGCGGCGATCCCGAGCCCCGGTGACGGTGAGGTTCTCCTGAGACTGCACTATCTGTCGCTCGATCCCTATATGCGCGGGCGTATGAGCGCGGCCAAATCCTATGCTGCGCCGGTGGCAATCGGCGATGTGATGGAGGGCGGCACGGTAGGCGAAGTCGTTGAAAGCAGGAGCGCGGGCTTTGCGCCGGGCGACTTCGTGCTTTCCCATTCGGGCTGGCAGGATTATGCGGTTGCCGACGCATCGACCTTGCGCAAGCTCGACCCGAAGGAAGCCCCTGTAACGACGGCGCTTGGCGTTCTTGGCATGCCGGGCTTTACTGCCTATTCCGGCCTCCTCACCATAGGCCAGCCGAAACCGGGCGAGACCGTCGTGGTTGCGGCGGCAACCGGTCCGGTCGGTTCTGCCGTCGGGCAGATTGCCCGGATGAAGGGCGCTCGCGCCATCGGCATTGCCGGCGGAGCGGATAAATGCAAGGCGTTGATCGATGAATTCGGTTTCGATGTGGCGATTGACCACCACAGCAAGAATTTCGCGCATGAACTGGCTAAGGCCTGCCCGAAGGGCATCGACGTTTACTTTGAAAATGTCGGCGGCAAGGTCTTCGATGCTGTGTTTCCGCTGCTGAACCAGTTTGCACGGGTTCCGGTCTGCGGACTGATCGCGCAGTATAATCAGAGCGGGTCGTTCGACGGGCCTGACCGGCTGCCGCTGGTGATGCGGGATATTCTGTCGAAAAGCCTGACTATTCGCGGCTTTATCCAGCGCGATTTTGCCGATCAGAGGCCAGCCTTTTACCATGACATGGTGAAGTGGATTGCCGATGGTCAGGTGCGTTATCGCGAAGACATTGTCGATGGATTGGAAAATGCGCCGAAAGCTTTCATTTCCCTGCTGGAAGGCGGCAATTTCGGAAAGCTCATCATAAAGCTAGCCTGAACTCGCAATATTCTGCTTGCAGAACTGCGCCTTGAGCGTGATGCTGTGCCTGTTTCTTCTGTTGGAAACTGGGTCATTGCAAAGGGCAGGCAGAGTATGGGCGAGCGCCAGCAGGCGGGCATAGGGGAAGGTGGCGGGCCGGGACGCGAGCGTCAGGAAGAGGCCCGGCGTATTCTCGACAGGCTCGAACGCGAGCAGACCGGTGCCGAAGGCATCGTGCGGCGTGGGTTTTCCCGCACTGCGCACCATCTGGCTGCCGCCGACGCCCCCGAAAATGATCCCATCGAGCTCTGGGCCACGCGCATCGGGCGCGGGCTCGGCTTCCTCATCACGCTGGCGATCATCGTCTGGCTCATTTTCTATCTCATGCAAAGCTAGGTACCCAATGACGCCTTCTGCGCCTTCGGATGCGACAACCGTTATTGTCATCTCAAGCCATGTCGTGCGCGGGTCGGTTGGCAATCGAGCCGCCGTTTTCGCATTGGAAACGCTGGGCTTTCCCGTTTGGGCCGTGCCGACCGTGGTGCTGCCATGGCATCCGGGCCATGGGCCTGCTGGGCGCATCGTGCCACCGGCCGAAGAGTTTTCGCGCCTGATGCAGGATCTTCAGCGCGCACCGTGGCTTGGCGAGGTGGGTGCTGTCCTGACCGGCTATCTCGGTCATCCCGAGCAGGCGGCAGCCGTTGCCGAACTGGTCAAAGCCGTGAAGGCGAAGAATCCGGGGGCGGTCTATCTGTGCGATCCGGTCATCGGCGATGAAAAGGGGCTTTATGTGCCCGAAGCGACTGCCATGGGCATTCGCGACAAGCTTCTGCCGCTTGCCGATATCGCGACACCCAATCGTTTCGAGCTTTCATGGCTGACCGGCGTTCCGCTGGAAGACAATTCCGCCCTGATGGAGGCCGCATTGGAAGCCGGTCCGGCAACCATGCTGGTGACCTCGGCTTTTCCGCTGATGAGCGGCAGCATCGGCAATATTCTGCTCGCGCCGACCATGGCGCTGATGGCCGAACATCGCCGTGTCGATGGGCCGACCAACGGTCTGGGCGATCTGACCTCTGCCGTATTTCTGGCGCGTCGTCTGTCCGGCATGGCGGAGGAAAAGATGTTGCAAAGCACCACTGCAGCTGTGTTCGAGATCATGGCGCGTTCGGCAAAGCGCGGAGCGGATGAGCTGATGCTGGAGGCCGATGCGTCGAGCCTTGCCACGCCGATGGCCATGGTGCAGACGCGGCGGCTGATGCATCCAACCAAGGGTCTCCGCGCTTGACGCAGACCGCCAACGCGCTCGCTGGTGTTGATGGCTGCCCCGGCGGCTGGATCGCCGTGATCGGGGATGGCGGTAGCTTGCGAGCCGAAGTGTTCGGCAGTTTCTCCGACCTGGTGGCGTCGCTTTCGCAGAGCGCGATCATTGCCGTCGACATGCCGATCGGACTGCCGGAAAAGGGCGGTCGTTCTGCGGAGCGGACCGCACGGGCTCATCTTGGCGAAAGGCAGTCGAGTGTCTTTTCCATTCCGCCGCGTGCTGCCGTCTATGCCCGCGATTATCGCGAGAGCTGTATTCTTTCGCTGGAACGTACCGACCCGCCACGCAAGGTTTCCCGGCAGGCTTTCGGGCTTTTCCCGAAAATTTGCGAGATTGATGAATTGTTGCGCGCTGATGCGGGGCTGGTGACACGCATTATCGAATCTCATCCCGAACTGGCTTTTACGGCTTTGAATGGCATGAAGGCCATGTCCCTGCCGAAAAAGATCAAAAGCCGGGTGAACCCGGAAGGCATGGCCGAGCGCCGGGCTTTGCTGCAGCGCTGCGGATTGCCGGAGAATTTTTTGAAAAGTCCTGTTCCGCGCGGTGCGAAGGCGGATGACTTTCTCGACGCCTGCGCCATGTATCTCGTGGCTGGTCGTCATGCGCGTGGTGAAGCGCGTCCGCATCCCGACCACGTGGAACGCGACGCTTTCGGTCTTCGCATGGCGATATGGGCTTGAGAAGCTTGCATGAAAAGTGAACGGGATCATGCGTCCAATTGGACGCAGCCCGTTCAGCGCATTTCGATTGATCTCGGTTTTCGATAGGGATATTGGAAAAATATGGTTGATCTTCCAGACTCACTTCTCGCCGGTTATCGAACCTTCATGCGCGAGCATTTTGCCCACGAAACTTCACGATATCGCCATTTGGCCGACAAGGGACAATCGCCGGAAACGCTGGTTATCGCTTGTTGTGATTCCCGTGCGGCTCCCGAAACCATCTTCAACACGGCGCCCGGCGAAATCTTCGTTCTGCGCAATGTTGCCAATCTCATCCCGCCCTACGAACCTGACGGCGAATATCATGCGGCTTCGGCAGCACTGGAATTTGCGGTTCAGAGCCTCAAGGTGAAGAACATCGTCGTCATGGGGCATGGCCGTTGCGGCGGCATCAAGGCTGCGCTGGACACCGAAAGCGCACCGCTTTCGCCAGGCGACTTCATCGGCAAGTGGATGAGCCTCATCGCGCCTGCCGCCGAAGCCATCAGCGGCAATCAGCTCATGACGCAGAGCGAGCGCCAGACTGCGCTGGAGCGCATCTCGATCCGCTACTCCATCAACAATCTGCGCACATTTCCTTGCGTCGATATTCTGGAGAAGAAGGGCAAGCTTACCCTGCATGGCGCATGGTTCGATATTTCGACCGGCGAGCTGTGGGTGATGGATCACCAGACGGGTGATTTCAAACGGCCAGACCCAGCCTGACCCAGCCTTCAGAAAAACGCTTCCTGAAACGGCTCCTCTCAGATCGAGAGGGGCCGTTTTGCCATATTCTGCACCGTTGAAATCGGCGTTTTTGTCTTCCAAACGCGAAAATTCGCAACAAAACATGCAAAAATAGCCCCAAACTTTGGGGCTATTTTGTGAAGCTTGAAGCTTTTCTGCGGCAATTTCAAAGCGAAACTGCGACTTCAGCCTTCTGCCCTTACTTTCCGTCGATGGCCTTGCCCATCACGGCGATGGCGCGCTGGTAGACCTGTGCAGCATTCCAGCCCTGGATCGCGCCGTAGTTCGGTTCGCCCGGCTGATAGCCTGCACCGCGCTGCCAGCCATGGCCGACGAGGAAGTTCGCGGTCGAATAGAGCGCGTCCGCCTTGTTGCGCAGGTCGAAATGGGCGCTGCCCGAACCGCTGACACCATACTTCAGGACGTTTGCCGGCATGAACTGGGTCTGGCCGACTTCACCGTGCATCGCGCCGACAGCCTGCGGGCTGAGATCGCCCTGATCGACGAGCTTGAGAGCAGCATAGAGCTGGCCGGTGAAGTAGTCGGAACGGCGGCAGTCATAGGCCAGCGTTGCAACGGCGGATACTGTGTGCTGCTTGCCGAGATAGGAGCCGAAACCGGTTTCCATGCCCCAGATCGCGATCAGCGGACCGGCTGGAACGCCGTAGCGCTTTTCGATTGCCGCGAAGAGAGCTGCATTCTGCTGCTTCTGCGCGCGACCACGCTTGATGATCGTATCTGCGCCGCGCTTCTTCATGAAATCTTCGAAGGAGAGCTTAAAGCTCTTCTGATTGCGGTCGGCATTGATGGTAGCCTGCGCATATTTGGTGCCGGCCAGCGCATTGAGGCCTGCCTTGCCAACGCCGCGCGACGGCGCTTCCTTGAGGGTCTGCTGGAGCCAGGCATTATAGCCGGCGGCGTTATTGCCGCACTGGGCTGCCTCGGCAATGCCTGTTCCCGTCATCATGCCCATTGCAAGAACTGCTGCTGCGGTCCAAGACCGGCCCTTGGCAACCAATGCCATTCGTTTCTCCTTTGGAGTGATTCGACCTCAACGCGAATTTGCCATTCCTTACACCAAATGTCATGCGGCAACGGCAAAGCGTGCAGAGGCAGGTGCGGAATGCCGCGTTTACAAGCATTTTTGCACAAAAACAGCAAGCTTTTGTTGGCTACCAAACGGCGCGTGAAATTTTTCGCTTGGAAGCTGTGGCTTTCATATCTATTGCTTGCATGTGTACTGGTAAAAAAACTTTACCACCATTGCATAGTTGAGCTTCAACATTCGCGACATTGACGGGGAGGACGCCCATGTCGAACGGATTTCTTGCGCTATTTGCGTTTTTGCCAATTCTCGTAGCCGGCGTCATGCTGGTTGGATTTCGTATTCAGGCCCGCATCGCGATGCCGGTGACTTATGTGCTGACTGTGGTGATCGCCATGGCGATCTGGGGCATGAGCGGCAACCGGGTCATTGCCTCGACCATTCAGGGGCTGATCCAGACGGCAGGTCTGCTCTGGATTATTTTCGGAGCGATTCTGCTTCTCAACACACTGAAATATTCGGGCGGCATTTCTGCGATCCGTTCCGGTTTTGCCCAGATCAGCCCGGACCGCCGCATTCAGGTGTTTCTGATTGCCTGGCTGTTTGGTTCGTTCATCGAAGGCGCATCGGGTTTCGGCACGCCTGCCGCCGTCGTGGCGCCGCTGATGGTGGCTGTCGGATTTCCGGCCCTTGCCGCTGTTACTTTCGGACTGATCATCCAGTCCACGCCGGTATCGTTCGGTGCAGTCGGCACGCCGCTCATCGTCGGTGTCCAGTCAGGCCTCAACCGCGAGGCGCTGACGGCGCAATTGCAGGGCGCCGGGTCGAGCTGGGAACAGTTCTTCCATATCATCACATCGGAAGTGGCCATCCTGCACGCAATCTGCGGCACGTTCATGCCGTTGTTCCTTGTGGTCATCATGACCCGTTTCTTCGGGCGTAACCGCTCCTGGACCGAAGGGCTTGCCATTCTGCCGTTTGCGCTGTTTGCGGCTTTCTCGTTCACCATTCCCTATGTGTTGAGCGCGGTTTTCCTCGGTGCAGAATTTCCGTCCATGATCGGCGGTCTGGTCGGCCTCGCGCTGGCGACATTTGCAGCGCGCGGCGGTTTTCTCATGCCAAAGCAGAGCTGGGATTTTCCGCCTGCTGCGGAATGGCCTGCAGGCTGGGTCGGCACCGTCCAGATCAAGCTCGATGAACTCACCTCGAAGAAAATCCCGCTTGCTCTGGCGTGGACGCCATACATTCTGCTGGCGATTTTTCTGGTGGTCAGCCGTACGTTTCCATCGGTTGGCAATGCGCTGAAGTCGATCACTTTCGTTGCCAAGGACATCATGGGTGAAACTGGGGTGGGTGGTGATTTCACGCCGCTTTTCCTGCCGGGTGGTCTTCTGGTCATCGTCTGCGTTATCACCTTCTTCCTGCATCGGATGAATGGCGGGCAGTTCGCCAAGGCTTTCGGTGAAAGCACCAAGACGCTGGTGGGCGCGGGCTTCGTGCTCCTGTTCACCGTGCCGATGGTGCGCGTCATGATCAATTCTGGCGTCAACGGCAAGGATTTGGTCAGCATGCCGCTGATGGTTGCCGATTGGGTGGCAGTGGAAGTCGGCAATGTCTATCCGTTCTTCGCGCCGTCTGTCGGTGCGCTGGGTGCGTTCCTTGCCGGGTCCAACACGGTATCGAACCTCATGCTCAGCCAGTTCCAGTATGGCGTGGCAGAAGGGCTCGGTATTTCCGGTGCGCTGATGGTCGCCGGTCAGTCGGTGGGCGCTGCCGCTGGCAACATGATCGCGATCCACAACGTGGTTGCGGCTTCCGCTACGGTCGGCTTGCTGGGGCGTGAAGGCACGACCCTGCGCATGACCATCATTCCCACGATCTATTATGTGGTTCTGGCGGGAACGCTTCTGATGATCGGCCTTTATGTGCTGGGCATCGGCGACCCGCTTGCCGGTGTGGCCGCACAGTAAAACAAAATCGAAACCGGCCCTGTATTGGAGCGCATCCCGAAAATTGCGAAACGGTTTTCGGAACAGGATGTGCCCAAAACAAACTGGGCCGGTTTCAGTGCGTTTCAGGCCTTTTGCTTGACATTGCGGGCTGATCGCCTTAAAGCCAGCTCCAATCTATCCGCGATCTTCAGAACGCGAGCCACCGACCGGGACCCATTTGGTATAAAGCGATCCCGGAGGTCCACATCCGACAGCGCGATGCGCCCTCGGGTGCTGTATCGCTTTGGTTGCTTCTTGAACTGGCAGATAAGCGGGACGATCTATCCCGGATGAAGCCTCCCGCCTATTCCCGGATATAAGGATAACTCGATGTTTGAATCACTTCAGGAGCGTCTTGGCTCCATCCTGAACGGCCTTACCGGACGCGGCGCTCTTTCTGAAGCCGACGTGACCGCAGCGCTGCGCGAAGTGCGCCGTGCGCTGATCGAAGCCGACGTTTCGCTGGAAGTGGTTCGCTCGTTCACCGACCGCGTTCGTGAGAAGGCCGTTGGCGCTGAAATCCTGAAAAGCATCAAGCCCGGCCAGATGGTCGTCAAGATCGTCCATGACGAGCTTATCGAAATGCTCGGCACCGAAGGCGTTGCGATTGACCTGAATGCGCCTGCACCTGTCGTCATCATGATGGTCGGTCTGCAAGGTTCTGGTAAGACGACCACCACCGGCAAGATCGCCAAGCGTTTGACAGAGCGCCAGCGCAAGAAGGTGCTGATGACGTCGCTCGATACGCGCCGTCCGGCTGCACAGGAACAGCTTCGCCAGCTTGGCATCCAGACCGGTGTCGATACGCTGCCGATCATTGCCGGTCAGTCGCCGGTCGAAATCGCCAAGCGTGCCGTACAGGCTGCTAAGCTCGGCGCGCATGATGTCGTCATCCTCGATACCGCAGGCCGCACGCATATTGACGAGCCGCTGATGGTGGAAATGGCGGATATCCGCAAGGCCGCCAATCCGCATGAAATCCTGCTCGTAGCCGACAGCCTGACCGGTCAGGATGCCGTCAATCTGGCGCGCAATTTCGATGATCGCGTTGGCATTACCGGCATCGTCCTGACCCGTATGGACGGCGATGGTCGCGGTGGTGCGGCCCTTTCGATGCGCGCCATCACCGGCAAGCCGATCAAGCTGATCGCCACTGGCGAAAAGATGGATGCGCTGGAGGAATTCTATCCCAAGCGCATCGCCGACCGTATTCTCGGCATGGGCGATATTGTTTCGCTCGTGGAAAAGGCTGCTGAAAACATCGATGCGGAAAAAGCCGCAGCGATGGCCAAGAAGATGCAGTCGGGCAAGTTCGATCTCAATGATCTTGCCGATCAACTGGGCCAGATGAAAAAGCTCGGCGGCATGGGCAGCATCATGGGCATGATGCCCGGTATGGGTGGAATGAAGGACAAGGCAGCGGCAGCCGGTCTCGACGACAAGGTGTTCGACCGCCAGCTTGCAATCATCGGTTCGATGACCAAGGCCGAGCGCGCCAATCCCGACCTTCTCAAGCACAGCCGCAAGCAGCGCATTGCCAAAGGCTCCGGCACGACTGCTGCCGACATCAACAAGCTTCTCAAGATGCACCGCCAGATGGCCGACATGATGAAAGTCATGGGCAAGGGCAAGGGCGGAATGATGAAGCAGATGATGGGCGGTCTTGCCAGCAAGATGGGCCTTGGCGGTCTTGGTGGCGGTCTGGGCGGTGGCATGGGCGGCCTCGGCGGCATGCCCGATCTGTCGAAGATGGACCCGAAGCAGCTTGAAGCGCTTGCCAAGCAGGCGGAAGCAGCCGGTCTGACGAAAGGCGGCGGCTTGCCTGGACTTTCGGGCGGCGGTCTTCCCGGCTTGGGAGGGCCTAAGCTTCCCGGTCTTGGTGGCGGTCTTCCCGGCCTGCCGAAGAAGAAGTGAGCATCATGAGCGACGAACAGAACACTGCACCGGCTGAACTTCTGGCACTGCGCGCCTCCATCGACAATATCGATGCTGCGCTGATCCACATGCTGGCCGAACGTTTTCGCTGCACCAAGGCTGTCGGTGTGCTCAAGGCCGAACGCGGCCTCGCACCGGCTGATCCGGCCCGCGAAAAGCGTCAAGTGGAACGTCTGCGCGCTCTGGCAACCGACGCCCATCTCGATCCCGATTTCGCCGAAAAATTCCTGAACTTCATCGTGAAGGAAGTCATTCGGCATCATGAGCATGCCGCCGCAAATCACGGCGGAAACACAAACGACTAACCCTTTTTCTCTGGCGCCCAGTCAGAGGCTCTGAGCTACCAACTCAGGGTACCATTAAACACGAGGAAGAAAAAATGTCTCTGAAGATTCGTCTGGCCCGCGCTGGCTCCAAGAAGCGTCCTTACTACCACATCGTTGTTGCCGACGTCCGCAGCCCGCGCGACGGCCGCTTCATCGAAACCGTTGGCGCATGGAACCCGATGCTGGCCAAGGACGCTGAACGCGTGAAGCTCGATGCCGACCGCATCCAGCATTGGATTGCACAGGGCGCACAGCCGACCGACCGCGTTCTGCGCTTCCTCGACCAGGCTGGTCTTGCAAAGCGTCCGACCCGCAGCAACCCGACCAAGGGTGAGCCGGGCAAGAAGGCTCAGGAACGTCTGGCCATGGCCAAGCAGGCTGAAGAAGAAGCTGCTGCAAAGGCCGCTGAAGCTGCCGCAGCCGCTGCTGCTCCGGCTGAAGAAGCTGCAAGCGAATAATCTTCGCGCAGTTTTATGGTTTGAAAAAGCGGCGGAGCAATCCGTCGCTTTTTTTGTTGGGCGAAGCATAGCCATTCTCGTCAGAAACGACCCGGCTGACGGAGAGCTATCATTATGCTACGAAACCCGACATGGAACATTCTGGTGAAATTCTTATCCTGACCGGCACACCGGGCGCCGGTAAAACCACAACTGCCGAGATGCTTGCGAACCAGCCGGGTTCGCCGAAGGTTCATCTTCATTCGGACGATTTCTGGCACTTCATTAAAAACGGTGCGATCCAGCCCTACCTGCCGGAAGCCCATGCGCAAAATGCCATCGTGATGGATGCGCTGACAAAGGTGGCCAAAGCCTATGCCGACGGCGGTTATTTCGTCATTGTCGATGGGATAATCGGGCCATGGTTTCTCGAGCCGTTCCGAATGCTGGCTGCGCCGCTTCATTATGTGGTTCTGAGGCCATCTCTCGATGAGGCGATCCGGCGTTGCCGCGAGCGGGGCGGCAATACGCTGACCGATCCGGGGCCGATTGCAGAACTTCACCGGCAATTGTCTGCACTGGGTCCGCTTGAGCCACATGTGCTGCCGACAGAAGGGCTTTCGCGCAGCCAGACGCTTGCCGCTGTCTGCGCGGCGGTCGAAAGCAGTGCTTTCCGATTGCACCCCTGAAATCGGACTGTGGTGTTCGCAGTTTTACCTTGTTGTTCAAATCGACTGGAAAACGAGAGGATTTCGTCTATCTTGTTGATTTGACGGCTCGCATTCACGTGAACACACATATGCGGGTGACAGATTTGTTTTCCCGGCGCTTGGCAAAGCGCTCTTTTCAGGAGAAGTCCATGTCGGCTGCGACGGTTGCCACTTCTTTCTCTCTTCGCCGTATTTTCATCGCTCTTGGTCTCGCTGTTCTGGTTCCGCTGCTATCGGCATGCGGTTTCAACACGATCCCGACCAATGAGGAAAAGGCGAAAGCCGCCTGGGGCGAGGTGCAGAACCAATACCAGCGCCGCGCTGATCTCGTGCCCAATCTGGTCGAGACCGTAAAGGGCTATGCTGCTCACGAACAGGAAACCCTGCAGGCCGTGATCGAGGCGCGCGCCAAGGCGACGCAGGTGCAGATCACACCGGAGACACTCAACAATCCGGAACTCTTCAAGCAGTTTCAGGATAACCAGGCCAACCTGACAAGCGCGCTGTCGCGCCTGATGGTGGTGGTCGAGCGCTATCCGGACCTGAAAGCCAACCAGAACTTCCTTGCATTGCAGTCGCAGCTTGAAGGTACTGAAAACCGCATCGCCGTCGCACGCCGCGACTATATCGAAGCGGTTCGCGTCTACAACACGGCGCTGCGCACCATGCCGACGATGATCTGGACCTGGATCTGGTATCGCGATGCACAGCCGATGCAGAGCTTCAGCGCTGATGCAGGCAGTCAGGCCGCGCCTAAAGTCAACTTCAACTGACGGCGCGTCTCATGATGCGTTTCGGGGCGAGTGCAGCACTCTCGCGTGATCGTCGCGGCCTTGGCTGGTTGGGCTGGCCGCGACATCTCCTTGCGCTCGCTTTCCTGCTGTTTTGCGCAGCGCTGACGCTGCACACGGCGGCCCTTGCACAGGATGCGCCAAAACCTGCGCAGGCCTTGACCGGTCGCGTGGTGGATGCGGCGGGGATCATCGACCCCGCAGAGCGCCAGCAACTGATCCAGAAGCTTGCCGATTATGAAGCGAAGTCGTCGGATCAGGTGGTTGTGGTGACGGTCCCGAGCCTCAATGGCGAAGACATAGAAACCTATTCCAACCGCCTGTTCCGTGCCTGGGCGCTCGGGCAGAAACAGGAAAACAACGGCATATTGCTGGTGGTGGCGCCCAATGACCGCAAGGTGCGGATCGAGGTCGGCTATGGTCTCGAAGGCGTCATGACCGATGCGCTTTCAAGCGTCATCATCAATGGCACCATTATTCCCGAATTCCGCACCGGCAATTATTCGAATGGTATCGTGCAGGGCGTGGATGGCATTCTTTCGGTGCTTTCCGGCGATGCAGCCGAGCTTGAAGCGCGGGCCAAGCGCAATGTGCAGTCGAGTTCGGATGATGTCGACTGGGTTTTTGTCGTCTTCATCGCCTTCTGGTGCCTGATCTTCTTCGGCGGCTTCGGTATGGCGATCCTGACGCCGGTTTTCGGACGCAAGATCGGGCCGGGCAAATATCAGTGGCTCGGCATGGTCGTGGATTACAACAATCGCGGCGGCGGCTCTGGCGGCAGGGGTGGTGGAAGCTGGGGCGGCGGCGGTGGCTGGTCGTCCGGCGGGGGAGGCGGTGGTTTCTCCGGTGGTGGCGGTTCATCCGGTGGCGGCGGCGCCTCGGGTAGCTGGTAGGGAGACGCAAGGATGAAGCATCACACGCTGATTGGCGCCGAGGACCACGCCCGCATTGCCGAGGCCATCCGCAAGGCGGAAACCGAAACCAGCGGCGAAATCTATGCGGTCCTGGCACGCTCCAGCGACGACTACTTCTTTGCGGCGGGCTTTGTTGCGACCTGCGGCATCCTGATTGCTTCGGTGATCGCAGCCTTTCTCGCCCATTGGTACTGGTTCGATATCCGCCTGCCCATGTTCGGGCTTGCAGTGCTGGCGGCGTTTGCGACTGCGATGCTGGTGCTGTGGTTCTTCCCGGTCATCCGCATGATGCTGGTGCCGCGCCGCATCCGTTACAAGCGCGCCCATCTCAATGCGCTGCAGCAGTTTCTGGCACGCAATGTCCATATTACCGAGCACCGCACCGGCATTCTGCTCTTTGTCTCTATGGCCGAACATTATGCCGAGGTGATCGCTGATGCGGGCATTCATGCGCGTGTCGAGCAGGACGAATGGAATGCAATTGTCGCGACGCTCATCCATCACGCTTCCCGCGCCCAAGTGGCCGAAGGTTTCGTGCTGGCCATCGGTCAGGCCGGGCTTTTGCTGGAGAAACATTTCCCGGCAGGAGCAGACAATATCAATGAGCTGGACGATCACCTGATCGAGCTCTGACAGGCCGATTCATTCATCAGAATCATCTGCAACTTTAGTCTGAAATGTGGCGAAGCTGGCCTCTGGATTCGCCCTTTTGGCATGACTTTTGAGCCTCGCGGAGAAATCCGCTGGCATATTCCGAAATTTCGCGGGAAGTTTTCGAAGTTTTGTTCCAAATTAAATGGATTAAATGCGGTCTTTCTGACTTTCCGGGAAATTTTTCGTTATTTTCAACGAATTGCCATCGAAACCAATGCCTAATCTGCTAGTTTGGCGCGCATTGCCATCATGACAGGAGTATCCGACGTGACTGCAAAGCAGGATCGGTCGAGCAAGGTTAAAGGTTCCAAGGCAAGCAAGGAGGAGAAGAAGGGAGGCAAGTCGAAGGCGCTTACGGCCTTCTCGCAGCTTCTCTTCGAATGGGCGCCGCCAGAAGATCTGGCCGCTTACGATGCTGCCGCTCTCGACAGTTCAGCCCGTCACGGCTATGCCGCCCTCGAATCCTATCGCAAGGGCAAGAGCATCATCAGCCTCGATAACGGTATCGAACGCCATGGTCGGCCGGTGAGTGTCATCACCATCGTCAACGACAATATGCCGTTCCTGCTCGACTCCATCATGGGTGAGCTGAACGATCATGTCGGCCAGATTTTCATGGTTGTGCATCCGGTTCTGGATATTGCGCGCGAGAAGGACGAGTTGGTCATTCTGGGCGAAGCATCGCAGCTCGCGCCTGCCAAGGGCGTTGAGCGCGTCAGCCTTGTACAGATTCATCTTCCAGCCCTCGACAAGCAGGCCAAGGCCGACCTGACCGCCGCGATCAAGCGCGTGCTCGGACAGGTCCGTGCCGCTGTCAGCGACTGGAAGCCGATGCTGAAGCGTCTCGACGGCGCTATCGCCGATTACAAGCGCGTTTCCGAAATGACGAGCGATCCGGCCATGCCGGAAGCCATCGCGTTTCTGGAATGGCTGCGCGACGACCGTTTCATCTTCCTCGGGCTTCGCGAACTGACCTTCAAGGGCAAGGGCGACAAGCGCGAGCTGGTTCCGGTCAAGGAAACGCTCGGCATCCTCAACGACAATGAAGTCCGCGTTCTGCGCAAGGATGACGACGACACGGTGACGCCGCGTGAGGTAACCGAATTCCTCGACAGCAACGAGCCGCTGATCGTCACCAAGGCGAATTCGCTTTCGCTGGTGCATCGCCGCTCCTATCTCGATTATGTCGGCGTGAAGATATTCGGCGAGAAGGGCGAGGCCATCGGCGAATTGCGCCTGGTCGGTCTCTTTACCTCCGTTGCCTATACGAGTTCGGTTGCCGGCATTCCGTTCATCCGCTCCAAGGCTGATGCCGTCATCAAGCATCTCGGCTTCAACCGCGAGGACCATTCGGGCAAGGCGCTCATCAACGTGCTGGAAGAATATCCGCGTGACGAGCTTTTCCAGATTGATGTGGAAAGCCTGACGGCGAATGCCGAACTGATCCTGGCGCTCGGCGAACGTCCGCGCGTGCGTGCTGTTCCGCGTCTCGATCGCTTCGGTCGTTTTGCCACCGTGCTGGTCTATATCCCGCGTGACCGTTACGACTCGGTCGTGCGCGAAAAGATCGGTCATTATCTGGTTGACGTCTATGGCGGCGACAGTTTCGAATTCCACCCTGTCTTCCTGCAGAACGGCCTGACGCGCGTTCAGTTCGTCATCCGGCGTCATGAGCGCTCCACGCCGCATGTGGATCGCGAAGCGCTGGAAGCGGAAGTGCGTTCCATCGTGCGCACATGGGACGATGCGGTGCGTGAAAGCTCTGACAATGCAGACGCAAAGACCGTCGCGCTTGCTGCAAGCTTCCCGCCATCCTATCGCGAAATCTTCACCGCGCCGGAAGCGCTCGTCGATGCAGAGCGCATCGCTGGCCTCAGCGCAGAGGCGCCGCTTTTCGTGGACTTCTATCGTTATCGCACCGATGGTCCTGATGCGGTTTCGCTGAAGCTTTATCATCACGGTGCGCCGGTAGTGCTGTCGCAGCGTGTGCCGCTTCTGGAAAACATGGGGTTCCGTGTCGTCAGCGAGCAGACCATCGACCTGCCGCATGCTGGCAAGGATGGCGCTGCCGTTTACGTGCACGACATGCAGCTCGTGAACGCCTATGGCGCTCCCGTCGATCTTTCCGACGATGGCGAGATGCTGGAAGATGTGTTCCGCAATGTATGGGACGGTCTGGCCGATAATGACGGCTATAACGCGCTGGTGCAGACCGCGCGCCTGACGGCACGCCAGATCATGATCCTGCGTTCCTATGGCCGTTATCTGCAACAGGCAGGTATCGCCTATTCGCAGGGCTTCATCGCGGCCGCGCTGAACCGTTATCCGGAAATCGCCAGCGATCTCTATTCGTTGTTCGACCTGCGCTTCAACCCATCGGCCAAGCGCCGCGATGCGGCTGAAAAGAAGCTGGTCGATGCCATCGAGACCGCGTTGCTCGGCGTGCCGAGCATCGACGACGACCAGATTTTGCGCCGGTTCCGCAATCTGATCGAAGCGACGCTGCGCACCAATGCCTATCAGCCGGATGCCGATGGCAAGCCACGTGTCACCTTTGCCTTCAAGCTCAATCCGCGTCTGGTCGAAGGTCTACCGGACCCGCGCCCCTATCGCGAAATCTTCGTCTATGGCCCGGAAGTGGAAGGCGTGCATCTGCGCTTCGGCGCTGTCGCCCGCGGTGGTCTGCGCTGGTCGGACCGCGCACAGGATTATCGCACCGAAGTGCTGGGCCTTGTGAAGGCACAGCAGGTCAAGAACGCGGTGATCGTACCGGTTGGCGCCAAGGGCGGCTTCTATCCGAAGCGTCTGCCGGTCGGCGGCGATCGCAATGCGGTGTTCGAAGCTGGTCGCGATGCCTACAAGGTGTTCATCTCCACGCTTCTGTCGGTTACCGACAATATCGAGGACAATCATGTCGTGCCGCCGGCGGAAGTCGTGCGCCATGACAATGACGATCCTTATTTCGTCGTTGCAGCCGATAAGGGCACGGCCACCTTCTCCGATACGGCCAATGCCATCAGCCAGGCACATGATTTCTGGCTGGACGATGCCTTCGCATCCGGCGGTTCCGCCGGCTACGACCACAAGGGCATGGGCATCACTGCGCGCGGCGCATGGGAAGCCGTGAAGCGGCATTTCCGTGAATTTAACATGGATATCCAGACCGAACCTTTCACGGTTGCCGGTGTGGGCGACATGTCCGGTGACGTGTTCGGCAACGGCATGCTGCTTTCCGAACAGATCAAGCTGGTGGCTGCGTTCGACCATCGTGATATTTTCATCGATCCGAACCCGGTTCCAGCCGACGGCTTTGCCGAGCGCAAGCGTCTGTTTGAACTGCCGCGTTCGAGCTGGCAGGACTATGACCGTTCCAAGCTTTCGGCTGGTGGCGGCATCTATAGCCGCAGCCAGAAGACGATCACGCTCTCGCCGGAAGCTGCTGCAGCCATCGGCCTTGGAAAGACCTCCGGCACGCCGCAGGAAATCATGACCGCGATTTTGAAATCGAAGGTCGATCTCCTCTGGTTCGGCGGTATCGGCACCTATATCCGCTCGTCTGCCGAAACGGATGCGCAGGTAGGCGACCGCGCCAATGATGCGATCCGCATCACCGGCTCGGAAGTTGGTGCACGGGTGATCGGCGAAGGCGCAAATCTTGGCGTAACGCAGCGCGGGCGTATCGAATATGCGCTGGCAGGCGGTCGCGGCAATACGGACGCCATCGACAATTCGGCAGGCGTCAACTGCTCGGACGTCGAGGTCAACATCAAGATCGCTCTGGCTGCTGCCATGCGTTCGGGCAATCTCAAACGCCCGGCACGCAACAAGCTTCTGGTCAGCATGACCGATGATGTGTCCGAACTGGTTCTGCGCAACAACTATCTGCAGCCGCTGGCGCTTTCGCTCAGCGAAAGGCAGGGTCTGGCAGAGCTGCCTTATCAGGCGCGGTTCATGGCGGAACTCGAAAATCGCAAGCTTCTTGATCGCAAGGTCGAGTATCTGCCATCCGATGCGCTTCTGGCCGAACGCCAGAAGGCGGGCCAGCCGCTGACGCGTCCGGAACTGGCGGTTCTGCTTGCTTATGCCAAGCTGTCGCTGTCGGATGATCTGGTGGCAAGCCAGCTTCCGGATGAGCCTTACTTCCAGTCGCTGCTGTTCGGCTATTTCCCGAAGCGCATGACCAAGACTTATGCCGAGGAAATCTCCGGCCATCGTCTGCGCCGTGAAATCGTCGCTACTTTGCTGGCAAACGATGTCATCAACCGTGGCGGTATCACCTTCATCAGCCGTCTGGCCGATACGACCGGCAAGTCGCCTGCCGATATCGTCCGCGCCTATGTGGCGGTGCGTGACGGCTTCGATATCGACACGATCTATGATGCCATCGATGCACTCGACAGCAAGGTACCGGGCGATGTGCAGAACCAGTTCTACCATCTCGTCGGCGAAATGTTGCAGGCGACGACGGCCTGGGTGCTGCGCAACGACACGACACGCGCCAATCTGACGGAACTGGTGGATACGATCACCAGGGCACGTGCCGAGCTGGAGCCGCGTTTCGACGGTCTGATGCCGGAATACCTGAAGAGCACGCTGCAGGCCGACAAGGCTGCTTTCGTGGAAAAGGGTGCACCGGAAAAGCTGGCCCAGCGTCTTGCCAATCTGCAGCTTGCAGGCATCATGCCGGACATCGCGCTGATCGCGCATCTGGCCGATGCCGACCGGGTGGTAACTGCCAAGACTTATTTCGGTGTTTCGGAAGCCTTCCGCATCGGACGCATCGAGGAAGCTGCGCGCTCCATCCCCGTCACGGACTATTATGACGGGCTTGCTCTGTCACGAGCAAGCGATACGATCACGCAGGCCGCACGCGGTATCACCATTGCGGCGCTCAAGCGTTTTGCCAAGGACAAGGACCCGGCAGCAGCCTGGTTTGCAGCCGATGGCGCGCGCATCGAGCAGGTGAAGAACCGCATGGTGGCGCTGACGGAAGGTGGTGACCTGACGGTCTCGCGACTGGCGGTTGCAGCGGGCCTGATGTCCGATCTGGCGCAATAGAAAACAACGACATAAACTTGCAAAAGGGCGGCTTCGGTCGCCCTTTTTGTTTCTTTTGAAGCCGAGTTTCGGGTTATAAGGTGCGGCTGATAAAGGAGAGGCTTCCGACCGACTGGCCGGTCAATGGTTGGGCCAACTTCTTGCCCGGGGGGGAAGGAAAGAGCAATTGAGCGATCAGGTTGCGGCTGCCCGCAGCTATGCCTCGCGGCGTGGCATCTGGGGCTGGATATTTTTTGACTGGGCGGCGCAGCCCTTTTTTACCGTCGTGACCACGTTCATCTTCGGGCCTTATTTCATCTCGCGCATGGCAGAAAACCCTGAAGCCGGGCAGGTGGCCTGGGGCTATGGCTTTGCCGCTGCCGGTTTTCTCATTGCTGTGCTTTCACCGATCCTGGGAGCGGTGGCCGACCGGACAGGTGCGCGCAAGCCCTGGATCGCTTTCTTCGCCGTGCTGAAGATTATAGGCCTCTGCCTGCTGTGGTTCGCCGTTCCGGGTGCGAACCTGTTCTGGGTACTGTGTGCATTTTCGATGGCCATGGTGGCTGCAGAATTTTCCATCGTCTTCAATGATTCCATGATGCCGCGTCTGGTGCCGAGCAACGATATCGGGCGTGTCTCCAACATCGCCTGGGGGCTCGGCTATCTGGGCGGCATGATCGTACTCATTTTCGTGGTGCTATGTCTGGCGGCCTCGCCTGAAACAGGCACAACGATCATCGGCATGAAGCCGCTGTTCGGTCTCGATCCCGTACTGGGGGAGGATGCGCGCATTACCGGACCGCTGGCTGCCCTGTGGTATTTCGTTTTCATCCTGCCAATGTTTTTGTTCACGCCGGACGCGGAGCGTGGCGAGCCTCTGCGCAAGGCGTTGCGCTCCGGCTTTGCAGAACTGAAGGTTACGCTCACCGAGGCGCGCAAACGGTCGGGGCTTGTCCGCTTCCTTGTGGCGCGCATGGTTTATCAGGATGGCGTCAACGCCACGCTGGCGCTCGGTGCGGGTTATGCCGCAGCATTGTTCCACTGGACGATCACCGAGATCGGGCTTTTCGGCATGGTGATGAATGTCATGGCGATCTTCAGTTGCCTGGTCGCAAGCCGCGTCGATACACGGATTGGTTCCAAGGCTGTCGTGATCTTTTCGCTGGTGCTGTTGCTGCTTGCTTCTATCGGCATTGTCTCGACCGGACGCGATTACACTTTGTTCGGCCTGATGCCTTTCGCATCTCCCACAACACAAGGACTGTTCTCCAGCGCGGCAGAACACGCCTATCTGATTTACGGTCTGATGATTGGTGCAGCCTTCGGTCCGGTTCAGGCCTCGTCGCGTTCTTGGTTTGCCCGCAGCATCAAGCCGGAGGAATCGGGCCGCTATTTCGGCATCTATGCGCTCGCCGGGCGCGCGACCAGCTTCCTTGGACCGTTTCTGGTGGCGACCATTACGGCGTTGAGCGGATCAGCGGCGCTGGGCATGTCGGTGCTGGTCATGTTCTTTGCGGTCGGTCTGGTGCTGATTGCAATGACGCCTTATCCGGCCGACAAGCTGGCTGTAACCAGCCCGTCGTGACGGGCCGGGGCGAGACTTCTATTCAATCCAGCCAAGCGAACGCTGCACGGCCTTTTCCCACGTATTGAACAGGCGCGTGCTTTCCTCAGCCGACATTCGCGGATGCCAGCGATGGCCCACCTGCCAGTTCTCCACAATGTCCTTCGTCGATTTCCAGTAGCCGACGGCAAGCCCCGCCGCGTAGGCAGCGCCCAGTGCCGTGGTCTCTATGATTTTCGGGCGCACAACCGGCACATCCAGAATGTCGGACTGGAACTGCATGAGCAGTTCATTGATGGTCATGCCGCCATCGGCGCGCAGTTCCGTGATCTCGACGCCGGAATCCTTCACCATCGCATCCAGTACTTCGCGGACCTGATAGGCGCTCGCTTCCAGCGCCGCGCGGGCAATGTGCCCCTTGTTGGCGAAGCGGGTGAGGCCAGCGATGATGCCGCGCGCTGAATCCTGCCAATGCGGTGCAAAGAGACCGGAAAAGGCCGGAACGAAATAGACGTCGCCATTGTCCTCGACGGTGCGCGCCAGCGTTTCGATGTCGCTGCTGTTCCTGATGATGCCGAGATTATCGCGCAGCCATTGCACCAGAGCGCCGGTAATGGCGATGGAGCCTTCCAGCGCATAAACCGGTTTGGCGCCGTCGAGCTTGTAGGCAACCGTGGTCAGCAGGCCGTAATTGGAGGGCACCAGTTTCTCGCCGGTGTTCATCAGCATGAAGCAGCCGGTGCCATAGGTGTTCTTGGCTTCGCCCGGTTCAAGACATGCCTGACCGAAGAGCGCTGCCTGCTGGTCGCCCAGAATGCCCGCAAGTTTGACGCCGGAAAGCGAGGGCAGGATGATCTCGCCATAGACTTCGCTTGAAGAGCGGATTTCCGGCAGACAGGCCGACGGTATATCGAACAGACGGAGGATGTCCTCGTCCCATTTCAGCGTCGAAAGGTCCATGAGCTGGGTGCGCGACGCATTGGTCACGTCGGTGACGTGAATGCCGCCACGGGTGCCGCCGGTCAGGTTCCAGACCAGCCACGTGTCGATGGTGCCGAAAAGCGCGTCTCCAGCCTCGGCCTTTTCACGCGCACCGGGAACATTATCGAGTATCCAGCGCAGTTTGAGTCCGGAGAAATAGGTCGAGATCGGCAGGCCCGTCTTGGCGCGCAAGCGGTCCGCGCCACCCTCTTTCGTGTATCGGGCAACAAGTTCGTCGGTGCGCGTATCCATCCAGACAATAGCATTATAGAGCGGCGCGCCGGTCGTCCGGTCCCACAGCAGCGTGGTTTCGCGCTGATTGGTGATGCCGACCGAAGCAATATCGCTTGCCTTCAGTTTTGCCCTTTTGAGTGCGGCGGCAATGACATGCTGTGTGTTGCGCCAGATTTCTATCGGATTGTGTTCGACCCAGCCCGCCTTCGGATAAATCTGCTCGTGTTCGCGCTGGTCGCTCGCGACGATATCGCCCTGCCTGTCGAAAATGATGAAACGCGAACTCGTGGTTCCCTGGTCGATGGAACCGATAAACTGCGTCATGGGGCGGGCTCCTCCGTTGATCCGGTCTATGCTGAAAACGAATTTAAACGAAACAATATGAAACTCAATGAAAACGAGGCCCCGGAATGATTGGTTCCGGGGCCTCGATAAGTGCTTTTTATAAAAGGGGGTAGAGCATTTCCAGCAAAAGTGCGAAGCGGCTTCGCGTAGGATAATGCGTAAAAGCCCTAATGCCGGAAGTGGCGCATTCCCGTCATGACCATGGCGATGCCATGTTCGTCGGCGGCGGCGATCACTTCGTCGTCCCGCATCGAGCCGCCCGGCTGGATGACGGCGGTTGCACCGGCCTGAACGGCGGAAAGCAGACCGTCGGCAAACGGGAAGAAAGCGTCGGAAGCGACCACGCAGTCCTTGGTGAGCGGCTCTGCAAGACCGGCGGCTTCTGCTGCATCTTCAGCCTTGCGGGCTGCGATGCGGGCTGAATCCACGCGGCTCATCTGGCCTGCGCCGATGCCGACCGTTGCGCCGTCCTTCACATAGACGATGGCGTTCGACTTCACATGCTTGCCGACGCGGAAGGCGAATTTCAGATCGTTGAGTTCGGCTTCGGTCGGCGCGCGCTTGGTGACGACCTTGAGATCGAGATCATCGACTACGCCGTTGTCGCGTGACTGAACCAGCAGGCCACCGGCAACCGTCTTGGCGGCAATGCCCTTGGCACGCGGGTCCGGCAGACCGCCGGTGACGAGGAGGCGCAGGTTCTTCTTGGCTGCGACGATGGCCTGTGCGCCTTCGGTGGCATCCGGTGCGATGATGACTTCGGTGAAGATCTTTACGATCTCTTCAGCGGCTTCCTCATCGAGCGTCTTGTTGAGCGCGACGATGCCTCCAAAAGCCGAAACCGGATCGCAGGCGAGTGCCTTCAAATAAGCTTCCTTGATGGTGGCTGCTTCTGCAACGCCGCAAGGATTGGCGTGCTTGATGATGGCAACGGCTGCGGTACGGGCTGGGTCGAATTCGGCGACGAGTTCAAAAGCTGCATCGGTGTCGTTGATGTTGTTGTAGGAAAGCTGCTTGCCCTGAAGCTGGGTCGCGGTGGCGACACCGGGGCGCTTTTCGCCAGTGAGATAAAAGCCAGCCGTCTGGTGCGGGTTTTCACCGTAGCGCATGACGGAATGCAGCTTGCCAGCGACCGAGCGATAGACCGGAGTTTCTTCGTTGATCGCTTCGGCAAACCAGTTGGAAATGGCTGCGTCATAGGCTGCTGTGCGCGAGAAGGCCTTGGCGGCAAGCTTTTTGCGGAAGGCAAGCGGCAGGGAGCCTGCATGCTTTTCCAGTTCGGCGACGACGTCGGCATAGTCGGCAGGATCGACGACCGTTGCGACATAGGCATGGTTCTTGGCCGAAGCGCGGATCATCGCCGGGCCACCAATGTCGATGTTCTCGACGGTCGTGTCGTAGTCGCCGCCCTTGAAGCGGACTTCCTCGAACGGATAGAGATTGATGACGGCAAGATCGATGCCGCCAATGCCGTGTTCTTCCATGGCCGCGACGTGTTCCGGGTCGTTGCGCACGGCGAGCAGGCCGCCATGGACTGCCGGATGCAGCGTCTTGACGCGTCCGTCCATGATTTCCGGGAAGCCGGTTACTTCGGATACATCCTTCACCGGAATGCCTTCAGCGGCAATTGACTTGGCGGTGCCGCCGGTCGAGAGGATTTCGACGCCCTGCGCATGAAGCGCTTTGGCGAAATCGATCAGGCCGGTTTTGTCGGAAACGGAAAGGAGGGCGCGGCGCACCCGATGAAGATCGGGAGCGGGAATATGCTTGGAGCTGACAGCCATAGGGAGTTGGTCTCTTCGTTGCTGAAACGGATGCGTTCAGGAAAGTGGACGGCTCGCCCTAACACAGGCGCGCCGAGAATCCTACCGCAAAAGGCCGGAAAAGAACGGTGAAGAGGTATTTCTTGCCCTGCATTCGATCCCATTGATCCTCGACCCTTCGAGACGGCGCCCTTCGACAAGCTCAGGACGCCGTCTCGAAGGGGAGGAGCGGGAGAGCGAATTATACGTAACTACCGAGTGCGACGCGGCTGAACTGCCAGTTTACTTCCGGCAATTCGGAAGCCGGGAAGGAGAGCACGATCTGCTTCGATGTCACGGGGCCACGGAAGCCTGCAAAGAAGATCGAATCCTCCAGTTGCGGCGCAACTTCAAAACAGGAGAAGACCCAGGTATCGTCGCGATCCGCCGATAGAACGATCAATCCGTTCTCATCGAAGGAAATATCGACCGACGGATGCAGGTGGAAACGGACGGCAATATTGTCGCGTCCGTTCGCCTTCAACGGACGGCCATCGCCGCGATAGAAGCGGTCTGCGCCCTGAATGACGCTGCCATTGTGCGACAGCACAAGGCGACGTTCATGATAGATGCCGAACAGGCGCGCATAGCCGTCGTGGCTGGCGACAAAACCCTGCCGCCCCATTTCCTCGATCCGGTCGCGCTGCACGCGGGTCGGGCCTGCAATGATCGGCGTGCCGATCATGTTGGAGAGACCCGCATTGAGGCTGAAGCGGCACGAGGACGTGTCGTTGATCGTGGCCGTGGAGTGCGCAGCCGTCGAG
The DNA here is from genome assembly GCF_008932285.1 of Brucella tritici. NCBI lineage: Bacteria > Pseudomonadati > Pseudomonadota > Alphaproteobacteria > Hyphomicrobiales > Brucellaceae > Brucella > Brucella tritici. Next base: position 49,625 of record NZ_WBVY01000005.1, read on the forward strand.
CGGCCCAGTGGACGAAATTCCGGCGGGCCGAAACGGTCGATGCCGGAATTGACGATATAGCGCTGGCGTCCGGAGGACATTTCGAAGGCGAGACAACCGGCATGGGCATCCCGCGATGCGGTCACCTGCGGCGGCAGTCCTGTATCGGCGATGATGGTGGTCGACCCCATCGAGAGCCGTTCATAGCCGGAATAGGGTGCATGGGTCAGCGGCGATCCGGCGGTCTCATCATGCCGCAGAACCGAGATGATGCGTTCCGGCATGGTTGGGCCGACGCCGTTGAAAAGCGCAAGGCTGCCATCCTGATGGCGGAAGAAGCGCAGGGCTGGCAACATGCGCTCGACGGCTTCGATCAGCGCCTTGGGCGGGGCTTCCGTGCCATTGGCATAGGTCTGGCGGAGCGGCAGAAGATCAGCCAGCAGCTCCAGCACCGTAACGGGATTGCGCGAGATATGTCCGCCATCGGGGAGAATCTGGCGTTTCAGCTCGTATTCCAGATTGCGCCGGGCGGCGCGTGCAGTCGGCGGCGAAACAGGCAGAGCCAGAGCGGCGAATGCCAATGCGATGCGGGCGCGCAACCGTTCCTCGCCATCATCCATGGCGGCTGCAACGGTGCGCAGGTAACGCACCTGCATGGCCAGCGAGCGCATGAAGCGGCGATAGGCGGGGAGTTCGGCGCCCGACAGAATGAGATTCGAATGCTGGAGCCAGGCGATGATGCGCTGGGCGGTGACTTCCGGCGACCAGGCGATGCCGCCGATCCGCTTGCCGAACATGCGCATCCAGTCGTCAACGAGCGCACGCGCATTGGCGGTTGCCAGTTCGCTATTGGCGCTTTTCAAATGACGCAGCCAGCCGAAACTCTGAAGCGCTGCTTCCCATTCCGGCGTCGGCGGTTCGACGGCGAAAGGCGACAATCCGCCGGTTTCGACCAGACGACCGGCCAGCGCAAAACGGCCATGATAGAATTCCTGTGCCAATTGCGGGTCTGCTACGCGCAGATCAGGCGGTGCGATCAGGATACGATCCGGGGTGAAGCCGGTGAAGCGCCAGCGATAAAGCGGCCCCATGCGCAGACGGCGGCTGAACTTGCGCCAAGCCTGTGCAACGGCCAGTCCCCAAAGATGTGGGGTTTCGCTGAGGGCGACTGCCACCCGGTCTTTCTCCGTATCGTTTGTCATTATTGTTTGGCCAGATCGAACAGCCCGTTCCTTTGATACAATTGTACAGAAATGGTGAATCGAGCGTTAACCATAACGGGTATCGCGACCCGTTATGGCAATTTTTACGATTTGTCTGCTTGTAGCTGGCCTCAGGACCGGCGCTTGAAGCGGGCTGCGAAGAAGCCGTCCATGCCAGCCATCTGCGGATTGCCCTCAAAACGATCCGGCGGCAGGTCTGCCGGAGTGGATCGCAGAAAGCCTTCCGCCGTCACCAGCCCGTCCAGAAGTCCGTTCAGGCTGGAGCAATCCTGCTCCGTAATCGGGAAAGGCTCCAGCAGCGGGTTTTCCGCTGCCTTGCGCGCCATTTCCTCGCCTTCGAGCGGGTGCAGCGAACAATTGGAAAAGACGATTATGCCGCCGGGTTTGACCAGAGTGGCCGCGTGCGCCAAAAGCTTGCCCTGAAGTTCGGCAAGCTTTGCTATGTCCTGCGGCGTCTTGGTCCATGGCACATCGGGATGACGACGCACCGTGCCGGTAGAAGAGCAGGGGGCATCCAGAAGCACGGCGTCGAACAGTTCGTCCGGCTGGAAATCCATCAGATTGGTGGCGACAGTCTTCGCCTCGAAGCCGAGACGTTCCAGATTGCCGCGCAGGCGCTTCAGCCGGTTTTCGGAAAGGTCGAGCGCGGTCACGTCTGCGCCCTGAAGTACGAGCTGCGCTGTCTTGCCGCCGGGGGCGGCGCACAGATCGGCAACCCGTTTGCCCTTGATGTCGCCCATCAGGCGCGCAGGCAGGCTTGCCGCCACATCCTGCACCCACCAGTCGCCCTCGGCAAAGCCGGGCAGGTCAGTGAGATTGCCTTCGACCGTTTGCAGGCGCACCGAACCATTGGGGAGGGCTGTGCCGCCGAGCTTTTCAGCCCATGCTTTCGCGTCGCCCTTGACCGTGAAATCGATCGGCGGCTCATAGGCATGCATGGCGAGAATGGCTGCTGCTTTTTCCGCGCCATAGGCGTCGGTGATGCTTTTGGCAAACCACTCCGGCACATTGGTTTCAGGCTCAAGCGTGTGGGCGAGTGCGCGTTCCTTGTTGCGCGACAGGCGACGCAGCAGCGCATTGACGAGACCGGCATATTTGCGGTTGCGCGGATCGTTGTTCGCCGCTTCCACCGCAAGATCAACGGCGGAATGATCGGGCAGGTCGAGATAGAAAATCTGCGCGATGGCGACATGCAGAAGATGTTTCAACGCCACGGCATTTTCCGGCAGTGGCCGGTCGAGCCGCTTGTTGATAGCGCGTTCGATGCTGCCGCGATTGCGCAGCGCAGAACCCAGAATGGCGCGAACCAGCGCGCGGTCGCGCGGCTCCAGCGTCAGATATTGCGGATGACCGTGCGTATTGTCGGTCAGGCCGTCAAGCGAGGTGTTCTTTTCGATCACCGCACCGAGAAGGCGCGCCGCACACAAACGCGCCGCCAGACCGGGGCGCAGGCCAGGGCGATCATTTGCGGCATTGGTGTTCATTTGCGGCTTCTTATTTCCACGCTTCGGCGCGGGCTTTTTATCGTTCACACTGTTCTACTTTATTTAGGACCACGGCCCCCGATAACCGGAACCGCCATTGCTGTTACCGCCTGCATTACCCCATGGACCGCTGCTTTGGGAAGGGGCAGCGGCACGTGGGGCCATTCCAGCCGAGCGGATGCCCATTTCGGCAGCCATCTGTTCAAGTGCTGCAATGCGGTTATCGGTGTCCGGATGGGTCGAAAAAAGATTATCCGCGCCGCGTCCGCTCAAGGGATTGATGATGAACATATGCGCGGTGGCCGGGTTGTGTTCGGCTTCCTCGTTCGGAATGGTCTTGGCGCCGCGGGCGATCTTGCCCAGCGCCGAGGACAGCCACAGCGGATTGCCGCAGATTTCCGCGCCGCGCTTGTCGGCGGCATATTCGCGGGTGCGGCTGACCGCCATCTGCACGATCATCGCGGCAAAGGGCGCGACGATCATGGCGAGAATGGTGCCGACCACACCCATGATGCCGTTGCCGTTTTCACGATTGCCGCCAAGGAAGAAGGCAAAATTGCCGAGCATGGATATGGCACCGGCAAGCGTTGCCACGATCGTCATGGTCAGCGTGTCGCGGTTCTGCACGTGCGCCAGTTCATGCGCCATCACGCCTGCGACCTCTTCCGGCGTCAGGCGGTTAAGGAGCCCGGTTGTGGCTGCAACGGCAGCATTTTCTGGATTGCGGCCCGTGGCAAAGGCATTCGGCTGGTCTTCATGGATGATATAGACCTTCGGCATGGGGAGGCCCGCATTGGCAGCCAGCCCACTTACCATGCGGTAATAGTCCGGTGCGCTGCGCTCATCCACTTCCTGCGCATTGTACATGCGCAGCACCATCTTGTCGGAGTTCCAGTAGCCGAACAGGTTCATGGCGACAGCGATCACAAGTGCGATCATCATGCCGCCGCCGCCGCCCAGCAAATAGCCGATGCTCATGAACATGACCGTCATGAGGGCGATCAGCATGGCAGTTTTCGTCATATTCATCCGTGGCGGTCTCCAAATCTTAGGCTGCATGACCCGCAGGGGTTTTGTACGGCAAGCCTTTCTGCCTATATGATGGGTATGAACAGGCTTTGCTTCAATGTTCGAAGTAAAAACCGAGAACGGGAATATGACCGATGAGTGAAAAAACCGAAGCAACCGAAAGCCCGGAAAACGTAGACAAGCGCACGTTTGAAGACCTGCCGCCTGCTGCCCAGCGTGCTCTGAAGGAAGCCGAAGCGCGCCGCGCAGCCGAAAAGGCAAACGAAGCGCCCCGCGAACTTGGCGGTCGCGGCGGCAAGGACCCCGCCCGTTTCGGCGATTGGGAGATCAAGGGTCGGTCGATCGATTTCTAATAAGTTTGGGATATTGTCGCCCTGCTGGCCTGCAAATCGCGCTCTTCTGCGCTTCCGGTGCTCATGTACTTTAAGTACACTCCGCTCCGGTTCTCAAAGATCACGATTTTCGTCTCAGCAGGACGACAATCTCATCAAACTTGGGTGCCTTCTCAGGCTGCGTTGTTAAAAAAGCCCCGGGAAACCGGGGCTTTTTATTATTTCTTGTTCTGACGATTTTCGATCAGGTCGTCCACGACGCCCGGATCGGCCAGCGTCGAGGTATCGCCCAGTGCGCCAAACTCGTCTTCGGCGATCTTGCGCAGGATGCGGCGCATGATCTTGCCCGAGCGGGTTTTCGGCAGGCCCGGCGAGAACTGGATCTTGTCCGGCGTGGCAATAGGACCGATTTCCTTGCGCACGTGCTGGGTCAGCTCCTTGCGCAGCGCGTCTTCGTCCTGAACTGCTTCGCTGGTCATCAGCGTGACGTAGCAATAGATGCCTTGTCCCTTGATCGGATGCGGATAGCCCACGACAGCGGCTTCTGAAACCGAGTGATGCGAGACGAGCGCCGATTCGATTTCTGCCGTGCCGAGGCGGTGGCCGGAAATGTTGAGCACGTCATCGACGCGGCCTGTGATCCAATAGTAACCGTCTTCGTCGCGACGGCAGCCGTCGCCGGTGAAGTACTTGCCCTTATAGGTCGAGAAGTAAGCTTCGATGAAGCGCTTGTGATCGCCGTAAAGCGTGCGCATCTGGCCCGGCCAGCTATCGATGATGCAGAGATTGCCGTCCACGGCACCTTCAACGACAGCGCCTTCATTGTCCACCAGTTCCGGCTTGATGCCGAAGAACGGACGCGTTGCCGAACCCGGCTTGAGGTCGGTTGCGCCGGGCAGCGGGGTGATGAGAATGCCGCCGGTTTCCGTCTGCCACCATGTATCGACAATCGGCGACCGCTGGTCACCAACGACGTTGTAATACCATTCCCAGGCTTCCGGATTGATCGGTTCGCCCACCGAGCCGAGCAGGCGCAGCGTCGAACGCGACGAGCGGGTGACGAATTCATCACCTGCGCCCATCAGGGCGCGGATGGCCGTCGGAGCCGTGTAGAAGATGTTGACGTGATGCTTGTCGACGACTTCCCAGAAACGTCCCTGATCGGGGAAGTTGGGCACACCTTCGAACATCAATGTCGTCGCGCCGTTGGCCAGCGGGCCGTAGACGATATAGGAGTGACCCGTCACCCAGCCCACATCCGCCGTGCACCAGAAGATGTCGCCATCATGATAATCGAAGACATATTGATGTGTCATCGACGCATAGACGAGATAGCCGCCGGTTGTGTGCAGAACGCCCTTCGGCTTGCCGGTCGAGCCGGACGTGTAGAGGATGAAGAGTGGGTCTTCCGCATTCATCGGTTCCGGGTCGCAGGTCGGTTCGACGCTTGCGACTTCCTGATGATACCAGAGATCGCGGCCCGGTCCCCAGCTCACCTTGCCGCCGGTACGGCGCACGGTGAGAACCTTGTTGACCATGACATATTGCTTGGCTGCGATGTCGATGGCGGTATCGGTGTTTTCCTTCAGCGGAACCGGCTTGCCGCCACGCACGCCTTCATCGGCCGTGATGACGAAAGTGGATTCGCAGTCGACAATACGACCGGCAAGCGCTTCCGGCGAGAAGCCGGCAAAGACGACCGAGTGCACAGCGCCGATGCGCGCGCAGGCCAGCATCGCATAGGCCGCTTCCGGGATCATCGGCAGATAGATCGTGACGCGGTCGCCCTTCTTCACGCCGTGCTTCTTCAGCACATTGGCGAGACGGCAGACATTTTCATGCAGTTCGCGATAGGTGATCTTCTTGTCGATATAGGGATTGTCGCCTTCCCATATGATGGCGACCTGATCGCCACGGCTCTTCAGGTGGCGGTCGATACAGTTATAGGAAACGTTGGTAACGCCGTCCTCATACCATTTGATGGATACGTCGCCGTTGAAATCGGTGTTCTTGACCTTGGTGAAAGGCTTGAACCAGTCGATGCGCCGTCCGTGCTTCGCCCAGAAGCTGTCCGGGTCGCTCACGCTTTCCTGATACCAGTCGAGATAGGTTGCGTTGTCGATGAGCGTGTTTCTCTTTGCCTCGGCAAGGACCGGGTAAAGCTTTTCCGACATGATTTCCTCCTTCAGCATTCCGCGAGCCGGACAATATCCCGCTCGTATAAATGCACCCAAAAACTGACCGGCACCTCCCGCCGGATGAGACGGCTTGCCATGAAAGGCGAGACCATCGGGTGCCCTGTCTACCTTCCATTGCGGGCAAGGTAAATTAGACAATCGGCGCGTCTATGATCCACAATGACGCATCGTCAGAAATGGTAACTGGCAGCACTCGCTGTTGATTGGTGCTAATATATTGTTTTTACAGTTTAAAAACCATTTGGAGTGATTATCTCCTATTCAGGAGCCTGACAATAAGGCTCTTCACAAAAAGGGGAAATCGCCATGACGACGTCCGCTTTGAACGCAAAATCAGCCTTTGAACTCCAGCTCGCCGGTTATGGTCTGACGACGGCGAAAGTTTTCTACCACTTGCCCGATCATCCGCATCTGCTGCAGCTTTTCGTCTGGCAGGATTATGACCTCGCGCCCGATTTTCCGGTGCTCAATCATTTCATCGAATTCTGGAATCGGGAAATCGACGGGCCGTTGCATTCGGTCAGCTACACGCATTTCCGGCTGCTTGGCCCCTCGGACTGGAGGAATGTGCAGGGCGAGATCGTCCTGCACTGAAAGCGATCAGTTGGGAGACGGATAGCTCCGCCCGCCGAAGATGGCCGAGCCGACACGCACCGATGTCGCGCCGAAACCGATGGCGGTTTCATAATCGCCCGACATGCCCATGGAGAGCTTTTCGACCTGTGCCTCGCGGGCGAGCTTTTCCAGAAGAGCGAAATGCGGCCCCGGATTTTCATCCGCAGGCGGGATGCACATCAGCCCCTCGATGGCGAGGCCGTGTTCCTTGCGGCAGCGCTCGACAAAGGCGACAGCTTCCTTCGGTGCAATGCCGGCCTTCTGTTCTTCAAGTCCGGTATTCACCTGCACATAGAGCTTCGGGGCCTTGTTCTGCTTCTTGATCTCGCTGGCCAGGGCGGCTGCGATCTTTTCGCGGTCGACCGTTTCTATGACATCGAACAGGGCGACGGCATCGGCGGCCTTGTTGGATTGCAGCGGGCCGATGAGATGCAGTTCAATGCCGGAATAATCCTCGCGCAGTCCTGGCCATTTGGCTTGTGCTTCCTGCACGCGGTTTTCACCGAAGACGCGCTGGCCCGCGTCGAGGGCCGGGCGGATTTCCTCCGCATCGAAGGTTTTTGATACGGCGACAAGCGTAACAGAACCCTCGTCACGCTGTGCTTCCTCTTCGGCATTGGCGATTGCGGCCTTGACCGTGTTCAGCTTCGCTACGATATCTGACATGAAACTCTCGCTTTCAGGCTTTTCATCCGCAAAAGGTTGACGCTTTCGCCAATACGTGGTGAAGGTCGCCATTAAACATCGACTCTCCTTATTGCATCACCTTTGTACGAGTAAATACGGTCATGGCAGCCGAACGTTATAATCCGCGCGTGGCGGAAGCTCATTGGCAGAAAGTCTGGGAAGAAGACCGGACCTTCGAAACCGACAATGGCGACAGCCGCGAGAAATATTATGTGCTCGAGATGTTCCCCTATCCATCGGGGCGCATCCATATGGGCCATGTGCGCAACTATGCGATGGGCGACGTTGTCGCCCGTTACAAGCGCGCCAAGGGTTTCAACGTGCTTCATCCGATGGGATGGGACGCGTTCGGCATGCCTGCGGAAAATGCGGCAATGCAGAACAAGGTTCATCCGAAGGAATGGACCTACCAGAACATCGCCACGATGCGCAGCCAGCTCAAATCGATGGGGCTTTCGCTCGACTGGGCGCGTGAATTCGCGACCTGCGACGTGGAATATTATCATCGCCAGCAGATGCTGTTCATCGATCTTTTCGAAAAAGGTCTGGTGACGCGCAAGACCTCCAAGGTCAACTGGGACCCGGTCGACAACACCGTGCTTGCCAACGAGCAGGTGGTGGACGGCCGCGGCTGGCGTTCGGGCGCGCTGGTCGAACAGCGCGAACTGACGCAATGGTTCTTCAAGATCACCGATTTCAGCGAGGAATTGCTGGCCGGTCTCGACACGCTCGACCAGTGGCCGGAAAAGGTTCGCCTGATGCAGCGCAACTGGATCGGCAAGTCGGAAGGCCTGCAGGTCCGCTTTGCGCTGGACGGCAATACGGCACCTGCCGGTTTCTCGGAAATCGAGGTCTATACGACCCGTCCGGACACGCTGTTCGGCGCGGCTTTCGTGGCGATCTCCGCCGATCATCCGCTGGCGAAGAAGCTGGCCGAAGACAATGCTTCGCTTTCCGGTTTCATCGAGGAATGCCATCAGCACGGCACGTCGCTGGCGGCGCTGGAAACGGCTGAGAAGAAGGGCTTCGAGACAGGCGTGAAAGTCCGGCATCCGTTCGATGAGAACTGGGAACTGCCGGTCTATGTCGCCAATTTCGTTCTGATGGAATATGGCACGGGCGCGGTGTTCGGCTGCCCGGCACACGATCAGCGCGATCTGGATTTCGCCAACAAGTACAAATTGAAGGTTACGCCTGTTGTTCTGCCGAAGGGCGAAGATGCGGCAGGCTTCAGCATCGGCGAAACGGCCTATACCGACGATGGCGTGATGATCAATTCGCGCTTCCTTGACGGCATGACGCCGGAAGCGGCCTTCAATGAGGTGGCGAACCGTCTGGAACAGACCAGCCTCGGCAACAGCCCGCAGGCAAGCCGCAAGGTACAGTTCCGTCTGCGTGACTGGGGCATTTCGCGCCAGCGCTACTGGGGCTGCCCGATCCCGATGATCCATTGCGAAAGCTGCGGCGTCAATCCGGTGCCGCGCGCCGATCTGCCGGTCAAGCTGCCGGACGATGTCGAGTTCGACCGTCCGGGCAATCCGCTCGACCGTCATGCAACATGGCGTCATGTGAAGTGCCCGAAATGCGGTGGCGATGCGCGCCGTGAAACCGATACGATGGACACGTTCGTCGATTCGTCCTGGTACTATGCCCGCTTTACGGCGCCATGGGAAAACGAGCCGACCGACCGCAAGGTTGCGGATCATTGGCTGCCGGTCGATCAGTATATCGGCGGTATCGAACACGCGATCCTGCATCTGCTCTATTCGCGTTTCTTCACCCGCGCGATGAAGGTCGCCGGTCACGTCGGCATCGATGAGCCGTTCAAGGGCCTGTTCACGCAGGGCATGGTTGTGCACGAGACCTACAAGGCCAATGGCCAGTGGGTGCCGCCTGCCGATATTCGTATCGAGGAGACCGACGGCAAGCGTAGCGCAACCCTGCTTTCGACGGGCGAGCCGGTGGAAATCGGCTCCATCGAGAAGATGTCGAAGTCGAAGAAGAATGTTGTCGATCCGGATGACATTATCGCTTCCTACGGTGCTGATACGGCGCGCTGGTTCATGCTGTCTGATTCGCCGCCCGAGCGTGACGTGATCTGGACGGAAGCCGGTGCCGAAGGCGCCCATCGTTTTGTGCAGCGCGTCTGGCGTCTGGTGGCGGAAGCCGCCGAACATCTGAAGGACGTTGCGCCGAAGACCGGGACGCAGGGTGAAGCCCTTGTCGTTTCCAAGGCAGCGCATAAGGCGGTCAAGGCTGTCGGCGATGATATCGAGAAGCTCGCCTTCAATCGTGGTGTCGCCCGTCTTTATGAACTGGTCAATACGGCTGCTGCTTCCCTGCAGCAGGTGGCTTCGGGCAATGCGGATGACGAGTTGAAGAGTGCCGTCCGTGACGTCACCGAAAAGCTCATCTTGATGCTGGCGCCGATGATGCCGCATCTGGCTGAACAGTGCCTGGCTGTGCTGGGCGGCAAGATTGCCGGTCGTGAAACGCTGGTTGCCCGCAGTGCCTGGCCGGAATTCGATCCGGCATTGGTGGTGGAAAACGAGATCGTTATGCCGGTGCAGATCAACGGTAAGAAGCGTGGGGATTTGACAATCGCCCGCGACGCTGATCAATCTAGCATCCAGCAGGCGGTGCTCGAACTTGACTTCGTCAAGGCTGCGCTCAATGGAGGCTCGCCGAAGAAGGTTATCGTGGTGCCGCAAAGGATCGTCAATGTCGTTGCCTGACCGCTTTTTCTCTGCAATCAAAGCCTTCCGCGTTGCGTTTTTCGCGCTCGGAGCTGCGGTGCTGATGGCTGGATGCACCGTGCAGCCGCTTTACTCCTCCGGCGGTGGCGCCGGTGGAACCATAGGCGGCAGCGTGACGCCGGACATGCGCACCAAGCTTGCCTCGGTGGCCATCGACCCTGCTGGCGATGTGTTTCAGCAGCAGGTCCGCAATCGCCTGATCTTCCTGCTCGGCGGCGGTGCCGGCGAACCGGCCAACCCGACCTATCGGCTCGGTCTCGGACTGAGCAGCTATACGCTTGCGGCCGTAAGCGTCGATATTGGCGATCAGACAGACCGTACGGGCCGTCCATCGTCCGGTATCGTCAAGGCAACGTCGAACTTCGTGCTGCGTGACAAGGACGGCAAGCCGCTTGCCGCCGGTACCCGCACGGTTGGCGCTTCCTTCGACCGCCCGCGTCAGGAATTCGCAAATCTGCGTGCCGAACGCGATGCGCGCAAGCGCGCTGCGGAAGAACTGGCCGAACAGGTGTTTCTCGCTCTGGCGCAGAAGTTGTCAAAACTCTGATCGGGTTTTGACCTGACATCGAAAAGCGGTGCCGCAAGGTGCCGCTTTTTTATTTTATATATTAGAAAAATTGCAGTAAATTCAGGAAGGTAACATTGTTGTGCCTTGCCAACATTTATGTGTCTTCTTGTTTTTCATGAACTGATTGGCAAGCTGAATGCTTCTGCGAGCGCATGATGCGTCCGCTGGTTTAAACCAGTTGTTACAGGAGTAGTTGGATGAAGCGGTTTTCGATGATGATGGGCAGTCTCGCAGTTTTGGCAGGGCTGGCGGTTGCGGGCTCGGCGATGGCACAGGAAAAAGCTGCGCCGCTGCAATGGCAATATTTCCAGGCTGACAAGAACGGCTTCAATCGTACGCCTGTTCTTCTGACCGGAGACAAAGAAGCGATCCTGCTTGATGGCGGCTTCACGCTTTCGGACGGCAAGGCGGTTGCCGAGAAAATCAAGGAAACGGGCAAGAAGCTGACCACGATCTATGTGAGCCAGAGCGATCCGGACTATTATTTCAGCCTTGGCCCGATCAAAGCTGCTTTTCCCGATGCGCGCATTATCGCGGCCCCTGAAACGGTTGAGGCGATCAAGGGCAATATCGATAACAAGCTGAAAGTCTGGGGTCCGCAGCTCAAGGATAACGGCCCGCAGAAACTGTCGGATGTCGTCATTCCCGAAGCTTCTGACGTGAAGGCGCTGGAGCTTGAGGGCAATGAGATTGAAATCGTTCCTGCCGAAGGCATGAAGAACCGCCGCTATTTATGGGTGCCTTCGCTCAAAGCAGTGTTCGGCGGCGTTCTGATATCGTCGGGCGGACATGTCTGGCTTGCCGATACGCCTGATCTTGCCCAGCGTGAGGCATGGATCAGGAATCTCGATGCGATTGCTGCCCGCAATCCTGCCATTGTCGTTCCGGCACATATGGCGGCAGGGTCGGCAACGGATGTTTCGGCAATCAAGTTCACGCGCGACTATATCGCGGCCTTCGACGAGGAAGCGGCGAAAGCCAAGGATAGCGGCGAACTGATCGCAGCGATGAAGAAGCGCTATCCTGATCTTGGTGGCGAAAGCAGTCTGGAGCTCGGTGCAAAGGTCATCAAGGGCGAGATGAAATGGGAATAAGCTAGAGCATTTCCAGCAAAAGTGCGAAGCGGCTTTGCGTAGGATCATGCGTAAAAACAAAAAGATAGAGTATTTCTAACGATTCAATTTAAGCTGGAAATACTCTAGTCTCAGATTGACAGGCAGCTATAAAGGCGGTGTGGATTTCACACCGCCTTTTCATTGCTGGACCCGATCAAGCCATGCGTCTCGTTTCGTTTTCTGCCAAAGGCTATCGCTCGTTGCGTTCCGTCCGGTTCGATCTCGGACAGGTGACGGTTTTCGTCGGCGAGAACGGCGCCGGAAAATCCAACCTCTATCGGGCGCTGCAACTGGTGAAGGCCGCTGCCGAGGGTAATCTCTCGACCGAAGTGGTGCGTGAAGGCGGAATGCAATCGGCCATGTGGAGCGGCAGTCGCCGCAAGCACGAATCGGCGCGCATCATTCTGGAAGCAGATTTTGAAGACGAGCGACTGGCTTCGCGTCTTTCCTATCGTGTCGAGGCAGGTCTGCCGCCGCCGGTTTCCGGGGCCTTTCCCTTCGAACCGCAGATCAAGGAAGAACAGCTCAATCTCGATACGGGCCGTCGTCCTGTCGATCTGATGGACCGGCGCGGACCTGCTGTTTTCGCGCGTGACGGGGAAGGGCGGCGCATGGAGCACCCGGCGCGCCTGCTGACTTCGGAAAGCGGGTTGGCAGTGCTTGGGCAATCCGGCCATTATCCGGAGATAGGCGATCTTTCTGCGCAGATACGTGGCTGGCGTTTTTACCATGGTTTTAGAAGCGACCGCGATGCGCCGGTGCGTCAGCCGTCTATAGCCGCGACCGCTGCGATGCTGGACGAGGATGGCGGCAATCTCGCTTCGGTCTTTGCGACGCTGGCCCATATCCGGCAGGATACGGTCGATCTGGATCGTCTGGTTGCTGACGCGCTGGAAGGCGCCAAGCTGGTTATTCCCTATCCAGACGAAACGGCGACTTTCGGCCTGAACTTCCCGGCTTTTCCGCCGCGAACATTTCGCCCCGGAGAATTGTCCGACGGACAGATTCGCCTGCTGGCTCTGGCAGGTGCGCTGCTCTCCTATCGCCTGCCGCCACTGATCGCGCTCAACGAGCCGGAGGCAAGCCTGCATCCCGATATGATCCCGTCACTTGCCCGAATGATCGCGCATGCATCCGAACGCAGCCAGATATGGGTGGTGACCCATTCAGCCGCCCTCGCCAGCGCGATTGCCGAAAATTGCGGCGCACGACCGATCCGGGTGAGCAAGCAGGACGGGGAAACGGTGCTGGAATAAAAAAAGGCGAGCCAATGGCCCGCCTTTCATTCGTCTGGCAAGTTCGTCGATCAGGCGATCTTCTGACCGGTCTTCGCCCAATCGGCGAGGAAGGTTTCGAGGCCCTTGTCGGTCAGCGGATGCTTGACCAGTGCCTTGAGCGTTGCCGGAGGTGCGGTCACGACATCGGCGCCGATGAGAGCTGCTTCCTTGACGTGATTGACGGTGCGAACCGAAGCGGCAAGAATTTCGGTGCGGAAATCATAATTGTCGTAAATCGTGCGGATTTCGGCAATCAGCTCCATGCCGTTGATGCCGGTATCGTCGAGACGGCCAATGAACGGCGAAATGAAGGTCGCGCCGGCCTTGGCTGCAAGAAGCGCCTGATTGGCCGAGAAGCAGAGCGTCATGTTGACCTTGTGGCCGTCAGACGACAGAGCCTTACAGGCTTTCAGTCCGTCGAGGGTTACAGGCAGCTTGATGCAGATATTGTCAGCGATCTTGGCGATGACGGCTGCTTCCTTCATCATCTGCTCATATTCCGTCGCGGCAACCTCGGCGGAAACCGGGCCCTTGACGATGTTGCAGATTTCCTTGGTCACTTCGATAATGTCACGACCCGACTTCAGGATGAGGGACGGGTTGGTGGTCACGCCATCGACCAGCCCAAGGTCGTTGAGCTCGCGGATTTCCTTGACGTCCGCAGTGTCCACGAAAAACTTCATAACAGCGTTCCTCCATAATGAGCGCGGGTGGTTTTTGGGAGCTAAATCCATTTAAGTCCCGGAAGGTGGCTTTTCTTTAGCGCAAAGCCGCGCCAAGGTCACGCGATCATGTCGAAAGATTCGCACGATATTGCAAACCCCATTTCTGGTCTGTTTCCGGAGCTCGCACCACGGGTCGTTCCCGTGCTCGTGCCCATGCCCGCGGAGCGGCCTTATTCTTATATGGTTCCGGAAGGGATGAACGTCCAGCCCGGATCGATCGTGCGCGTGCCGCTTGGACCTCGTGAGGTGGCGGGGATCGTCTGCGAGGGCGAGACCGATGCCGTTGACGCCAGAAAACTGCGGGAGATTTCCGAAGTTTTCGACTGCCCGCCGGTGGGGAGCGACATGTTGCGCTTCATGCGCTGGGCAGCTGACTACACGCTTTCACCACCCGGCATGGTGGCGCGTATGGTCCTGCGTGTGCCTGCCGCATTCGATCCCGAGCCATCGGTGCCGGGCCTTCGATATTCCGGCGGTGAGCCGGAGCGCATGACCGACGCACGGTCGCGCGTGATGGAGCTTGCTCGTGACGGGCTTGCATGGACCAGATCGGGACTTGCCCATGCGGCGGGTGTCTCCATGACGGTCGTGGACGGGCTGAAGGCACAAGGCATTTTTGAAGAAGTCATGCTGCCGCCACCAGCCGTGGTGGCAAAGCCCGATATCGACTATGCGCGGGCCACGCTTTCGGAAGACCAGCAGGCAGCGGCTGAAATGCTGTCGGAAGCCGTGGAAGCCGACTGTTTTTCGGTTTCGTTGCTCGACGGCGTGACCGGATCGGGCAAGACCGAGGTTTATTTCGAGGCGGTTGCCAAGGCGATTGAGCAAGGCAGGCAGGTGCTGATTCTCCTGCCTGAAATCGCGTTGACACAGCAGTTTCTCGACCGGTTCCATGATCGCTTTGGGGCCAAGCCTGCCGAATGGCACTCCGACCTTGCCCCCCGTACCCGCGAACGCGTCTGGCGGCAGATTGCGGAGGGCACGGTGCGGGTTGTGGCAGGCGCGCGGTCGGCGCTTTTCCTGCCCTTCAAGGAACTGGGGCTGATCGTCGTTGATGAAGAACATGATCCGGCTTACAAGCAGGAAGACCGTGTTTTCTACAATGCGCGCGACATGGCGGTGGTGCGCGGCCATATCAGCGGCTTTCCGGTAGTCCTGGCATCGGCCACGCCGTCCATCGAAAGTCAGGTCAATGCGGAGCAGGGGCGCTACAAGCGAATCAAGCTTTATGGTCGCTATGCGGAAGCGGCACTGCCCGATCTGAAGACCATCGACATGCGGCGTTCTCCGCCACCGCCGGGCCGGTTTCTGTCGCCCGCACTGACCGAAGCCGTCGGCAAGACGGTGGAACGCGGCGAGCAGGCGCTTTTGTTCCTCAACCGGCGCGGTTATGCGCCTTTGACGCTGTGCCGGGTCTGCGGCCATCGCTTCCAGTGTCCGCAATGTTCGAGCTGGCTGGTGGAACATCGCTTTCGCGGGCAGCTCATGTGCCATCAGTGCGGCTATCACGAGCCAACACCGCAGGCCTGTCCCGAATGCGGCACGCTGGATCATCTGGTTGCCTGCGGTCCGGGTGTGGAGCGCATTGCGGAAGAAGTGGCGGCAACGTTCAGCGAAGCGCGAATCATAGTTCTTTCGTCTGATATGGCAGGCGGCGTGAAGCGATTGCGGCTGGAACTCGACGCTATCGCAAAAGGCGAGGCGGATATCGTCATAGGCACGCAGCTTGTTGCCAAGGGGCACAACTTTCCCAACATGACATTGGTCGGTGTCGTGGATGCCGATCTGGGGCTTGCCAATGGCGATCCGCGCGCGGCTGAGCGCACCTTCCAGCTTCTCAATCAGGTGACGGGACGTGCCGGTCGAACCGGTCGCAAGAGCCTCGGCCTCATCCAGACCTACCAGCCGGATCATCCGGTGATGCGGGCAATCGTCAGTGGTGATGCGGATGCTTTCTATGCCCGCGAGATCGACGAGCGCGAACGCAGCGCTTTGCCGCCTTTCGGACGGCTTGCCGCGCTGATTATTTCAGCCGACAACCGGCCCGATGCCGAAAATCATGCGCGCGCACTTCGTCGTGCGGCCCCTTCATCTTCGGAGATTTCCGTGCTCGGGCCCGCCGAAGCGCCGCTTGCGCTGGTACGGGGAAGGCATCGTTTCCGCATTCTCGTGCACGGAACAAAACGCGCCGATATTCAAGGATTTATTCGCGTCTTGCTTGCCAAAGGGCCGAAGGAAAAAGGCTCGATAAGGGTGCAGGTGGACATTGATCCGCAAAGCTTCCTGTAGGCTGTTGATATTCAGGCTCTGCCGGCCTGCAAATAGCGTCTTTGTGCGCTTCCGGTGCTCACCTACTTCAAGTACGCTCCGCTCCGGTTCTTCAAAGCCACTATTTTCGGCGCGGCATAACCAGAATCTGAACAGCCTACGCAGGATGGAACGTGGTGCCAAATTCCGCTATATGGCAAGAAACGACGAGGGTAATTGCGATGGAATTCTATCTTCCTGCCACGACCGGAGAATGGCTTGCCTGGGGCTCTGCCGCCGTGACAGCACTGGCCGGTCTTGTCATGCTTTTTGCGCCCGGCATCACGATGAAGCTGCTGCGGCTCCAGCCGATCAACGGCCGTCCCGAAGGTTACGGTTCCATCCGCGCAACGCTCGCCGGGCCCTATCTCGGCGTGGGGCTTGGGTGTCTTATTTTCGCACAGCCGTTCCTCTGGGTGGTGCTGGGCTCCGTATGGGGATTTGCGCTGTTCGGACGCTTCATTTCGATGATGTCGGATGCAGCGGGCCGCAAGGGCGGACCGGCCGGCGGACGCTTCTATGGCAGTCTCGCAGCACTGGTGGAATTCGTGCTTGCAGCGGGTCCGCTCCTTTACGCTTTCGGCTTCATTTCCTGATCGGAAAGGGTGCCCTTCTGCACGTCAGGCGTGCAGGTTGTGTAACGGAAGGTCGCCTCGCCGGGGCAGATGCGACTTTTTTGACCGCGAAAGGCGGCAAATCTTACACAAAAGTGCCGGATTCGCGTGTTGCGAGTCCTGTTCGTCTATGCTAGACGGCAATCACATTTCGGTGTTGACGTGCTCGCGCGTCAGTGGTTTTCCGGAAACATTCAATAAAATCATCGGCTTGGCGTCCTGAACAAGATTGGGTCCCAAAAGGATGGTTTCAACGTAGAGAGCAGGTTGTTCGTGGCTGAAACGTCTTCGCTCATTTCAGGTGTCGCACAGCGTTACGCCGGATCTCTTTTCGAGCTCGCACTCGACGCGAAATCCGTTGCGGCTGTGGAAAAAGATCTTGACCGTTTCGAGGCGCTTCTGAGCGGAAGCGAAGACCTCAAGCGACTGATTTCCAGTCCGGTATTTTCTTCGGAAGATCAGCTTCACGCCATCGGCGTTCTCGCCGACAAGGCGGGCATCAAGGGTCTGGTCGGAAATTTCCTGCGCGTTGTCGCGCGGAACCGTCGTCTCTTCGCCCTGCCGGGCATTATCGCCGCTTTCCGCAAGATTGCTGCCGAACATCGCGGTGAAGTCTCCGCCGATGTCATCTCCGCGCACGAACTGAGTGCTGCGCAGCAGAACGAATTGAAGGCAACGCTGAAGGGCGTGGCCGGCAAGGACGTGACGATCAATGTCACCGTCGATCCGTCGATCCTCGGCGGTCTTATCGTCAAGATGGGTTCGCGTCAGATCGACACGTCCCTTCGCACTAAACTTTCTTCTCTCAAGCTTGCACTGAAAGAGGTCGGCTGATGGACATCCGCGCCGCGGAAATTTCCGCTATCCTGAAAGAGCAAATCAAGAACTTCGGCAAGGAGGCTGAGGTCTCCGAGGTCGGTCAGGTTCTTTCCGTTGGCGACGGTATCGCCCGCGTCTATGGTCTGGACAATGTCCAGGCCGGTGAAATGGTCGAATTCCCTGGTGGCATTCGCGGCATGGCGCTGAACCTTGAAAGCGACAATGTCGGCGTCGTTATCTTCGGTGCCGACCGTGACATCAAGGAAGGCGACATCGTCAAGCGTACCGGCGCAATCGTTGACGTTCCGGTCGGTCCCGGCCTGCTGGGTCGCGTTGTCGACGCTCTCGGCAACCCGATCGACGGCAAGGGCCCAATCGTTGCTACCGAGCGTCGCCGCGTTGACGTAAAGGCGCCGGGCATCATTCCGCGCAAGTCGGTTCATGAGCCAATGTCGACCGGCCTCAAGGCTGTTGACGCTCTGATCCCGGTAGGCCGCGGCCAGCGCGAGCTGGTCATCGGTGACCGTCAGACCGGCAAGACCGCCATCATTCTCGACACCTTCCTGAACCAGAAGCCGATCCACGACAACGGCCCGGACAGCGAAAAGCTTTATTGCGTTTACGTTGCTATCGGCCAGAAGCGTTCGACCGTTGCTCAGTTCGTCAAGGTTCTCGAAGAACGCGGCGCTCTGGAATATTCGATCGTTATCGCGGCTACCGCTTCCGATCCGGCTCCGATGCAGTATCTCGCTCCGTTTGCGGGCTGCGCCATGGGCGAATATTTCCGCGACAACTCGATGCACGCCCTGATCGGCTACGACGATCTGTCCAAGCAGGCTGTCGCTTACCGTCAGATGTCGCTTCTGCTCCGCCGTCCTCCGGGCCGCGAAGCTTATCCGGGCGACGTTTTCTATCTGCACTCCCGTCTTCTCGAACGCGCTGCAAAGCTCAACGACGAAAACGGCGCTGGCTCGCTGACGGCTCTGCCGGTCATCGAAACGCAGGGCAACGACGTTTCGGCCTTCATTCCGACCAACGTGATCTCGATCACCGACGGCCAGATCTTCCTCGAAACCAACCTGTTCTACCAGGGTATCCGTCCGGCTGTTAACGTCGGTCTGTCGGTTTCGCGCGTTGGTTCTTCGGCGCAGGTTAAGGCCATGAAGCAGGTTGCCGGTTCGATCAAGGGCGAGCTCGCCCAGTATCGTGAAATGGCCGCCTTCGCACAGTTCGGTTCGGATCTCGATGCCTCGACCCAGCGTTTGCTGAACCGCGGCGCACGTCTGACCGAGCTTCTCAAGCAGCCACAGTTCTCGCCGCTCAAGACGGAAGAACAGGTTGCCGTGATTTTCGCCGGCGTGAATGGCTATCTCGACAAGATCGCCGTCAACCAGGTTGGCAAGTTCGAAGCAGGTCTTCTTTCTTCGCTGCGCACCGAGCATAAGGATGTGCTCGATGCGATCCGCGACGAAAAGGCGCTCACCGACAACATCAAAGCAAAGCTCAAGGCAGCGGTCGACGCGTTCGCCAAGTCTTTCGCTTGAATTTTGTGACGGGATGAACGGATGCCTTCACTAAAGGATCTGAGAAACCGTATCGCCTCGGTCAAGGCGACGCAGAAAATCACCAAGGCGATGCAGATGGTCGCCGCGGCGAAGCTGCGCCGTGCCCAGGAAGCCGCGGAAGCCGCAAGGCCTTATTCGCAGCGCATGGGCGCCGTTCTCGCAAATATCGCGCAGAACGTAACCGGCGAAGATGCGCCGGCCCTGATGGCCGGTACGGGCAAGGACGACGTGCATCTGCTCGTCGTCTGCACCGCAGAACGTGGCCTTTGCGGCGGTTTCAACTCGCAGATCGCGCGTCTGGCGCGCGATCATGCCCGCAAGCTCCTTGCTGAAGGCAAGACGGTCAAGATCATCACGGTCGGCAAGAAGGGCGCAGATATTCTGCGTCGCGAGTTTGCCTCTCTGATTATCGACCACGTCAATTTGCGCGAAGTCAAGCAGCTCGCTTTTGTGCATGCCGACCAGATCGGCCACAAGGTGATTGAGCTGTTCGAACAAGGCGAATTTGATGTCTGCACCCTGTTCTATTCCGAATTCAAATCGGTGATTGCACAGATTCCAACCGCGCAGCAGATCATTCCGGCTTCGGCTGGCGATGTTGCGCAGGCGGACACTGCAGGCGATGCGATTTATGAGTACGAACCTGATCCTGCGGCGATCCTGTCGACGCTGATCCCACGCAATATTTCGGTCCAGATTTTCCGCGCTCTGCTGGAAAATGTGGCGGGCGAAATGGGCGCGAAGATGAGCGCGATGGACAATGCGACGCGTAACGCCGGTGACATGATCAACAAGTTGTCGATCACGTATAACCGTCAGCGTCAGGCTCAGATCACCAAGGAACTGATCGAAATCATTTCGGGCGCGGAAGCGCTCTAATCGGAAGGTAAAAGGATCGATGGCAAAAGCAGCGACCCCGAAAACTACCGCCGCGGCCGAAGCGAAGCCAGCAGCGGCGAAAGCTCCAGCCAAAAAGGCTCCAGCGAAGGCGGCAGCCGCCAAGTCTGATGCAGCTCCCAAGGCTGCAACGACCGGCGCAGTAGGCAAGATCACTCAGGTCATCGGCGCTGTTGTCGACGTACAGTTCGAAGACGGTCAGCTTCCGCTGATCCTCAACGCTCTGGAAACCGACAATCTCGGCAGCCGTCTGGTTCTTGAAGTTGCACAGCATCTGGGCGAAAACACCGTTCGCACCATCGCCATGGACTCGACCGAAGGTCTGGTTCGCGGTCACGAAGTGCGTGACACCGGCAACCCGATCATGGTTCCGGTTGGTGAAGAAACGCTCGGCCGCATCATGAACGTCATTGGTGAGCCGGTTGACGAAGCTGGTCCGATCAAGACCACTGCCCGTCGCGCGATCCACCAGGAAGCTCCTGAGTATATCGAACAGTCGACTGAAGCTGAAATCCTGGTAACGGGCATCAAGGTCGTTGACCTTCTCGCTCCTTACGCCAAGGGCGGCAAGATTGGTCTGTTCGGCGGCGCTGGCGTCGGCAAGACCGTTCTCATCATGGAACTGATCAACAACGTCGCCAAGGCGCACGGCGGTTACTCGGTATTCGCAGGCGTTGGTGAACGTACCCGTGAAGGTAACGACCTTTACCACGAAATGATCGAATCGGGCGTTAACAAGCTCGGTGGCGGTGAAGGCTCCAAGGCCGCACTCGTTTACGGTCAGATGAACGAGCCTCCGGGTGCGCGCGCTCGCGTCGCCCTGTCGGGTCTGACGGTTGCTGAAAACTTCCGTGACCAGGGCCAGGACGTTCTGTTCTTCGTGGACAACATCTTCCGCTTCACGCAGGCTGGTTCGGAACTTTCGGCTCTGCTCGGTCGTATTCCTTCCGCTGTGGGTTATCAGCCGACGCTGGCAACCGACATGGGCGCGATGCAGGAACGCATCACCACGACGACCAAGGGCTCGATTACTTCGGTTCAGGCAATTTACGTTCCTGCCGACGATTTGACCGACCCCGCACCGGCAACGTCGTTCGCTCACTTGGATGCAACCACGACGCTGAACCGTTCGATCGCTGAAAAGGGTATTTACCCGGCTGTGGATCCTCTCGAATCCACGTCGCGTATGCTCGATCCGATGATCGTTGGTGAAGAACACTACGCTGTTGCTCGTCAGGTTCAGTCGATCCTTCAGCGCTACAAGTCGCTTCAGGACATTATCGCCATCCTCGGCATGGACGAACTGTCGGAAGACGACAAGCTGACCGTTGCGCGCGCTCGTAAGATCGAACGCTTCCTGTCGCAGCCGTTCTTCGTTGCTGAAGTCTTCACCGGTTCGCCAGGCAAGCTAGTTGACCTCGCCGACACCATCAAGGGCTTCAAGGGCCTTTGCGCAGGTGAATACGATCATCTTCCAGAACCGGCTTTCTACATGGTCGGCTCGATTGAAGAAGCGATCGAAAAGGCGAAGAAGCTGGCAGCTGAAGCTGCTTGATGAATTGAATTTCCCGGTGGGCCGCAAGGCCCGCCGTGAAAGCCAATCATTTTGTTTAAGCATGATCTTTTCCGGAAACCGTTTTCGGGCTCATGCTTTTGAATTCAAGTGAGAACCATGGCTCAAGCTTTCCAATTCGAACTCGTGTCGCCTGAACGGCTCCTGCTTTCCGCGCAGGTGACGGAAGTCGTCATTCCGGGTAGCGAAGGCTATCTGACGGCTCTCGCCGGTCATTCGCCGCTGATGACGACGATCATGCCGGGTGTCGTTTCGGTGAAGCTTGCCGACGGCAAGTCCGACTCCTACGTAGTCTTTGGCGGTTTCGCCGATATTACTCCGCAGGGCTGCACCGTTCTGGCCGAATCGGCGACTCATGTGGACGATATCGATCCGGCGGATATTCAGCGCCGTATCGATCATGCCCGCCAGGCTCTGGATGATGCTTCGTCGAACGAACACCGCACCAAGGCGGAAATCTTCCTGCATCAGCTGATGACGCTGCAGGGAACGATCATGCCAGCCTGATCGGCAGCAGTTTATCGTTTTTCGGGAAAGCGGGCTTTGGCCCGCTTTTTCTTTTTCAGGTCACCCGCTCCGCAGTGAATTTGTTCGCAGAACTGTCATATTGGCACCAAATCCCATCACGCTTGCGTGAGTTCAGGAAGTTCGCTTGAAAATAGTTCGCCAGCGATTTATCCAAATCCATAATCATTAGTTTACTAATATATAAGGCGATTGGCATGGATACGGCAGATCTCAAAGCTGAAATGATTGATGCCATGGCGAAGGTTAATCGCAGGCTTCGTACCGTCTTCGACGCACGTGTGAAAGAGCGTGGCCTGACGCTGGCCAGAGCGCGCACCCTGCTTGCCTTGATGGAACAGGAAGGCCTTTACCAGAAGGAACTGGCTGAAGCGCTGGAGATCGAGAATGCGACCATGGTGCGCCTGCTCGACGGTCTGGAGCGGCAGTCGTTCATTGAACGTCAGACGGTTCAGGGCGACCGTCGCGCGAAGCGGGTGGTGATGACGGCAGAAGGCAAGATTCTGGCTGAGCAGGTCGTGAAGCTTGCTGGTGACGTTCGCGAAGACCTTCTGGAGGGCGTGAGCGATGAGGAGCTGAGCATTGCGCTCAACGTACTTCGCAAAATGTCGGATTCGATGAACAAGACCCACTGAACGGGTTCGTCAGTCCTTACCATATCCAAAAGCCGAAGTTCACGCTTCGGCTTTTATTTTTTGGAATCACGGTTTCGTGAAGGAACGTCTTGAAATTGGACGTACCGCGCCTTTTTTCGGTCGCAGCCGAACAGTCCACTAGGGGTCTGTTTCCGACATTTGCATCCTTCGGATATGTGCGCTGAGCCAATGCCGGAAGCAAAAGACCACCAGTAATTTTATGAATCTAGTGGATTTTTCGATTTTGACGTTTGAAACGGGATTCATATCGGACGGTGATCAAACGTCAAATTCAATCCACTGGCCCCGAAATTAATCCTGGAACCCCGAACGGGAGTGGTTGAGATGCAACATTCATCTCATGCAGCGATAGGCCTCTGCGCCGTTCTTTCTATTGTGTCGTTACAGGTAAAATATATGGAGCGTGGAACACGCCACGCCTATGCGCGCGCCTTGAATGGCGTGAATACGGATGACGGCCTGATCTTCAGTACCAACCCTATTGCAGCGACAGGTGTTCGGGCTAATGAGCGGTCGCGGCGATCCTTGCGGGCACGTTGATCGCTGTTGGATGTCCGGCGTCGGGAATCACGGCGCAAGGGTGCGCAGATAGGCCATCAATTCGGTGGCCGTATCGCTGGCCCGTTCCGGTTGGCGGGAGATGATCGCCTCGATCAGTGTCGCATGCGCATTGGCCGAGCCCGCAATGCCGGTCGACGGGCGAAGACGGAACCAGAAACGACGGCTGTGGGTTTGCAGAGGCGCTGCAATGCGCGCGGCATAGGGATTGCTCGCTGCCGCACCCAGAACAATGTCGAATGCCTTGTCGGCATCGAGAAACAGCGCCACATCCTCGTTCGGGATCGCCTGCCGCATGGCGGCTGCAGCAGCTTCAAGCCGTTCATAGTCGCGAGGGCTGCCGAAGCGTGCGGCATCACGCGCCAGAACGCGCTCAACACCTTCGCGTGCGTCCAGCACCTTGATGAAATCCTTCGGGTCGATGGCTGCGATGGCGATACCGGAACGCGGACGCACTTCCACGAGGCCTTCCCAGGCGAGACGTTGAATGGCCTCGCGCATGGGCGTGCGGCCCATGCCGGTAAGTTCGATCAGCGTGCGCTCGTTGACGACAGTGCCGGGTTCCAGTTCCAGCGTGACGATGGAACGTTCCAGAATGCGATAGGCCTGCTCGGCGAGGCTTTCACTACCCCAGCTGTCCATGGTCGCCTGCGGCATGTTTGCCGGGCTCCGCGTCAGCCTGTCTCGAACGTTCGTTTCTTCCATGCCGGTCCATGCCCTGTGGTTACGACGATTGACATAGTGCAATCTTACAGATATATCTCTGATATATCAATATGGTGTGATTTGCGCTGGTCGTTCCCTAAATCTGCCTTTGTGGCTTTTTCAAGCGATGACAAGCTCTCAGCACAGTGTCATTCCAAAAAATCGATGGACAGAGCCGGATGGCTGGCATTGAACATACTGAATGCCCATCGCCCGAAGCGTCGAGATTGTCCGGTTCTTTGGCAGGGCTACAGGTAAGAATGAATCGGTTGGGAGCCGCACAAGATGAAATCTGATCCGCAGGGTCAGCAGGATATTCTCATAATCGGTGGCGGTATTGTTGGCGTCGCCACTGCCGCCTTGCTTGCCGAGGCGGGGCGTCAGGTTCTGGTCATCGACAGAACCGGCATTTGCGAGGAAACCAGTTCAGGCAATGCGGCGGCGCTTGCTTTCTCCGACATTCTGCCGCTGGCGTCCAAGGGCGTCATGCGCAAGGTGCCGGGCTGGCTGATGGACCCGCTCGGGCCTTTTACGATCCGTCCTTCCTATTTCCCCAAGATGGTACCGTGGCTTTACCGGTTCTGGCGCGCGAGCAGCGCGGATGCGCTGGCGAAAACTGCTATTGCACAGGCCGATATCATGCGTCTTGCCGGCAGCGAGATGATGGCGCTGATCGACAGGGCAGGGCTGCGTGACAGGCTGCGCGAGAACGGCAATCTGGAGCTTTATGAAAGCGAAGCCGAGCTTGCTGCCTCTCAGCCGGGCTGGGATGTTCGCGAACAGGCCGGAATTGCCTACGAGCATGTCCGCGGCGACCGGCTTGCCGAGTTGCAGCCTGGCCTGAGCCCGCGTTTCGTTGCGGGTACTTTCGTTCCCGGCTGGAAAAATGTCAGCGATCCGAAACTGTTCGGCAAGGCGATCTGGGCCTATGCCGAAAGCAAGGGCGCGCGCTTCCTTCAGGCCAGGGTCATGAATGCAAGACCCGGCAATGGCGGCGCGAGCGTTCGTCTGGAAGATGGGACTGAAATCGGGGCAGCACATCTTGTCCTGATGGCCGGTGCCTGGTCACGCGATCTTGCCAAGGGGTTTGGCGATGCAGTGCCACTCGACACCGAGCGCGGCTATAATACCACATTGCCGGTTGGCAGTTTCGATGTGAAGCGCCAGCTGACATTCCCCGGTCACGGTTTTGTCGTCACGCCGATGGAAACCGGCCTGCGTGTCGGCGGTGCGGTGGAGTTCGGCGGGCTTGACCTGCCGCCCAATTTCGCACGATCCGAAGCCATGCTAAAGAAAGCGTCCATGTTCCTGCCGGGGTTGCGCACCGGGGGCGGGCGGCAATGGATGGGCTATCGGCCGTCGATGCCGGATTCCGTGCCGGTTATTGGCAGGGCTTCGGCAGGCGGGAATATCTATTACGGCTTCGGCCACGGCCATCTTGGCCTCACACAGTCGGCTGCGACCGGGCGGCTTATCCGTGACCTCATTACAGGGGCCGCACCTGCAATCGACATTGAACCTTTCAAGCCACAACGTTTTCGGAACTGACCATCATGGCAAGACATTCCTTCTTCTGCGTCGACGGACATACATGCGGCAACCCCGTGCGTCTGGTGGCTGGCGGCGGGCCGAACCTTGAAGGTTCGACCATGATGGAAAAGCGCGCGCATTTTCTGCGCGAGTACGACTGGATCCGCACTGGCCTGATGTTCGAGCCGCGCGGTCATGACATGATGTCCGGTTCCATCCTCTATCCGCCGACACGCCCCGATTGCGATGTCGCGGTGCTGTTCATCGAAACGTCCGGCTGCCTGCCGATGTGTGGTCACGGCACGATCGGAACCGTGACGATGGCGATAGAGCAGGGGCTGGTGACGCCGAAGACGCCGGGCAAGCTCAATCTCGATACGCCTGCCGGTCTGGTGGCGATCGAATATGAGCAGAACGGCCAGTATGTCGAACGGGTTCGTCTCACCAATGTTCCGGCTTTCCTTTATGCCGAAGGGCTTGAAGTCGAGTGCCCGGACCTTGGCACCATCAAGGTTGACGTGGCCTATGGCGGCAATTTCTACGCTATTGTCGAGCCGCAAGAAAATTACACGGATATGGAAGATTATTCCGCTTTGCAGTTGATTGCCTGGAGCCCGATCCTGCGCCAGCGGCTGAACGAGAAGTACAAGTTCCAGCATCCGCTGCTGCCCGATATCAACCGTCTGAGCCATATTCTGTGGACCGGCAAGCCGAAACACCCAGAAGCGCATGCCCGCAATGCGGTCTTCTACGGCGACAAGGCAATCGACCGTTCGCCATGCGGAACGGGTACGTCTGCGCGCATGGCGCAACTGGCTGCCAAGGGCAAGCTGAAGCCCGGCGATGAGTTCGTGCATGAATCCATCATCGGATCGCTTTTCCACGGCCGCGTTGAACGCGCAGCGGAAGTTGTGGGGCAGGATCGCACATTACCGGCGATTATCCCTTCAATTGCAGGCTGGGCACGCATGACGGGATATAATACGATCTTCATCGATGATCGCGATCCCTTTGCACACGGGTTTACGGTCGCGTAAAGTGGGTACGGCTGGTAATTTTATTACTGGCTCCCAATTTTTTGGCTTTCGAGCCATGCAGAAAATGTGGAATAAGGCGTCCTGGGTAGGAGAAAAAAACATATACAGGACGTTTAGTAGGGGACATAACTAGTTTGTGGAAGGATGATACCCTTAGTCTTTTGTCTGAGACAAAAGGGGGTTGCATTCCTCTATACAGCCGTTAGGTGTAAAGAGCCGGGAAAAAAATGAAGGCGCACGAAATAAAGATGCGTCAAAAAAATCCCGGGCGGTAAAATGGGTGGCTTCTCGATGGAATATTTCTTCCAGCAGGTGATCAACGGGCTCGCGCTCGGCTCGATCTATGGCCTGATCGCCATCGGCTACACGATGGTCTACGGCATTATCGGCATGATCAACTTTGCTCATGGCGATGTCTTCATGCTCGGCGCCTTCATGGCGCTGATTGTTTTTCTCATCATCACAACCTTCATTGGAGCATTGCCGATTGCGCTGATGCTTCTTCTGATGATGGTCGTCGCCATGTTGCTGACGGGGTTGTGGAGCTGGACGATCGAGCGCGTGGCCTATCGGCCGCTGCGTGGTTCGTTCCGCCTCGCACCGTTGATCACGGCTATCGGCATGTCGATTGCCTTGTCCAACTTTGTCCAGGTGACGCAGGGGCCGCGCAACAAGCCTGTGCCTCAGCTTCTGAATGGTTCCTACAATATCTTCGGCACCAATGTGACGATTTCGCTGAAGCAGGTTGTGGTCATCGTGGTGACAGCGGTGCTGCTGACGATCTTCTGGTATATCGTCAATCGCACTTCGCTTGGTCGCGCACAGCGTGCCTGTGAGCAGGATCGCAAGATGGCGGCGCTTCTCGGCATCAATGTCGACCGTGTCATTTCGCTCACCTTCGTGATGGGGGCGATGCTCGCGGCGGTGGCCGGTACGCTCTACCTTTCCTTCTATGGCGTGATTTCCTTTGCCGACGGCTTTATCCCCGGCGTCAAGGCGTTCACGGCGGCTGTTCTGGGCGGCATCGGCTCGCTTCCGGGCGCTGTGGTCGGTGGCTTGCTCATCGGTCTCATCGAGGCATTGTGGTCTGCGTATTTCTCGATCGACTACAAGGACGTTGCCGCGTTTTCGATCCTCGCTATCGTGCTGATCTTCATGCCGTCCGGCATTCTTGGCCGTCCTGAAGTCGAAAAGGTTTAATCATGGCTGCACAGTCGAGTTCACGCCCGGATTCCCTTTTTGGCCGGGCCATTCGTGAAGGGTTCTTCGCCGGTCTTCTGGCTCTGGGCCTCTTCTGCCTCATCATCGGTTTCAAGACCGATCAGAACATCAACAACGAACTGGTGCTTGTTCAGCGCTGGGGTGCGCTGGCCGTCATGGTCGCGCTGGCTGCGGTTGGTCGTTTCCTGTTCGTTGCCTTTGCACAGCCATGGCTGGAGGCGCGCAAGCTTGCCAAGAGCAAGCAGCCAGCCGCTGCGGTCGAAAGCCCGTCTTTCGTGCGCCGCAACTTCTCGCGCCTCGGCGTTGCCTTCCTTTTTGTCTATCCGATCCTGATCGTCGCCTTCCTCGGCTGGCAGGGATCGCTCAAATGGGTCGATAATTTCGGCGTCCAGATCCTCATTTATGTGATGCTGGCCTGGGGCCTCAACATCGTGGTGGGTCTCGCCGGTCTTCTCGATCTGGGTTACGTCGCCTTCTATGCAGTGGGCGCTTATTCCTATGCGCTGTTGTCGGCCTATTTCGGCCTGTCCTTCTGGATGCTGCTGCCTATAGCCGGTATTCTCGCCGCAACATGGGGCGTCATTCTGGGCTTTCCGGTCCTGCGTCTGCGTGGCGACTATCTCGCCATCGTGACGCTTGCCTTCGGTGAAATCATCCGTCTGGTGCTTATCAACTGGACGGATGTTACTCGCGGCACCTTCGGCGTTTCGGGCATTGCCAAGGCAACCTTCTTCGGTCTGCCCTTCAATGCCAGCAAGGACGGGTTCGCGGCCCATTTCGGCCTCACCTTCTCGGCGGCCCATTACAAGTTCTTCCTCTATTACGTCATCCTTCTGCTGGCGCTCCTGACGGCCTGGGTCACCATCCGTCTGCGCCGCATGCCGGTTGGTCGCGCATGGGAAGCACTGCGTGAAGATGAAATCGCCTGCCGTTCGCTCGGCATCAACACCACCACGACCAAGCTCACGGCTTTTGCCACGGGCGCGATGTTCGGTGGTTTTGCCGGCTCCTTCTTTGCCGCGCGTCAGGGCTTCGTCAGCCCGGAATCCTTCGTGTTCCTCGAATCCGCCGTCATTCTGGCGATCGTCGTTCTGGGTGGCATGGGCTCGCTGGTCGGCATCGCCATTGCTGCGATCGTCATGATCGGCGGTACTGAAATTCTGCGCGAAATGAGCTTCCTGAAAGCGATTTTCGGCCCGGATTTCACGCCGGAACTCTATCGCATGCTCATCTTCGGCCTTGCCATGGTGGTGGTCATGGTCTGGAAACCGCGCGGTTTTGTCGGAAGTCGAGAACCGAGCGCCTTCCTGCATGAGAAGAAGATGGTGTCGGGTGCCTTTACCAAGGAGGGGCACGGCTGATGGCGGAGATAAGCACTATGTCTGGCACTGCGCCTGATAAAGCCGAATTGGGCAACACTGAAAAAGACACCATCCTGCAGGTCGAGCATCTCTCGATGCGCTTTGGCGGTCTCGTGGCCATCAACGATCTGAGCTTCAACGTGAAGCGTGGGGATATCACGGCGATCATCGGCCCGAACGGTGCAGGCAAGACCACGGTCTTCAACTGCATCACCGGTTTCTACAAGCCGACGGGCGGCATGCTGACGATGAACCGGAAGACGGGCGACAAGTTCCTGCTGGAGCGCCTGCCTGACTTCCAGATCACCAAGCAGGCCAAGGTGGCGCGTACCTTCCAGAATATCCGCCTGTTCTCGGGCCTCACCGTTCTGGAAAACCTGCTGGTCGCGCAGCACAACACGCTGATGCGCTCATCGGGCTTTACGATCCTCGGCCTTCTCGGTCTGCCGGGCTACAAGTCGGCGGCGAAGGACGCGGTTGAAAAGGCGCGTTACTGGCTGGAGAAAATCAACCTGATCGGTCGTGCGGACGATCCGGCTGGCGATCTGCCCTATGGCGATCAGCGCCGTCTGGAAATCGCCCGCGCCATGTGCACCGAGCCGGAAATCCTCTGTCTCGATGAACCGGCCGCCGGTCTCAATCCGCGTGAATCGGCAGAGCTCAACAAGCTCCTGCTCGATATCCGCAAGGAAACCGGCACGTCGATCCTGCTGATCGAACACGACATGTCGGTGGTCATGGAAATCTCCGATCATGTGATCGTGCTGGAATATGGCACCAAGATTTCCGACGGCGCGCCGGAGGAAGTCAAGAACGATCCACGCGTTATCGCGGCCTATCTCGGCGTGGATGACGAAGAGATTGCCGAGCTTATTGAAGAGGCGGACAAGCCGGGTGTTGCTGATCCAGCGCAACTGGTCGCTGCCCAGCTCGCCGAAGAAGCCATCGAGGAAGAAATTTCCGAAGAGACGGGTGAAGCGCCGTCTGGACGCGCTTCGCTCGCTGGTGGTCTGGCCGCAGCACGCGGCGGAAAGGCCGATAATCTGACCCTCATCAAGGGCATTGGCGCGGTCAACGAGAAGAAGCTTCACGAACACGGCATCTATCATTTCGATCAGATTGCCGCCTGGAGTGAAGCGGATATCGTGGAAGCTGAAACCTATCTGGAATTCGACGGGCGTATCGCACGCGAAGACTGGGTCGGGCAGGCCAGGCAACTCGCCGCCGGTCAGGCGACCGAGTTCTCCGAGCGCGTTGAAGCTGGCGATGTTCCGACGAGCCATAAGACTGCTCCCGTGAAGGCTGGCAAGAGTGGGGCTGCGAAAAGCAGCGGCGCAAAACGCGCCAAAGCCCCGACAAAAGCTTCTGCCAAGCCGAAGAAGGGAGGCGAATGATGCAGGCTGAAACCATGCAGAAAAAGCAACCGCTTCTGGCCGTCGAGAAGGTCGAGACCTATTACGGCAACATTTGCGCCCTGAAGGGCATCGACCTCACTGTCGACGAGGGCGAGATCGTGGCGCTGATCGGTGCCAACGGTGCCGGTAAATCGACGCTTATGATGACGATCTTCGGTTCGCCGAAGGCTCGTACCGGACGCATTCTCTTCAATGGCAAGGATATCACATCCATGCCGCCGCACGAGATTGCCAAGCTGCGCATTGCGCAGTCGCCGGAAGGCCGTCGTATCTTTCCGCGCATGACGGTTCTGGAAAATCTCCAGATGGGCGCAAGCCTCGATAATCAGCAATATTTCGAAGAAGACGTAAAGCTGATGTTCGACCTGTTCCCGCGTCTGAAGGAACGCATCAACCAGCGTGGCGGCACGCTTTCGGGCGGCGAACAGCAGATGCTGGCAATCGCCCGTGCACTGATGGCGCGCCCGAAGCTCCTGCTTCTGGATGAACCGTCGCTCGGTCTGGCACCATTGATTGTGAAGCAGATTTTCGAAGCGATCAAGGAACTGAACCGCACGCAGGGGCTGACCGTGTTTCTCGTCGAGCAGAATGCATTCGGTGCGTTGAAGCTCGCTGACCGTGGCTATGTGATGGTCAACGGCTCGATCACCATGAGCGGCGCTGGCCGCGAATTGCTGGCCGATCCGGAAGTCCGCGCTGCCTATCTCGAAGGCGGAAGGCACTAGGAGGAAATCATGCAGGGTATTCTCTACGAAGAACCGTCATTCTGGTTGTTTTTCCTCATTACCTGTCTGCTGGGCGGCTGGGCTGCCTGGATGACGGGGCGTGCCTGTGCTTCGACCTGGCGCACCTATCCGCAGCTTCTGCTCTATCTGATCCCGCTGGGGGCTGCGGTGCGCTTCATCCACTTCGCGCTGTTTGAAGGAACGCTTCTTTCGGTCCATTACTATCTGGTTGATGTAATCGTGCTGATGATTATCGGTACGGTGGGCTTCCGCTACACGCGTACCAAGCAAATGGTGCGGCAATATAGCTGGCTTTATGAAAAAGCTTCGCCTCTCAGCTGGAAGGCAAAATAAATTTAAAGCTTCGCCGTCATGCGGCGAAGCTTTTTTGTAAGATCACGTTGACAGTAATAAGATTCAGCGTAGATATTGCTGAGTAATCAGCAAGAAAATAAAGCGATGCAAAACATCGTTTCGGGGTAAATACAATGATGGGAGTTCCAACAATGAAGAAATCGCTTTTCGCAGGCGTTGCTCTTGCAGCAGTAATGGCTTTCGGGGGCTCGGCTTGGGCTGATGTAGTTTTGGGTATCGGTGCACCTTTGACCGGTCCGAACGCCGTTTATGGCGCGCAGATCCAGAAGGGTGCGGAAGCCGCGATCAAGGAAGTCAACGATGCGGGCGGCATCAATGGCGAGAAAATCTCGATCTCGCTCGGTGATGACGTTTCGGATCCGAAGCAGGGCATTTCCGTCGCCAACAAGTTCGCAGCCGACGGCGTGAAATATGTCATCGGTCACTTCAACTCGGGCGTTTCGATCCCGGCTTCGGAAGTCTATGCCGAAAACGGCATTCTTGAAATCTCGCCTGCCGCGACCAACCCGGTCTATACCGAACGCCAGCTCTGGAACACGTTCCGTACCTGCGGTCGTGACGACCAGCAGGGCATCGTAGCCGGTCAGTACATCTTCGACCATTTCAAGGATGCGAAGATCGCCGTCATTCACGACAAGACCCCATATGGTCAGGGCCTTGCCGATGAAACCAAGAAGAAGCTCAACGAACTTGGCACCAAGGAAGCCCTTTATGAAGGCGTGAACGTTGGTGAAAAGGACTTCTCCGCTCTGATCGCAAAGCTCAAGCAGGCTGGCGTGAATGTGGTTTACTGGGGTGGTCTGCATCCGGAAGCCGGTCTCATCATCCGCCAGATGGCCGATCAGGGCCTGAAGGCCCAGTTCATCTCGGGCGATGGCATCGTGTCCAACGAACTGGCCTCGATTGCAGGTCCGGCTGTCGAAGGTACGCTCAACACCTTCGGTCCCGATCCGCGCAACAACCCGAACAATGCCGATCTGGTGAAGAAGTTCCGCGATGCCGGTTTCGAGCCGGAAGCCTATACGCTCTATTCCTATGCGGCTGTTCAGTCGCTGGCGCAGGCTGCAAAGGCTGCCGGCAGCAACGATCCGCAGGAAATCGCCAAGGCGCTCAAGGAGAAGGGTCCGTTCAAGACCGTTCTCGGCGACCTGTCCTATGACGAAAAGGGCGATCCGAAGCTGCCAGGCTACGTCATGTACAAGTGGGAAAAGGGTGCTGACGGGAAATATACTTACATTCAGCAGTAAGTTTCCCTTATATTCTTTCCCGATGAATGGAGATGCCCGGCTTTGCGCCGGGCATTTTCGTTTTCAGGCTTCTGATCCGCATAAAGTCATGCGGAAAAAGCAAGATATAGACGAAATCATTACTTTACTTCGTCAACGGGCGTGATTGTATCTATATTGATGATTGGACATAGGGCGATTCTCTATGTCTGATCGCGCGATCTGGTGGGAGGACCAGTTTCAACGCGGGTAGTTTCAAGCCCGAATTGCGTTCCTGGGGCTGACGCGATCTCCCATTCGAATATCAGGTTTATGCGGCGCCTCTGTCGTCGCTGTCGAGCCTGCAAAAATGGCGGTTGTCTGATCCGGTCAGATTGCCGTTCTGAATGAGTGTTTTGATGCGTATTCCGAAACCGTTTCCAGCTTTCGGACTGCGTTTAGTGGGAGCAACTGAAATGAAGAAATCCTTATTCTGCGGCGTTTGCCTTTCGGCGCTGGTTGCAATGGGCGGCGTATCCTTTGCTGACATCCAGCTCGGCGTTGGCGCACCTCTAACCGGTAGCCAGGCGGCTTTTGGCGAGCAGATCAAGCGCGGTGTCGAAGCGGCAGTCGCAGAAGCCAATGCCAAGGGCGGCATGAATGGCGAGCAGATCACCATCGTCTATGGCGATGATGCTGCCGATCCGAAGCAGGGCATTTCCGTTGCAAACAAGTTCGTCGGCGATGGCGTTCAGTTCGTCATCGGTCATTTCAATTCCGGCGTCAGCATTCCGACTTCGGACATCTACGCTGAAAACGGCGTACTGATGATCGCGCCAGGCACCACCAACCCGACCTTCACCGAGCGTGAACTGTGGAACACCTTCCGCACCTGCCGTCGCGATGACCAGCAGGGCATCGTTGCTGGCAAATATATGGCCGACAATTACAAGGACGGCAAAGTTGCCATCCTTCACGACAAGACGCCTTACGGGCAGGGGCTTGCCGATGAAACCAAGAAGTCGCTCAACGACAATGGCATGAAGGAAACGCTCTACGAAGGCGTGAATCAGGGCGACAAGGACTTCTCCGCGCTCATCTCCAAGATGAAGGCTGCTGGCATCACCGCTGTTTACTGGGGCGGCATGCATCCGGAAGCGGGTCTGCTCATCCGTCAGATGGATGATCAGGGCCTCAAGGCACAGTTCATTTCGGGCGATGGTATCGTGTCCAATGAACTTGCCTCGATTGCCGGTGACGCTGTGGGTGGTGTCATGAACACTTTCGGTCCCGATCCGCGAGACGACAAGTCGAATGCGGAACTGATCAAGGCTTTCCGTGACAAGGGCTTTGAGCCTGAAGCCTATACCTTCTATGCCTATGCCGGTGTGCAGTCGCTGGTTAATGCCGCCAATGCTGCCGGAAGCAACGACCCGCAGGAAGTTGCGACCGCGATGAAGGAAAAGGGTCCGTTCAAGACCGTTCTCGGCGAAATCTCGTTTGACGCCAAGGGGGATCCGAGCCTTTCGCCTTACGTCATGTTCGAATGGCGCAAGGGTGAAGACGGCAAGTATAATTACTTCCAGAAGTAATGGAGCATTTCCAGCAGAAGTGCGAAGCGGTTTTGCGTTGGATAATGCGAGAACACAGATGCTTAGAGCGGTTCTGATGATTGCTTCATAAAAGGAGCCGCTCTTGTGCCTGATATATTAGCATAAAGTGCTACAAAATTCATCAATCTGCCCGGCATTTAGTCGGGCATTTTGTTTTTATCTCCCTGTTGCACAGTTTGTTTGCGCTTGTGTCTATTGCAGGTTAAGCAATGGCGCCTTTGTCATTGCAGTTAGGGAGATCTGCCTTGTCTTTCGCCCAAAAGCCTATCCGGAAAATTCTGGTCGCCAACCGATCTGAAATCGCAATCCGCGTATTCCGCGCCGCCAATGAGCTGGGGCTCAAAACGGTGGCCATATGGGCTGAGGAAGACAAACTTTCCCTGCATCGCTTCAAAGCCGATGAAAGTTATCAGGTCGGTCGCGGTCCGCATCTGGATCGCGATCTTGGTCCGATTGAAAGCTATCTTTCCATTGATGAAAT
This sequence comes from Brucella tritici, assembly GCF_008932285.1. NCBI lineage: Bacteria > Pseudomonadati > Pseudomonadota > Alphaproteobacteria > Hyphomicrobiales > Brucellaceae > Brucella > Brucella tritici. Next base: position 84,795 of record NZ_WBVY01000005.1, read on the forward strand.
TATTCGCGTCGCCAAGCTTTCGGGTGCCGATGCGATTCACCCCGGCTATGGCCTTTTGTCCGAAAGCCCGGAATTTGCCGAAGCTTGTGCCGAAAGCGGCATCATCTTCATCGGCCCGAAGCCGGAGACCATGCGCCGCCTCGGCAACAAGGTTGCGGCCCGCAATCTTGCCATCGAGATCGGCGTACCCGTGGTTCCAGCCACTGAGCCGCTTCCTGACAATATGGAGGAAGTGAAGAAGCTTGCGGCAGAAATCGGCTATCCGCTGATGCTGAAGGCGAGCTGGGGCGGTGGCGGTCGCGGCATGCGCGCCATCCGCGCCGAAGCCGATCTTGCCCGCGAAGTCACGGAAGCCAAGCGCGAGGCCAAGGCTGCATTCGGCAAGGATGAGGTCTATCTCGAAAAGCTGATTGAACGCGCGCGCCATGTCGAAGTGCAGATACTGGGCGATACCCATGGCAATGCGGTCCATCTTTTCGAGCGTGACTGCTCGATCCAGCGCCGCAACCAGAAAGTCGTGGAGCGGGCGCCGGCGCCTTACCTCAATGACGCGCAGCGTCAGGAACTGGCAAGCTATGGCCTGAAGATTGCCCATGCCACCGATTATATCGGTGCGGGTACTGTCGAGTTCCTGATGGATGCCGATAGCGGCAAGTTCTATTTCATCGAGGTCAACCCGCGTATTCAGGTTGAGCATACCGTCACCGAGCAGGTGACCGGCATCGATATCGTCAAGGCGCAAATCCATATTCTCGAAGGCTTCGCCATCGGCACACCGGAATCGGGTGTGCCGCGTCAGGAAGATATTCGCCTTAACGGCCATGCGCTTCAGTGCCGTATCACCACGGAAGACCCGGAACAGAACTTCATTCCTGATTACGGACGCATTCAGGCCTATCGCTCGGCATCGGGTTTCGGCATCCGTCTGGATGGCGGTACAGCCTATTCGGGTGCCTTCATCACCCGCTACTACGATCCGCTGCTGGTCAAGGTGACCGCTTCGGGCGCAACATCTCTGGAAGCCATTCGCCGGATGGATCGCGCCTTGCGTGAATTCCGCATCCGTGGTGTGGCGACGAATCTCACTTTCCTTGAAGCGATCATCAATCATCCGAAGTTTCAGGCCAACGACTATACGACGCGCTTCATCGACACGACACCGGAACTGTTTGAGCAGGTCAAGCGGCAGGATCGTGCCACCAAGCTTCTGACCTATATTGCCGACGTGACGGTCAATGGCCACCCCGAAACCAAGGGGCGTGCAAAGCCGGCTAAGGATGCAGCCAAGCCGCGTGTGCCGTGGTTCGGCGATAAGCCGGTTGTAGATGGCACCAAGCAGCGTCTGGATCAGCTTGGGCCGAAGAAGTTCGCGGAATGGGTGCGCAACGAAAAGCGTGCGTTGATTACCGATACGACCATGCGAGACGGCCATCAGTCGCTTCTGGCGACGCGCATGCGCACTTACGACATTGCCCGCATTGCCAATTCCTATGCGCAGGCGCTGCCGAATCTGTTTTCGCTGGAATGCTGGGGCGGTGCGACATTCGACGTTTCGATGCGTTTCCTCACCGAGGACCCGTGGGAGCGTCTGGCACTGGTGCGTGAAGCTGCGCCGAACCTTCTTCTGCAGATGCTTTTGCGCGGTGCAAACGGCGTCGGCTACAAATCTTATCCCGACAATGTCGTAAAATATTTCGTGCGAGAGGCGGCACGCGGCGGCATTGATCTGTTCCGCGTTTTCGACAGTCTCAACTGGGTCGAGAACATGCGCGTGTCGATGGACGCGGTGCTGGAGGAAAACAAGCTCTGCGAAGCGGCGATTTGTTACACGGGCGATATTCTCAATCCGGAACGCGCCAAGTATGACCTCAAATATTACGTCAATCTGGCGAAGGAAGTTGAAAAAGCTGGCGCGCATATCATTGCGGTGAAGGATATGGCGGGGCTTTTGAAGCCTGCCGCGGCCCGCGCCCTGTTCAAGGTGCTACGCGAGGAAACCGATCTGCCGATCCATTTCCATACGCATGATACGTCGGGCATTTCGGCGGCGACCGTTCTTGCCGCGATTGATGCGGGCGTGGATGTGGTCGATGCGGCGATGGACGCTCTCTCCGGCAACACATCGCAGCCTTGCCTTGGTTCCATCGTTGAGGCGCTGCACGGTTCAGAACGCGATCCGGGCCTCGATCCGGATTCGATCCGCCGCATCTCCTTCTATTGGGAAGCTGTACGCAACCAGTATGCGGCGTTCGAAAGCGATCTCAAAGGACCGGCTTCAGAAGTTTATCTGCATGAAATGCCGGGTGGCCAGTTCACCAACCTTAAAGAGCAGGCCCGTTCGCTGGGACTTGAAACCCGCTGGCACGAGGTGGCGCAAGCCTATGCCGATGTGAACCGCATGTTCGGCGATATCGTCAAGGTCACGCCATCCTCCAAAGTTGTGGGCGACATGGCACTGATGATGGTCAGTCAGGACCTGACGGTTGCCGACATCGAAAACCCGGCAAAGGATATTGCTTTCCCGGATTCCGTGGTGTCGATGATGCGCGGCGATCTTGGCCAGCCGCCATCGGGATGGCCGAAGGCGCTTCAGAAGAAAATTCTGAAGGGCGAAGAGCCGTTTACCGTGCGTCCCGGCGCCCTGCTGGAGCCTGCCGATCTGAACGCCGAGCGTGAAGGGTTCGAGGAGACTGTCGATCGCAAGATTTCCGATCGGGAATTCGCGTCGGCGCTGATGTATCCGAAGGTCTTCACCGATTATGCATCCGCGCAGGAAACCTATGGCCCAACAAGCGTTCTACCAACGCCAGTCTATTTCTACGGCCTAAAGCCGGAAGAAGAGGTCTTCGTCGATCTGGAACGCGGCAAGACGCTGGTGATCGTCAATCAGGCGATGAGTGAAACCGACGAAAAGGGCATGGTGACCGTGTTCTTCGAGTTGAATGGCCAGCCACGCCGCATCAAGGTGCCGAACCGCGCCAAAGGCGCTTCCGGTGGTGTCCGTCGCAAAGTAGAAGCCGGGAACGACCGCCAAGTCGGTGCGCCGATGCCGGGTGTTGTCTCGACGGTTGCCGTGGCGACCGGCCAGACGGTTACGCAGGGCGACGTGCTGCTTTCCATCGAAGCGATGAAGATGGAAACTGCTATTCATGCCGAGCGTGATGGCACTATCGCGGAAGTGCTTGTGCGCCCCGGAGAGCAGATCGACGCCAAGGATTTGCTCGTCGTCTACTCGTAACAGTTATGGGCTTCAGCCGAAGCGGATCGATCTTCGGATCGCGTTCCAGGTCTCCTTTTCCCTCATCCTGAGGAGCCGTTGAAAACGGCGTCTCGAAGGGCGAGGGAAATGCACAACGCCTGCCCTCGTCCTTCGACAGGCTCAGGATGAGGGGGAAGCGTAGTGGCCCATCAGACCGTAACTGTCGCTTTCGCAGTCGTTTAAAGCATCAGAAACGTTAATGCCGTGCCTGTCAAAAGGTACGGCTTTTGTTTGCGCTTGCAGGGCTTCCAAAATCTGGTATGCATGTTTATGCCGATTTATGCATGATTGTGCATGGTGGGAGGATGACGGTGACAGAGCTTCTGCTCCACGAAAGACAGGCGCGCATTCAGGAACTGCTACAACAGTCAGGCCGTGTGCTGGCGGCTGAACTGGCGGAAAGCTTCGGCGTGTCCGAGGATACGATCCGGCGCGATCTGCGCGAGATGGCGGCGGCAGGGCTTTGCAGGCGTGTCTATGGCGGCGCGTTGCGTGCGGTGCCTGAGCCTTCCCCGCTCGCAGAACGGGATTCCGAGCGACCACAGGCGAAGGCTGCGCTGGCCGCCGTCTTGGTGGGACTGGTCGAGCCCGGCATGACTGTGTTTCTCGATGCATCTTCGGTAAATACGGCGCTGGCGCGGCTTTTGGTCGAACGCGGCGAAGCCGTCACTGTGGTCACCAACACGCCGTCCATCGCTGCCATTCTCATGGGCTCGCCGGAGATTGAGCTGATATTGATCGGCGGACCTATCGACCGGCGGGTGAGTGCTGCCGTCGGGGCGCGTGCCTTGCGCGATGCCGAATTGTTGCGCCCTGATCTCTGTGTTTTGGGTGCGTGCGGTATTGCCGCTGAAATCGGCGTGACGGCGCTGCATCTGGACGATGCGGAATTCAAACGGGTGATTGCCGGGCGCAGCCGGATAGTGGCGCTTGCCATTACAAGCGACAAGCTTGGTACGGTTGCCGCCCATGATGTCGTTCCCTTGGACGATGTCGGTGTCATGGCTGTCGAATATGATGCGGATGAAGCAGCGCTTGCGCCCTATGCGGCTTCAGGTATGAAGATTTTACGTGCGGCAGCGGACCGCAACTGAGGGATAGATGGAACAGGTTTCCGGACGCGAAGATGCGGCGCCTGCGCGTGCGCCGATTATAACCAGAGAGCGGATTGCCGTTGCGCTTCTCTTTCTGATGAACGGCTATATTTTTGGTGGCTGGGCCCCGAAAATCCCGGAGTTTGCTGAACGCCTCGGACTTGATAGTGCCGGAATGGGACTGATGATCCTTGTCTTTGGCCTTGGTTCTCTGGCTATGATGCCGGTCGCAGGTGCGCTTTCTGCGCATCGCGGTTCGGGCATTGTGGTGCGCATTTTTGCGCTTGCCTTTATCCCGGCGCTGCTGGTGATCGCATTAGTGCCGAATGTAGTCACTGCTGTGATCGTTATGTTCTATTTCGGCGGGACCATGGCTGCGATGGATGTCTCCATGAATGCCAATGCAGTCGCCGTCGAGAAAAAGATGCGCCGGGCGATCATGTCCTCCTGCCATGCTTTCTGGAGCCTTGGCGGTCTCATAGGTGCCGCGACAGGCGGTTTTCTCATCGCGCAATTCGGGTCGACCGTTCATGCGCTGGTCACGACACTTGTCGCCGCCATCCTGATCGCTACGGCATGGCCTTCGATCATCCCGGATACGGAGCATCATCACCCCAGTGGCGAAAAGCAGAAGCTTACCTTGCCGCGCAATCCCCTGCCCTGGCTTGTCGGTGTCATGGCGCTGTTTTCCATGGTGCCAGAAGGGGCGATTCTCGATTGGGGCGCCTATCATATGCGTCAGGACTTGGGCGCGTCCGTTACGGTGGCGGGCTTCGGCTTTGCGGCCTTTTCGGGTTCAATGGCGATCATGCGTTTTGCAGGCGATCTGGTGCGTGATCGTTTCGGTGCGGTTAAAACCCTGCGTGCCTGCACGATCATCGCTATCATCGGAATGCTGATCGTCGGTTTTGGAAACAGTTCGGCAACGGCGATTATCGGCTTCGCGATCTGCGGGATCGGCATTTCCAATATGGTGCCGATAGCCTTCTCGATGGCTGGCAATATGCCGGGTGTCAATCCGAGCGTCGGCCTGTCCATCGCAACGACGCTTGGTTATTCCGGCATGCTGGTGGCGCCGTCGCTGATCGGTTTTGTTGCAAAGCATAGCGGCTTCGGCGTGGTGTTTCTGGCGCTTCCGGTTTTGCTGCTGGTCGTGTTGGCCTTCTCAAGTCTGGCCCGATACGCGGATCAAAAGCACTGAATTTTCTTATGCCACGCATCTTATCCGAAAACCGGTTCCCACTTTTCGGGATGCGTTACTCCGCTGTCCAGCCACCATCGACAGGAATGGCAGCGCCATTGATCTGCGCTGCCGTATCGCTTGCGAGGAAAGCGGCAAGGGCGCCAATCTGTGCGGTGGTGACGAATTCCTTCGTTGGCTGTTTGTCCAGCATCACTTCGCGGATCACGGTTTCGCGGTCCATGTGATAGGCCTTCATCTGGTCCGGTATCTGCGCCTCGACAAGGGGGGTCAGAACATAGCCGGGACAGATGGAATTGGCGGTGATCTTTGCGGTCGCAAGTTCCAGCGCCAGCGTTTTGGTGAAGCCGACAATGCCGTGCTTGGCGGCCACATATGCCGACTTGAACGGCGATGCCACGAGGCCATGTGCTGAAGCGATATTGATAATGCGGCCCCAGCCAATCTTACGCATATGCGGGATCGCGGCAGCCGAGGTGTGAAAGGCCGATGTCAGGTTGATTGCGATGATGCGATCCCATTGCTCGGTCGGAAACTCCTCGACCGGAGATACATGCTGGATACCGGCATTGTTGACGAGAATGTCCACACTGCTGAACTGCTTTACCGTTTCTGCGATCAGTGCGCGGCATTGGTCGGCCTTCGACATGTCGGCCGCAATATAGACCACGCTGACGCCATGTTCTTCGCCGAGCTTGCGTGCGAGGGTATGATCCTCCTCACGGTCGGTGAATGAGTTGATCACGACGTTGTGTCCTGCCGCCGCCAGCGCATGGGCTATACCAAGGCCGATCCCGGAATTTGATCCGGTGACGATTGCGGTCTTGCGGGCAGATGCGTCGGTCATGGGCGGGCTCCTCCTTGTCAATCACGACATAATGAGAGGGCGACATTGCCTCGGCAAGCGATTATATAAAGCGAAAGCCGGATATATGCAGGCCCCGATATACGCGGGCGTTGACATTCGCGTCGCGCTGCGCCACCTGAAAACAGGTACAGTTAAGAACAGAGCAAAATGTCTTCCGAGACCGTCAGCTATTTTTCGCATCCATTTCCTCGCCGCCAGTCGGTTGGCGTCAGTGTCGGTGGCGTTATCGTCGGCGGCAGTGCGCCCGTCGTCGTGCAGTCAATGACCAACACGGACACTGCGGATGTGGACTCTACAGTCGCGCAGGTGGCTGCACTTCACCGTGCCGGTTCGGAAATCGTGCGCATCACGGTGGATCGCGATGAATCGGCTGCTGCCGTGCCGAAAATCCGCGAACGGCTGGAACGTCTTGGCCATGATGTGCCGCTGGTTGGCGACTTCCATTATATTGGTCACAAGCTGCTGGCCGATCATCCGGCCTGTGCGGAAGCACTTGCAAAATATCGTATCAATCCGGGCAATGTCGGTTTCAAGGACAAGAAGGACAAGCAGTTCGCCGATATCGTCGAAATGGCGATCCGCTATGACAAGCCGGTGCGCATCGGCGTGAACTGGGGTTCGCTCGATCAGGAACTCCTGACCGCGCTGATGGATCGTAATCAGGATGCGGGCGCGCCATTGAGCGCGCAGGAAGTCATGCGCGAGGCCATTGTGCAGTCGGCTCTGATTTCCGCCAATCTTGCCGAAGAGATCGGTCTTGGCCGCGACAAGATCATCCTGTCGGCCAAGGTCAGTCAGGTGCAGGACCTGATTGCCGTCTATACGATGCTGGCGCAGCGTTCCAATCATGCACTGCATCTGGGCCTCACTGAAGCCGGCATGGGCACCAAGGGCATTGTCGCCTCGTCGGCGGCCATGGGTATTCTGTTGCAGCAGGGCATCGGCGACACGATCCGCATTTCGCTGACCCCGGAACCGGGCGGCGACCGCACCCGTGAAGTGCAGGTGTCACAAGAGCTTCTGCAGACCATGGGTTTCCGGCAATTTATTCCGATTGTTGCGGCGTGTCCCGGTTGCGGACGCACGACGTCGACCGTGTTTCAGGAACTGGCCCAGACCATTCAGGACGATATCCGCCGCAACATGCCGGTCTGGCGTGAGAAATATCCCGGCGTGGAAGCGCTGTCGGTCGCAGTGATGGGCTGCATTGTCAACGGGCCGGGCGAATCGAAGCACGCTGATATCGGCATCTCGCTTCCCGGCACGGGCGAAACGCCGTCCGCACCGGTCTTTGTCGATGGCAAGAAAGTCACGACGTTGCGCGGTCCTGCTATTGCCGAGGACTTCCAGAAAATGGTTGCCGATTACATCGAGAACCGCTTCGGACTCGATCAGAAAATTGCTGCTGGCCAGAACTAAGCGGTACAGGTGACCGCGCGCGTAGCGGTCTCTGGTGTAGCCTTTAATGTTGCTGCCCAGAAGATGAGCGTGACAAGGCTGATGCCTGCGCCGAGCAGGCAAACGCCATTCCAGCCCGCATGAGCATAGATCCAGGTTGAAACTGCCGAACCGCTTGCGCTGCCGATGGAATAGAAAACCATGTAGGCGGCGGTGAGCCTGTTTTGTGCGTCCGGGCGCACACGGTAGATCATCGCCTGATTGGTGACGTGGACAGCCTGAAGGCCGAAGTCGATAATCAGCACGCCTGCGATCAGCCAGAGCAGCGAATGTCCCAGCAGGGCTATCAGGCCCCAGGAAATGAGCATCAACAATAAGGCGAAGCCCGTCATGCGCTGTGCGTGGCCGCGGTCGGCAACGCCGCCTGCACGCGACGCGGCAAGCGCTCCGGCAGCACCTGCCAGACCAAACAGACCGATCTCAGCATGGCTCAGTTCGAAAGGTGGTGCACTGAGCGGCATGACCATTGGGGCGAGTAAAGTGGTGATATCGGCGAAGATCAGCATCGCGATGATGGCGCGAATGCGCAGCACCGACTCGGAGCGAAACAACGTCACAAGCGACAGAATGAGTGCTGGATAGCTGACGCTGGTCGGCTGGCGTTTCTGGTCGGGCAGGCTGCGCCAGAGCAGGAGCGCGATCAGAAGCGTGAGAATGGCGGAAACGAAGTAGACGCTGCGCCAGCCGCCAATGTCGGTGAGGGCGCCTGCTACGGCGCGCGCCAGCAATATGCCGAGCACAATGCCGCTGGTTACGATGCCCACCACATGGCCGCGCCGTGCTGGTGCTGCGAGGCTGGCCGCATAGGCGACAAGGGCCTGTGTTACGACGGCGAGCAGGCCCATAAAAGCCATGGCGACCAGAAGCACGGTGGCATTGGCCGCAAAACCGATTGCGATCAGGGACAGGACCGATAGAAGAAAATGCGCGATGATGAGTTTGCGCCGGTTGAGCAGATCGCCAAGCGGGACAAGGAATATCAGGCCAATTGCATAACCGAGCTGGCTGGCAGCGACGATGAGGCCTGCTGTTGAACGCTTGAGGCCGAGGTCATCGGCCATCACATCGAGTAGCGGATGGGCGAAATAGACATTGGCCACCGCCAGTCCGCTTGCAGCCGCAAACAAAAAGAGGGTGGCCGAAGAGAGCAAAGGGCGTGCATCAGGGTTTGCGGACAGCGTTGCTGCCGCATCGGGTGAAGGTCGCATGAGGGACTCCTGCAAAATAGTTTCAAAATGAAACCATTTTGCTTGTAGCGAAAAAGGTTTTATATTGCAACCAGATTGCAATCGATGGAGTGAACATGGTTCGGAAGAAAAGCATGAAAGGCGATTATTGTCCGAGTGCGCGTGCGCTTGATGTGATCGGCGACTGGTGGTCGCTGCTGATCGTCCGTGAAGCCTTTGACGGTGTGACGCGTTTCAGCGTCTTTCAGAAGAATCTGGGGATCGCCCGCAATATTCTCTCGGAACGCCTGCGCAAGCTGACGGGCGAGGGGATCATGGAATCCGTTCCGGACCCCAATGGCGGGGCGCATCAGGAATATCGGCTGACAGCCAAAGGGCGCGATCTGCTGCCGGTCATCGTGTCGCTCAGGCAATGGGGCGAAAAACACCTATTTGCACCGGGCGAGACACATTCGCGTCTTGTCGACAGCGTGTCAGGCGAGGATGTGGCCGCGCTTGATGTTCGCGCTCAGGATGGGCGCATGCTTTCCGCCGACGATGTGGTTATCGTCAAGGTGCGTGAGGACGCTCTCTGAGTCGTTGCTTCTACGCACGTCTTTATCCCGAATGGGTTCTCACTTTCGGGAGACCTGCTTTAATTCTGGCGTTCGGCGATGAACCGCGCAGCCTGCTTCAAAATATCGGCATCCTTGCCGAAAGGCGCCAGCAGACTTTCCGCCTGGGCAACCAGTCCGGACAATTGCTTGCGCGTCCAGTCGATGCCATGGAGTGAAACCAGCGTGGCTTTTCCGGCGGCAGCATCCTTGCCGGTCGCCTTGCCCATCGCCTCCGCGTCGGCGGTAACGTCCAGAAGATCGTCGGCGAGTTGGAAGGCAAGGCCGATGGCCGAGCCGAATTCGGCCATACGCTCGCGGTCTTCGCTGGATGTGTTGGCGATGATGGCTCCGGCCTCGCAGGCGAAACGGATCAGCGCGCCGGTCTTCATTGCCTGCAACGTGATGATACCGGCTTCGTCGGGCTTGCTGGTCTCGGCCATCAGATCGAGAGCCTGTCCGCCCACCATACCTCCGAGGCCGGATGCGCGGGCAAGCGCTGCAACCAGTTGTACGCGAATTGCTGCGTCGAGATCGGTTTCATCCGACGAGATGATGTCAAAAGCATAGGTCAGAAGGCCGTCACCAGCCAAAATGGCGGCGGCTTCATCAAATGCCTTGTGCACGGTCGGCTGACCGCGCCGCAGGTCATCGTCGTCCATAGCTGGCAGATCGTCATGGACAAGCGAATAGCAGTGAATGCATTCGAGAGCGGCAGCAACACGCAGAACGGCGTCGCCACCTTTGCCGAACAAAGCGGCACTTTCGACAACGAGAAAAGGCCGGAGGCGCTTGCCGCCATTCAGGACACCGTGGCGCATGGCAGCGAGCAGCCGTTCCGGGCGGGCGATTTCTCCCGTCCTGAGGCGCTGGTCCAGAAGGCCCGTCAGCGCCATTTCCACTTCCATGGCGCGATGGTTGAGAACGGCGGTGAAATCGGTCGACAGCTTTTCCATGGCAAAGGGGATGGACGAAAGCGCCGAATTGGTCAACTGGGCACATCGATCAGCACAGGCTTTTTCATTTGAACGTCACGAAACGGCGCGTTTCGACTTGTTTCCCCGGTTGGATTATGGAATCCGGTTCAAACTTATTAAGGAATGGTTTATGTCGCTTGGGGGAAGGCAGCAGGCGGTGGCAGTGGCAAAAATCATCATCAAGAGCAAAGATGGACGCAATTATCTGGCAGATCCCGTTTGGGGCGCCCGGATTGCTCTCGTGCTCAAGATTCTGGTGATTCTGGCCGTATTGCCGATTTTCCTGCTTCTTGTGTATTCCGTGCCCTTCGTCCGCCCGATTTCGACCCTCATGGTCAAGGACTATGTTCTGTTTCAGGGCGTGGACCGCAGATGGGTCAGTATCGACGACGTCGCGCCGGTTCTCGTCAATTCGGTGATGATGGCCGAGGATGGCCAGTTCTGTAGCCACGGTGGGGTGGATTGGCATCAGCTTGGGCTGGTTCTGGACGATGCGGGCGAGGGTGGCCCGAGCCGCGGCGCTTCCACGATCACGATGCAGACAGTGAAGAACCTCTTCCTCTGGAATGGGCGCTCTTATGTCCGCAAGGGGCTCGAATTTCCGCTGGCGCTGGCTGCTGACGGTATTCTGCCCAAAAAGCGCATTATGGAAATCTATCTGAATATCGCCGAGTGGGGACCGGGCATTTACGGGATCGAGGCCGCAGCCCAGCATTATTTCAAGCGCCCCGCAGCAAAACTTAACGCGCAGCAATCCGCACTGCTTGCCGTCACGTTGCCGAACCCGGCCTTGCGCAATCCAGCCAAGCCGACGCGGAACATGCAGCGTATTGCCCGGATCGTTGCCGGACGCGCTGCACGGTCGGGGCCCTATGTGGTTTGCGTGCAATAAATACGCGATACGAAAAAAAGATCAGACTCCCGCTGGTCAAACGCCGTTAGAGCGTGTATAGGCACGTGACTTTCCGGAATTTTGTCCGATGTGACAGGCTCTTCGGGGCCGTGCCGGACGTTTATTGACCGATCAGTGGAGCTGGATCCATGGCAGTACCAAAACGAAAAACGTCTCCGTCGAAGCGCGGCATGCGCCGTTCGGCTGACGCTCTTAAGGCCCCGACCTATGTCGAGGACAAGAACTCGGGCGAACTTCGTCGTCCGCATCATATCGATCTGAAGAGCGGTATGTATCGCGGCCGTCAGGTCCTCGAAGCCAAGGAATAAGTCTGACGCTGCATTGCAGCCGAAAGATGGCTTTCAAAAACGCCGTTTCCGGTTTCCGGAAGCGGCGTTTTCTTTTGTGCGGCCTTCTCTGCAAACTGCATGAAAAGGCCGTATGAAGCGGCCTTGATCGAGAACAATTATTGAAAATCAGCCTGCGTCATATGCAAAGCCTGCGCCTTCGATGCCGGAAATGGCTGCAATCTCGTCATTGTCCGATGTGTCGCCGGAAATACCGACTGCACCGAGGATTTCGCCGCCTGCATCCTTTATCAGAACGCCACCCGGCACCGGCACGACCTTGCCGCCCGACACGCCCGAGAGGCCTTCCAGGAAGTGTGGACGGTCCTTTGCCTGATTGTTCAGCCAGCGTGAGCCGGTGCCGACCGCAAGCGCGCCATAGGCCTTGCCCGAGCCGATCTCGAAGCGGAGCATGGACGCGCCGTCCTGACGTTGGAAAGCCTTCACATGGCCGCCCGCATCGAGAACGCAAACAGCCAGCGGCTTCAGTTTCAGCTCCGCCGCCTTGGCAAAGGCACCGGCAATAATCCCATTGGCTTGTTCGAGCGTCAGTGAAGGCATGGATAATCTCCTATTTATAGCTAAATGTAATTTAGCGATCATGACCGGCAATGCACACTCCAATGCTGCTCGCCATGGGAAAAACACTTTATCGATTTTCATGAAGACGGTTGCTGACGCACTGCAAAGCTTGCCAAGGCCGGAATTTTGGTCTTTGTGTTGCGCAACATTTCAAGGAGGAAAGAATGTCCGACCAGAAAGCCATCGTCATTGCCAGCGCTGCGCGTACCGCAGTGGGCGCTTTCAACGGTGCGTTTGCCAATATCCCCGCACATGAACTGGGTGCGACGGTCATCAAAGGCGCGTTGGAACGCGCCGGTGTGGCGGCGACTGATGTGGACGAGGTTATTCTCGGACAGGTGCTGACGGCAGGTGAAGGGCAGAACCCGGCGCGGCAGGCAGCCATGGACGCCGGTTGCCCAAAGGAGACAACGGCCTTCTCGATCAACCAGCTATGCGGTTCGGGTTTGCGGGCGGTCGCGCTCGGCATGCAGCAGATTCTTTCCGGCGATGCCAAGATCATCGTGGCAGGCGGCCAGGAATCCATGTCCATGGCGCCGCATTGCGCGCATTTGCGTTCGGGCGTGAAGATGGGCGACTTCAAGATGATCGACACCATGCTGAAGGACGGCCTGACCGATGCCTTCAATGGCTACCACATGGGGATCACGGCGGAAAATATCGCCCGCCAGTGGCAGTTGACCCGCGCCGATCAGGATGAGTTCGCACTGGCCTCCCAGCAGAAGGCGGAAGCTGCACAGACTGCCGGCAGGTTCGAGGATGAAATCGTTCCCTTCACCGTGAAAGGTCGCAAGGGGGATGTAGTTGTCTCAGTAGACGAATATATCCGTCCCGGTACGACGATGGAGGCTCTGACCAAGCTGAGACCGGCTTTCGACAAGGAAGGAACGGTTACAGCGGGTAACGCATCCGGGATTAACGATGGCGCTGCGGCTGTCGTTCTGATGGATGCGGATGAGGCTGCCAAACGTGGTGTGAAGCCGCTGGCTCGCATCGTTTCCTGGGCGACGGCTGGCGTTGATCCGTCGATCATGGGAACGGGGCCGATTCCGGCGACGAAGAAGGCATTGGAAAAGGCAGGCTGGAGCGTCGGTGATCTCGATCTGGTCGAAGCCAACGAAGCCTTTGCTGCGCAGTCCTGCGCCGTTGTCCGTGATCTTGGCCTCAACCCGGATATCGTCAATGTCAATGGCGGAGCAATTGCGATCGGACATCCGATAGGTGCCTCCGGCGCGCGCGTTCTGACAACGTTGCTTTACGAAATGCAGCGCCGTGATGCCAAGCGCGGTCTGGCGACACTTTGCATCGGCGGCGGCATGGGCGTTGCCTTGTGCGTCGAGCGCGACTGACCTTCGCCTTTATCAGAACAGAGGCGGGCGGAGAAATAGCTCCGTTCGCCTTTTTGTTTCCGCAATGAGACGTTTGAAATCGGCGGGGTCGGGCATACGGAATTGCCGGAAAAGTTAATGCGAAATCGAAGAAATGCTCATCAAGGTTCGTCTGGTTTCGATTTTCTATGGTGTGTCGGGCACTTTGAACACCAGATGTGGTGAGAACAAATGGAGAAACTTTGCGGATCAGCGATTCGTCGCCGATTCGTTCCGGCTTTGGCCTGAAGGTTAATGAAGATCGTGTTCGCAACCGTTCAGGCATTAACGAACTATCAGTAATCATTAAGATTTTCTGAAGAATAGCCTTGCTACCGGAACAGCCTGTTGACAGGTTTTGCCAAAAGTTAACGGCGGTGTCGTTTCGCGTCAGGAAAACACAGAAAAGCGGAACATCCGATTCATCATATTGTGGGGTTTTGTGTTAGGCTTACTATATGTTGCCGTGAACAAAAGGCGAAGCTATTCGAGTCAGCGATTCGTCGCCGATTCGTTCCAGAGTCGTTCCAATCGTTAATCGACAAGTTATTGGCCGGTTGCGTATCGGTCGCCGAAAGGCTGGCAACTCGTCCATATTGAAACTTAACAGGAGCGCTTCCGGTGCAGGTCGTATAGTGCTATCGCAAGAACCAGCATCCAGCCCGTGACGGGCGCTTGTACCGGGAACCCGATTATTGGCATGAACCAACTCCCTGCCCATGATTTGCCGCTGACCTTGAGTGGCCGCGATGTGACTGCGGTGCTTGGGCCGACCAATACCGGCAAAACGCATCTGGCCATCGAACGCATGCTGTCGCATGGAAGCGGGATGATCGGCCTGCCGCTGCGCCTTCTGGCGCGCGAGGTCTATAACCGCGTCGTGGAACGGGTTGGTGCGGCCAATGTCGCGCTGGTCACAGGTGAGGAAAAGATCGTGCCGCCCGGCGCGCGCTATTCCGTCTGCACGGTTGAGGCCATGCCGCGCCGCACCGATGTGGCTTTCGTGGCCATCGATGAAGTGCAGCTCGCCGGTGATCTGGAGCGGGGCCATATATTCACCGACCGCATCCTGCATCTGCGCGGACGGCAGGAGACGCTCCTGCTTGGTGCAGGGACCATGCGCGGCATTCTGGAAAAGCTTCTGCGCGGCATCAATGTGGTGACGCGTCCGCGCCTGTCGCATCTGGCCTATGCAGGGTCCAAGAAGATTACCCGCCTGCCGAACCGTTCCGCCATTGTCGCCTTTTCCGCCGACGAGGTTTATGCGATTGCCGAACTGATCCGCCGCCAGCGCGGCGGGGCGGCGGTGGTGATGGGCGCGCTCAGCCCGCGCACACGCAATGCACAGGTAGAGCTTTACCAGTCGGGCGATGTCGATTTTCTGGTGGCGACCGATGCTATCGGGATGGGGCTCAATCTGGATGTCGACCATGTTGCCTTTGCGCAGAACCGCAAATTCGACGGCTATCAGTTCCGCGATCTGACGCCCGCAGAAGTGGGACAGATCGCCGGGCGTGCGGGCCGACACCTGCGTGACGGCACCTTCGGCGTGACGGGGCAGGTGCATCCGTTTGACGAAGAGCTGGTCGAGCGGGTGGAAGCGCATAATTTCGATCCGGTGAAGGTCCTGCAGTGGCGCACGGCCCGTTTCGACTTTTCATCGCTCGATTCCCTGCGATATTCTCTGGAAACACCCGCGCCGATCGAAGGATTGGCCAAGGCTTTGCCGGCCGTCGATCAACAAGCGCTTGAAAATTTGTCGAAAGACGAAGAGATTGTGCGGCTCGCCAAGACACCGGCACGCATCGAGCTTTTGTGGGACGCCTGCGCGCTGCCCGATTATCGCAAGATCGCGCCGGCGCAGCATGCCGATATCATTGCAACCATCTATCAGGATCTTGTCCGCCGAGGGAGCGTCGATGAAGATTATATGAGCGAACAGGTGCGCCGCGCCGATAGCACAGAGGGGGAAATTGACACCCTGTCGCATCGTGTGGCGCAAATTCGAACCTGGACTTTTGTGTCGCACAGGCCGGGATGGCTTGCCGATCCGACACACTGGCAGGAAAAGACGCGCGAAATTGAGGACAGATTGTCCGACGCGCTGCATGAAAGGTTGACGAAACGCTTTGTAGACCGCAGGACAAGCGTGCTTATGAGGCGCCTGAGAGAGAATGCCATGCTT
Source organism: Brucella tritici (assembly GCF_008932285.1). Classification (NCBI taxonomy): domain Bacteria; kingdom Pseudomonadati; phylum Pseudomonadota; class Alphaproteobacteria; order Hyphomicrobiales; family Brucellaceae; genus Brucella; species Brucella tritici. The sequence goes on from NZ_WBVY01000005.1 coordinate 100,805, forward strand.
GAAGCAGAAATCAGCCCTGCCGGAGACGTGATTGTCGAAGGCCACAATGTCGGGCAACTGGAAGGATTCCGTTTTACCGCTGACGTTCAGGCCGAGGGGCCGGACGCAAAGGCGGTGAAGTCGGCTGCACAAAAGGCGCTGGCCGCCGAGTTCGAACGCCGCGCGGAGCGCTTTGCTGCTGCGCCGAACGGCGATTTCGCGCTCGGCTCGGATGGCGTTATGCGCTGGGTTGGTGCAACGGTCGCAACGCTGGTTGCAGGTGATGACCTGCTGAAACCGCGCGCGGTGATCCTGGCCGACGAACAACTTACCGGAGCGGCGCGCGACAAGGTTGCCGCGCGTATCGAACGGTTCGTCGCCCATCATATCGAAACCGTTCTGAAGCCGCTCACCGATCTGGCTGCCGCTGATGCCCTGACCGGCATGACACGCGGCCTTGCTTTCCAGATCGTCGAGAACCTTGGTATTCTTCCGCGCCGCGATGTGGCAGAGGAAGTGCGTGGGCTCGATCAGGATTCGCGCGCGGCGCTACGCCGTCTCGGTGTGCGTTTCGGCGCCTATCACGTATTCATGCCCATGCTGCTGAAGCCCGCTCCGGCTGGCCTCATCACGCTGCTCTGGGCGCTCAAGAATGATGGCCGCGAACGGGCCGGTTATGGCGACGTCGTGAATGTGTTGGCGGCTGGCCGCACGTCGGTCGTGGTCGATCCGGCGTTCGATCCGATGTTCTACCGTCTGGCAGGCTATCGCGTGCTGGGCCGCCGTGCCGTGCGCATCGATATTCTGGAACGACTTGCTGATCTGATCCGTCCGGCGCTTGCCTGGCGTCCGGGGTCCGGTGCGCGTCCGGATGGCGCTTATGACGGCGGACGGTTCATCGTCACGCCTGCCATGATGTCCATTCTCGGTGCGACCACCGACGATATGGAAGAAATCCTGAAGAGCCTCGGCTATCGTCACGAGGCAATGGAAGCCGCTGCCGTCACGGCGAAGCTTGCTGAGCTGGATGCTTTCGCGGCTGAAGCTGCCGCCAAGGAAGCTGGCGTTTCGCCGGTCGCAGAGGCTGAGAACCCTGCTGTGCCAGCGGCTGAACCTGTGCCCGCACCGGCGGTTGTTGTCGCTGAGACGGAAACCGAAGCCAAAGCGGAAGAAGCTGCATCTGTAGCGGCAGAAACCGAACCGGCAGGTGAAATCGCAGAAGCGGTGGTTGAAGAACCGAAGCCTGTTCTTCTGTGGCGTCAGGGGCGTTTTGAAGGCCGCAACCGCAATCAGGATCAGAACCGTCAGCGTCAAAATCGCGGTAACCAGAATCGTGGTCATCAGAACCGCGATCAGGGCGGCGAAGCACGCAAGTCGGAAGGCGGAGCAGAGCAGCAGGCGCGCAATGATCGTGGCGGCAAGCGCTTCGACAAGCAAAAGCGTCATGACGGCGAAGGCAAGCGCGAAGGTTCCAAGGGTGACTTCCGTGGTGGCAATCAGCGTCAGCCGAAGCGCGATCATGGTCATCAGGGCGGCAAACGTGTGGAGCAGGAACGTCCTGCACGTATCGATCCCGATTCGCCTTTCGCCAAGCTTCTTGCTCTGAAAGAGCAGATGAAGAAGTAAGATGACTGCAGAAGCGGGCGCAAGACAGCGAATCGACAAGTGGCTGTTCTTCGCGCGCGTGGTCAAATCAAGATCGCTGGCGGCGAAACTCGCCGTCGGCGGCAAGGTCCGGGTCAACCGTGACAAGATTGAGCAGGCCGCTCATCAGGTGAAGGTTGGCGATGTGCTGACCATCACACTCGACCGTCGTATCCTCGTTTACAAGATCGTTGCTCCAGGTGAGCGCCGCGGTCCGGCGCCTGAAGCCCAGCTTCTTTATGAAGATCTTTCGCCGCCACCGGTATCTGCTACTGCGATGGCGGCGGAGGCGGTAACGCCGCAACGTGAGAGCGGAGCCGGGCGCCCGACCAAGAAAGAACGCCGTGAAACGGATCGTTTGCGCGGAAACTGATACGGACGCGTTGCCGCAGGCATCTTTTGGCGGTGATGGAAATTGCGTGTTGAACCGTCCCGGCGAAAGCCTTTTCCACGTAAAAGCCTTCAAACGAAATGCTGTTTCAGATGTGCGTGACTTCGTGACATTGCGGCGTTTGTACCCTTGTCACGGCAGGATAAAATCGTTACCTCACGCATTGTCATAAAAGGGCATGGCTGAGGCTAGTGGTCTGATTCCGACATTTGCATCCTCCCTGATACAGACGTCGAGCAAATGTCGGAAACTAAAAGACCACTAATGAACCTATGGATCTAGTGGATTTTTCGAATTTGACGTTTGAAATGAGATTGATATCGGAGGGATATCAAACGTCGAATTCAATCCACTAGCAACCATTTCCGTGCACAGTGACTTCGTGGCGAGATATTCCAAAGCCCCGAGCCGGTTGTCGGCTTGCCGGAGTATCGGCGCAAAGCTGTAGGATAGATAAGCTGCCTCTTCTGGAATTCGGGCGGCAACAGGAGTTCGACGATGACGTATGTCGTGACCGATAATTGCATTCGCTGCAAATATACGGACTGCGTCGAGGTCTGTCCGGTCGATTGCTTCTACGAAGGCGAAAACATGCTCGTCATCAATCCCGACGAGTGCATCGATTGTGGCGTATGTGAACCGGAATGCCCTGCCGAGGCGATCAGCCCCGACACCGAACCGGGCCTCGACAAGTGGCTGGAATTGAATACGGAATATGCGGCAAAATGGCCCAATATTACCGCTAAGAAGGACGCCCTGCCGGAAGCCAAGGAAATGGACGGCGTGGCTGGCAAGCTGGAGCAGTATTTCTCTGCCGAGCCCGGTAGCGGCGACTGATACCCGGCCGGCGTTGCAGGTAATGCTTGCAGTCTGCTGCAAGCTGGACGGTATTGTATAAGTATGTCTTCGTTCCGGAAGACTTCGCGCTTCCGGAATAAGTAGGTTCAACCCGGCAAAACTGCCAGGTTGTCCGACATCGCAGGAATGCAGGATTTATCACTTGCTTTTTCTGCAATGCATCGGCAGAAGACGAATGAAATCACGGGAAAACGCCCATCTTTTAGGCGTGATGCATTGCCAGATAGGACATATTTGGCAATTTGTTGATTCTTTCGCGAAATTGTGTTAGGTTGCTCCAATAATTTCGGTGACTGGACGTCAATTCGTGGCGCTATGCGTTAATCTCTGAAAGGGCTGATCTTTAGTACCGGGCTGAATGGCACCGGGGAAGATGATTGCGATTTGGCGTCGTCCCCCTCACCGTACACCCGGTCGGCTAGATTTGCCGTCAGATACGTTTTCAGTTCCAAGCCGACAAACAACTTCCGTGCTTCACTTCTCCGGAGCGCGGTCGAACATCATGTGTCAACCGGCGGGTCGCGCCGGGCACAACAGGGAGTAATGAAGCGTATGTCATCCCAGCAGAAAAAGTCTCCAGTAGCGCGTGGCGGTTTCAAGGCCGGTGAGGCCATCGTATATCCGGCTCATGGCGTCGGCCAGATCGTCACCATCGAAGAGCAGGAAGTGGCAGGCCACAAGCTCGAGCTTTTCGTGATCGATTTCGAAAAAGACAAGATGCGCCTGAAGGTGCCGGTTGCCAAGGCCGCTTCCATCGGTATGCGCAAGCTGTCGGAGACCGACTATGTTGAACGTGCACTGAAGGTCGTACAGGGCCGCGCACGTGTGAAGCGTACCATGTGGTCGCGCCGCGCCCAGGAATATGATGCGAAGATCAATTCCGGTGATCTGATCTCGATCTCGGAAGTTGTCCGCGATCTCTTCCGCGCTGAAAACCAGCCGGAACAGTCCTATTCGGAACGCCAGCTTTATGAAGCTGCCCTTGATCGCATGGCGCGCGAGATCGCTGCCGTGAACAAGCTTTCGGAAACCGAGGCTGTTCGTCTGATCGAAGCAAATCTCGCCAAGGGACCAAAGCGCGGCAAGGCCGACGCTGAAGCGGACCTCGACGATGATGAAGTCGAAGCCGCATAAGCTTTACTTCTCTTCTTTCAAAAAGGCCCGGCTCTTGCCGGGCTTTTTTTGTTTGTCAGAGCCCCATTTTCGGGAGACATGCTCTGCCCACAGCAGGAATTGGGTCCGCAGCTCTCCATGCGAGTAGAGAGCAATATTATCTGGTTAAAATTCTATTGAATTTCGCAGTCAATCATTAACCCTTCCAGTCATCTTTCTGCATAGTCAGAGATTTATCCTTGGATGGTGGGAACCTGATCGCAGCTGATGCGTTCTTCCAGACACCAGTTCGTAAGCGGGTTTGTTTTGCGGCGTAGTCATATTGGCCAAAGAATGGGCCTGGCGGGGAGTTTTGGGCGAATTCGCATGTTCGTCCAAGGAGTCTTTGTGGGACTGGCATATCCTTCCACTGAACGCCCGACGGGCGTGAGTTCAGAACAGGAGAACCAGATGAAGCAGTCATCCATGAGCAGTTCTTCCGCAGTTCCAGCCAATCGCATGCCTATGGTTGCGCGTAGCCTCCCAGCGACAGCAGCCTCTTCTCAATCCATGATCCGCAGCGCAATGTCGGCTCCCTATCTGGAGCGCGAAGAGGAGCGAGCCCTCGCCATTCGCTGGAAGGAACTGAAAGATCAGGAAGCACTACATCGTATCACATCGGCACATATGAGACTGGTCATCTCCATGGCCGGGCGCTTCCGCAAGTTCAAATTGCCGATGAACGATCTCATTCAGGAAGGTTATGTCGGTCTTCTTGAAGCTGCCGCACGTTTCGATCCCGAACGGGAAGTGCGTTTCTCGACCTATGCGTCGTGGTGGATTCGCGCGTCGATGCAGGACTATATCCTGCGCAACTGGTCCATCGTGCGTGGTGGTACAAGTTCAGCGCAAAAGGCGCTCTTCTTCAATCTGCGGCGGCTTCGTTCAAAGCTGGCCCAGTCCGATGACAACATGACCAAGGCTGAGATGTATCGGGAAATTTCCGATCAGCTCGGTGTTTCGACAAGCGATGTCGAGATCATGGACAGCCGCCTTTCCGGGCCGGATAGTTCACTGTCAGCGCCTGTGAACAACGAGGAGTCGGGCGCGTCGCGTCGCATGGATTTTCTGGTTGACGATCATCCCCTGCAGGATGAGATCGCCGAAAGTTCCATCGATATGGAACGCCGCAATCAGTGGCTCAATGTGGCGCTCGATACGCTGAACGAGCGCGAGCTGCATATCATCCGTGAGCGTCGTCTCGACGATGACGGCGTGACGCTTGAAGCGCTGGGGGAAAAGCTCGGCATCTCCAAGGAAAGGGTACGGCAGATCGAAAGCCGTGCAATGGAGAAGCTGAAGATTGCCCTGTTGAGCCAGCACGAACTGGCTGCCTATCAAGCATAAGCTGTTACGACGAGGGCAACACAAGTAGAGGGGCCGAATGGCTCCTTACTTTTGTGGTTCGGCGACTTTGCCTTCAAGACGAACGGACCAGTCCTCAACCTTGCGATTTTCGAGGCGGCGTACTGCATAGCGCTTCCAGCTGTCGGCGAGATGCAAAAGCTCCGCCATTACTGCCAGTTCGTCATAGTTCAGTGTATCGACATAGAGCAGATGCCAGACACGGTGCAGTGTCCAGTCCGGTGAAGGGCGGTCGATAAGGATCATCGTATCGCCGGTTTCCACGTGGCCTTCTTCCAGAACACGATAATACCAGCCTGTCCGCCCCGTCTTCTGGACACGCACGGCCATGTCGGCGGTTGCAAAGCGTTCGTTCAGTTTCCAGCAAGGCTGGCGGCCCTGTGAAACCTCGACAAGCGCGCTGCCGAGCCGAAACCTGTCGCCCACGGCAACATTGCGCTCGTTCAGGCCCGATGTGGAAATGTTTTCGCCGAAAGCACCACGCGCGCTCAGACGCGGGTTGTCGCCGATCTCTTCGCGCCAGACCGCATAATGATCGTGCGGATAATGATGGAGTGCCTTTTCCGGGCCGCCATGCACTTTCCGATCGCCCTGCGCATCGCAGTCCAGCCCTTCGAAAGTCACGCGGGCCTTGCCGGAAACCGGCTGCTTGTCGATGCCGCTTGGAGCGCCGCGAGCCCCGAGAGGAGCGACTTTTCCAGCAAGGACAGAGTGAATGAGAGTTTCCGTCATCGTGACTTACTCGCTGATCAGCTTCACGCGGTCGCCGACCGAAACCGTCGCTCCCGCCGACATGGCATTGAGGAGGCGGAACAGTTCCAGCTTGCGGGTGGTGCCTTGCATGCGTGCCGACAGGCTGGCCAGCGTGTCGCCTGGCTTCACTGTCACAACGCGGATGCGTAGTGGCTTGATGGCGTTTTGTTCGGCTGGTGACAGCAGGCGGAAGGATTGCGTGACCGTCTGCGAGGCGGGCAGAAGGGCATTGCTGCCTTTCGGTGCCGCTGTCAGGAAGCGATAAACCTTGTTGTTTGCTCCAATGACCACAATGTCGAACTGCCACCGGTCGGCGCTGGCGCGCGCGGTCGCTGCGGGCAAACCGTTGATGGTGGTGGTCTGGATCGAACTGTCATCGAGCCCCGTCACCCAACCGGACCGGATATAATCGGCAAGGTTTGATCCCGCCGGAAGAGAAGCGCCATCGAAACGAATGGCAACTTCGCCGGGGCCGCTTGCCATGACCGCATTGGCTGAATTGTCGATGCTGAAGCCATCTGGTGCGCGGAAAGTGACGCCGAGCTTCGGATGAATGAAGGTCTGCTCACGGACATAACCTTCATTGGGCGAGTCGCCGTAGAGAAGGCCATCAATTCCGTTGAGGAAGGAATCGCGATCCGTCGTGCCGACGCCGGGTGCGCCGATGCGGCGTGCATGACCGAGCGCAAGCTGGATGCGCTGTGGTGTTGCCGGATGGCTTGCAAGAAAGTCGAGGCTGGCATCGGTCGCGCCCGAAACCGAGCGAAAGCTCTGATAGGCTTCCATCGATTGCAGGAAACGCGCCGAAGCAAACGGGTCATAGCCGGCTTCGCCGATCATCTTGATACCGATGGCATCCGCCTGAAGTTCCTGATTACGCGAGAACTGGGCAAGCCGCAGCTTGCCGCGCAGCGCTTCTTCGCGGCTGGCAGATTCATTATGCAGGACTTCGCTGGCGACGCGCCCGGCTATGGCCGTCTCTGCTTCCTTCTCCTGCCGCAGAATACCGTGATTGGCAATGACGTGGCCCATTTCATGGGCAATCACGGCCGCGACTTCCGAAGAGTCGTTGGCGAGCGCGAGCAGGCCGCGCGTAACGTAGAGATAGCCGCCCGGCAATGCGAAGGCATTGATATTGGGACTGTCGAGGATGGTGATGCGATAGGTCTGATCCGGCTTGTCGGTAACGGTCGTCAGCTTGCCAACGATTTTCGCCACCATACGCTCAAGCTTCTGGTCCTTGTACTCACCGCCATAGGTCGCGAGGATGCGCGGATGCTGCTGGGCACCGAGCTGCGCCAGCCGGTCATTGCGCGTCACATTGTCGACAGTTACGGGATTGTCGGAAGGCTGTAGTCCCAGATCCTTGCTGGAATTGATCGACTGGCAACCTGAAATCAGGGCGACCGCAAGCAAGCCAAGACCGATGGCTGGCTTCCGCCAATTTTGCTGCGTCCATTCTGGCAGAGAGATGGGGAGACGCAGGAAGGCCCGGAAACGGGTCGATTGACGGAACAGTATTTTATCCTCGCTTCTGAATCAGATTGCTTGATCCGGGACCAAATCTAGCCACAGACCAGAAAGCGTACAAGTCGTACATGGGCACTATAAGAAAGCTGTAGCCGGTTCTTCCGGCAGATTGCGAACAAAATATGTCCGCAATTGTAACTCTATTTGAGGCTCAGCCCTGAACTCCGCTTTTCGCCGATATAGTGCCGCAATGCTTCCGGTCCAGTCGGCGAAAGCAGTTCAGCGGCGGGGCCCATCGCGCAAATCGTGCCATTGTCGAGAAAAAGCAACACTGCGTCGAGATAGAGCGCATCTTCAGGCGTGTGCGTCACCATCAGCACCGTCATGCCGGTTTCAAGTTGAAGTTCCCGCACTAAATCCAGCATCTGGTGCCGCAATGCAGGGCCAAGCGAGGCAAAGGCTTCGTCGAGGAGTAAAATCGGGCGCTGGCGTATGAGGGCGCGGGCAATCGCCACGCGCTGACGTTCGCCGCCGGAAAGCGCTTCAGGCTTGCGCTGTTCTTTGCCTGCGAGCCCGACACGCGACAGGGCTTCTGCGATATCGATGTGATCTTCTGCGGTCAGCTTCAGGTTCGGCGAGCGTCCGAGACCGACATTCTGTTCAACGGTCAGGTGGGCAAACAGGTTGTTCTCCTGAAACACCATCGAAACAGGCCGGTCGGCTGGCGGAAGTTCACTGACGTCTTTATCGCCGATGAAGATATGACCGGATTGCGGGAGTTCGAAACCGGCAATCAGGTTGAGAAGTGTCGACTTGCCCGAACCACTTGGCCCGACAACCGCAGCAATGACACCGCCCTTTATCGTCGCATCGAAATGCATGGCGGTTTCACCATAGCTGAAACGAACCTTATCGAGGCGAATTTCGGCGAGGACGTTTATTCGGGCATTCATAGAGAAGGCGTTTCCTTTCGGGATGCGCGATCCGCGATCATCATCAATACGAGGCAAAGCAGCCCGAGAATAAGCGCCAGACCCGCCGCGTCGAATGTGCGATAGCTGCCCATCCGCTGCAAGAGGAGATAGGGCAATGTCAAAAGCGCGTCACTGCCGAACAGGGCAATCGTGCCGAGATCGCCAAGAGAAAGCGCCATGGCAAAGGCAAAGGCCATGCCGAAAGGCTTGCGGATCGAAGGCCAGTCGATAACCCGAAGGCGGTTGAAGCCGCGAATGCCCAATTGCGCGCAAAGCCGGTTGTGGCGACTGGCCGCTGTGTCCCATGCGGGCCGCAGAAGACGCACGGCAAAGGGCATGGCCATCGCCGCATTCACGGTGACGACCATGAACGGCGCCATCGCAAACGGATCGGTGAAGTGGCGAAGCAGGATGAACCAGCCAGCGCCGATCACGATTGGCGGCATGACAAGGATCAGGCTGGCGCCGGTATCGAAAATACTGGAGACCTTGCGTTTCTTCATCGCTTCACGTGCCGATACAAGCGCAAGTGACAGAATGACCGATAGCAACGCCGCGCAAAAGCCGAGCGCCAGACTGGTGCCGATCGCGCGCCAGACCGTCCTTTCCGTCAGTAGCCGCACAAGATCGGCTGCGAGACCGGAGATGACAACGCCTGCAATTGGCAGTGCGACATAGAGGAAACCCATCCCGATGATGACGATGTTCGAAACACGTTCAGCCGTAGACGTTTTGCCGTAGCGTCGCGGCGTCGCCGCATGGGTGAAGCCCTCTTCGGATGGCCTGCCGGTCAGGCGCAGGGCCAGAAGAACGAGCAATGTCAGCGCAAGCTGCGTGAAAGTGAGGGCGACAGTACGACCTGGATCAAAATCGAAATGCAGGCTTTGGTAGATTGCGACTTCCAGCGTGGTGGCACGCGGTCCGCCGCCGAGCGTCAGTACGGTTGTGAAACTCGTCACGCAGAGCATGAAAATGAGTCCAATCATGCCCGGCAGATTGCGCCGGATCACAGGCCATTCGATGAGCCGGAAGCGCGCTCCATTGCCCATGCCGAGCTGTGCGGCAAGCTTCCAGTAATCGGTCGGTATGGATTCGTATCCTGCAAGAATGAGACGAACTGCGAGCGGCATATTGAAGAAGATGTGGGCTATCAATATGCCCGTAATGCCGTAAATGTCCGGCTGGAACGGATGCCCCGCAGCTTCGGACAGGTGCGCAATGAACCCGTTTCGGCCATAGATGCTGGTGACACCGAGCACTGCGACGAGGGCTGGCAGCGCAAGCGGCAGGGCAAACAGACGCAGAATAAGCCCGCGCCCCGGAAAATTTACTTCGGCATAGAGTGCGCGGGCGACTGGAACCGCAAACAGCACGGAAAGCAGGCTTGAAGCGATTGCCTGCAGGATCGTGAAACGAGCAACCCGCCATAGATAGGCGTCAAAATTGGCAGCGGCATCGAAGGCGCCGCTGCCCGCTTCAAATGCCAGTGCGACAAGCGCGCCGCCGGCAAGCACGACCAGAAAGACAAGTGCCAGTGCACCCGCCGCGGGTTTCGCGGCGGATATGTTCTTCGAGCGGTGCTGTGCCGGAAATGTTGTCATTTACTGGTCGCGGCCAGCCATTCATCGACCCATGACTTCCGGTTCTTGGCGACTTCGTCGGAAGGGAAGAGAAGCGTCTTTTCCGGTTTCGGCAGTGCGTCGAAAGCGGCTGGAAGCGGGGCGGAAGTCTTGCCGGCTGGATACATCCAGTTGGTTTCCGGAATGACATCCTGGAAACCGGGGCCGGTCATGAAAGCCAGAAACTTTTGCGCCAGAGGATTTTTTGCGCCGGTCGTGGTTTGAGCGGCCAGCTCGATCTGGAGATAATTGCCTTCTGGATAGGCCAGAGCCTTATAGCGCTCCGTGTTTTCCGCGATCATGTGATAGGCGGGAGATGTCGTATAGGACAGCACCATCGGGGCTTCACCCTTGGTGAAGAGACCATAGGCCTCCGACCAGCCAGGCGTGACGGTGAGGATGCGCTTCTGCAGTTTCTGCCAGGCTGCTTCCGCCTCATTGCCATAGACCGATTTCATCCACAGCAGCATGCCCAGCCCTGGCGTTGACGTGCGCGGGTCTTGCAGCACGATCTTCTGCGAAGGATCGCCTTCGACCAGTTCTTTCAGGCTCTTTGGAGGATTGGGCAGCTTTTCCGAATCGTAGACCACGGCGAAATAGCCGTAATCATAGGGAACGAACATATCGTCCCTAAAGCCGCCCGGAACGCTCACATTGCTCTGATCGATGCCGCTTGGTGCAAAAAAGCCGGTAGCGCGCGCTTCGGTCGTCAGATTGGTATCGAGACCGAGGACGATATCGGCTTTGGTATTGCTGCCTTCAAGCTTGAGACGGTTGAGCAGTGCAACGCCATCGGCGGAGGCGACCCAGTCAACTTCACAGTCGCATTCCTTCTCGAAGTTTTCCTTCACCTTTGGCCCCGGACCCCATTCGGAAACGAAACTGTCGTAGGTATAGACGGTGAGCTTGTCTTTCGCCTGCGCTGAAGGCGTGAAAGCCATGGCTGCGGAAAATGAAATAGCCAGCAAAGATAAAAGCCGCATCACGGCACTTCCTTTCTTTTACTACAAGAGGATTGAGCGCCGTTTATGGAGCGTCTAATCCCTCCGCCGGTGCAAACCGGATCAGGTTCAGCGGGTTGGCCGTTTTATTCAGCATTTCCGGACGCAAAACGTTTCACACTTTTGCTGGAAATGCTCTTTGGGCCTCTCAGCCATCCGCGAAAGCAGACGGCACCCCGTTAGAGCGGTTGCGACAATAATCTTTCGCAACGGGAAGGGCAATAATCTTTCGGGGGATAGCTACGGCAGCGAATGCAGGCTTCCGGCGCGGATTTGCCCGTGTTATGAGCGGCTTATGAGCACATTCGTCATTCTCCTCGGCGGCGATCTGGTCGTGACCGATCGCCTGAAGCGCCAAATAGCAGGTGCGCGTATTCTCGCTGCCGATAGCGGGATCAGGCACGCTGCGGCGCTTGGTGTCGAGCCGGAACTGTGGCTCGGTGATTTCGATTCGACCTCTGCAGAGCTTCGCGTGCAATATGGACATGTGCCGCAAAAGACGTTCCCTGCCGCTAAGGACATGACGGACGGAGAACTGGCCTTCGAGGAAGCCTATATGCGGGGTGCGGATCGGGTGATCCTCTGTGGAGCTTTCGGCGGGCAGCGCACTGATCACACGCTGCTGCACCTGACCATGGTGACAGCGCAGGCGGCAAAAGGGCGGAACGTGCTTCTGTCCAGTGGCTCCGAGGAGGCTTGGCCTCTGCCGCCGGGAGATTATGTCTATGACTTTCCCGATGGAACGCCGTTCAGTGTGATTAATTTCAACACTGTCGAAGGCCTTTCGATCACAAATGCGGAGTGGCCGTTAGATAATGTGACACTGCCTTTCGGCTCTTCATGGACGGTTTCCAATGTAGTCCGTGGAACACTTCGTGTTACTGCGCATTCTGGATTGGCGATACTTATCGCCAACTTGGCGATGGAGGAAACACCGCGCTGAGGCCGCTAACCTTATCAATCGAAAGAGCTTGACGCTGGCAGGCGAAACGTATTGTAAATGGGCCAAGCGGGTGTCATCTGCTTTACGCCGAAATTGGGGACGCAAAGTCGGTGATTAGTTCAACTCTTGTAGGAGATGTTTCAATGAAATCACGTCTTACGATGATTGCTGTTGCTGGCGTGCTTGCGTTCTCGACGGCTGCATGCACGACGAATGAACAGCGCACGGCCGGTTATGGCGTTGGTGGCGCAGCACTCGGCGCTCTCGCCGGTGGCGCAATCGGCGGCAATGGCCGTGGTGCTCTTGCTGGCGCTGCTATCGGCGGCGTTGCCGGTACGCTCCTTGGTGCAGCCCAGACGCGCAACGGAACGCAGTACTGCCGTTACCGTGATCCGTATGGCCGCGTCTACGAAGCGCCTTGCCAGTAAGCATTGGGCCAGTAATGACTGGGCCGGCAATAGCTGGATAAATAAGTTTGCTGACAGGTCGGGGAAACCCGGCCTGTTTGTTTTTCACGGGTCTTTTCGTGCCGTACCATTTGACAGAACGGCTTTTGTCGCGGACAAGCAGGGCGGAATTTTAAACCCTGTTTATCGAAAAGAACCATGGCACCACCACTCCTTCGCCTCGACCAGATCAAGCTCACCTTTGGAGGCACGCCGCTTCTGGAGGATGCCGCCCTCTCGGTGAGCGAAGGCGACCGCATTGCGCTCGTCGGGCGCAACGGTTCGGGTAAATCCACCCTGCTCAAGATTGCAGCCGGTATGGTGGAAGCGACATCGGGCGAGGTTTTCAAACATCCGGGCGCAACTATCCGCTATCTGCCGCAGGTGCCGGATATGGATGGCTTTGCCAATGTTCGCGCCTATGTGGAAGCGGGGCTGGGACCTGCCGACGACCCGCATCGTGTCACTTATCTTCTCGAACATCTCGGACTGACCGGCGACGAAAAGCCGGATCATCTGTCCGGTGGCGAGGCACGCCGTGCCGCCCTGGCGCGGGTGATCGCGCCGCAGCCCGACGTTCTGCTGCTGGATGAACCGACCAACCACCTGGATCTGACCACCATCGAATGGCTGGAAAGCGAACTGCGCCAGATTCGCTCGGCGATCGTGTTGATATCGCATGACCGCCGCTTTCTGGAAAATGTCAGCCGGGCGACGGTCTGGCTGGATCGCGGTCTTACGCGTCGTCTTGAGCAGGGCTTTGGCCATTTCGAGGAATGGCGCGACAAGGTGCTGGAAGAGGAAGAGCGCGACCATCACAAGCTGGGGCGGCAGATTGCGCGCGAGGAGCATTGGCTGCGTTATGGCGTTACGGCGCGCCGCAAGCGCAATATGCGCCGTCTCGGCGAACTGCATTCCATGCGTGCCGATTTTCGCAATCATCGCAAGGCACAAGGGACGGCGGTACTGGCGGCAAGCGATACCAAGGAATCCGGCAAGCTGGTGATTGAAGCCAAGGGGTTGAGCAAGGCCTATGGCGAGCGTGTTCTGGTAAAGGATTTTTCGATCCGGGTGCAGCGCGGTGACCGTATCGGTCTCGTTGGACCCAACGGTGCCGGAAAGACCACGCTTCTGTCGCTTCTGACTGGCAAGCTTGCGCCGGATTCCGGAACCTTGCGGCTTGGCGTCAATCTCGAAATGGCCGAACTCGACCAGAAGCGCGAAAGCCTTAATCTGGATGAGACGCTGGCGCATTATCTGACGGACGGGCGCGGCGAAAGCCTCGTGGTCAACGGTGAGCAACGGCATGTCGTGTCCTATATGAAGGACTTTCTGTTCCAGCCTGAACAGGCGCGCACGCCCATTCGCGAACTTTCCGGTGGCGAACGTGCACGACTGATGCTGGCCCGCGTTCTGGCGCGGCCCGCCAACCTGCTTATCCTCGACGAACCAACCAACGATCTTGATATGGAAACGCTCGATCTGCTGCAGGAGCTGGTCGCAGGTTTTCCCGGCACGGTTATTCTGGTCAGCCATGATCGTGATTTTCTGGATCGCACGGTTACGTCGGTGATTGCGCCGGAAGGTGACGGACGGTGGCTCGAATATGCGGGCGGCTATGCCGACATGATGGCGCAGCGCAAGGAGCAGGCTTTGAACCGGCGCTCGGTCAAGGTGTCAGGCAGCCGAAGTGACAAGAAGTCGGAAGAGGACACTTCGCAGCCGAAGCGTGAGGAAAAGCGCAAGCTTTCTTACAAGCAGAAATTTGCGCTCGAAACCCTGCCGGGCAAGATGGATGCTCTCTCGAAGGAAATCGCGGTGCTGGAAGGCAAGCTTGCCGACCCGCAGCTTTATGCCAAGGATCCGACGCTGTTTGCCAAGACTGCCGATCTTCTGGAGAAGAAACGCTCCGAAAATGTGGCCATGGAAGAAGAATGGCTGGAGCTGGAAATGTTGCGAGAGGAAATCGAAGGGTAAGGCTACCCTTCGACATAATCTTCGAACTTAACTGCTCGCCTTGTTCAGCAAGGCGATTTCATCATCGCTGAGGTTCAGTTCGGCTGCAGCGATCAGGTCGCCGAGCTGGGCCGAGCGTGTGGCGCTGGCGATAGGGGCTGTGATCGACGGCTGTGCGATGAGCCATGCAATTGCAACCTGCGCAGGCGTGACATCGAGATTGCGTGCAACGTCATCGAGTGCAGCAATGATCCGCGAGCCACGATCCGTCAGATATTTTTCGACCGATTTGCCGCGTGCGCTTTGTCCAAGATCGTCAGCGGAACGATACTTGCCGGTCAGGAACCCTGCTGCCAGCGAATAATAGGAAATAACGCCGAGTTCGTTTTCACGGCAGATTTTCTCCAGCCCATTTTCGAAATCAGCGCGATCATAAAGATTATAGAGCGGTTGCAGGCTTTCATAGCGCGGCAGATTATTGGTCCGGGCGACGTCAAGCGCCTCTGTCAGCCGTTCAGGTGTGAGATTGGACGCACCGATGGCGCGCACTTTGCCTGCGTCGATGAGCTCCTTATAGGTGCCGAGCACATCTTCGAACGGAGTTTCGGGATCGTCCCAGTGCGATTGATAGAGGTCGATATAATCCGTCTGCAGCCGTTTGAGGGAGGCGTCGACCGCTTTGCGGATATAGGCCGGGGAAAGGCCTTTCTCGTCGGGGCCCATTTCGGAGCCGACCTTGGTGGCAATAACGACTTTATCGCGCAGGCCACGGGATTTGAGCCAGTTGCCGATAATGGTTTCGGATTCGCCGCCCACATTTCCGGGCGCCCAGGCGGAATAGGCATCCGCCGTGTCGATGAAATTGAATCCGGCATCAACGAAACGGTCGAGAAGCGAGAATGATGTCGCTTCATCGACCGTCCATCCAAATACATTGCCGCCGAAGCAAAGCGGCGAAACATTGAGTTCGGTACGTCCGAGCTTCCTGAACTCCATAGACCCTATCCCCTTCCTCTGAATACGAATCGCGGGCGATCCGTCGGGTTTCGATTTCAGGAAGAAGGAAGGCTTCGGGAAGAGCCGAAATCAGCCCATGCCAAGTGCATCCATATAAAGCTGCAGCATGGCTTCTTCTTCCTGACGTTCATGGTCTTCTTTTTTACGCAGACGAATAATGGTCCTCACGACCTTGCTGTCAAACCCTGAACCCTTCAATTCCGCGTAAACTTCCTTGATATCGTCGGCGATGGTCTTTTTTTCTTCTTCCAGGCGCTCGATGCGCTCGATGAAAGCGCGCAACTGGCCGACAGCAATGGTTTGGGCTTCGCTGGTAATGTCGTCGCTCACGAGGAGTTCTCCAATTCAAAGTCTGTGATGATGCGGACACGCATTGCGCGAAAACCGCTTATCGAAAGTCTGGACCGTTTTTCCCGCGAGTCGCAGGCAAAATTAAGAGCTTTTTTCGATGCACGACCCGATTTGGCGGGTCAAGCCCTGTGGATAGCGGGTAAAGCCTCTCCTGACAGGCCTGTTACTCACTGCGATCAGTCCGCGAGCCGAAATGCTGGACCGCATGAATGCCGGGCAAGGTGTTGATGCGCGCGATCATCGGCGCCAGCCTGTCGGCCCATTCATCTGCACCCTTGCCATCGGCAATCAGGTCCTGTCGTACCTCGATCAGGACATGGGCGAAGCCCTTAGCCGTCGCATGGCGGTACATGGCGTCGTTCTTGAGGGCACCGTCATAAGGTTCGTTATCGCCAACCGTCAGATCAGCGTTTTCGCGCAGCAACGACAAAAGCGGCTTTACGGCGCGGTCGTCCTTGTCCCAGAGAAGGCCGATCTGCCAGGGGCGGGCCTTTTCCTTCCAGCGCGGCGTGAAGGAATGGATCGAAACAATGAAAGGCGCTGCCCTGCTTTCAGCCGTCACGCGCTCGCTCGCACGTGCGACTGTATCGTGATAGGGGCGATAGAAGCGTTCGAGCCGTTCTTCGCGTTCGCCTGCCGACATAGGGTAGTTGCCGGAAATAACCGCACCATCGGACAATTGCATGATAAGCGTCGGGTCGTCTTCGCCGCGATTGGGATCGATCAGCAGTCGCGAAAACCCGCCGAGGACCGCAGGCGCGTTCAGACGGCTTGCAAGTTTGCGGGTCAGATTCTCTACGCCGATATCATAGGCGATGTGCCGGTCGAATTCACTTGTCTGCAAACCAAGTGTGCCATATTCGGCTGGAACATCACGCCGTGCGTGGTCGGCGGTCAGGAGCAGGCCGAGACTGAAATCGCCGTCGACACTATGCGCTGGCGAGAACGGCGACGAAGCGGTTGATCCGGATTGAAGCGGCATGGAGCGAAATCCGAGGCTAAATAAGGGGATTATTTCTGTGTTGTGCGGGAAGCTGTTTCAGGTCTGTCATGAGAAAGCCCGGATTGCAACGATCATTCTTTAATGAAGACGACCTGTTCTCAATGGGATTGCGTTGACATCAAAGGCGAAACTGCCGAAAAGAGAGCGACCCGAAATGGGATTTGCCCGAGATGGGATTTCCCTGTGCAATACAAATTGTTCGATAAAACCGATAGCGGGCTGAAGGGGTTCTGCGTATGCGACTTCCACTATCTCTAGTTTTGTTTGCCGGTGTGCTGATGACTGCGCTGGGCATGACATCCATAGAGGCTCGTGCGGATTTCCGCGTATGCAATGCAACCCAGAACCTTGTGGGCGTGTCTATCGGCTACAGAGCCAAGACCGGCTGGGTGACCGAAGGCTGGTGGCACATCGACGGATCAAGCTGCAAGACCCTCATCGAGGGGCCGCTGACCTCGCGCTATTATTACCTCTATGCGGAAGACGCTCAGGGTGGCGGACGCTGGGAGGGCAAGGTCAATATGTGCGTGGCCGAGAAAGAATTCCGTATTACTGGCGTCCAGGATTGCTTTGCGCGGGGGTTCCAGCGCAATGGCTTCCAGGAATACGACACCGGGGAACAATCGAGCTGGATGGTTCAGCTCACCGATGAAACGCCGACAGAAAACCCCACTGTTACAGGAACGAATAGTCAATGAAGCGCAACCGCAAGGTCAAGATTCTCGCCACGCTAGGTCCGGCGTCGGGTGAGGAAGCCGTCATCCGCAAGCTGTTTGAGGCAGGCGCGGATGTGTTCCGCATCAATATGAGTCATGCCGACCATGACCTGATGCGCACCCTCGTCAAGCGCATCCGCAATGTGGAAAAGGAACTGGGCCGTCCGATCGGCATTCTGGCCGATCTTCAGGGCCCGAAGCTGCGTGTTGGCAAGTTCAAGGACGGTAAGGCCGATCTCGTTCCCGGCCAGACCTTCACCCTCGACAACAACGAAGCGCCCGGCGATGAACATCGCGTCTATCTTCCGCATCCGGAAATTCTTGAAGCTGTCGAGCCGGGTCATCGCCTGCTGATCGACGATGGCAAGCTGCATCTGGTCGCCGAGGCGAGCGACGGCAAGTCGATCCGCTGCAAGGTGGTTTCCGGAACGCGCATTTCGGACCGCAAGGGCGTCAGCCTGCCTGATACGACGCTTGGCGTGGGCGCGCTGACAGAAAAGGACCGCAAGGATCTCGACGCCGTCCTGAAGGAAGAAATCGACTGGGTTGCGCTTTCCTTCATCCAGCGTCCGGAAGATTTGGCCGAAGTGCGCAAGGTTTCGCGCGGCAAGGTCGGCCTGATGTCGAAAATCGAGAAGCCGCAGGCTGTAACGCGTCTCGATGAAATCATCGAGCTTTCCGACGCATTGATGGTCGCGCGCGGCGATCTTGGCGTTGAAGTGCCGCTCGAAAGCGTTCCGGGCATTCAGAAGCAGATTACCCGCAAGGCGCGCCGTGCTGGCAAGCCGGTCGTTGTCGCGACGCAGATGCTGGAATCAATGATTACAGCGCCCGTCCCAACCCGCGCTGAAGTGTCCGACGTTGCAACGGCTGTGTTTGAAGGCGCCGATGCGATCATGCTTTCGGCAGAATCGGCCTCGGGCCAGTATCCGGTCGAAGCCGTTGCCACCATGAACCGCATTGCCGAGCAGGTTGAAAAGGAACCAACCTATTCGACCATCATCGATGCGCAGCGTGCCGCACCAGAACCGACGGGTGCCGACGCGATTTCGCTTGCTGCACGCCAGATCGCAGAGACGCTGAAGCTTTCGGCCATCGTCACCTACACTGCTTCCGGTACGACCGGTCTGCGTGCTGCACGTGAGCGTCCGCGCACGCCGATCATCGCCCTGTCGCCGGTCGTCGATACCGCACGCAAGCTGTCGCTCGTCTGGGGCCTGCATTGCGTGGTGACCGCCGATGCGCATGATCTCGAAGACATGGTCAACCATGCCTGCGAAATCGTTTTCCACGAGGAGTTCGGCAAGGCCGGCGACCGCGTCATCATTACCGCCGGTGTCCCATTCGGTACGCCTGGCGCGACCAACATGCTGCGCATCGCCTATATTGGACCCGACGGGAAGTCAGGCATCTAAACTGGAGATATTCCAGCCGTGACGGCCTGCAAATGGCGTTGTTTTGCGCTTCCGGTGCTCATGTGCATTCTTTGACGCAAAGTCTCATCCGAAAAGTCTGCAACTTTTCGGGACTATGCGTGGAAGTACATTCCGCGCCGGCTCTCAAACTCCGCCAGTTTGGTCGCTCAAGCGCCCATCTTCGATTCCGGCTCGCTACAGCCGGAATCTCATCCAGTTATGGCAGACGGCATCTAAAGAAACGCGCTCCTTCAGGGCGCGTTTTTTGTTTTGGTCTTGCCGAATTTTGAGAATGTTTTGTGGGGAGGCAGAAGCCGCTCTAAGTCCGCGTATCCGTCAGTTCGTCGGCCAAATCGTTGAAGTTCTTCTGTGCGTCGCGCATCATCGGATAGACGATGAGAGCCTGCTCATAGGCTTTTAGCGCCTGTTCCTTGAGGCCGCGCAGGCGCAAGATGGCCGCCATGCCGGTCAGGGCACCATAATGGCGTGGTTCCAACTCCAGTGTACGATTGATGTCGTACATGGCATGGGCATAGTCTTTTTGCAGGAAATAGACCGTAGCGCGGCGGTTCCAGGCCTCGGCATATTCCGGGTCGAGCGCGATCGCCTCATTCAGGAAGTCGATTGCCGAAGGATAGCGCCGCTCCAGCATCGCTGTGTTGGCCCATTGCATCAGGAGATCGACTGTTGCGCTGCCGGACTGTGACCACAGCGTATTGATCTGTGAAGCAATGCGCCGCGCCTTGGCTTCGTCCGTCGTGCGGCGAAGATCGGCAAAGAGTTTGTCAAGGCGCTCTTCAGGCGTCTGGACTGCATCCGATTCAGGCTTTTCCGGGGTAGTTTTCTGTTCCGTGTCGGGGCCGGTCTGAACGGGTGTCAGAGGGGCGGTAAGCGGCATTTTGCCGGGTGCCACTTCGGCATGGGCAAGGGGCACCGTCGTACCAAGCGACGCGAGTACAGAAAAAGAAATCAGACATGCAAAAACGTTCCGCATGAGCATAGATTTTACCATGCGCAGCGAAACGTCAAATGCAAAATCAGAAATAAGATTAGCCCTGACGAGCCTTGTAGCGCGGGGCAGTCTTATTGATGATGTAAACGCGGCCCTTGCGGCGGACCAGCTGGCAGTCGCGATGACGGCCCTTGAGCGCTTTAAGCGAGTTCTTGATCTTCATGTCAATCACCGGTCTTGTTGGCCCGTTGACGTGCAGATGCCGCGGGGCTTCATAAAAACAGGCGCTCGAGGCGCCAATTGATTACAGGCACTGTTAGATGCCCGAAGGGTTGGCCGAAATACACAAGGTTTCAGGCAAATGTCAACTCCTGAGCCGCAGATTCAGGGCACTGGAGCTGAAATTCTTGGCAGGTGGCAAAGATTCATCGGGAATCGACGGGATTCCCGATGAACATTATTTCCCGCGGGGGTGAATGCGCGTCACATGGCCCATTTTGCGGCCCGGACGTGCTTCCTTTTTACCGTAAAGATGCAGCACGGCATCCTTTTCGGAGAGAATCGCTGGTACCTTCTCGACATCGTCGCCGATCAGGTTTTCCATCACGCAATCGGAATGCCGATCCGTGTTGCCCAGAGGCAATCCGGCTACGGCGCGGATATGCTGTTCAAACTGCGAAACAGCGCAAGCTGCTTCGGTCCAGTGGCCTGAATTATGGACGCGGGGGGCGAATTCGTTTGCCAGAAGCGTGCCGTCCTTCAGGACGAAGAACTCAAGTCCGAGCACGCCGATATAATCAAGCGCATTCAGGAGCTTTGTGGCGGCTTTACGGGCGGCTTCCGCCGTGCTTTCGGAGATGGAAGCCGGTACGGTCGAAGTCGCGAGGATACCGTCCTTGTGAACGTTTTCGGCAATATCGAAGATGGCGATATTGCCGGAGCGGTCGCGTGCTGCGATCACTGAGACTTCACGCTCGAAATCAACGAAGCCTTCGAGGATTGCCGGGGCACGATTGATCGCGAGAATCGCCTTATGCGCCTCAGCCTCATCGAGTGACGTCAGGCGGACCTGTCCCTTGCCATCATAACCAAGACGCCGCGTCTTGAGGATGCCACGCTCGCCAAGGGCACCCAGAGCTGCAATCAGGGTTTCTTCATCGTCCACAAGACGCCAGGGTGCTGTCTCGATATCGCTGGAGTTGAGAAACTGCTTTTCGGTAAAGCGATCCTGTGAGACTTCGAGCGCTGCCGGGGGAGGAAAGACCAGAGCGGTTTCGGCCAGCTTGTCGGCGGCGCTGACCGGCACGTTCTCGAATTCGTAGGTAATGACATCGGACGCTGCTGCAAGTTCGGCAAGCGCTTTCGGGTCGTCATAGGCAGCGACGATCTGGCGATTGGCAACTTGTGCCGCCGGGCAATCGGCCTGTGGTTCCAGGATTACGGTTTCAAAGCCGAGACGTGCTGCGGCCATGGCAAGCATTCTGCCGAGCTGGCCGCCGCCGATGATGCCGATGGTTGCACCGGGCCTGAGTGCAGAATTGAGTGCGGAGTTGTTCATATCAGGCCTCGTTCGAAGGGCGCTCAGCCACGCTTTCCGTTTGCGCAGTGCGCCATTCATCGAGGCGGGCTGCAAGCGCTTCATCGTAAAGCGCCAGAACGGCGGCGGCGAGAAGAGCGGCGTTGACCGCACCGGCGCGACCGATGGCGAGCGTGCCGACGGGAATGCCAGCTGGCATCTGCACGATGGAGAGGAGCGAATCCTGACCCGAAAGCGCCTTGGACTGGACCGGAACGCCGAAGACAGGCAGTGGTGTCATGGCTGCAGCCATGCCGGGCAGGTGAGCCGCGCCGCCCGCACCTGCGATAACGACCTTGAACCCTTCCGCTTTGGCACCTTTGGCAAAGGCAACGAGCCGGTCAGGCGTGCGATGCGCGGAAACGATCCGGGCATCGAAGGAAATGCCGAGTGCTTCCAGTGTGTCCGCTGCATGGCGCATGGTTTCCCAGTCGGACTGGCTTCCCATGATGATGGCGACATCGGCAGTAACGCTCATTGATCTTCCTGCTCCGCTTCTTTCGTGCATGTTTAGGGTGGTATTAAAATGATAAAGCCGGGCGAACCCCGGCTCTGTCATGGATCATTATGGACATTCAGGCGATGATGTCGGGGATCACCCGATCTTCCATCTCCTGCAGCTTGTCCTTGATTGCGAGTTTTTTCTTCTTCATACGCTGGACGCGCAATTGGTCGCAGCCAACCGCTATCATGGCGTTTATGGCAGCATCGAAATCCGCGTGTTCCTGTTTCAGTCGTGCGACGGCCAATCTGATTTCGGCCTGTTCCTGATCGGACATGCGGTGCCCCGTTCTGTTGAATAGTTTTACGGGCCGCGCCAAACCCTCAAAGGTGCGGCGTCAGCCCGTTTCCGGCGAAGCCCTTATCATATTTTTCGCCTCAGGAAAATGCTACCACGACAAAATCGACTTTGCACCAAACTCATGCCAAACTGTCATGGTTCTGTCATGGATGACGGCTGTCGAAGGCGACAACAATACCGCATCCTTGGCAGCCGGGACTGCGTGTTTGGCCCGGAATACAGGAGGTGTGCCGGGCGTTCATGCAGGTTGAATGGCGGGATAGCGGACAAACGGGCAAACGAGGTCCGCGCTGTTCCGTAAATCAGGGAAATCAACCAAAGGAGATCTGATGATGGCTATCGAGTCCCATCTTGCCACGCTCGAAAAGAAGCACGGCGCTCTGGAGCAGGAAATTTCCGAAGCTATAGCGTCACCGGCAATGGACGACCTGCACGTTGCATCTCTCAAGCGCAAGAAGCTCATGCTTAAGGACCAGATCGAAAAACTGAGATCCCAGGTAACACGTCACTAACAGGGAAGCCGCGCTTAGATCGCGGTTCGATAAGGCGTCTCAAACCGTCGACATTGGAGACCGAACGGCTCTGACGAGCTGGAGGTTCTTTGTCGTGAATGTAGTTTGCATTCCAAAGCGAAGATGCCGAAATTCAGTATTGGCGGCTGTGTCACAGCCGCCGAACATATTGATTCAACTATTTAATCGACTGCATTTATCGACGCTATTTTCAGCGTCCGTCAACCTTCCGTCTCTGCTCTTGGATCGAGGTTCAGCGCTTCCGGTGTTGCGCCACGTTCCGACGGCATGCTTTTGAACTGATCCTTTTCTTCTTTCGGAACGGATGCGCGCTTGCGTGAACGGAACAGTGCATAGCCGGTGATGGAAATATGCGCGAGCATGGTGATGGCGAAGAGGCCGGACGGCCAGAAAATATCCATGGCCGCAGCCGCCAGCAGCGGTCCGAGCATGGTACCGAAGCCGTAAAGCAACAGAAGCCCGCTCGATACTTTCACAAAGCTTTCCGACGTTGCGTGATCGTTGGCGTGGGCGACGGCGACGGGATAGAGCGCATAGGCGAGCGCGCCATAACAGCCGGTCATCGTAATGATGACGGGGCCGCTGGACGGAGCGACGAGAAAGGCAATGAGGCCAACCAGTGCCGCCAGCGCCGCAACGCTTGCCAGCACGAAACGTCGGTCTACCAGATCGGAAATGCGTCCGATTGGAATCTGCATCAAGGCTCCGGCTGCGATAGTGACACTGACCATCAAGGCGATTTCGGTGGTCGAAATGCCGGATTTAGCGCCGAAGACAGCTCCGAGCGTACCCCATGCGCCATTGGCAATGCCGATCAGGATACAACCTACGAAGGCTGCAGGTGAGTTGTTATAGAGCGCCTTGAGATCAAGCTGCACTTCGGTCAGCGGCTTGGGGCTGACGGCTGTGGAGATCGCCGTTGGAATGAGAGCCAGGCAGAAGAATATGCCGCTTATCATGAACAGATGATCGGAGCGCACGTCTCCGGCTGCCACGAGCATCTGGCCGGACATGGTGGCCCCGTAATTGACCATCATATACATGCCGAAAATCTTGCCGCGCGATTCGTTGGTTGCACGTTCATTCAGCCAGCTTTCTATGACCATGAAGGCGCCAGCCATCGAAAAGCCGGTGAAGGCGCGCAGGATCACCCAGATGGTTGCATCCACGAAGATGCCGGAAAGCAAAGCGATAACCGCAGCCGATGCGGCAAAACAACCGAATGCCCGTACATGGCCGACGCGGCGCACAAGGCGCGGCGCGAACAGACAGCCGGCAACGAAGCCACCCGCCCAAGTGGTACCGAGCATGCCGAGCGATGCCACTGAGAAGCCTTCCACACCGCCACGCAGCGGCAATAGAAGACCGTGAAGTCCCGAAGCTATGAGAAGGAAGGCTGTGCCGCAGAGGAGGGCCAGAACCTGAATGTAAATGCGCAAAACTCTATTCCCGAAGTCTGAAGCCGAACTGTCAGTGCTGAGGCTGATGAGCGATTGCAGCGATCAATGATTGTTGTTCCTAAAGCGCGTCGCTCGGAAATGGTTCCGGTTGCTTTACTCCGGTATCCATTTCCGTTGACGACTCCATTCCTATCGAAACAATGCTTCTGCCGCAGCGCGGCTATCGTCCTTCTTGAGGCGTTCTGTCTTCAATCGCTCTATTTCGGATTGCAGCAAGGCTATGCGCTGGTCGATTTCGATAACCGAAAGCAGCGATAGTTCCTCTTCGCTTAGCGCCACGCTGTTGCGGGGCTTTACCACATCCTCATCGAAACCGCTCATAGCCGTCCTCCGTGGTCAATGATGGCTCAGAAAAGATTTAACACCTTGAATCGTCGCATATATATTTGAGAAAATCGATGACGATTTCCCTAACGTGACGTCTTGCATCCGCCATGCGGCATTTCTGCGACGATGCGTAGGGCCAGAAATCTGAATGGAGTTGTGAATATGATGGCCGACTTGCCTTCCCAGATGACCGCTATCGAAATTTCTGAACCGGGCGGAGCCCATATGCTTCGACCTGTTCAACGCTCGGTGCCTGAACCCAAGGAAGGTGAAATTCTGGTGCGGGCACGCGCCGCCGGGGTCAACCGGCCAGATGTCTTGCAGCGACTGGGTCAATATGCGCCACCTCCTGGCGCGTCGGATATACCGGGTCTGGAGATTGCCGGTGACATTGTTGTCGTCGGCAGCGGCGTCAAACGGTTCAAGGTGGGCGATCAGGTGGTCGCACTGCTGGCGGGTGGCGGCTACGCCGAATATGCCGTCGTGCATGAGACGAACGCGCTGCCCTTGCCTTCCGGCTATGGCTACATCGAAGCGGCAGCGATCCCTGAAACTTTCTTCACCGTCTGGCACAATGTGTTCGAGCGCGGCGGGTTGAAGAAGGGCGAGGTTTTTCTGGTTCACGGCGGCTCGTCGGGTATCGGCACGACGGCTATCCAGCTTGCAAAGGCATTTGGCGCGACCGTCATTGCAACAGCGGGCTCGAAGGAAAAATGCGAAGTCTGCCTGAAACTCGGAGCAGATCACGCCGTCAATTACGGGCAAGAGGATTTTGTCGAGGTCGTCAAGGAAGTGACCAAGGGCAAAGGGGCCAATGTGATTCTCGATATGGTCGGTGGCGATTATGTCGACCGCAATTACAAAGCTGCTGCGGAAGATGGCCGCATCGTGCAGATCGCTTTTCTCAACGGTGCGAAGGCCACGGCCAATTTCGCAATATTGATGACCAAGCGTCTGACCCATACCGGCTCTACGCTGCGTCCGCGACCGGTCGACTTCAAGGCTGGCATTGCGCAGGAACTGGAGGCGAAGGTCTGGCCGCTTCTGGCGCAGCGCCGCGTCGCCCCGGTGATGGACATGATCTTTTCGCTGAAAGATGCCTGGCGTGCGCATGAGCGCATGGAGGAAGGAAGACATATTGGCAAGATCGTACTCGATATTGCTTAGTATCCGGGCCAAAAGCCGCCATACTTGTCTGCAGACATTAACGTTCAGAGCCATTCTTGCTCTGGCGACAAAAAAACGATATATAGGCCGTGATTTCCCGGAAATTGTGGTTTTGCCCACGTCCCGCGCCACCGGAGCGGACGAACAGAAGGATTATATCTAATGGCCACCCAGCTTCTTATGCCGAAGGCAACGGCCGTTTGGCTTGTCGATAATACGGCTCTGTCTTTTGACCAGATTGCCGCTTTCTGCAAGCTGCACCCGCTGGAAGTGAAGGCTATTGCCGACGGTGAAGCCTCTCAGGGCATCAAGGGTCTGGACCCGGTCATTACGGGTCAGATTTCGCGCGAAGAGATCGCGAAAGGCGAAAAGGATCCATATCATCGCCTGAAGCTTTCCGAGCCGAAGGTTCGCGTTCCGGAAGCCAAGCGCAAGGGCCCGCGTTATACGCCGCTTTCCAAGCGTCAGGATCGCCCGAATGCGATTCTGTGGCTGGTGCGCAATCATCCTGAACTGAAGGACGCGCAGATTTCCCGCCTGATCGGTACGACCAAGTCGACCATTGAACAGATTCGCAATCGCTCGCACTGGAACTCGGCAAATCTGACGGCGATGGACCCGGTAACGCTCGGCCTCTGCTCGCAGATCGATCTGGACATCGAAGTCGAACGCGCCTCCCGCAACCGTCCGGCCGCGCCGGAATCGGATAGCACCCTGCTGCCGGCTTCCGCGACCGAGAATTTCGATTATCGTGACGAGCAACCCGCAGAAGAAGAGCTCGATGCTGACAAGGTCTTTGCCAAGCTCTCTTCGCTCAAGAGCTCGACGCCGGATGAAGACGAAGAAGAATAGTCGGGACGAGAAATCGTTTTACCGAAATGCAAAAAAGCCCGGCTTTGTCAGCCGGGCTTTTTCTTTCTGTCTTGGGAGGTATTCAGTCTTTGAACGCGTTATATTCACTCAATTCCATGAGGCGGTAGAAATCGGCCAGTGTCTTGCCACGTTCGGCCCGGAAGAGGCGCCCTGCATCGCTGGCCTCAACAATGCGATCTGTCCGGAATGTGCGGAAAGCATTGCGTAATTCGCACCAGCCGATAACCGTCCAGACCTTGCCCCAGAACCACAGACCGAGCGGACGAATATTACGCTCGCTTTCGCGCGATTCCAGATCCCGATAGCGGATATTCAGCACGTTGCCCTGATCGACAGCGCGTTCCACCGCGTCGATGATGCGGCGCTCATCCATGCTGATACGGGCCGTGGGGGCATGAATTTGAGTGCTGGTGATGCGGGCGCGCTCTTCCTTGGGCAGGACGGCTTCGATCTTGACCAGAGCCTCTTCCGCGCCACGCGCCATGGAAACGCCACCCCAGGCGCGAATGAGACGCGCTCCGGCGACAAGAGCGACGATTTCATCACGCGTGAACATGAGCGGCGGGAGTTCGAAACCCTGCCGAAGAATATAGCCGACACCGGCTTCGCCATCGATGGGAACGCCTGTCGATTGCAGATCGGAAATGTCACGATAGATCGTACGTTCGGAGACTTCCAGCCGTTCGGCCAGCTGACGCGCGGTGACAAGCCTGCCACCGCGCAGGTGCTGAACAATCTGGAAAAGGCGGTCTGCACGGCGCATTCCGGTTTATTCTCCGTTGCAGTATTTGGTGCCGCGCTGTTCCAGATAGCGATCCGGCCAGCCCAAATCCTTGCGCAAATCGTTCGGCAGTCGGCCGATCACCCGCTCGGTGCGAATGAAACGGCGGCGTTCGTCATATCTGCGCCTGTATTCCTTCAAAACTGCGATCAATGGTGCGATTGCGAGTGCCATGGTGAATCTCCCTCATCCTTGGATACGCAGTATCGCACACCCCTCCTGACAGCTTTCTGTCAGGAGCGAAGTCCGACTTTATTATCGTCCTAATATAATTGGATCGCAACGTCACGCCTTGTAGCGTGGCGCCGCCGTATAGCTCAGCGGCAGGCGCCCACCGTCCGCATAGATGGTCTGGCCTGTTACATAGCTTGCATCCCGCGATGCCAGAAACGACGCTATCGAAGCAATTTCAGAGGCTTGGCCGATGCGACCGAGCGGTGTTCTGGAAAGAATCCTGTTGCGGGCATCGGTATCTGTGTTCACGACGGAAAGCATGTCCGTCTCGATGGAACCGGGGCCGATGGCATTGACGCGAATTCCCCAACGAGCGAGCGCTACCGCCATGGTACGTGTCAGTTGGTTCAATCCGCCTTTGGAAACGGAATAGGCGAGTTGCTCCGGCAAACCGAAGATCGCATTGATCGATGACATGTTGATGATCGTGCCTGGATCTCCGCCCGATTCGACCCTCTCGACCATGCGTCTGGCGACTGCCTGCCCGCACAGAAAGGCACCTTTGAGATTGACCCTCATGACGCGGTCAAAATCCTCTTCTTTCAGGTCGAGGAAATCCGCCTGATGGACGATACCGGCATTGTTGACGAGGATGTCGATCTCGCCCAGATTGGTGATGGTGAAGGTGAGGAGATTGTGGACATCGAGCTTGTCGCCCACATCCGCCGCCATATGGCGAACCGGGCCGAATTGCTCCAGATCCTTGGCTGCGCGCATGGCGGCGGCGTTGTCGATGTCGGATAGGACTACGCTTGCGCCATCCATCAGGAAGCGCTTTGCTATGGCATAGCCAATACCACGGGCAGCGCCGGTGACGATTGCCACCTTGCCTTCTAACTGCATGATCGATCTCCAATTTGCGTGGAGAGTGGACCGGCGGAAACCGCCGGTCAATAGCGTCAGGATCAGGCGAAGGCGAGGCCGGTGTGACGCTCGCGCAGAACAGTGCTGATTTCTTCGAGAATAGCGGGATCATCGATTGTAGCCGGCATCTTCCATTCTTCGCCATCGGCGATTTTCTGGATAGTTGACCGCAGAATCTTGCCGGACCGTGTCTTGGGCAGACGCTTGACGGTCAGCGCCAGCCGGAAAGCTGCAACAGGTCCGATGACGTCACGAACCATGCTGACGCATTCCTTCTCGACCTCCTGCGGGTCGCGGTCGATGTTGGATTTCAGCACGAGGAAACCGCATGGCACCTGGCCTTTAACCGGGTCCGAAATACCAAGCACCGCACATTCGGCAACATCGGGATGGCTGGAAAGTACCTCCTCCATCGCCCCTGTGGACAGGCGATGGCCAGCGACATTGATGATGTCGTCGGTGCGGCTCATAATGTAGAGATAACCGTCCTCATCCATATAGCCTGCATCTGCAGTTTTATAATAACCGGGGAACTCGTTCAGATAGGCCTTGCGAAAGCGCTCGTCGGCATTCCAGAGCGTTGGCAGGCAACCGGGCGGCAGTGGTAGCTTGATAAGAACATTCCCAAGTTGGCCGCGCTCGACTTCGTGGCCTTCATCGTCCAGCACGCGGATATCGTAACCCGGAAGGCAGACAGCGGGCGATCCGTATTTGGTTTCCAGAAGACCAAGACCGAGCGGATTGGCGACCATGGGCCAGCCGCTTTCTGTCTGCCACCAGTGATCGATCACCGGGCAGCCCAGCAGGTTCTCGGCCCAGTGGATCGTGTCCGGATCGGCACGTTCGCCAGCGAGATAAAGGGCGCGGAACTTCGAAAGGTCGTAGCGACGCACGAAATTGCCGTCCGCGTCGTCTTTCTTGATAGCGCGCAGTGCAGTCGGTGCGGTGAACATCACTTCCACGCCATGCTCGGCAATGATGCGCCAATAGGTGCCAGCATCGGGTGTGCCGATCGGCTTGCCTTCGAAGAGGATAGTCGTTGCACCTTGGATCAGCGGTGCGTAGACGATGTAGGAATGGCCAACTACCCAACCCACATCGGATGCGGCCCACCATACTTGTCCGGGTTCCACACCAAAAACATTCTTCATGGACCAGGCGAGCGCCACCATATGTCCGCCATTGTCTCGCACGACGCCTTTCGGCTCGCCGGTCGTGCCGGATGTGTACAGCACATAAAGCGGGTCGGTGGCATCAACCGGCGTGCAGGGGACATGACGACCGCGCGCGGCATTGACGGCCTCGCGATAGTCGATGTCACGCCCTGCCACCGGTTCATGCCGATGCTGCTCACGCTGCAATATGATGCAATGATCGACCTTGTGATGTGCAAGTGAAATCGCTTTATCGAGCATGGCCTGATAAGGCACGATGCGGGTAGGCTCGATACCACAGGAACCGGCGATAATCATCACTGGCTTGGCGTCGTCGATGCGGGTTGCGAGTTCATTGGCGGCAAATCCGCCGAAGACAACGGAATGGACAGCTCCAATACGCGCCGATGCCAGCATGGCGACAGCCGCTTCCGGGACCATCGGCATATAGATGAGAACGCGGTCGCCCTTCGACACGCCATTGTCAAGCATGACGGCGGAGAGCGCTTCTACTTCTTCCAGCAGTTCGAGATAAGTGAATTTGCGCACCGTGCCGGTGACGGGGCTTTCATAGATGAGCGCCACCTGTTCACCGCGTCCGTTGGCGACATGGCGGTCGAGCGCATTGTAACATGTGTTGCACTCAGCACCCTTGAACCAACGTCCATAGACACCTTCGTCGCCCGCAAAAACCTGATCCCATGGCGTGAACCAGTCGATTGCCTGCGCCGCTTCAGCCCAGAAGCGTTCAGGATCGTTCTGCCATGCGGCATAGGTTTCGGCATATTTCGAAGTCATGCTCTTCCTCCCAGAAGCACGCACAACGCCGCCGGGGCGGTTGTTGCGCCGTGATTAGAGCGCATCCCGAAAAGTGTGAAACGGCTTTCGGAACAAGATGCGCGTCAAAATAAACACCTGGTCTGCTGACGAAAGCGCAAAATCGACCTGTTTCGGTCCATCTCCTCCATGCGCGTTTCGTCACCTCCACTTACAGTTTACGCCGCTGGACGGCGACCCGTCCATGAAACTTAAGATGAAGAACGAGACTTGCCGGTAAAACGCCTGTGTCTGATGCAGGTGTCTTGCGGCGATGGCCTGTCTGCGTCACAAGGAGGCAGAGAGGTGATTTGTGACAAAAATCCTGCCTGTGCTGCTTGTTCTTCTGATGGGACTGCACATCATCAAACCGCTTGGCCTGCCGGGACTGAAGCGGCGCGGCGATTTCTGGAAGATCGCAGTCATCGCCATATTGATCATGGCACTGGCAGTGGGATTCCATCTGCACGAAGGCTGAAAAAAGCCCGGCTGAAATCGCCGGGCCCTTCTTTTCAAGACGAGTCAGGCTGCCTTTTCGAGATCTTTTTTCCAGCCGCCGGTAGCGGCGAGACCGTTCATCTTTGCACGATGCGCGAAAGCGCGCTGGCCGGCAGCGATATTTTCATCCTTACCTGCCCAGGCGTCCAGCGCTGCGGCCTGAAGGGCACGGCCATAGGAGAAGGTCATTTTCCATGGCATGTCGAAGCCCGCGTTCATCGCAGAAAGATGGGCTGTCGCTTCCTCGCCGGTCTGGCCGCCGGAAAGAAATGCGATGCCGGGCACCGCTGCCGGAACCGTGTTGCGGAAACAGCGTACGGTTTTCTCCGCCACTTCCTCGACGGAAGCTTTGCGTGCCTTTTTGCCGTCGATGACCATGTTCGGCTTCAGGATCATGCCTTCGAGCCTGACGCGAGCATCGTAAAGTTCCGTAAACACTATCTTGAGAACCCATTCCGTCACTTCGTAACAACGGTCGATGGTATGATCACCCGGCTGGCCGTCCATCAACACTTCCGGCTCTACGATAGGGACGATGTTTGCTTCCTGGCAAAGCGCTGCATAGCGGGCGAGCGCCTGTGCATTCTGTTTCACCGCACCCCATGTGGGCAGGCCATCCGAAATGGAAATCACTGCGCGCCATTTGGCAAAGCGTGCGCCAAGCTCATAATATTCGTTGAGCCGTTCGCGCAGACTGTCGAGCCCCTCTGTGATTGTTTCACTGGCGAAGCCTGCCAGCGGCTTTGCACCCGCATCGACCTTGATACCCGGAATTGCCCCTGCCTTTCGGATGATGTCGACGAGCGGCGTACCATCCTTGGCCTTCTGCCTTATGGTTTCATCATAGAGAATGACACCCGAAATATAGTTCTTCATCGCATCGTCCGAACGGAACAACATCTCGCGATAATCGCGGCGGGTGTTTTCCGTCGAGGCGAGATGGATCGAGTCAAAGCGCTTCTTGATGGTGCCCGAACTTTCGTCGGCAGCGAGAATGCCTTTTCCTGCCGCCACCAGTGCAATCGCAATATCTTCAAGACGTTCAGTCATATGCAATGCTCCTTCTGTCAAAGCGATGAGGGAGTGTTGGTTAAAACTATGGCGAGCGCAAGTTATTGAAACGTTTGAAAGATTTTTCAAACGGTTTAGATGAGACAAGTTATCTTAAGAGCGGTCAGATTGGCTATCTCGGGTTTTTCCCGAAACTCGTTTTGATATCCGCGTCTCAGACCCCATGTAAGAAACCAATGAGGAAACCCCGCCCGTTTTCCGTTGTCCAGATTTGAGGAGGAGATATGCGACGAGCCCTTTTAAGCCTGCCGTTTGTTCTGGCCGCATCAATGGTTGCCCTGCCGGTACCCGATGTTTCGGCTGAGAGCATCAATGCCGGTGGCCGGAAGGCTGAAGCAAATGCTCCGTTTACTGCAATCCCGGTCGCCGAATTCGATACGCCATGGGCGATCGCCTTTCTGCCCGATGGCAGGCTTTTATTGACGGAGAAGGGCGGCAAGATTTTCATAGTCACGCAATCGGGTGAAAAAACTGCTGTCGCTGGTGTGCCGGAAGTCGCTTTTGGCGGCCAGAACGGTCTTCTTGATATTGCGCCCGCACCGGATTTCGAAAAAAGCAAGGCAGTCTACTTTTCCTATAACGAACCGGTGAAGAGCGGCAGCAGCGTTGTTCTGGCGCGCGCTGTGCTGGACGAGGGTGACGGCAAGGTAGCGCTGAAGGACAAGACCACGATCTGGAAACAGGATGCGGCGGCTCGCGGCGGACAGCCGGGCGGCATTATTGCTTTCGCGCCGGACGGCAAGCATCTGTTCTTTTCCGTTGGCGACCGCATGTTGCCCGCGACCGCACAGGACGATGCGGCTCCAATGGGGAAAATTCTCCGCATGAATCTCGATGGTTCCGTGCCGAAGGATAATCCGCATGCGGATGCGGAGGGTGTGCGGGCGCTGACCTGGTCGACCGGCCATCGCAATCCGTATGGACTGGCCTTTGGTCCCGATGGAAAGCTCTGGGAGCACGAGATGGGCCCGCGTGGCGGTGACGAGTTTAATCTCATTAAGCCCGGTCTCAATTATGGGTGGCCCGTTGTTTCCAATGGCGACAATTATAGCGGCAGGCCGATCCCGCGCCATAGCACACGTCCGGAATTCGAGCCACCATTGGTGTACTGGACGCCGGTTATCGCTCCGGCGGGACTTGCCTTTTACGAGGGAGACATGTTCCCCGAATGGCGTGGTTCGGCTTTGATCGGAGGGCTTTCGGTCATGTCGCTGGTGCGTGTCGTGATCGACAAGGACGGCAAGGCGGACGAAGCCGAGCGCTTTGAAATGGAAAACCGTATCCGCGATGTGGCTGTCGGGCCGGATGGTGCCATTTGGCTGGTCGAGGATGTTAATCCGGGGCGGCTTTTGAAGCTTACACCCAAAAAATAAGCCCGGCAGCAGCCGAGCTTATTTGAATGCAGTTTATCACATTACTTCTTCAGCACATCGACGCCAGGGAGGGGCTTGCCTTCCATCCACTCGAGGAAGGCGCCACCGGCGGTCGAGATGTAAGTGAAGTCGTCGGCCACGCCAGCATGGTTCAACGCTGCGACCGTATCGCCGCCGCCACCGACTGAAACCAGCTTGCCAGCCTTGGTGTGGGCCGCGACGTGTTTTGCGGTCTTGACCGTTGCCGTATCGAACGGGCGCAGTTCGAACGCACCGAGCGGACCGTTCCAGACAAGCGTAGCCGCGTCATCGATGGCCGAGGCGATCAGATCGGTCGAAAGCGCTCCGGCATCGAGAATCATGCCGTCGCTTGGAACCGAATCGACTCCGTAGGTCTTGTTCGGCGTGTCGGCTGCAAAGTGCCAGCCCACGACGGCATCGACCGGCAGGATGATCGCGCATTTGGTGGTTTCGGCCTTGGCCATGATTTCGCGGGCGGTGTGGGCCAGCTCGTGTTCGCACAGCGATTTGCCGACATCATGTCCCTGCGCTGCCAGGAAAGTATTGGCCATGCCGCCGCCGATAACGAGCGCATCGACCTTTTCGATCAGGTTGGAAAGAAGATCGAGCTTGGTCGAAACTTTTGCGCCGCCGACAATGGCGACAACCGGGCGAACTGGATTGCCGAGGCCTTTTTCAAGCGCTTCAAGCTCAGCCTGCATGCCGCGTCCCGCATAGGCGGGCAGGACATGTGCGACGCCTTCCGTCGAGGCGTGGGCGCGGTGGGCAGCCGAAAACGCGTCGTTCACATAAAGATCGCCATTGACTGCCAGCGCCGCGACGAATTCCGGATCGTTCTTTTCCTCGCCCTTGTGAAAACGGGTGTTTTCCAGAAGCAGGACATCGCCGTCCTTCAGCGCATCGACGGCGGCCTTGGCCTTGTCGCCGATGCAGTCTTCGGCAAAATGGACACCGTGTCCCAGAACCTTGGCGAGCGGCTTCACGACATGCTTCAGCGAATTTTCGTCCGAAGCAACGCCTTTGGGGCGACCGAAATGGGCAAGCAGAATGACCTTTGCGCCTTTCCTGGAAAGTTCGGCAATGGTCGGAACGATGCGCTCGATACGGGTCAGGTCTGTGACTTCGCCATTCGCCATCGGCACGTTGAGGTCAACGCGGACCAGTACGCGCTTGGACTTGACGTCGGCATCGTCGAGAGTGCGGAAACTCATGATCTTTCTCCCAGAACTGTCTTTCGGGTGCTGGTGGAGCAGGGGTGCTCAAACAGGCAGGCGCCGGAAAAGGGTTGGATAGTCGGTGACAAGCCCGTCCTCATCGACGGGCAATTCGGCAGTGAAGGTGCGGTCGGCTGCCGCGTAGCGATAGCGCCGCCCTTCCTCAAGGCAAGTATATCGCTGCCGGTCACGCAGCGGGCGGAAACTGTCGAACGGCACGTAAAGCATGTCGAGCTGAACGGTGCCGCTTTCCGGTGTGAGGCCAAGGCGGCGGATGGGCAGCGTGTTGGTGAAGGGCGTTCCTGCCAGATCGATATCGATGCAGCCGTCGAATTCGGGCAATGCATCGCCAGCCATCGTGCTCCAGCGACCGTCGCCGTCGGAAACAAGCTCCAGACGGTGCCCGGCTGTGGTTTCGATCAGGAAATGGAGGACATGCCAGGCGCTGTTGCAGTCGATGCTGTAGCGCACGCCATAGGGGTTACCTCCGCGGTCGCCAATCACCACGCTTTCGGCACGGATTGTGCGGCCGGTAGGGCCGATATTGAGATGTTCGAGCCCTTCTCCTTCCAGCGGACGCCAGCGCGCAACGGTGGGGAGAAGGGCTCGAAACATGGTCAGAAGCTTAGATCAGCTTGCCGAAGGCGACAGCGGTATCGCCCATGCGGCTGGAGAAGCCCCACTCATTGTCGTACCACGACAGGATGCGCACCATGGTGCCTTCCATGACCTTGGTCTGGTCCGTGTGGAAGACCGAGGAATGGGAGTCATGGTTGAAGTCGTGCGAGACGAGCGGTTCATCGGTGTAGCCGAGAATGCCCTTGAGGCGGCCATTGGCGGCTGCACGGATCGCGTTGTTGACTTCATCGACAGTCGTTTCGCGCTTGGCGATGAAGGTCAGGTCCACGACCGAGACGTTCGGGGTCGGAACGCGGATGGCGACGCCATCGAGCTTGCCTTTCAGTTCCGGCAGAACGAGGCCGACAGCCTTGGCTGCGCCCGTCGAGGTCGGGATCATGGAGAGAGCTGCTGCGCGTGCGCGGTAGAGATCCTTATGCATGGTGTCCAGCGTCGGCTGGTCGCCCGTATAGGAGTGGATCGTGGTCATGAAGCCCTTTTCGATGCCGATAGCATCGTTGAGAACCTGAGCCACCGGTGCAAGGCAGTTGGTGGTGCACGAAGCGTTGGATATGACCAGATGGTCCTTGGTCAGCTTGTCGTGGTTGACGCCATAGACGACGGTGAGGTCGGCGCCATCGGCAGGAGCCGAAACGATGACGCGCTTTGCGCCAGCTTCAAGGTGAAGTGCTGCCTTGTCGCGCGAGGTGAAGATGCCGGTGCATTCCAGAGCGATGTCGACGCCTTCTTCCTTCCACGGCAGTTCAGCCGGGTTGCGGACGGCATGAACCTTGATCGGGCCGTAGCCGACGTCGATGGTGTCGCCTGCAACCTTTACTTCCTTGGGGAAACGGCCATGAACGCTGTCATAACGCAGAAGATGCGCATTGGTTTCGACCGGGCCGAGGTCGTTGATGGCGACGACCTGAATATCGGTGCGGCCCGACTCGACGATGGCGCGAAGGATGTTGCGGCCGATGCGGCCAAAACCGTTAATTGCGACGCGAACTGCCATTTTCTCTTAATCTCCCGATAGGGTACTGCACATGCAGTGCTTCAAAACTCCGCCGGAACGGATAAATCGAACAGGATTCGTCCGACCGAACCGGAATGGAAACTCAAACGCCGGCGTTTTTGCGACGCCGGCGTTCTTAAAATCATGCGGCGTTGAGCTTCTTCTCCGCAGCTTCGGCGGCATGTTCTGCCGTGATGCCGAAATGCTTGTAGAGATCGTTGATCTCGCCCGAAGCGCCGAAGCCCTTCATGCCGATGAATATGCCGTTTTCGCCGATGAAGCGTTCCCAGCCGAGCGAGATTGCCGCTTCAATGGCAACCTTTACCGGCGCGTCGCCGATGGTCGCCGTCTTGTAGGCGTCGCTCTGATGTTCGAAAAGCTCGAAGCAAGGAACGGACACAACACGGGTGGCAATGCCTTTGCCTTCCAGCAGGTCGCGGGCCTTGAGCGCGATTTCCACTTCCGAGCCGGTTGCGAAGATCGTCACCTTGGCATCCTTGCTTGCCGCAGCAAGCTCATAGGCGCCGAAAGCCGAAAGGTTTTCGTCGCGATGCTCGGTGCGGACTGTCGGCAGGTTCTGACGGGTCAGAGCCATCGTCGATGGCGTCTTCTTCGATTGCAGGGCAATCTGCCAGCATTCAGCCGCTTCGACAGCGTCGGCAGGGCGGAACACATTATGGTTCGGAATGGCGCGCAAGGCGGCAAGCTGTTCGACCGGCTGGTGGGTCGGGCCGTCTTCACCAAGACCGATGGAGTCGTGCGTCATCACGTAAACGACGCGGATGCCCATCAGCGAGGAAAGACGCATGGCCGGACGGCAATAATCCGAGAAAGTCAGGAAGGTGCCGCCGTAGGGGATGAGGCCCCCATGCAGCGTCATGCCGTTCATGGCTGCTGCCATGCCGTGTTCACGGATGCCGTAATGGACGTAGCGCTGGCCGTAATCTTCCGGCGTAATAGCCTTGGTCTGGCTCGTCTTGGTGTTGTTCGAGCCGGTGAGATCGGCAGAACCGCCGATGGTTTCCGGCACGACACCGTTGATGACTTCCAGTGCCATTTCCGAAGACTTGCGAGTTGCGACCTTCGGTTTGTCGGCGGAAAGCTTCTTCTTGTATTCGATGATGGTCGCATCGAAGTTGGAAGGCAGGTCGCCACGCATCCGGCGCTCGAATTCAGCGCGGGTGTCCGCGTCGGCGGCGGCAAAGCGCTTTTCCCATTCCTGACGCTTCTTGGCGGCATTCAGACCGGCAACGCGCCAGCCGTCCAGCACTTCTGCGGGAACGACGAATGGTTCCGCGCTCCAGCCGAGTGCCTTGCGGGTTGCGGCAATTTCTTCGGCACCAAGCGGGGAGCCATGCACCTTGTTGGTGCCAGCCTTGTTCGGCGCACCGAAGCCGATGGTCGTCTTGCAGGCGATCAGCGTCGGCTTTTCCGAAACCCTGGCCAGTTCGATAGCCTTGGCAATCGCATCCTGGTCATGACCGTCGACAGCCATCGTGTTCCAGCCGGAAGCGGCGAAACGGGCAGGCTGGTCAGTATTGTCGGAAAGCGTGACCGGGCCGTCGATCGAGATGTTGTTGTCGTCCCAGAACACGATCAGCTTGTTCAGCTTCAGATGACCGGCAAGCGCGATGGCTTCCTGGCTGATGCCTTCCATGAGGCAGCCGTCACCGGCAATCACATAGGTGTAATGGTTGACGAGGCTGTCGCCGAACTGTGCATTGAGGATGCGTTCGGAAAGCGCCATGCCGACGGCATTGGCGATGCCCTGTCCGAGCGGACCGGTCGTTGTTTCGATACCGGCGGCGTGACCATATTCCGGATGGCCTGCTGTGCGCGAACCGAGCTGGCGGAAATTCTTGATCTCGTCAATGGTGATGTCTTCGTAGCCCGAAAGATAGAGCAGCGAATAGAGCAGCATCGAGCCGTGGCCTGCGGAGAGCACGAAACGGTCGCGATCGGGCCAATGCGGGTTCTGTGGGTCATGCGAGAGAAAACGGGTATAGAGCGTCGTCGCTATATCGGCTGCACCCATCGGCAGGCCGGGATGGCCTGAATTGGCTTTCTCCACCGCGTCCATAGAGAGGAAGCGGATCGCGTTGGCCATCTGGTTTTGTTTGTCGGAATTGGTCATGGTCTCAGCCGTCTTTCCTTGGGAGGGGTTAACGGGGTTGCGGCGATGCCTTTGCCTGAGCACGATCCGCGTCCAAAACGGCTTCATGCGTCTCGGGATCACGCTCCAGAAGGCATCGGGACACATAGCACCTGCGTATAAGGAGTCAATAAACCGATGACTTTTGGGCAATAAACTGTCCGCGACTAATCGATTGAGTTGTGTGGAAAGCTGTAGAAGGAACACTGAAAAGCCGTTTTTGCACCGATAACAGTGCATGAACGTTTAGATATGCCCCTCATTTGTTGCTTATCGGGCGGGTGATTATTACAATCTTTTCAAAGATGCCCGTCCCGCAGGTGCGATTCGATGCCCAGAGTTAGCCCGCGAATTGGCATTGGAAAGGATATGGATGGCACCCGAAACGACCCTCAGGCAAGTCTTGGAACGGCTGGAAAAAGCACTCAATACGCTTGAACAAGCGGTCGATCTGCGGCTGGACAAGGAAGGCGACTTCGCCGAGGCCGAGGAGGAGGTGCAGCGTATGAATGCGGATCGCAGCCGTCTCGCCCAGGAACTCGATCAGTCGGAAGCGCGCGCCGAGCGGCTGGAAGCCGCAAATCGCGAAGTTTCGCGCCGCCTTGTGACAGCGATGGAGACAATCCGCGCCGTTCTGGACCGATAGGAGGCTACCATAGCGACCGTAACCGTTACCATCGATGGCAAAGCCTACCGCATGGCTTGTGACGAAGGACAGGAAGAGCACCTGTCCGGGCTTGCCGACCGTTTCGATCAATATGTCACGCATCTCAAAACGTCCTTCGGGGAGATCGGCGATCTGCGTCTGACGGTCATGGCCGGGATCATGGTGATGGACGAGATGGCCGAGATGCAGAAACGCATCAACGGTCTGGAGAGCGAAGTTGAAACCCTGCGCCGTGCACGGGATGAAGCGCTTGGTCGCGCCGATAGCAACGATGCTGCCCTGACCGGCATGCTTTCGGATGTAGCGTCGCGCATCGAGCAGGTGGCATCGCGCATTGCGCCGCGAAACAGCTGATCCTAGTCCAGATTTTTCTGAAAAGTTTTCCTGTTAAGCCGGTGCAAGCCACTGGCGTTCCCATCGGGCAGGTACTATATTGGCCCTTGGCGAACTGCGCTTCCCGACAGGTGTAACAGCATCCCCGGGGCCTTATTGATCTCTAAGGGAGCTGTCCCTGTGAAGGCTTGCGGGCTTTCGCATATGGCGCCCACCTACTTTGTAGGTTCCCGGGATCAATCACTACCATCGGTCGTCGTGGTCGCCGCTTTCTTTTCCTCTGGCTGTCGCAGGATAGCTATGAGCTTGATCTAGCGGGCAATTTGTTCGTAAACATGCGCAAAGCTCCAACGATTTGCGCATCTTGATGAAATCTCCTGAAACAGTATCCCCCGATTCATCGGAAAGACTGACCGTCGCGATACCCATCGCTTTCGTCTACGGTCTTCTGCTTTATGTCATGATCTGGTCGGGCCAATATGTGGATGAGATGCCTGTCATTGCAGGCCTGATGCTGTTGCCGATGGCAGTCGCAAGCCTTGCTTCCAGCCTTTCCGACCCCCGTGCGCAAAAAAGCCTGTGGCGGCATGTGCGTATGGGATGGGCCATCATCGCCGGGCTTGTCGTCACCAGCATGGTCCTTTTCCATGAAGCCGGAATTTGCGTGGCCATGGCCGCTCCGTTCTTCATGGTGTTCTCGGCGCTCGGTTCGACGGTGACCCTATGGATCATCCGGCAGTTTCGTTCGCGGCGCAGCACGACGCTGGTGATTGCGCTGCCGCTGCTCGTTCTGCCAGCCGAACTACAGATGTCCTACACCCCGCATGATGGTGCTGTGACCACGGTGATCGAGATTGCGGCGCCGCCGGAAGTGGTCTGGCAGCAGACGGTTGAAATCCGCAATGTGCGCCCGGACGAGCTGTCCTGGACATTCAGCCATGGCATGCTTGGTGTGCCGCAGCCCGTGGATGCAAGGTTGAGCGGCACTGGCGTTGGAGCGGTGCGAGACTTGCAGTGGACGCATGGCGTCAATTTTCAGGAAATTGTCACACAATGGGAAGAGAACCGGCTTCTGGCGTGGGATTTTCGCTTCGGCCCCGGCTCCATACCGCCTGAGGTGGAAGCGCATATCAAGGTTGACAGCAGCTATCTGAAGCTTGCGCAGGGTGATTATCGCCTTGAACCGGTGGCGAATGGTCATACACGCCTGACGCTGACGACCCATTATCAGATCGCCACACCGATTGATTTCTATTGTGATCTGTGGGGCAAACTGTTCCTGAACGACTTCCATGGCGTTGTTTTGAAGGTCATACGCGACCGTTCAGAGAAGATCGCGCAAGGGGCAGGCGCGATCACTTGACGGATTGGCTCTTTGCGGTTCCACTACATGATGCAACGTGGCATCAGGGAGTGGCTTGGAATGACAGCAACGGAGCGTAGCCCTGGACTGGAAAAGCAGGAACTTAGACGCAAGGTTCTGGCGGTCCGCGATGCTCTTGATCCGCGCTTTCACTACGAGGCTTCCCTGGCGGCCGCGAACAAGGGCGAGGCGGCAATCGATGTGCCCAAAGGCGCGTTAATCGCTGGCTATTGGCCGATCCGTTCCGAGATTGACCCGCGCCCATTATTATCGGCATTTCGCGCCAAGGGCGCGCGACTTTGTCTCCCCGTCGTTCTGGATAGGGAAACGATAGCCTTTCGCGAATATCTGCCCGATGCCAGACTGCGTCAGACAGGTTTCGGCACGATGGGACCCGGAGAAGATGCACCGGTGGTCGATCCGGCGATCATGCTGATGCCGCTCGCAGGCTTCGACCGGCGCGGGCATCGGCTTGGCTACGGTGCCGGACATTACGACCGCGCGCTGGCGCGTTTCACGGAACGCGGATTGCAGCCGCTTCTGATCGGCATGGCCTTCGACTGTCAGGAAGTTGAGCGCGTGCCCGATGAGCCGCACGATATTGCACTCGACCAGATCCTGACCGAGAGCGGCCTGCGCCCGGTTGGCACCGAGCGGCCGCTCTAAATTTTGTTTTCATGCATGTCTTTATCCCAAAACCGGTTCGCATTTTTGGGAGACATGCATTAGTTTTTTCTCTCGCATTTATGCGACGTCAGGCAATGCTGCCTGACTGCAAAATGCCCTGATCGGCTTGCGTTCGCTTGGCGCAGGTTTATAAGACATTCTCATGAGATTGCTTTTTCTTGGTGATATGGTGGGCCGGTCGGGCCGCACCGCGGTATATGAAAAACTGCCGGGGCTGATTTCCGATCTGAAGCTGGACTTCGTAATCGTCAACGGCGAAAACGCCGCGGGCGGTTTTGGCATTACGGAAGAGATTTTCCACGATACCATTCGTGCTGGCGCCGACGTCGTGACGACCGGCAACCACGTATGGGATCAGCGCGAAGCACTGGATTTCTCGAAGCGCGAAGACCGCTTTCTGCGCCCGGCAAACTTCCCAAAAGGCACAGCCGGAAAAGGCGAGGGGCTTTACATCGCCAAAAACGGCGCCCGGGTTCTGGTATCGAACGTCATGGGCCGGGTGTTCATGCATCCCGATCTTGATGATCCGTTTATCGCGGCCGAGAAAATTCTGGAAGCCTGTCCGCTTGGCGAGCAGGCCGATGCTGTGTTCTTCGATTTTCATGCTGAAGCGACGAGCGAAAAGCAGTGTTTCGGTCATTTTGTCGACGGTCGCGCCAGCGCTGTTGTCGGAACGCACACGCATGTCCCGACCGCCGATTGCCAGATTTTGCGGAATGGTACGGCCTATATGTCCGATGCCGGCATGTGCGGTGATTACGATTCCTCGCTCGGCATGGACAAGGAAGAGCCGCTCAATCGTTTCCTGTCGAAAGTGCCGAAAGGGCGTTTCGAGGCGGCGAATGGCCCGGCCACCGTCTGCGGCGTGGGCATAGAGATTTCGGATCGCACGGGGCTTGCAGAAAAGGCCGCCCCCTTGCGCATCGGTGCGCATCTGGAAGAAACCATTCCGGCATTCTGGCGATAACGTCTTATTTTAGCTCGAAGTATGATGTTATCTACAATCAAGTGGCTATTTTGACCTGGCAGCTTTCTGCCGGTTGAACGGGCTTTTCGCGTTCCTATCTCCTTGCAACGAGTTTTTTCGCAAGGGGACGCAACTCAATGGATTTTTTTGCCGAGTATCTGGGATTTCTTTCGACCCCTGCCGGCTGGGCCGCGCTGGTTACGCTGGTGACGATGGAAGTCGTCCTCGGTATCGACAATCTGATCTTCATCTCGATCCTCACCAACAAGCTTCCCGCCTCACAGCAGGCTCGCGCTCGTCGCCTCGGGATCGGAGCGGCGCTCATTCTGCGTCTTGCGCTTCTTTTCACCATCTCGATCATCGTCCAGCTCAAGGACCCGATTTTCGAGGCGTTCGGCCATGGCTTTTCCTGGCGTGACATCATCCTGATTGCTGGCGGCCTGTTTCTTGTCTGGAAGGCGACCAAGGAAATCCACCACACGGTTGATCCCGAGGATGGCAAGGAAAATATCGGTGGCAAGGCGGTTCAGCTCACCATGGGCGCTGCCATCGTGCAGATTCTGATTCTCGATCTGGTCTTCTCGGTCGATTCGATCATCACCGCTGTCGGCATGACCGACGAGATCGCCATAATGGTCATTGCCGTCGTCGCAGCCGTAACGGTCATGCTGCTCGCAGCCGACCCGCTGTCACGGTTCATCGCGGCGAACCCGACCATTGTCATGCTGGCGCTGGGCTTCCTGCTGATGATCGGCATGACGCTGATCGCCGATGGTTTCGGCTTCCACGTCCCGAAGGGCTACATCTACGCTGCGATGGGCTTTTCGGCGCTGGTCGAAGCGCTCAACATGCTGGCGCGGCGAAAGCGCAAGAATCAGTAACAAAAAGCAATATGCAACAAGGCCATCCGTCTCATCCTGAGACGGATGGCCTTGTTATTTTAACGTCGTGAAACTGGCCCGTCGTGGCAATTCCCGTGCAGAGGTTCGACCACTCGCAACGCTCGCAGGCTTTGCGCAATGTGCCTTCTGCGAAAGCGGCGCGCATTACGGCAAGCCGCTCTGCGTCGAGTCCGAAACGGTTCTGCGTAGCAAGGCGCTGGCCGATCAGGTCGCCTACGGCCTCCAATGCCAGCCGGTCGCGCTTGCGAACACTCGCTTCGTAACAATGGCAATCGCCCCCGCAGAGCAGGGGCGCGCAAATGTCGTCCGGGCCATCGAC
Organism: Brucella tritici; assembly: GCF_008932285.1. Lineage (NCBI taxonomy): Bacteria > Pseudomonadati > Pseudomonadota > Alphaproteobacteria > Hyphomicrobiales > Brucellaceae > Brucella > Brucella tritici. Next base: position 144,597 of record NZ_WBVY01000005.1, read on the forward strand.
GAGAAGAATATCTTCTCCTTCGCTCAGCCGCCCGGCAATTCTGTCGTAGTTTTCGACGAAAGCCGGGCTGTAGCCTTTGCCGACATAAGTCAGCATGCAAAGGAGGTGATGGCCGCGCAGGCGTATGGTCACCTGTTTGATCAGGCCTTGCCGTCGCGGGCGATGGCCTTGAGGATCGCAGCACCAAGGGCCGACTTGATAAGGGCGCCGACGAGGAACGGCGTCATGCCGAAGGCAATGGCCTTTTCAACGCCGATGATGCTGGACAGCCAGACTGCGCCAAGAGCAAGGCAGACCACATTGGCGATAAGGAACGAAACGAAGGCGAAGCCGACGCGATTACCGTTCCAGCCGCGTTCGGCCAGATAGCCGGTCATTGCGGCGATGATCGGGAAGGATACGAGATAGCCTGCAGTCGGGCCTGCAAAATGCGGAAGACCACCGGCGCCGCCAGCCAGAACCGGAAGGCCGAGCATGGCTTCGCCGAGCCAGGCCAGAACCGTGGCCATGCCAAGACGCCAGCCATAGAGTGCACCGATCAGCGGGACGATCAGGGTCTGCAGCGTGATCGGAACCGGAATCATCGGAACTTCGATCTGCGACGAGATGGCGAGAACCAGCGTGCCAAGCGCAACGGCCGCAAGGCGCATCGCAGGGGAGCGGGATTCCAGATTGAGCGGGCTAAAGGATGGGCGCGTCTGGGTAATGGTCGTCATAGCTTCCTCAAATTATAGATAAAATTGAGATTCGATCTATATCTTCTTAAAGCTCCTGACGATAAACGCAAGAGGTGGTGCAAAGAGAACGGCGCCTGGCTGTGGGAGCCGCGCGCAGAGACCCTGTCGCGCAGACGAAAATCTGCACGAGTGACCAGAGTGGCCACGATGAAAAAGAGGTGCTTATCTGTGCAAGCGCCTGATCAACCGACAATCGCAAACGAATCGCGCGTCTTGCCCGATGCGGTCTTGACCGGACGGTGTCCGATCCATTGTACATGACGAGCGAGGATGGTCACTGCGCTCTCGACATCGTTCTGGCGCAGCGCCTGCAATATGGCGCGATGGTCGTGGTCGGTGCGGGTTTCCCATTCCGACCGCCAGGTCGCGAAGAGAAACCGGGCGCTGGCAGCGTGAAGATCGTCGATGGCTGCAAGCAGGCGCGGCATCTTGCATGGTTCGAGTATGAGGCGATGGAAGCGGCGATTGGCGTCTTCCCAGCTTCTGACATCGCGTGATTTGTCGCCTTCCAGCGTGGCCTGTTCGGCGGCGTCGAGCGTTGCCTGCGTGATGTGCGGGGCTGCATGGCGCAGCGCCAGAACTTCCAGAGCGGCCCGCATCTCTGCCACTTCCCTGATCTCGCCGATGTCAAACGATGCGACCCGGACGCCGCGCCGAGGTTCGGAAACGGCAAGTCCTTGAGCCTCCAGCCGCCGGAATGCTTCGCGCACCGGCACATGGCTGGTCTCGAATTCTTCGGCAATGTGATCCTGTCGCAGTTTCATGCCGGGTTCTATCTCGCCCGCAATGATGCGGTCGGCAAGAATGCGGCTGATACGGGCTGCGATGGTTTCGCTGGGAGTGTTCTGGGCGGGCTGAATCATGAATTTATAGATAATCTGCTTTGCCTGACGGGTCGAGCAATATTGCTTTTATTGACAGAGATTCGAGGGAGACGGCGCTTTTGCTGGACGAATGGGCCTGAATTCCTTATAACGCCGCCATTCTGCACGGAAAGCACTGTGGCCCAACCTGTGGCCCTTCTCTGCTTGATCTCTGTTTCATGCGTGACGCTTTCTCCGTGCACAGCATTTTAAACAGAACAGGGGTGCCATGGCCGGCCATTCACAGTTTAAGAATATCATGCACCGCAAGGGCCGTCAGGATGCGGTGCGGTCGAAAATGTTTTCCAAGCTCGGACGCGAAATCACCGTCGCTGCCAAGCAGGGTCTGCCTGACCCGACAATGAACCCGCGCTTGCGTCTGGCGATCCAGAACGCCAAGGCGCAGTCCATGCCGAAGGACAATATCGAGCGCGCCATCAAGAAGGCGGCCGGTAATGACGGCGAAAATTATGATGAAGTGCGCTACGAGGGCCGTGGCCCCGGCGGCGTATCGGTCATCGTGGAAGCGCTGACGGACAATCGCAATCGTACTGCATCGAATGTGCGCGCAGCCTTTACGAAATCGGGCGGTGCACTGGGCGAGACCGGTTCGGTGTCCTTCATGTTCGACCGCGTCGGCGAAATCGTCTACAAGGCCTCCGTCGGCGACGCCGACACGGTCATGGAAGCAGCCATCGAAGCTGGCGCAGACGATGTGCAGTCCGGTGAAGAAGAACACGTCATCATCTGCGCGTTCGAAGATATCGGCGAAGTGTCGAAGGCTCTGGAAGCTGCGCTCGGTGAAGCCGAATCGATCAAGACGATCTGGAAGCCGCAGACCAATACCGAGCTGGACGAGGAAAAAGCGCGTTCGGTTCTCAAGCTTCTCAACGTGCTCGAAGACGATGACGACGTGCAGAACGTCTACACGAATTTCGAAGTCAGCGACGAAGTGATGGAAAAGCTGAGCGCCTGATCGGTTACTCCAGGCTTACTTATAAAAATCCCGGTTTTGACCGGGATTTTTTGTGTTCTGATGATGAGAAATTTGGGCAATAAAAAACCCCGCCAGAGCGGGGCTTTTCAACCAGATGCAATATCGGATTAGATGCCGAGATTGCCGAAACGGTTCTTGAACTTCGTAACGCGACCACCGCGATCAAGCAGGGTCTGCGAACCGCCCGTCCAAGCCGGATGGGTGGTCGGGTCGATATCGAGGTTCATCGTATCGCCTTCCTTGCCCCAGGTCGAGCGGGTCATGTATTCGGTGCCATCGGTCATCACGACCTTGATGGTGTGGTAGTCGGGATGGATATTGGCTTTCATCTTCTCAATCCTGAAAGTCTGGGGTGAAAAGCGCAGCCTTGACTATCGAAACTGCGGCACTTTCGCCCAATGGCAGATATGAAGACCCATTACCTACAGGCAACGGCTTCCAAAAGGGTTGGCGAGCCTATACATCAGGCGCACGGCAATAACAAGGGCGCAAACACAAGAATGGCCGACCGGGATACTGAAATTGATATGAATCACGAATTGACTGCAGAAGAAAGTCGCAAACGCCGCTCGCTGAAGCCGCTGAAGAGGATGATGCCGTTTCTGGTACCCTATAAGGTCCTGGTTGCAGGGGCACTCTTTTCGCTGGTGCTGGCCGCTGTAACGACTCTTGCCGTGCCTGTTGCGCTGCGTCGCATGATCGACCATGGCTTTACGGGTTCGAATGCTATCTTCGTCAATAATTACTTCGGCATGCTCGTGTTGCTGGCGCTCATCCTCGCGCTGGCGTCGGGCCTGCGCTATTTCTTCGTGATTTCGCTCGGCGAGCGGGTGGTTGCCGATCTGCGCAATGCGGTCTTCTCGCATGTGACGGCGCTCTCACCGGAATTCTTCGATCGGTCGCAGTCCGGTGAAATCGTTTCGCGCCTGTCGTCCGACACAACGCAGATCAAGTCCGTGGTGGGCGCTACGGCCTCTGTCGCGCTGCGCAACATGATTCTGGGTATAGGCGCACTGGCGATGATGGTTGTCACGAGCCCGAAGCTTTCTGCGCTGGTCATTGCCGCCATTCCGATCATCGTTGTGCCCCTCATTGCCTTTGGACGCTCGGTGCGTCGCCGTTCCCGTATGACGCAGGACATGCTGGCAAAGGCCAATGCCTATGCCAGTGAACAGATTGGCGCGATGCGCACATTGCAGGCTTTCACCAATGAGAACATGGTGGTCGGGCGTTTTGGCGGCGCGGTGGAAAAAGCCTTCCAGGCAGCGCGTTCCTCCATTCAGGCGCGCGCAATCCTGACCGCCTTTGCGATTTTCCTGATCTTCTCCAGCATTGTTGCAGTGCTCTGGTTCGGCTCGCGTGATGTGCTGGCGGGCACGATGTCTGCCGGTACGCTCGGACAGTTCGTGCTTTACGCTGTGTTTGCAGGCAGCTCCTTTGGTGCCTTGTCGGAAGTGGGCGGGGAACTGGCACAGGCTGCGGGTGCGACAGAGCGGCTCGTCGAAATTCTGGACGAACAGCCGGATATTGCTGCGCCTTCGAAGCCTGTTGCCATGCCGGTGCCACCACGCGGCGAGATCGTGTTTGATTCCGTGCATTTCTCCTATCCGACGCGACCGGATGCGCCGTCGCTCAACGGTATCAGCTTCACCGTGAAGCCCGGTGAAACCGTTGCGATTGTCGGTCCCTCGGGTGCGGGCAAGAGCACGATCTTCGCGCTCGTCATGCGCTATTACGATCCGCAGTCAGGCAAGATCCTGATCGACGGCGTGGCTTTGCCTGACGCCGACCCGCAAGCTGTTCGCGCGCGCATTTCAACCGTGCCGCAGGACGTCGCGATTTTCGCCACCAGCGTGCGGGAAAACATCGCCTTCGGTAGGCCCGGAGCAAGCGACGAGGAGATTATCGCAGCGGCAAAGGCAGCCCTTGCGCATGATTTCATCATGGCGCTCGACAAGGGCTATGATACGGAAGTGGGTGAACGCGGTGTGACGCTTTCGGGCGGCCAGCGCCAGCGCATCGCCATTGCGCGAGCAATCCTGCGGGGAGCCCCCATCCTTCTTCTTGACGAAGCGACATCGGCGCTGGATGCCGAAAGTGAGATGCTGGTGCAAAAGGCTCTGGACAGCCTTATGGCTGATCGTACGACACTTGTCGTCGCGCACCGTCTCGCGACGGTGCTCAAGGCCGACCGCATTCTCGTGCTTGACCATGGCCATATTGTCGAAGAAGGCACACATCAAAGCCTTGTCGAAAAGGGCGGTATCTATGCCCGTCTTGCCAAGCTGCAATTCGAGGCGGGTGCTGGAGCGTTCGCTGCGAAGTGAAACAGGAGGGCTTTGCCCTCCCGTCATTTCTTCCTAGCGTTCGGTCAGCTTCAACTCGATGCGCCGGTTCTTGGATCGGGCATCGGGTGTATCGGAGGCGTCAAGCGGCTGATATTCCCCGAAACCTGCTGCGACGAGCCGGTTGGCGGGGACGCCATTGGCGATCAGGAATTTGACCACTGCGGTTGCGCGAGCTGATGAAAGCTCCCAGTTGTCGCGGAAGCGTCCCGTGCCAGTCAGAGGCACATTATCCGTGTGACCGTCGACACGCAGTACCCAGTTGATGTCATCCGGGATTTCCTGATTGAGCTGGATCACCGCATCGGCAAGTTTCTTCATCTCGTCCTGGCCGGCCGGATTGATATCCGCCGAACCCGTCGGGAAAAGAACTTCCGACTGGAAGACGAAGCGGTCGCCGACAATACGGATATTCTCCTTGTCCGACAGGATTTCGCGCAGGCGTCCGAAAAAGTCGGAACGATAGCGGTTCAGCTCCTGCACACGCTGCGCCAATGCGACATTCAGGCGGCGACCGAGATCGGCGATCTTGGCGTTCGATTCGCGATCGCGGCTTTCAGAAGCGTTGAGCGCATCTTCAAGTGCAGCGATCTGGCGGCGAAGCGCTGAAATCTGCTGGTTCAGCAGTTCCACCTGACTGAGCGCGCGGGCGCTGACCTGCTTTTCGGCATCAAGGCTTTCCGACAGTTCACCAGCACGTTTTTCGGCTGCGCCACTGCCTTCGTTCAAAAGGCTTTGCAGACGCGAACGCTCACTTTCGGCGCTGGACAGCGAAGCCTGCAGATTGGCGATGGTGTCCTGCATGTCCTGCGAATTGCTGCGCTCCAGCGACAGAAGCTGCGTCAATTCCTGTATCTGGCTGTTGAGGCGTGCAAGCACGCTGTCCTTGTTGTTGACCTCGCGGCTGAGCAGGAATTGCGCCAGCACGAAGACGGTGAGCAGGAACATGATTGCGAGCAGCAGCGTCGTCAGGGCATCGACGAAGCCCGGCCAGTAATCGACATGCCTCTGGGAGCGGCGGTTGCGGGCGAGGGACATGGCTGCTTACTCCGCCTTGTCCGTGCGATCGGATTTGCGGTCGTGCGAGCGCTCGCCGATGGCCTTGGTGAGACGATCAAGCGTCTGGCGGATAGCCTTCTGCTCGTCGGCCTGCTTTTCCACCCAGTCACGCATGATCTGCTGCTCACTGCGCATGTTCTTGACAAGGCCCTGTATGCCTTCAGCAAGATTGGCCAGCGCTGCCGTGGTGCGCTGCGTGGAAGCATCGCCACCATGCAGGTTCTGCAGCCTGTCGGCCAGAACGCGGATTTCTTCAGTGCCGCCATTCTGGTCGGCTCCGGTATCCGAACCGAGATCGGTGACTGAAGAAAGCCAGTTTTCCAGTTCCGTATAAAAGCGGTTTTGCGCGCGGCCCGCCTGAAGATCGAGGAAGCCAAGGATCAGCGAACCCGAGAGGCCGAACAGCGATGACGAGAAAGCCGTGCCCATGCCGGAAAGCGGCGCTTGCAGGCCTGCCTTCAGTGCATCGAGAACGTCGCCGGTACTGCCGGAATTGGGATCAAGTGTCTGAATGGTGCGCCCGATGGAACCAACCGTTTCCAGAAGGCCCCAGAACGTGCCGAGAAGACCGAGAAAGACCAGAAGTCCGATCAGATAGCGCGATATATCCCGGCTTTCATCAAGGCGTGTTGCGATGGAATCGAGGATCGAACGCATGGATGCAGTGGAAAGCGCCATCGACTGGCGGCGGCCGATCAGGGCGCGCATGGGTGCGAGCAGGACAGGCGGCCGTGTGGTGCCTTCACGGTCGCCGTCGCGGAATGAGTTGACCCAGCGGATCTCGGGCAGAAGGCGCAGGACCTGTCCGAAGGCCAGCAGGATGCCAATGAGAAGCACCAGGAGTATGAGCCCGTTGAGACCGGGATTGGTAACGAAGAACGTATGAATCTGCCGCATCAGAATTGCAGCCAGAAATGCTACAATAATAAGGAAGATCGCCATGGTGAGAATGACAATACGCGGGCTCGACAGGCGGTAGGGGTCATAATCGCGTCCCTCGTCCAGACGATCCCGGGAAACTCTCAAATCGCTCATGCGTTGCGCTCCATGGCTTTGTCCATATTGGGGTCCATATCGGGAGCCTACTGCATTCCGAGCGGTAGTGGAATCCGCCTACACGGAAATTCCGGAGGCTTTGTGCCAATGTGTAGCGATAAATAACGGCAATACTGCCCATGGGCACCGTTCTCTTCGAGACAAGAATCTGCCTTCGTTTTTGCTAACGTTTATCGATTGGCCGCGGACGGTTTAAGTCTGCATCGGTGTGGTGAATATTGTATAGTATTGCTGATTTAAATTTTAACTTTGTTGCTGCCAATTAATAAATAAATGGTTGCGATTTCAAGAAACAGAAGTTGATGTAATTTATTTGTGCTTCACTTGAATAAATGGAGGACATTATGTTTTGGTTGAAAATTGTTGGTCAAATATTTGAAGCTGTTGGCAAGGCGCTGCAATATATCGGCGGATAATAGTTTTTATTTGAGTTGCGAGAGAGGCCGAGCGCTTAGATGCTCGGCCTCAATGTCTATTTGGACAACAGAATTTCTGCCAACGTGTTAGTATTTCAGATCGGCTTCTTGATTGTCTTGAGAAGTGCGCCGTGAATGGCTTCGTTGCCAGCAATGATCGTCTGGTTGCTGAACATATCCTGTCCGCCGTTTTTGTCCGAGACAAAGCCGCCAGCCTCGCGAACCATCAGGATGCCCGCGCCGATATCCCACGGATGCATGCCATCTTCCCAGAAACCATCCAGACGACCGCCTGCAACATAGGCGAGGTCGAGTGCAACGGCACCCATGCGGCGAATGCCTGCGGTTTCGGCCATGACATTGCGCAGTTCGACCAGATAATGGCCGTGATGGCCGCGACCCAGATGAGGGATGCCGGTGCCGATGACGGAATCAACCAGCTTGTTGCGCGATGCGACGCGCAGGCGACGGTCATTGAGGAATGCGCCACCGCCGCGTTCTGCGGTGTAAAGCTCATCCATGGCCGGATTGTAGATGACGCCGGCGACGATCTGTCCCTGACGCTCGAGAGCGATGGAGACTGCGAAAACCGGAATGCCGTGCAGGAAATTCGTGGTGCCGTCGAGAGGATCGACCAGCCAGCGATGCTGTCCGTCCTTGGATTCAACCTCGCCGGATTCTTCCATCAGGAAGCCGTAATCCGGGCGGGCGCGGCTCAATTCCGTATAGACGATCTGTTCGGCGCGGCGGTCGGCCTGGCTGACATAGTCGCCTGGGCCCTTAAGAGAAACCTGGAGATTCTGGACTTCGCCAAAATCACGAGCGAGGCTGCGGCCGGCCTTCATAGCGGCCTGTACCATAACGTTGAGAAGGGCTGAGCGGGCCATTTCATTGTCCTTGTAAGCACGATCCCGAAGCGTGGATTTTGAAGGGGATCAAGCAGTTAATCATAAACAGAAGGTCGAATATCCAGCCAGAAACATGTTTGGCGGACAGTCGGGGAATTGAGCGATCTGAGAAAGAACGGTCGCAATCTTTGCGACATGGATTATGCAGCGCCCTATACGGGGCGCCGCAGATCTCGTTTTTCGTATTAAGCGCGGCTGACGTAGGTCAGTTCGTTGGTATCAACGATCACGCGTTCGCCTGATGCGATGAACGGCGGAACAAGGATACGGATACCGTTTTCAAGCACAGCTGGCTTGTAGGACGATGCAGCTGTCTGGCCCTTGACGACCGGATCAGCTTCCGTGATGGCAAGCGTGACCTGATCTGGCAGGCGGATGCCGATCGGCTTTTCTTCGTAAAGTTCGACCGTGACCATCATGCCGTCCTGCAGGAAAGCAGCGCGGTCGCCGACGAAATCCTTGGCCAGCTCAAGCTGTTCGTAGGATTCGGTGTCCATGAAGATCAGCGCTTCGCCCTGTTCGTAGAGGAACGAGAAATCCTTCTGCTCCAGACGAACGCGCTCCACGGTTTCAGCAGCGCGGAAACGTTCGTTGAGCTTGGTGCCGTTGATGAGGTTCTTCAGTTCGACCTGATTATAGGCACCGCCCTTGCCAGGCTTGACGGCGTTGGTCTTGACCGCAACCCACAGGCCGCCAGCATGTTCGATGACATTGCCGGGGCGGATTTCGTTACCATTGATCTTCATGAGCTTGATCCGGAATGAAAATGTGAAACCATGTGCGGTCCGGCGCATGACGACGAAAAGGCAACCGTCCGGTTTTATTCCGGAGATTGCGCACCTGCCTTATACTCGAACCACGATAATCGGCGTCTCAAGACCATAAAAAGGCGCTTGGCGCAAGCCTGAGCACGAAAAGAGAGCAGGTCCGGCCAGAAAATTCGCCCAAAAATCAGCGAACGCGCAGATTGTTGGCGGTTTCTATGGCCTGCTTGATCTGGTCGTCCGCCAGTCCGTCCATCATGTCGTTGAGGTCCGGCGAACGAAAACCGGCGCGTTGGGCAACAATATACCAGGCCGCAGCCTTGACGAGATCGCCTTCGGTGCCGATGCCGTCGCGATAGAGACGGGCAAGCCAGGCCTGCGCCATCACCATGCCGCGCTGGGCACCAAGACGCATCCAGCCGAAACCCTGTTCATAGTCGCGGTCGCCGCCGCGCCCCTCGATCAGCCAGCGGCCGAGATCGAACTGCGCGGTATCGTAACCTTGTGCGGCTGCAAGCAGGAGATAGACCCGTGCCTTCTTGTCGTCACGCGGAATGGTAGGCGTACCGTTGGCATAAATCTGGCTGAGCGCATATTGTGCGTCGGCCAGTTTGGCTTCGGCTGCCTTCTCGAACCAGGGGAAGGCGAGGTCGATGCCCGGCTTGCCGGGTGTCTTCACCATCAGCATCTGGCCGTAGTTGAACTGCGCCATGGCATTACCGCCTTCGGCTGCCTTCTTCATCAACTCCTCGGCCTTGACCGGGTCCTTCGTGGTGTAGGTGCCCTGAAGCAGAAGTGCCGCATAGCGGAATTGCGCCTCGACGACACCGTTTTTGGCCGCCTTCTCGTACCATTCCGCCGCTAGTTTCTGATTGGCAGGGATACCGAGGCCGCGTGCATAAATCTCTGCGATGAGCGCCTGTGAAGCCGGATCGCCTTTTTCAGCCTGCGGCTTGGCCAGATTGAAAGCGGTCAGATAGAGGCCGCGCTGAAATGCACCGAATGCCTCGTCCGCCGGCTTGTCGCCGAAACGGCTCGGATCGATGTGGGGCATCGGTTCGGTGGTTGCCGGTTGCGGCAGCATCACCGGCTTGGCTGGCCCGGCTGGCCCGGCTGGCCCGATTGGCTTGTCGGCCTTCTTGTCCTTGTGATTACCCTGCTGGCTCTCCTTCTGACCGTGCACCGGCTCGCCTGCTGCCAGAGCAGGCAGGACCGGCAGCGCGAATGTCAGAATTGCAGCGAGAAGAAGTTTGTTCTTCATGGGCATCGGCAAGACCTTGATGAAGGGATCAGTTTTCAAAGCGTGGCGCGTTCTCATCGAGAAGCCGGTTGGCTTCCGCGACAGCTTTTGCAGGGTCTTCGGCGTCGAAGACCGCCCGACCGAGGGCAACGAAATCCGCGCCGGTTTCGGCTGCGGGGATGATGCTTTCCAGCGTGCTTCCGGCTTGCGCGATGCTGGGAATTTCCACCATCTGCGACCACCATTCGGCCAGCGACAGGTTACGCGGATGGGCGTCCGGCTTGTTATCCGCGCCGATCTTGCCGAAAAAGACATAGTCGGGCTGCAATTCTCCGATCTCCATCGCACCATGGCGGTCACGCAGATTGCCGGTGCCGACAATCATCTTCGGCGTATGCTTTTCGATGGCATCTGCCAGATCGGCAGCCTTGCCTTCGATATGAACGCCGTCTGCCCCGACCCGGCCCGCGATGCGCGTATCATTCAGGATAAGCGCGGCGGCGCCTTTTTCCTGAATGACGGGGATGACTTTTTCGGCCGTGGCCTGAAAAGTGGCTTCATCGAGATCGCCGGTGTCGAGAATGACGCTTGCGACGTCACCGCCCGAGAGCGCAGCCGTCAAAAGCTTTGCAAGAGCCGCGCCGTCGGCAAGCGGAGGCGCAACCAGCACGATGCGGCAGCGTTCGATTTCAGTCTGGTGAGCGGGCGTGTTCATGAGCCAAGCCTAACGGGAAAAACGTGATGGAATTCGGGCAATAGAAGCACTGTGTTTACCGGAAACGGAAACGGCGCTCTATCTATTTGTTTTATCGCATTTATGCGACGCAACCGCGCTTCGGCAAGTATTCATTGACAAAACACTCTCCGGTTTGCGCCTGTCCGGGCTGGCATAATGTTATCCACTGGAACGAAAGTTGATCGGAACCAACCCGGTTCTGCCGGGATTAACGGGTATATAAGCCACACCAAGACCGGGCACCGAACGCCCCGGCAGAACGTGTGAAACTGTTCCGGTTACCCATCCGGAATGACACGAAGAAGATTGGAAAGCCTCGCAATCCCAAGTGCCGGCGCTTTCCTTCAAAGATAGGCAGGCTGGTAAATGAACATTGCGACCGCTAGAGAAGCGTTGCCCGCACAACCGACGAAAATGCGCGACACGCGTATCGACGTTTTCCGTGCGCTTGCGCTGCTAACGATCTTCATCAACCATGTGCCCGGCACAATCTATGAGCATTTCACGCACAAGAATCTGGGCTTCTCCGATTCGGCTGAGGCTTTCGTGCTCATTTCCGGCATGGCTGTGGCGCTGGCCTATGGATCGAAATTCGCTCCCGGCAATCGCCTGCTCCTGTCGCTGAAGATGTGGCGCCGCGCTGGCGTACTCTATACAACACATATCATGACGACCATGGCGACCATTGCCATTTTCGCCTCTGCGGCCATCTTCCTGAAACGTTCGGAACTTCTGACGCAGATCAACATCGCGCCGCTGGTCAAGCATCCGGTCGAGGCGCTGTTCGGCATCGTCACGATGGGCCACCAGCTCGGCTATAACAACATTCTGTCGATGTATGCCGTGATGCTGGTTCTGACCCCGATCCTGCTTCTGCTGGCGCGCATCAGCCTGCCGCTCATGCTCGGTGTTTCCGGCACAGTCTGGTTCCTGTCGGGCCTCTATCACGTTGCGCCGGTCAACTATCCGACCGAAGGCGTCTGGTTCCTCAATCCGCTGTCGTGGCAGTTCCTGTTCGCGATCGGTATTGCGGGCGTGATGCATGTACGTCGCGGTGGTGAACTGCCGAAGCATCCGCTGCTGATAGGCCTTGCCGTCGGCTATCTCGTGCTGGCGCTGGCATGGGTGCGCATCCCGCTCTGGGGTGTCGATGCATCGATGGGCATGCCGATGGTCCTCACCGGCTTCGACAAGACCTTCCTGTCAGGCCCGCGCCTGCTGCATGTGCTGGCGATTGCCTATCTCATCGCTGTTGTGCCGACGCTGAACAACATTGCCCGGACTGCGCCGGATAATCCGCTGGCGATTCTCGGCAAGCATTCCTTGCCGGTCTTTATTGCCGGTACGTTGCTGGCAATGGTCGCACAGGTGATGAAGCTCGTTAATCCTGGTGGCCTGCCTTATGACACGCTGCTGATTGCAACCGGCATCGTCATGCAGTTCGCGCTGGCCTATTATCTCGAATGGCTGCCAACCATCGGTTGGAGCAAGAAGGGCGCAACCGCTTCGGCAAAAGCCGCTGTTCCCGCTGCCGAGCCTGTCAAGATCCAGGTTGCATCAAGCTCGAAGCCTGCGATGCAGCGTTATTAACAATCACCACTGATCAGCCGCCCATTCAGGGCGGCTCTTCCTTGAGAGAAAAGCGCCTGTTTGCGCGAGATTATCCACAGTGCTGCGCAGAAATTAACCATTCATTAATCTTAAGAATGTTAAATGGTTTACATCCAGTTCGGCTGGATTCTTACCGGGTGGTTTAGCCACTCTGTTTGACGCCTCCCTGTTAAACTCCTGAGAGCCGCCATCGCGGCTCTTTTTTTATGCGCTTTTTGCTGCACGTTGTGGAAATATCGATTTCCATATGCAGGTGCGCGGAACGGAATGACTGCCCAATCCGTTCTATTTGCAAGCTTTCATCAAAAGCCTCTGAAAATGTTAACCGAATGTTAAACATAAACTTGCGCGACGGTGCATGAAGGTGCAGTTTATCGTGGACTTGTTTAGCGTAGCTGTTCCGTCTCAGCCTCCCCCATGGTCGAACAGCGGTTCAATGGTTTCATTCGTATCCGTCTGGCATATCCCACCGGACGAATACGGCAACGGAATGGGCCGCCGATACAGGCGGTCATGCAAGGTGGCAGAGCAGTGATTAGCGAACAGGGTCAGATGCCGAGCAATATGATCAGCCTCGCGGAGCGCATGGTCTTCTCGGATTCGTTCAAGCCGATCTACGCCGAAGGCATGGACATGGTCGAGGAAGCTGCGAGCTATCTCGACGGCGAAGGCCGTGAGGATGCGCGCAATCTTTCGCGCGTGGCTGCGACGCTCTATGCCGCCGAATCGATGCGCCTGACGACGCGCCTGATGCAGATTGCTTCCTGGCTGTTGCTCCAGCGCGCAGCGCGCAGCGGTGAGATGACCCGCCAGCAGGTTTCCGCCGAAAAGGCCAAGGTGCGTCTTGATACACCGTCGGCGGGCGAAATTGCGCAGGGCTGGTCTGAACTGCCTGCCGCATTCATGGAACTGGTTGAACGTTCCATGCGCCTTCAGGCGCGTGTGCGCCGCATGGATCGCGAAGTTTACGGTGAAGTGGTTTCGCTGCAGGGCGTTCCGCGTGGCAACCCGGTTTCCGAACAGATCGTTTTGCTCAAGACCGCTTTCGGCGCTTCATAACAACTGATCATATGCGCCCTTCATGGCGCATGTTTCTCTTTTGTTCACTTTTCTGCTGTCAAGTGAATCCGTCTGAGGATAGGGTTCGCTTATGAAAGAAACGATTCGCATCATTGGTATCGATCCGGGCCTGCGCCGTACCGGCTGGGGCATCGTCGAATCGTTGGGCAATTCACTGCATTTCATCGGTTCGGGGACTGTGACCTCGAATGCCGAGATGGATCTCGCATCGCGCCTCTGCCAGTTGCATGAAGGTCTTTCCAAAGTCCTGCATGAATATATGCCGCATGAGGCGGCGGTTGAACACACCTTCGTCAACAAGGATGCAACGGCGACGCTCAAGCTTGGTCAGGCGCGCGGCATTGCCTTGTTGGCGCCCGCGCAGGCTGGACTGTCCGTTGCCGAATATGCGCCGAATGCCGTGAAGAAGGCTGTAATCGGCGTTGGACACGGTGAAAAACAGCAAATCCATATGATGGTGAAAGTGCTGATGCCGCGCGCATCGTTCGATACGAGCGATGCCGCCGATGCTTTGGCCATTGCCATTTGTCATGCGCATCACCGGCAAAGCATCGCAAGTGCGCGCCGGTTGCAACAACTTATCGCGTAGGTGGCCATGATCGGTAAGCTCAAGGGTGTGATCGATGAAATTGCCGAGGATCATGCCGTCATCGACGTGCATGGTGTTGGCTATGTTGCGTTTTGTTCGGCACGGACGCTCGGCAATCTTGGTGGTGCGGGTGAGGCGGCCATCCTGTTTATCGAAACCTATGTTCGCGAGGACATGATCCGCCTTTATGGTTTTGCCAATCAGCTTGAGCGCGAATGGTTCCGCCTGTTGCAGAATGTGCAGGGCGTTGGCGCGAAAGTGGCTCTGGCCGTGCTTGGCACTTTGTCTCCATCAGAACTCGCCAATGCTATTGCATTGCGCGACATCGCCATGGTTTCGCGCGCGCCGGGTGTCGGCAAGAAGGTTGCTGAGCGCATCGTGACCGAACTCAAGAACAAGGCGCCTGCCTTCGCCGGTGATGCGAGCGGCACGATCGGGCTCAAGCAGGAACTTGGCGCGGGCGCTGCTCCGGCGCCGGTTGCCGATGCGGTGTCGGCGCTTTCCAACCTCGGCTATTCGCGTGATCAGGCCGCCAATGCCGTCGCCGCGGCCTTGAAGGAAGCGGGGGAGAATGCCGATTCGGCCAAGCTCATCCGCCTGGGTTTGAAGGAATTGTCGCGGTGAGAGCCTGTTCCAAAAGTCGCCATGCCGGTCTGCAAATGGCGTTTTTCTGCGTTCCGGTGCTCATGTACGTTAAGTACATTGCGCTCCGGGACTCGAAAATCACCATTTTCGCCACGGCCTGCCGCTTTTTGATTCAGGCTCTGATTTACTTGCCTGAGCGATATGTTCATGCGAGGAGGAAGGCATGAGCGACCGCAACCCTCTCATCGATGCCGATAGACGCGTAGACGAAGACAATACGCTGCGTCCGCAGACGCTTGACGATTTTGTCGGCCAAGCGGCGGCGCGCGCCAATCTGAAAGTCTTTATCGAGGCCGCCAAAGTGCGGGGCGAGGCGCTTGATCACGTCCTGTTCGTTGGCCCTCCAGGTCTCGGCAAGACAACGCTGGCGCAGATCATGGCCAAGGAACTGGGCGTCAATTTCCGCTCCACATCCGGCCCGGTCATTGCCAAGGCGGGCGATCTTGCGGCTCTCCTGACCAATCTGGAAGAGCGCGACGTTCTGTTCATCGATGAAATTCACCGCCTGAGCCCGGCTGTGGAAGAAATTCTCTATCCGGCCATGGAGGATTTCCAGCTCGATCTCATCATCGGCGAAGGGCCTGCCGCTCGTTCGGTGAAGATCGATCTTGCCAAGTTCACGCTCGTTGCGGCAACGACCCGTCTCGGGCTTTTGACCACGCCGTTGCGGGACCGTTTCGGCATTCCGACACGGCTCAATTTCTATACGGTCGAGGAGCTGGAATATATCGTGCGGCGTGGCGCGCGCATCATGCAGATGGGCATTTCGCCGGATGGTGCGCTGGAAGTCGCCCGCCGTTCGCGCGGCACTCCGCGTATTGCCGGGCGGTTGTTGCGCCGCGTGCGTGACTTCGCGCTGGTCGCAGGCGCGGATGTCATCGATCGCAAGATCGCCGATGAAGCTCTGTCGCGGCTTGAGGTGGACAATCGTGGGCTGGATCAGCTCGACCGGCGCTATCTCAATATCATTGCGCGTAATTTCGGCGGTGGTCCGGTCGGTATCGAAACCATCGCTGCCGGTCTGTCAGAGCCGCGTGACGCAATTGAAGACATTATCGAACCCTATCTGATCCAGCAGGGTTTCCTGCAGCGCACGCCACGCGGTCGCGTTTTGACGGCCATCGCATGGCAGCATCTCGGATTGCCTGCGCCTGCTGAAATCATCCAGCAGTCGCAATACGGTCTCTTCATGGAAGACGAATGACGGAACGACAGGAACAATTGGCGCAGGCTGCCGTATCAGGCGAACTGAAAGACGGCGCACATCTGCTCTATGCGCGCATTTATTATGCCGATACGGATTTTTCCGGCTTCGTCTATCACGGTCGCTATCTGGAATTCTATGAACGCGGACGCACCGATTTCCTGCGCCTGCAGGACGTTCATCATATCGAATTGGCCGAAGGCGCGCTCGGGGAAGAAATGGTCTGGGTCGTTCGCCGCATGGAGATCGATTACAAATCGCCCGCGAAGATGGACGACCTTATTCTGATTGAAACCCGCGTCAGCGAAATTCGTGGTGCGCGGGTTATCATGGCGCAGAAGATTACCTGCGGTGAGCGTCTGCTTTCGGAGGCGAAGGTAGAGGCCGTGATGATAACCAAAGAAGGCCATCCGCGCCGCATTCCCGACGAGTGGCGGGAAGCCTTTACCAGCAGCCGCAAGGACTGAGTCCCGGTACGGTTCCACAGACTGCCTCCGCTGGAATGCTCTATGCGAAAATCGATGCGCTACCGGCAAATATGCCTAATTGGGCGAATGCTAACGCATCTTTAACCATAATATTCCATTAATCACCCTGACGGAATCGGTGGAGAGGCAGGCATGAAGCGCAGCGCCTTCCTTTCACCAAAATTAACCGTAACAAGCGCGTGATGGATTTAAAGTTGAAATCCGGGAATGGCGATTGCGGAACGAAGTGTCGACCGCTCGTCGGGCAGGTACGGCTTCAAATGAAAAGCTGCGCAGGTTTGGAGCGTCTGTTTTCAGACGTTGAGTAACGGATTTGCGATACCGCCCGGTCATGTGGCCGGGCGTTTGGATTCGAGGACGGTAGATCGATGGAAAATGTTGCGTTAGCGGCCCCCGCCGCCGATGTTACCCTCTGGGGCCTGTTCATGCAGGCGAACTGGGTCGTCAAGCTGGTTATGCTTGGCCTGCTGTTCGCCTCGATCTGGACCTGGGCTATCATCGTGGACAAGACGATTGCTTACGGACGGGCGCGGCGTGCGATTGATCGCTTCGAGCAGACGTTCTGGTCCGGCCAGTCGCTGGAGGAACTCTATCGCAATCTCGGTGAACGCCGCACTACGGGCATGGCGTCCATCTTCATGGCTGCGATGCGTGAATGGAAGAAATCATTCGAGAAGGGCGCCCGCTCGCCCATCGGCCTCCAGATGCGTATCGACAAGGCTATGGATGTGGCACTGGCGCGTGAAAGTGAAAAGCTCGACTCGCGTCTGGGCTTTCTGGCGACCATCGGTTCGGCGGCCCCCTTCATCGGCCTGTTCGGTACGGTTGTCGGTATCATGACCTCGTTCCAGGCAATCGCCGCTTCCAAGAACACCAGTCTTGCCGTCGTGGCACCGGGTATCGCCGAAGCGCTTCTGGCAACGGCAATCGGTCTTCTCGCCGCTATTCCTGCCGTTATTGCCTATAACAAGCTGTCGGCAGACGCGGGCAAGATCGGCGGACGGCTGGAAGGCTTTGCGGATGAATTTTCCGCCATACTGTCGCGCCAAATTGATGAGAAGCTGACGCCGCGTAACTAAGCGGCTTCAAGCATCGAGTGTAATTTCAGCCTTCGGGAATCTTGCAATGGGCATGTCGGTAGGAAATCAGGGAATGCAGTCGGGCGGGCGCCGCAGGCGTGGTCGCAAGAAGGCATTGATGAGCGAAATCAACGTCACGCCGTTCGTCGACGTTATGCTTGTTCTCCTCATCATCTTCATGGTCTCCGCACCATTGCTGACTGTTGGCGTGCCAATTGATCTGCCCGACACCCAGGCCAAGGCCATGAACGCCGACACGCAGCCGATCACCGTTTCGGTCAATAGCGAAGGCAAGATATTCTTGCAGGAAACTGAAATTCCGATCGAAGAAGTGGTGCCGAAACTCCAGGCCATCGCCAAGACAGGCTATGAAGAGCGCATTTTCGTGCGTGGTGACAAGGCTGCCGATTACGGCACCGTCATGAAAGTCATGGCCCGCATTTCCGCCGCCGGTTTCAAGAACATCGGCCTTGTGACCCTCCAGGAGCAGGATAGCTGACGCCATCATGAAGGCTGGCCTGACATCTTCTGTTGCCTTGCATGCCGTTGCGGTCGCGCTGGCAGTGGTTTCGTTTTCCTCGCCGAAGGCTTTCGACGTGCAGGATTCGGAATCATTTCCGGTCGATATCGTACCGATCGAGTCGATGACGCAAATCCAGCAGGGCGAAAAGACCGCGCCCATGAAGGAAAAGTCGGCTCCCGTGCCGACAACCAAACCGCAGACTGTCCCAAACGCCGAGAATTTTGGCGATCAGGAAATTGATACCCAGACGCCGCCGAAGCCTGACGCAAAGGCGAAGCCAATCGAGGCAGCGGAAGAACCGAAAGCGCAACCGGAACCGGTGAAGAAGCCGGAACCGAAGCCTGATCCGAAACCGGAACAGAAGCCGGAGACGAAGCCGACGCCGGTTCCTGCGACGGAAGTCCAGACCAAGCCGGCAGAAAAGCAGGAAGTGAAGCCTGATCCGGTGGCGGAAGCCATCGAAAAGCAGGCTGAATCGCCCGACGCCCAGACGCCGAAGCTGCCAGACAAGGTTCCCGCGCCGGAAGCCAAGCCGAAGCCGCCACAGGCTCAGACCGCGAAGACGCCGGATCGCAAGCCGACGGAAGAGAAGAAGCCGACGCAGAGTGCTTCGCAAACATCGCAATCGAAGAAAGACGCGATTGCAGATGAGGTTGCAGCCCTTCTGAACAAGCAGAAGGCGGCAGGTGGCGGCGCCAAGCGTTCCACCGATCAGGCATCGCTGGGCGGCAAGAAGAATACTGGCGGCTCCAAGCTCAGCCAGAGTGAAATGGATGCGTTGCGCGGCGCGATTTCCAAATGCTGGAACGTGCCTGCCGGTGTGGCTGACGCGCCCGGACTGGTCGTGACCGTCAAGATGAAGCTGAACCAAGATGGCTCCATTCAGGGCGTTCCTGAAGTAACATCTGGCGGCGGCGGTGATGGTGTTGGTCGTGCAGCAGCCGAGAGCGCCAAGCGCGCTGTCGCACGCTGCGCGCCGTACAATCTGCCAGTCGACAAATATGATTCATGGTCGGAAGTGATCGTCAACTTCGACCCGAGCGAAATGTTCTGACCGGGCTACCGGTCGCCAACCAACT
The DNA here is from genome assembly GCF_008932285.1 of Brucella tritici. NCBI lineage: Bacteria > Pseudomonadati > Pseudomonadota > Alphaproteobacteria > Hyphomicrobiales > Brucellaceae > Brucella > Brucella tritici. The sequence goes on from NZ_WBVY01000005.1 coordinate 164,016, forward strand.
TACTGCAAGGACAAAGAGGTCCCAGAAGACATGAAAATCGGCATCATCAATACAAAGATCCGGACGGTCTTTTCGGCTTTCGCGTGTATGATTGCCGCAAGCCTTGTCTGCACCATGCCGGCGCGCGCCGTCGTGGAAATCAACATCAACAAGGGTGTGATCGAGCCGCTGCCGATCGCCATCACCGATTTCCTTTCGGCCGACCAGCTCGGACCGAATATCACGTCGGTCATTGCGGCTGATCTTGAGCGGTCGGGTCTTTTCGCGCCTATCGACAAGGGCGCCTTCATCGAGAAGATCTCCAATCCGGACGCGGCTCCGCGTTTCGAGGACTGGAAGGTCATCAATGCGCAGGCGCTCGTCACGGGCCGCATCACCAAGCAGCCGGATGGCCGCCTCAAGGCTGAGTTCCGCCTGTGGGACACGTTCGGTGGCCAGCAGATGATTGGCCAGCAGTTCTTCACCACGCCGGACAACTGGCGCCGCGTCGCCCACATCATCGCCGATGCGATCTATGAGCGCCTGACCGGTGAAAAGGGCTATTTCGATACACGTGTTGTTTTCGTCGATGAATCCGGCCCGGCACAGAAGCGCGTGAAGCGTCTGGCCATCATGGATCAGGACGGCGCCAATGTGCGTTACATTTCCGATGGTCGCGCGATTTCGCTGACGCCGCGTTTCTCGCCGAACCGTCAGGAAGTCACCTATATGTCGTTCGAAGGCGGTTCTCCGAAGGTGTATCTGCTGCAGCTCGAAACCGGACAGCGTGAACTCGTCGGCAACTTCCCCGGCATGACCATTGCTCCGCGCTTCTCGCCCGATGGCCAGAAGGTCGTGATGAGCCTGCTTCAGGACGACGGCAGCGCCAATATCTACACGATGGACCTGCGCAATCGTTCGACCACGCGCCTGACCAACAGCCAGGCGATCGATACGAGCGCGTCCTATTCACCGGACGGATCGCAGATTGTCTTTTCATCCGACCGTGGCGGACGTCCGCAGCTCTATGTCATGGGTGCCGATGGCTCCAATCCACGCCGTATCTCGGCAGGTGATGGCAGCTATTCCACGCCGGTCTGGTCCCCGCGCGGCGATCTCATCGCCTTCACCAAGCAGTCGCAGGGCCAGTTCTCCATCGGTGTGATGAAGACAGACGGTTCGGGCGAACGCCTGCTGACCTCGGGCTTCCACAATGAAGGTCCGACCTGGGCTCCGAACGGTCGCGTTCTGATGTTCTTCCGCAAGGCGGCGGGTGCAGGTGGTCCGAAGCTCTTCACCATCGATCTGACCGGCCGCAACGAACGCCAGATTCAGACGCCGAACTTCGCGTCCGATCCGGCCTGGTCGCCGCTGCTCGAATAGGCTTTTGCGAAAAGTTACCAAAGTTGAAGGCGCGAAGCTTCGGTTTCGCGCCTTTTTCTTGGATAGAGCGGTTCCGATTGAACCGGAAACGGGGAATCGCTCTATCTCTTTGTTTTGTCGCGTTATCCTCACGGAAAACCGCTTCGTACTTTTGTTGGAAATGCTTAAATTGCCACAATCATTGCCAGGAAGCCGTGTTTCTGCCGTATTTTGCCCCCAAGGGCTAGAACCAGAAATGCTGCCGGAAATCGCCGGTTGCACTTGGCCGCAAGAAAATATTAACCATACTTCTTGAGCCTGTCTTAACCTCAATATGATTATTGGATGGTTACGCAGGAACATCAAATCTTAAGGAGCTCCGGCCCATGCGCCGTATCCAGTCGATTGCACGTAGCCCGATCGCTATTGCCCTTTTCATGTCGCTCGCCGTTGCCGGTTGTGCGTCCAAGAAGAACCTTCCGAACAATGCCGGTGATCTGGGTCTCGGTGCAGGCGGCGCAGCAACGCCGGGTTCCTCGCAGGACTTCACGGTCAATGTCGGCGACCGCATCTTCTTCGATCTCGATTCTTCGCTGATCCGCGCCGATGCACAGCAGACGCTTTCCAAGCAGGCCCAGTGGCTGCAGCGTTATCCGCAGTACTCGATCACGGTCGAAGGCCATGCCGACGAACGCGGTACGCGTGAATACAACCTCGCTCTCGGCCAGCGCCGTGCGGCTGCCACCCGCGACTTCCTCGCTTCGCGTGGCGTCCCGACCAACCGTATGCGCACCATCTCCTACGGTAACGAACGTCCGGTCGCAGTTTGCGACGCCGACTCGTGCTGGTCGCAGAACCGCCGTGCTGTCACCGTTCTCAACGGTGCAGGCAGCTAATCTGCGGGCACCTCACAGTGTTACGGAAAAGCGGCTTTCGAGCCGCTTTTTTCATTTTTGACCGCCTGATTGGTCGTTTCGACAAACTTTGGCCGAAGTCACACTTGTCATAGTGGGCGTCAAAAGGCCCTTGCTTTTCGCATTACCCGACGCAAAACCGCTTCGCACTTTTGCGGGAAATGCTCTAAAAGCGGAGCTGATCGTGCGGCAATCATGTTCAGCGTCTGTTCAGGCGCGGCACTCGATCATCGTGTTCGCCCCGAATTGGATGGGTGAATCGGATGGATGAATTAGCAGGGGCAAAAGGGAATGAGGAAACCAATGAGGAAAGTGACGCTGGCAATTGCCATGCTGCCGCTTTTGGTGAGTGCTCCGGTTCTGGCGGCATCTGTTTCCTCGCAAGGGGGAATTCAGCTTGCGCAGGCTGGCGCTCCCGGCGGGGATCAGTTTTCGCAGCAGGTCTGCAATCTGGCGCATCAAAACGCCCAGTCCTATGCACGCATCTTGCAGCTTCGCGACAAGATGCTGAAAATCCAGCGCGACAACGAAGCGCGTTTTCAGGCATTGGAGAAGGGGCGTGGCGGCGGACAGAATCGCGTCAGCATCGGTTCGACGGCAATTCTCGATGACGCCATGCGTGATAATGGCAGCGGCGGCGGGCAGGGCGGCGGCTATCAAAGCCCTGGTCTGCAACAGGAACTGGTGCGCAACCTGACCGGCAAGGTCGAGGACGTGGACGCCCAGATTTCGTTTACCGACAATCAGTTGCAAAAGACGCAGGAAGACAATGAATTCCGGTTTGAAGAACTGGAAAAGAAGAACGGCGTGACCTCGCCCGCTTCCAGCGGTGCGTCTCAGCCAGCTCCTGCCGCAGCATCGCCGGGGGCTGATCTCTGTGCACAGGGCATGGGCAACCCCGCTGGGATCGCGGATGCATTGAGTGCACGTGCAGAAGCCATGAATTTCCAGATCCTCGAAATGCAGGATCAGATGCAGAAGATGCAGGAAGCAAACGAAAATCGCTTCCAGTTTCTGGAAACCGGCAAGCGCGCGGATACGGATGTCCAGCAGGCTGGCGGCGACACGTCGCTCGCCGATGCCGGTTCCAGTCAAGACACCAGTCTAGGCAACACCGGAAACCTCGATGGCGGGGTTTCCGGAAGCGCTCCACAGAATGGCGGATATGACGCTTCTTCGCAGGCTGCGGCCAGCCAGTCTTCTGGCGCCGATTCCATGGCTATTGGTTCGAATACGCCCGCTCAGGGCGGACCGGCACGTGGCGAGCCGCCGCAATCGCTGGGTTCCATCCGGTTCGACGCCAGTGGCAATGTAATCGGCGAAACGCTCGATGCCACACCACGAACGGCACAACCGGGTGCGGCACCAGGTAACACAGCGGGCGGAACGGCTGCAGGCGATACGGTCGCATCTCTTCCGACCGACGATAACCCCAATTCGCTCTATCAGGCGTCCTATCAATATCTGATGTCGGGCGACTACAAGGCAGCGGAAACCGGTTTTCGCGAGCATGTGAAGCGCTATCCGGCGGACCCCAACACGGCGGAAGCACGCTTCTGGCTGGGGGAAACGCTTTACGGTCAGGGCCGTTATCCGGAAGCGGCGACGGTATTCATCGATACGCAGCGCGATTATCCCGATTCGAAGCGCGCGCCGGAAAACATGTTCAAGCTCGGCATGACGCTTGAAAAAATGGACAATCGCGATGTTGCCTGTGCGACCTTCGCGCAGATTCCGGAACGTTACCCCAAGGCAGCGCCTGCCATTTTGAAGCGCGTTGCCGATGAGCGCAGCCGCGCAAAGTGCTGATTGCGGAGTTATTTCGTGGGGCTTAGCCCAAGCAATATTTCCAGATTATTCGAGCCATTCGGATTTGAGAAGGCAAAGGCCGTCATAGCCGCCGTTTCGGGCGGCAGCGATTCTCTTGGCCTGCTTTTTCTCCTCCGGGACTATATGGCCATGCTCAAGAACCCACCGCGGCTGATTGCCGTGACGGTGGATCATCGGTTGCGTGCCGAATCGAAGGCCGAAGCCGAGAATGTCGGCCTGCTTTGCCGACAATACGGGATTGAACACCGCATTCTCGTCTGGGACGACGCCAAACCGGCAAGCGGGCTCGCCGCTGCTGCGCGCACGGCGCGCTATCGGCTGCTGGTGCAGGCGGCGCGGGACGCAGGTGGCGCCTTCATCGTCACCGGCCATACGCAGGACGATCAGATTGAAACCTTTCTGATGCGCAAGGAACGTAGCGCCCACACCGAGGCGCGCGGGCTTGCGGCCATGTCGTCGCGCTCGTTGCTGGACGGTCTTGGGCTCGAAGGCTCGGTCGAACTTGACCGTCCTCTGCTTTCCGTTTCCCGGCAGGCCTTGCGCGATGATTTGCAGGGCAGGGGTATCAACTGGGTGGATGATCCCAGCAATGCCAACACCAAATATGAACGTCCGCGGATTCGTCTGGGTATAGCTGCGGAGGCAGACAGGCAGACTGTACTCGACCAGATTGCCGAGGCTGGAGCGGCACGCGAACGGGACAATGCGGCCTTGATTGCTGCGCTGGGCAACCCGGCGAGCCTACGCGTTGATGTGACCGATGCTTTGCTCGTCGATCCGCAGCTTTACGCCGTGCTTCCAGACAATGTGAGACGGCTCTTCGCCGGATTGCTTGCAGCAATCGCTGGCGGACGCCGTTTCCTGCCGGGCGATAGCGAGCGCTCACGCATTGAGCGGGTTCTGTCTGGAGATGATGACAATCATCGCCTGACCGTATTCGGCGCCCTGATCGAGCGCGGCGACAACGGTGCACCGCATCGGTTTCTTCGTGAAAAACGTAATCTGCCGAAGCTCCGTCTTGAGCGGGATAAGCCAATTATCTGGGACGGCCGGTTCCGTTTCTTGAACGAAGGCAAGATGGATTTCGAACTCGCTGCACCGGGACGACAGGAACTTGCCGACTTCCTGAAGTCGCAGAATATCGAAATCGAATCTCGAAGACGTGAGGCCCTGCTGGTTTCGCCAGCTCTTTACAGAGATGGCAGGCTTTTCGCCCTGCCGTTCCTGCCAGACGAAAATTTTCTGCAAGACATTCATATCGAACGGCATTTTGCGATCTTCGATCACGTGTTGCCGGGGCATGATTTCGACCTTGCAAGGGCCGTGGAAGCCCGCATCGGGCGTATCTGCGCGGAAATGTCCTAATTTTTGTAAACCAGAGTGCGAAGAATCGAGGATGCGGGGTCGAACGCGCCTTGGCAAGGCCATCCTTCGATCCTATGTTAGACCGAAACATCGTTCCGTGCCCGCGGAATGGCCGTGGTATCGATTGGACCCGATATGAATCCGAACTATCGCAACTTCGCCCTTTGGGCGATCATTGCTCTTCTTTTGATCGCGCTGTTCAACCTGTTCCAAAGCCCAGGTCAGCGCTCCAATTCCCGTGAAGTTTCCTATTCGCAATTTATTGACGACGTATCCAACGGTCGCGTGAAATCGGTCACGATTACCGGCCAGCGGATCAGCGGTACTTTTGCTGACAATGGATCGACCTTCCAGACCTATTCGCCGGGCGATACAGGTCTTGTTTCGCGCCTTGAAAGCAAGGACGTCGCGATCACCGCGCGCCCTGAAACCGACGGTTCCAGCTCGCTGATCGGCATTCTCCTGTCTTGGCTGCCAATGATCCTGATCCTTGGCGTGTGGATTTTCTTCATGCGCCAGATGCAGGGTGGTTCGCGCGGTGCTATGGGCTTCGGCAAGTCGAAGGCCAAGCTGCTGACGGAAGCGCATGGCCGCGTTACTTTCCAGGACGTTGCCGGTGTGGACGAAGCCAAGCAGGACCTTGAGGAAATCGTCGAATTCCTGCGCGATCCGCAGAAGTTCCAGCGTCTGGGCGGCAAGATTCCGCGCGGTGTGCTGCTCGTTGGCCCTCCCGGTACCGGTAAGACGCTTCTGGCGCGCTCTGTTGCGGGTGAAGCCAATGTGCCGTTCTTCACCATATCCGGTTCGGACTTTGTTGAAATGTTCGTCGGTGTTGGCGCGAGCCGTGTCCGCGACATGTTCGAACAGGCCAAGAAGAATGCGCCTTGCATCATCTTCATCGACGAAATCGATGCTGTCGGTCGTCATCGCGGTGCTGGTCTCGGCGGCGGCAATGATGAACGCGAACAGACGCTCAACCAGCTTCTGGTCGAGATGGACGGCTTTGAGGCCAACGAATCGATCATCCTGATTGCGGCGACCAACCGTCCCGACGTTCTCGACCCCGCACTGCTGCGTCCGGGCCGTTTCGACCGTCAGGTTGTGGTTCCGAACCCGGATATCGTCGGTCGCGAACAGATTCTCAAAGTGCATGTGCGCAATGTGCCGCTTGCACCCAATGTCGATCTCAAGGTTGTCGCACGCGGCACGCCGGGCTTCTCCGGTGCCGATCTCGCCAACCTCGTCAACGAAGCTGCCCTTATGGCCGCACGCCGCAACAAGCGCCTTGTGACCATGCAGGAATTCGAAGACGCCAAGGACAAGATCATGATGGGCGCGGAACGCCGCTCCGCCATGACGCAGGAAGAAAAGGCCAATACGGCCTATCACGAGGCAGGCCACGCTATCGTTGCGCTCAACGTGCCGAAGGCTGATCCGGTCCACAAGGCGACAATCATTCCGCGCGGTCGTGCGCTCGGCATGGTGATGCAGCTTCCCGAAGGCGACCGTTATTCGGCGACCTATACCTGGATGGTGTCGCGTCTTGCCATCATGATGGGCGGCCGTGTGGCTGAAGAGCTGAAATTCGGCAAGGAAAACATCACTTCCGGTGCTTCCTCCGATATTCAGCAGGCCACCAAGCTCGCCCGTTCGATGGTGACGCAGTGGGGCTATTCCGACAAGCTTGGTCGTGTGGCTTATGGCGACAATCAGGAAGAGGTCTTCCTTGGCCATTCGGTGTCCCGCACGCAGAATATTTCGGAAGAAACCGCGCAGATCATCGATGCCGAAGTGCGCCGCCTGATCGACGAGGCCTATGCCGAGGCGACCCGCATCCTGACCAAGAAGAAGAAGGATTGGATCGCGCTTGCCGAAGGTCTGCTCGAATATGAAACGCTCTCCGGCGACGAGATCAAGGAACTGATTGCGGGCAACAAGCCATCTCGCGAACAGGGCAACGATACGCCGTCGCGCGGTTCGGGCGTGCCGAAGGCAGGAAGCCCGCGCAAGCGCAAGGGCAGCGAGCCTGGCAATGAACCAGGTATGGAGCCGCAGCCGCAGTAAGCTGCTCGAAGTTGAATAGAGGAAGCCGGGCTTGGTCCCGGCTTTCTTGCTATCCGGCTTTGTTGGGGCTTGCCGCAAAGGCTCGTTAAGGATTTCGGCGCATCATATTGCGTCAGATTACGACTTTGGACGTGGGACGGTCGAACTTGCCGCCAAAGGCGAAATTGCATTTGTGAGGGTTTTTGCGTTAAGAACAGCGAAAATCTGCTGTCCGGCCAACCGGCGGCCATTGCTCGCCGATCATTTTGGGCGACATATATTTGAAGGCATAGAGAGCGGTTCATGGCTCAGCGTAAGGCGAAACAGATGACACGGAAATATTTTGGAACCGATGGCATTCGCGGACAGGCAAACAGCTTTCCGATGACACCGGAAGTTGCCATGAAAGTTGGCATGGCGGTCGGTCATATCTTCCGCCGCAAGGGGCAGGCCTCGCGCGTAGTTATCGGCAAGGATACACGCCGTTCGGGCTATATGCTGGAAAACGCGCTGGTGGCCGGTTTCACTGCTGCCGGTATGGATGTGTTCCTGCTCGGCCCGATCCCGACGCCTGCTGTCGCTATGCTCTGCCGCTCGTTGCGCGCCGATATCGGCGTCATGATCTCCGCGTCGCATAATCCATTCTATGACAATGGCATCAAGCTTTTCGGTCCAGATGGGTACAAGCTTTCCGACGAGATCGAACTCAAGATCGAGGCGATGATCGATGGTGATCTGACCTCTTATCTGGCCAGCCATGGTGATGTCGGCCGCGCCAAGCGCGTTGACGGCGACATCTACCGCTATATCGAATTTGCCAAGCGCACGCTGCCGCGCAATATCGACCTGAACGGCCTGCGCGTCGTCGTCGATTGCGCCAATGGCGCTGGCTACAAGGTAGCCCCTGCCGCTCTGTGGGAGTTGGGTGCTGAAGTCATCACCATCAATAACGAGCCGAACGGCATCAACATCAACGAGGATTGCGGTTCGACGCATCCGATCGGCCTGATGAAGAAGGTTCACGAAGTGCGCGCCGATGTTGGCATTGCGCTCGATGGCGATGCGGATCGTGTCTTGCTGGTCGATGAAAATGGCACTGTCATCGATGGCGATCAGTTGATGGCTGTCATTGCTGAAAGCTGGGCTGCAACCGACCGCCTCGAAGGCGGTGGCATTGTGGCAACCGTCATGTCCAATCTTGGACTTGAGCGCTTCCTTGCCGACCGCCATCTGACGCTGGCCCGCACCAAGGTGGGTGACCGTTATGTGGTCGAGCACATGCGCGAGCATGGTTTCAATGTCGGCGGCGAGCAGTCCGGCCATATTGTTCTGTCCGATTTCGCGACGACGGGCGACGGCCTGATCTCTGCGCTGCAGATTCTTGCGGTTGCGCAGGAACAGGGCAGGCCGATCAGCGAGGTTTGCCGCAAGTTCGATCCGGTGCCGCAGCTTTTGAAAAATGTGCGCACCGCTGGCGGCAAGCCGCTGGAGAACAAGCGCGTGAAGAGCGCAATCGACGAGGCAACCGAGCGTCTTGGCGTTCAGGGCCGTCTGGTCATTCGCCCATCCGGCACGGAGCCGCTTATTCGTGTCATGGCAGAAGGCGATGATCGTGGTCTGGTGGAAAAGGTCGTCAACGACATCATCGACGTGATCTCCTCCGAAGGCAGCGCTGCCGCCTGATTACTTCACGACCAATTTCAGCAAAGGCGCGGGTTTTGTCCCGTGCCTTTTTGTTTGGAGCGAACCCTGAAAGTGAGCGCGGTTTTCGCGATGCCCGTCGGGACAGCCAGGTCGCCTGCTGTAAATTAGCAAGCGTTAATGAACTTGGTAAAAAAACAAGGTTAAGTTGTATTTAACTTTTGCCGAATAGTCTCCCCTCAAACATCCGTACCGTCGCTTTCGGCGGCGCGATTCTTCGATGGGGCAGACATATGAAAAGTCTTACGAAAACTCTTTTTGCCGGTGTGGCGGCATCGGTTGCCCTGATGGCTGTGGCGTCTGTCGCTCTTGCGGCGGATATCATTGAGCCTGTTCCGGAGGTTCCGGAAGTCGTTGTCGCTCCGCCTGCCGTTGGTGGCTGGTATCTGCGCGGCGATATCGGTTACTCCAAGGCCAAGTTCAAGGATGCCGACTACGCGACCATTGATAATTGCGCGACTTGCGGCGGCGGCTCGCCGACCTTCGGCAGCAACACGCTTTACGGCGATCTGAAGGGTTCGTTCCTTGTGGGCGGTGGTGTCGGCTATCAGGTGACGGATTATTTCCGTACCGATCTGACGGTCGACTACATGACCCGCGCCAAGTTCAATGGTCATACCTACGGCTCGGCCTGTAACGGCGATATCAACTGCGCTTCCGATGAGCGCGGCCGGTTCTCCGCTCTCTCCATTCTGGCCAATGCCTATGTCGATCTTGGCAATTTTGCTGGCTTTACGCCCTATGTCGGCGCCGGTATTGGCGGCACCCGCGTGAAGTGGGGCGATCTCGACGACGTTCGTTATGGCGGTACGCAGGAAGGCGCTGCCAACTGGCGCTTTACCTATGCACTCATGGCTGGTGCGTCGGTTGATCTCACGCAGAACCTCAAGCTCGATGCAGGCTATCGCTACCGCCACATCAATGGCGGCAAGATGTTCGAGGGCAATCAGTGGATCGGCGACGGCCACGACAATGGCATGAATGTGCATGATGTGCGCGTTGGCTTGCGTTACATGTTCGGCGGTGCAGGCACAGCCTATGCCCCGCAGCAGGTTTCGACCATCGTAGACGGTCCGGTTTACAAGTAAAAAAGTAATTTCCGAGACAAATAAGGCCCGGTCATCCGGGCCTTATTTGTTTAGAATCATAGTAAACATATCCCTATATTTATGTGATCTTAACCATGTTCATTCATATGTGATGATACATTCATAAGCGGGGATTTCATCATGTCTATGCAATGGCGTGCTTTCTGTTCGTCGGCTGCTGTGCTGGCCGGATTATGCGTCGCATCGCAGTCTTTTGCCGCCGATCTCGATATGGTCAGCTATGAGCCGGGCGCACCGGTGCAACAGCCGGTCGAGGTCGGGTCCGGTTGGTATCTGCGTGGCGATATCGGCTACAATCTCTCCTCCAAGGTCAAGGTTCAGACCGAGGCGCCTTCGTGGAGCGCATCTCAGAGCTATGATCTGGACAAGAATGTCGTGGCGTCTGTCGGTGTCGGCTATCAGTTCACGGATAATCTGCGCGGCGACGTGACGCTCGGCTATTCCAAGCAGAACCTCGAGGATCTGGACGTCGATGTTCGCAACTGGGACATGATGGCCAACGCCTATGTCGATCTCGGCAATTATTACGGCTTCACCCCTTATCTCGGTGCGGGCCTCGGCTTCGCCAATGTGCGCTATTCCATCAATACGGCCTATGGTGACTACAAGACGGATGATGATTATCGTCTCGCCTGGGCGCTGATGGCGGGTGTGGGCATCGACGTGGCATCCAACATCAAGCTCGATATCGGCTATCGTTATGGGGTCATCGAAGGTGCGGATATTGCAAGCGCAGCAGGCTTGACGCTCAGCGACAAGGATATTCAGTCGCATCAGTTGCGCGCTGGTGTGCGCTTTACGACCTGGTAATACCAAGTCTCATCGAGACTTGGTTAAGCCCGTGCGGAAATTGAGCATTTTCAGGGCGTAATGCGTTAGCACCTTGGCGCCCTGCTATAATTGCGGCGGGCCTTCGGGCCCGCTTTGCAATTCATTATTTCAGCTATATCGAATTTTTCGTTTTCATATGCGGCCCAAATCCTTACAGGTGACAGAATGCGTTGAACGCATTTCCTGAAAAGGAGAGGGTAATGAAAGCAATTGCAGCATTTTCAGATTTCGTAGGCCGGACATTCGCTGTCTGGGTTATTGTTTTTGCCATTCTGGGTTTTGTACTTCCATCTACATTCAGCGTTTTTGCGCCGTGGATCGTGGTCCTGCTCGGCATCATCATGTTCGGGATGGGCCTGACCATTTCCGGCAAGGATTTTGCCGAAGTCGCCAAAAGACCTTTCGAGGTCGCCATCGGCGTGCTGGCTCAATTCATCATTATGCCGCTTCTCGCCGTCTTGCTGACGCGCATCATTCCGATGTCGCCGGAAGTGGCCGCGGGCGTCATTCTGGTCGGTTGCTGCCCCGGCGGAACGGCCAGCAACGTCATGACCTATCTGTCGAAGGGCGACGTGGCGCTGAGCGTAGCCTGCACAAGTGTCACCACACTGCTGGCGCCACTCGTGACGCCGTTTCTGGTCTGGTTCTTCGCCAGCCAGTATCTGCCCGTTGATGCGATGAGCATGTTCAACAGCATCGTGAAGGTGATCCTAGTGCCTCTGGCGCTTGGCTTCGTCCTGCAGAAACTGGTTCCGGGCCTCGTCAAGGCAGCAGTCCCCATGCTGCCGCTTGTGTCGGTTATCGGTATCGTGCTCATCGTTGCTGCCGTGGTCGCGGTCAACAAGGCTGCCATAGCGGAGTCCGGCCTGCTGATCTTCGCGGTGGTGTTCCTGCACAATGGCTGCGGTCTGCTGCTTGGCTATTTCGCTGCGCGTTTTGCCGGGCTTTCCTTGGCAAAGCGCAAGGCGATCAGCATCGAGGTCGGCATGCAGAACAGTGGGCTTGGCGCGGCTCTCGCTAATGCGCATTTCTCGCCGCTGGCGGCTGTGCCAAGCGCTGTCTTCAGCGTCTGGCACAATATCTCCGGTGCGCTGATCGCAAGCTACTATGCGCGCATGGAAGAAGAGCCATCGGAGACGCAAACAGTCACGCGATAATGAAATTCTACCCGCCTGGAGCAATCCGGGCGGGTTTGATGAAAATATTCCCCGAAAGCCGTATTGAGGAAAAATGCACTTTCGGCTATCCCAGTAAGTGGGCCACGTCTCCCCAACGAGACGCGTGCTATCTGAGAGGATAGAAACAACATGACGACGATTGCGAAGCCGGCAGTTCGCCCGGCTAATCCTAACTTTTCATCCGGTCCCTGTGCAAAACGTCCCGGCTGGTCGCTGAATGCGCTGGTCGATGCGGCGCTTGGCCGTTCGCACCGCGCGAAAATCGGCAAGACCAAGCTCAAGGAAGCCATCGACCTTACCCGCGAAGTGCTGCAGGTGCCTGCCGATTACCGTATCGGTATCGTGCCGGCTTCCGACACCGGCGCTGTCGAGATGGCGCTGTGGTCCATGCTCGGCGCGCGTGGCGTCGATATGGTCGCGTGGGAAAGCTTCGGCTCGGGCTGGGTCACGGATGTGGTGAAGCAGCTCAAGCTCGAAGATGTTCGCACCTTCGAAGCGCCTTACGGTGAGATTGTCGATTTTTCGCAGGTCGATTTCGACCGCGATGTCGTTTTCACCTGGAACGGCACCACGTCCGGTGCGCGCGTCCCGAATGGCGATTTCATTCCGGCTGACCGCAAGGGCCTGACCTTCTGCGATGCAACATCTGCCGCTTTCGCGCAACGCCTCGATTTTCCGAAACTCGATGTCGTGACCTTCTCCTGGCAGAAGGTTCTGGGCGGCGAGGGTGCACACGGCATCCTCATCCTCAGCCCACGTGCTGTCGAGCGTCTGGAAAGCTACAAGCCTGCTTGGCCGTTGCCGAAGATTTTCCGCATGACCAAGGGCGGCAAGCTGATCGAAGGCATCTTCGTCGGTGAAACCATCAACACGCCGTCCATGCTCTGCGTGGAAGACTATCTCGATGCGCTGAAATGGGCGAAATCGCTTGGCGGTCTCGATGCGCTGGTTATGCGCGCCGATGCGAATTTTGCAGTTCTCGACGGTTTTGTCGCAAAGACGCCGTGGATTGCCAATCTGGCTGTGAAGCCGGAAACGCGTTCGAACACTTCCGTCTGCCTTACGATTGTCGACAGGCAAGTGACTGCCTTGTCTGCCGACGAGCAGGCCGCTTTTGCCAAGGGCATCGTCACTGCGCTCGACAAGGAGGGCGTTGCCTATGACATCGGTGCCTATCGCGATGCACCTTCGGGTCTGCGCATCTGGGCCGGTGCCACGGTGGAAACTTCCGATCTGGAAGCGCTGACGCATTGGCTGGATTGGGCTTTTGCAACGCAGAAGGCTGCGCTGAAAGCTGCTGCCTGAGCATTTCGTGCATGACGCCGTGGTCCGCGTTGGGGCGGCCACGGTCCGCATCCCCCATTATTCATAGCATTTCCTGAAGCAGATCGGTCTGTGTTTACGGGAAATGTTTGGTCTGAAAATGTTTGAAGGAGGCCTCCATGGCACCTCGCGTTCTCGTATCCGATAAGCTTTCGCCCACTGCCGTCCAGATTTTCAAGGATCGCGGCGTGGAAGTCGATTACCTGCCTGATCTCGGCAAGGACAAGGAAAAGCTTCTCGAAGTCATCGGCGATTATGATGGTCTGGCGATCCGTTCGGCCACCAAGGTCACGGAAAAGCTGATCGCAGCCGCCAAGAAGCTCAAGGTCGTCGGTCGCGCCGGTATCGGCGTGGACAATGTCGATATTCCGGCGGCTTCGCGTCGCGGTATCATCGTCATGAATACGCCGTTCGGCAACTCGATCACCACTGCCGAACATGCCATTGCGCTGATGTTCGCTGTGGCGCGGCAATTGCCGGAGGCAGACACTTCCACCCGCGCAGGCAAGTGGGAAAAGAACCGCTTCATGGGCGTGGAAATCACCGGCAAGACACTGGGTGTCGTCGGTTGCGGCAATATCGGTTCGATTGTCGCGACCCGGGCCATTGGCCTGAAGATGCATGTGGTGGCTTTCGATCCGTTCCTGTCCGAATCCCGTGCGCAGGAACTGGGCGTTGAAAAGGTTGAGCTTGACGAGCTGCTTGCCCGCGCCGATTTCATCACGCTGCACACGCCATTGACCGACAAGACCCGCAATATCATCAATGCGGAAAACCTGGCCAAGACAAAGCCGGGTGTGCGTATAGTCAATTGCGCCCGCGGTGGCCTGATCGTGGAAAAGGATCTGGTGGCAGCGCTGAAATCCGGCCATGTGGCCGGTGCCGGTATAGACGTTTACGAAACGGAACCGGCGACGGAAAACGAACTTTTCTCGCTGCCCAATGTCGTCTGCACGCCGCATCTCGGTGCATCGACCTCGGAAGCGCAGGAAAATGTCGCGCTTCAGGTAGCCGAGCAGATGTCGGACTATCTCGTGAAGGGTGCCGTTTCCAATGCCATCAACATGCCCTCGATCACTGCGGAAGAAGCGCCGCGCCTCAAGCCGTTCGTGAAACTTGCCGATGTGCTTGGCGCGTTCGTCGGTCAGGTCACGGATGAGCCGATCCAGGAAGTGGAAGTGTTGTTCGACGGTTCTACAGCCACGATGAACACGCGCGCATTGTTGAGTGCGGCTCTGGCCGGTCTCATCCGTCCGCAGGTCGCCGACGTCAACATGGTTTCCGCACCGATCATGGTGAAGGAACGCGGCATCATCGTTTCGGAAGTCAAGCGCGACAAGTCCGGTATCTTCGACGGCTATATCAAGCTTACGGTGAAGACCACCTTGCGTGAACGCTCCATCGCCGGAACCTGCTTCTCGGACGGCAAGGCGCGTTTCATCCAGATCAAGGGAATCAATCTCGATGCCGAGGTCGGCCCCCACATGCTTTACGTCACCAACAATGACGTTCCGGGCATGATCGGCCTGCTTGGCACGATCTGCGGCAAGCACAATATCAACATCGCAAACTTCTCGCTCGGACGTGACCATCCAGGTGGTGACGCGATTGCCATGCTCTATGTGGATGAACAGATTCCACAGGCAGCACTTGACGAACTGACGGCTCAAGAGGCAATCAAGGCGGCAACACCGCTTGAGTTCAACGTCGGAGAAGTTTGAGAAAATGGTTGAAGAGATGGTACAGCCGGAATGGCGGCGCATGCACGAGCAGGATATTGCGAGCGTGACTGCGGTTGCTAATGTTGTCCATCTCGATTTCTTCGAAGATGAGGCGGTCTTCCGGGACCGCTTCAAACTCTATCCGGCGGGTTGCTTCGTACTCGCCCGTGACACCGAAATCCTTGGTTATGGCATCAGCCATCCGTGGAAGCTTGATACGGTTCCGGCTCTCAACGCTGTTCTGGGAGAGCTCCCCGAGGATACCAACACCTATTATATCCACGATATAGCGCTCTTGCCCGAAGCCCGTTCCAGCGGTGCTGCCACGCGCGTCGTCGAACTGATGGCCTTGCAGGCTGAACGTGATGGCTTCGTCACCATGTCTCTCGTTGCCGTCAGCGGCTCACAGGGCTTCTGGGAAAAGAAGGGCTTCGTCGTGCGCGACCTTCCGGCGCTTGAGGAAAAGCTGAAAAGCTATTCGGAGGATGCGCTGTATATGGTCCGCGCCGGTTAGGTTGCAGATCTTCCGATTCTGGCGGGCTGCAAATGGCGCTCTTTTGCGCTTCCGGTGCTCACGTACTCATAGTACGTTGCGCGCCGGTTCTCAAAGATCACCATTTTCGCCACGCCACAAACGGAATCTCAAGCAACCTAAGCGCCTTTCTTTTCCACGTTTCGCACTAAAAATCGCGAATTTATTGCACGAAAGAGTCGCGCAATCCCGTTTCAATCTGTATAGAGACGAGGGATCAGCACCCTGTAGCCTCAAGCTGGCGATGAACGGGCCGCTTTGATCCTTGGATTTTCAAATAGAAGCCAAGGAGTTTCTTCAATGGCAAATGTGGTTGTCGTCGGATCGCAATGGGGCGATGAGGGCAAGGGTAAGATCGTTGACTGGCTGTCCGAACGCGCCGATGTCATCGTGCGCTACCAGGGTGGTCATAATGCAGGTCATACGCTTGTTATCGACGGCGTCAGCTACAAGCTTTCGCTGCTGCCATCCGGCCTTGTGCGCGGCAAGCTGAGCGTTATTGGCAACGGCGTCGTTGTCGATCCGCATCATTTCGTTGCTGAAACCGAGAAGCTGCGTGCGCAGGGCATCGACATCAACCCGGATGTGTTGCGCATTGCTGAAAATGCTCCGCTCATCCTTTCCATCCATCGCGATCTCGATGCCATGCGCGAAGGCTCCAATTCGGGTCTCAAGATCGGCACGACCAAGCGCGGCATCGGCCCGGCCTACGAAGACAAGGTCGGCCGTCGCGCCATCCGCGTTATCGATCTGGCCGAGCCGGAGACGCTGCAGCCGAAAGTCGAACGCCTGCTCGCCCACCACAATCTGCTGCGTCGCGGCATGGGCCTTGAGGAAATCGCGGTTGAAACCATTTTGACCGAACTGACCTCGGTTGCCGATCAGATTCTGCCCTATATCGATCAGGTCTGGCGTGTTCTCGATGAGCGCCGCAAGGCTGGCGACCGCATCCTGTTTGAAGGCGCGCAGGGCGCACTGCTCGACAACGATCACGGCACCTATCCGTTTGTGACGTCCTCCAACACGGTTGCCGGTCAGGCTGCCGCCGGTTCGGGGCTTGGCCCGACGGCCATCGGCTATGTGCTTGGCATCACCAAGGCCTATACGACCCGCGTTGGCGAAGGTCCGTTCCCGACCGAACTGGACGACGAGATCGGCGAATTCCTTGGCACCAAGGGCCATGAATTCGGCGTGGTGACGGGTCGCAAGCGTCGTTGCGGCTGGTTCGACGCCGTAATCGTGCGCCAGACGGTTCGTACCTCCGGTATCACCGGCATTGCGCTCACCAAGCTCGATGTTCTCGACGGTCTGGATGAAATCAAGATTTGCGTTGCGTATGAGCTTGATGGCAAGCGCATCGACTATCTGCCGTCCTCCATGGGCGCGCAGGCACGGGTGAAGCCGATCTATGAAACCTTGCCGGGCTGGTCGGAAACGACCGCAGGTGCGCGTTCGTGGAACGATCTTCCGGCGCAGGCTGTCAAATATGTCCGTCACATCGAAGAACTGATCGGCGCGCCGGTGGCGATGCTCTCCACCAGCCCGGAACGCGAGGACACGATCCTCGTCACCGATCCGTTCCACGACTGATTGTTTGCAGTCAATGAGCGATATGTTCGGAGCAGCTTTTCCGGAAGCTGCTCCGATTTTGTTTCGACCGTTGTACAAAGAACGCAATCGGCCGTACAAAGCTTCGCAACAGGGTGAATTTTGCCACTATTTCACCGCATCATTTTGAAAGTCTTCGCTAAATCGTAGCCGCAGACTTTGCTTTCCCTTGATTATTGTGATTATTGGGACATTTATTGCATCCTGTGCTTATTGTTCATCTGGACGGGCGGAAACCGGGTAAGACGGAATGGCGGATTTTGTAGCGGTACTGAAAAAGACGATCGATGCGCAGGCGGACAAGTCGCCCGAATTGCGCCAGCGCGTATATGCGAAAGCGCGCGCGACGATCGAGCAAAAGCTTGTTACGGCAAATGCCTCGCAGGCTGTCGCTGTCCGCCAGCGCAATATTCTCGAAGATGCCATTGCCGAGGTCGAAGCTTTTTATGCGCCGCCAGCCGCCGCGCCGGAAGAGCCGGTTGAGGATGCGCTGGAAGATTTCCTGCAGGAAGCGAATCAGGACGCAGCAGAGCGCACACCGCCGCATGAAGATGATGACGAACCCGCATTCACCAGTGCACCGCGCGATGAGCGTCGCGACAGTTTCTCCAGCGAAGATGATGATGCGCCGGCCTTTGCAGCCGAGCGTAGCGACGACTGGAAACTGGACCGCGCCAAGGAAAAGGCGCAGGCTCGCCGCAGCGAATATATTGAGCGCACCTCCAAGAAGGAGAAGCGCTCCTACAAGGGCCTGATCGCCGGTCTGATTGCAGTCCTGCTTGTCGGCGGTGCCGGTTATGCGGTTTGGGCCAACAAGGACAAGATTCAGGAACTGGCATCGAGCCTCGGACGCAGCGACGCGCCTGCGACCGGTTCCGATACCGAAACGCATCCCGAAGATACGACGCCGCCGCCAGCCGACACCAATACGGCGACGACAGGTGGCGAACAGACGCCGCAGCAGCCTGCAGGCGAGCCGAAAATGACGCAACGGCTGATGCCTGATGGCAGCGAAACCGATAGTGGTCCTGCCGCCGGTGCCAATGGTATCGGCGAGGGCACGTCGACTGCCGCTTCCACGCCTGCGCCTGCCGAAACGAATACGCAGACCGGCGCGCAGCCCGGACAGAACCAGACCGTTGCCGTGGGTCAGCAGGCGCTTCTCTATGAAGAACGTGGCGGTGCGGGTTCGGATTCGGTCGAACGTGGCAATGTGGTGTGGTCGACCATCGAGGAAAGTCCGGAAGACGGCCAGCCTGCCGAACCGGCGGTCCGCGCCACCGTCACGATGCCGACCAGCAAGGTCGAGCTGAAAATGACCATCCGCAAGAATACGGATCAGTCCATTCCGGCGAGCCATCTGATCGAACTGGTCTTCACCGTGCCGGAAGGTTTCCCCGGCGGCGTTGTGGATAATGTGCAGCGCATCACTTTCAAGGACACGGAACAGGCGGCGGGCAATCCGCTGATCGCCGTGCCTTCGAAGATCGGCGACAATTTCTTCATCGTGTGGCTGAACGATGCCCGCACCGCGCAGGACACCAATCTTTCGCTGATGCGCCGCTTGCAGTGGATCGATATTCCGATCTCCTATCGCAATGGTCGCCGCGCCCTTATCAGCCTTGAAAAGGGCGTGCCGGGCGAGAAGGCGTTCAACGACGTGCTCGGTACGAACTAATATCATTCACAAAGACGAAAAAGGCCGCTCAAAGCGGCCTTTTTTGTTTTGAGGCAAACCAAAGTCGCGCTGGTTACTTCTTTTCGGCGAAAGCCTTGATGGCTTTGGCAATTTCGTTTCGCGCAGCTTCGGCGTTGTCGAAACCGCCCAGTTCAACGACCTTGCGGCCTTCCGGCAACTGCTTGTAGACGCGGAAGAAAGCTTCGAGACGCTGCTGTTCGATCTTCGGCAGATCGGTGATTTCCTTGATGTTGTCATAGGTCGGATCGATGTCCGTGGTCGGAACAGCGACGATCTTGTCGTCCTGGTCGCCGCCATCGATCATCTTCAGGACGCCGATGGGACGAACCTTGATGATCGCGCCGGGAACAATCGGCTCACGCGTGTAGATGAGTGCGTCGAGCGGATCGCCATCGCCAGCAAGTGTGCTGGTGATCGAGCCGTAATTGGCCGGATAGATGACAGGCATGGACTGGTAGCGGTCAACGACGATATGGCCGGTCTTGTCGTCGATTTCGTATTTGGTGAAGCTGCCTTGCGGGATTTCGATGGCTGTGAAGAACTCCGTCCCGTCCTGTTCCTTCTGCGGATAATCAAGGAAGGAGACATATTCGGAAGCAGATGCGGCGGTGGCAGCGGTAAGCGCGATAGCTGCGGCGAGCAGGAGCTTTTTCATTGGGAGACCTTGAAGCTTGGGTGAAACACGCCCTCGTCCCTAAAGCCAATCCATTACAGTGATTTGACAGTTTTATATCGGTTGGGTGACGGTTTCCGCGAGGAACCGCCTGCGATATTCCGCGGGGCTGATGCCAATTTTCTGACGGAAATGATGGCGAAGCGTGTGGGCGCTTCCAAAGCCGACCGCGGCGGCAATATCGTCGATGCTCGTTTCTCCCCGGGAGAGGAGTTCCCTGGCAGCCGCGATACGCTCCATGGTGAGCCAGTCGCCGGGCGTGGCGCCGGTTGCCTCAGTGAAGCGTCGCAGGAATGTGCGTGGGCTCATCCGGCATTCGGCAGCCATGCGCTCGATTGTCCATCCTGTAGCAAGATCGGTGCGCATCCGGTCCAGAACCGGGCTGATTGCGGTGCCTTCGCGCTTTGTGACCGGACGTTCGAGGAACTGTGCCTGTCCGCCCGTGCGGTGAGCGGGCATGACCAGCCGCCGGGCAACGGAATTTGCGGCGGCGGCTCCGAAATCCTGCCGGACGATTTCTATCAGTAGATCTATTCCGGCTGCGCTTCCCGCCGAAGTGAAGATGCTATCATGTTCGCGATAGAGCGACGCGTCATCGACATCGATTGCAGGGTGTTTGTTGCGCAGCGCGTCGGCATAGCGCCAGTGCGTGGTGGCGGTGCCGCCGTCCAGCAGTCCTGTCGCGGCCAGCACAAAGGCTCCCGAACAGATGGAGGCAAGCCGCGCGCCGCGTCGGTGAGCACGACGCAGCTTTTCGCTGATGGCTTCCGGCACCGGAACCTCTGCACCTTTCCAGCCCGGAACAATGATAAGGTCAGCCTCATCGATGAGATCGGAGCTGCCATCGGGCGTGATGACAAAGCCGCCATGCGCACGCAGCGGGCCGTCCTCAATCGGGCAACTGGCGAAGCGATACCATCCCGTTCCCATTTCGGGGCGGGGCAGACCAAAGATTTCGGCGACAATGCCGAATTCAAAAGTGCAAAGCCGATCATAGAGAAGCGCTACGACGAGTGGGCCTTTGAGGTCTGGTATCTGATTTGTCATTATCTTTACGTATATTGTCAATCACGCCAATTGCAAGTGATTTGGAAAATGGGCGACAATCTTTCCGAAGACAAAGGAGATCACCCATGGATAGTGTGACAAAGACCGACAGGAAATCAGCCGTAACTGCCATCCCGCCAGCGCCAAGCGTACTGGCGCGGGATCATTTTGCAGCCGAATTCACATTCGAGACGGATTGCTGGGACGTGCATGATGCTTTGTCCAAAGGAGCCGATTTCGTGCTTCTCGACGTGCGTAGCCCGACGCTTTTTGCACAGACGCATATTCCAGGCGCAATCAATCTGCCGCACGGCAAGATCATCGGGTCCAAGATGGCGGAATGGCCGCAGGAAACTATTTTCGTGACCTATTGCGCGGGACCGCATTGCAATGGCGCGGCGCGTGGTGCCTTGCGGCTCGCCAATCTCGACCGGCCCGTCAAGATCATGGCGGGTGGGCTGGCAGGCTGGATAGATGAAGGGTTTGAACTCGCCAAAGGCGAGGGGGAACACTAGAGCGCGTCGCGTTTAATGGAATTCATAGCGCTCGCTCTAGATTCTTTTATTTGCCGCATGTTCGCGAACGCTAAATGAATCCATTTAGCTGCGACATGCTTTAACGCTCAAATAGTTCTGCCGCAAAATGGTCTCCCACTTTGCGGCAGTAAAAGAATCAGCAGATTATCTGTTTCAGGCGTGCGCTTCCTCGACATGGTTCAGCGCCTTCTGCTGCTTGTAGGCAGCGGCCTTCACCGCAGCCTGAACCTTTTCAAACGCACGCACTTCAATCTGGCGCACACGTTCACGGCTGATGTCGAACTCGCCGGAAAGATCCTCCAGCGTCATCGGGTCGTCCGAAAGGCGGCGAGCCTCGAAAATGCGACGTTCACGGTCGTTCAGCGTATCCATCGCCTGTTCCAGCATCGAGCGGCGGTTTTCGAGTTCGTCCTGCTCGATCAGGACCTGCTCCTGGCTGCTACTGTCATCGACCAGCCAGTCCTGCCATTCGCCGGATTCGCCTTCCGAAGCCCGAAGGGGGGCATTCAGCGAAGCATCACCGGACAGACGGCGGTTCATGGAAACCACTTCGTCTTCACTGACCTTGAGCTTGGTTGCGATCTGCTTGACCTGATCCGGGTTAAGATCGCCATCATCGAGCGCCTGAATCTTGCTCTTCATCTTGCGCAGATTAAAGAACAGGCGCTTCTGATTGGCGGTCGTGCCCATCTTCACAAGGCTCCACGAACGCAGGATATACTCCTGGATCGAGGCCTTAATCCACCACATGGCGTAGGTGGCAAGACGGAAACCGCGTTCAGGTTCGAAACGCTTTACAGCCTGCATGAGGCCGACATTGCCTTCCGAGATCACTTCACCGATCGGCAGGCCATAGCCGCGATAACCCATGGCGATCTTGGCCACGAGACGCAGATGGCTCGTCACCAGCTTGTGGGCAGCCTTGGGATCAGTATGTTCGTGATAGCGCTTGGCCAGCATGTATTCTTCCTGCGGCTCAAGCATGGGAAAGCGACGAATTTCTTCCAGATAACGGGTAAGACCACCGTCACCGGACGTGATGCTTGGGAGATTCATCTGGGCCATAGAGCACCCTCCTTTATAATTTCAGGTTCCCGTTTGGCGAACCTGTCGCGGGGGCTGCCTCCTGCACTTCCCTCTCGCGAGCTCTCATATATAGGCATGATTTTGGCGAAAACACGATCCTTTAACGCATGAAACAATCTGTCACTACAATGTGAACGCCGCTCAAGGCCAAAGGTTGCATGGCTGAAGCGTCTCCTGCATTTCCTGAAGCACAGGAAATGCCCTGTCTTTTTATTCTAGCGCATTTCCTGTTTTGATTGAATCATTGGAAATGCTCTATCTGTTTGTTTTTACGCATGTCTTTATCCCGAAACCGGTTCCCACTTTCGGGAGACATGCTCTAGCGCATCTTGTTCCGAAAACCGGTTCCCGCTTTTCGGGATGCGCGCTGGTCTGAAATGAATTGTTTTTTGTGGCAAGGGAGCGGCTACGACCGCGCCCTCGTTTTTGATGTTGGATCAGCTTCTTACTTATATACCGTCCATTGTTCCGGCGAACCGTGATAATTACCAGTATTATATAGAGTGCTTCCGGAAATTTTCCAGAAGGTGCTCCATATCTTCCGGCACCGGCGCTTCGAAACGCATCAGCTCTTCTGTCGCTGGATGGGTGAAAGCGAGCAGCCATGCATGCAGTGCCTGCCGGTGGAAACCGCGCACGGCCTCTTTCAATGGTTCCGGCAGCTTGTTGGCCTTGGTCTTGTAGGCACTGCCATAGTCCATGTCACCGACAAGCGGATGACCGATATGCGCCATGTGCACGCGGATCTGGTGGGTGCGGCCAGTCTCCAGACGGCATTCGACGAGCGAGGCCAGTGCGGTTGCATCTTCGCGGGGGCCGAATTTTTCGACAGTTACATAATGGGTGATGGCGTGGCGGGCATCCTCGCGTTCTTCATTGACTACGGCCTGCTTGGTGCGGTCGCGATGCGAGCGTCCAAGATGCGCATCGATGAAGCCCTGCGGGCGCTCTGTCATACCCCAGACGAGCGCGAGATAAGCGCGTTCCAGATCGCCGGTGCGACCATGATCGGCAAACTGTTCGCTCAAATGCCGGTGCGAACGGTCATTCTTGGCAACAACCATGACGCCGCTCGTGTCCTTGTCGAGACGATGAACGATACCGGGACGACGAATTCCGCCGATGCCCGACAAGCTATCGCCACAATGATATATAAGGGCATTGACGAGTGTTCCCGTCCAGTTGCCGTTGCCTGGGTGAACGACGAGCCCGGCGGGCTTGTTGATCACGATGAGATCATCATCCTCGTAAAGAATATCGAGCGGTATGTTCTCGGCGATGGGTTCGGCTGGTTCCGGCTCAGGCAGCACGATGGCGATTGTCATGCCTTCGCGCAGCTTCTGCTTGGCTTCACGGGCGGGTGCGCCGTCGATGGTCACATGGCCTTCGGCAATCAGGGACTGAACGCGGCTGCGCGAGAGTTCCGGCCCCAATGCTGCGGCCAGCCACTGGTCGAGACGCTTGCCTGTGGCATTGGAGTCGGTCGTAAGCTCTTTCACTCGTGTCTTTCCTCTAAGAGAATGGGCCTCTATGAGAGCGGGCGTGTTTTAACGAAATCGTCAGAACAGCTCTATCTCTTGGTTTTACCGCATTTATGCGGCGTCAAATGTTTCCATTTGGCTGCAAAATGCTCTATCACGCGGCACACGCCATAACATGGCGAAGTTCGAACCGGAGTCGTTGAATGCAGGATCCACACTATCCGAGATACCAGAATCATCAGGATTCAGGCTATCAGGACTATCAGCAGGGCTATTACCCGGAAGAACAGGCCGAGCCCCAGCTTGATCCAGCCATGGAACGTGTGCGCCGCAAAATGATCCGGCTTCTGGCCGTCTCCATCGGTGTCATGCTGATCGGTCTTATGGCCGTGCTTGTCGCCGTTGTCTACAAGATCAATCGCGCGCCGGAAACCCCGCCAGCGGAAGAAGCCCGTTCGGATATCCCCGGACAGGCTGCGTCCGCTCCGGCAAAGCCGGAACCGCCGAAGCTGATCGAATCGCAGATCAACCTGACGCCGGGCACCCGTCTTCTCTCGCAAAGCCTTTCCGGCAACGAACTTTCGCTGGAAACGCTGCTGCCGGATGGCGGTACGGAACTTATCATCTATGACTATCGCGAATCGCGTATCATCGGCCGGATTAAACTCGGCAATGTCGAGTAATACCAAGTCGCGTTGAGTTTGACTCATCGAGACTTGGTTAGGCCTGTGCGGCGATTGAGCATTTTCAGGGCGGCATGATTGCCGCCTTGTTTGTTTCTGCCTTCGAGGATTGCGCTTTTTCTCTTTGGCGATTATATCAGCAACATGGCTGGAAGCGCGTTTCACTCCGGTCGGCTTATGCTCTAAGCGCCCATCGTCTAGCGGTCAGGACGGCGCCCTCTCACGGCGCAAACAGGGGTTCGATTCCCCTTGGGCGTACCATCATCTTCTTTCCCACGCAGTATTTTACACTTTTCCGGATGCGCGCTAGGTTACCTACCCGATGAGGGACCAACCAGGCACGGAGGAACAATGAGCGTTTCAATCAAGACAGGATCGGCGAACCTCATTTGCGACGGCATCGATAAAGGTGCGGTGGAGTTTAGCGTTGCTATTCCCGATGACGGGGCGGACCTGACAAAGCGCGGCAAATTCTGGGGCAGCAAGGATGCGATATCCGATGCGATGAATGCGTCCGTGGTCGGCCTAAAATCGCATGAAGGCGACACCTATCCGGTGGCCGTCGAAGAGCTGGATCGCGACGGAGCTGCACTCTTTACCGTGCTTGCTCCAGCCGGATGACGATCGTTGGTAATGGCTTTGGATAAAGCGGATACGCACCGATCGGTGCGCAAGCGGGACTGGTGCTTTTCCGCCATCGTGTCGCTGGCTTTTGGTGCTGCGACCGCACTCATATTTTTCTATATCGTGCTGTTTGGCGTCGGTGATGATGGATATCTTGTCATATTCAGCATCTATACTGCGCCCGTGGCGATAATTTTCGGTCTTTGGGGGCTGTTTTACTGGCGCAGCCTCGTTGCGTTTATCGGCCTCTTTCTCTGCCTGTTTTCGCTTATCTATCTAAGCATTTTATGACCAAGCAAAAAATCTGCAATTATCCCGTGTTCGCGGGATATGAATGCTGCATGTGGTGGTGATAAAGTTAATGCATGTGGAAAATTGGGTCGAATATTTATCCTCAAATCCATAATGCTGTCAGGGTGGAAGGTATTCTTGCCGAACCTTTCTCGCCGAGAGATGTGCGACGGGTCGCTCCGGGCTGGCCTTATTCCAGATACTTCTCGTTTCTTGCCGAAAACTGCACAGACAACCAACCGGAAGGCAATGCGCTTTTCGTGCGGGTGGGCAGGGGACAATACCATCTGAACGACAAGGCTGACGTGTCGGATGTCGAACGGTTAGTGGATATTAGTCACTAGGGCGCATTCCGAAAAGTGTGAAACGGTTTTCGGATATGATGCGCGTTAAAACAAACAGTTAGAGCGCCGATCTGATTCAATCAGATCGAAACGCGCTCTAAAGTACATTCACAATAATGGCTTGGGGAGATCGGGCCGGCGCCAGTTGCAAAAATTTGCAACTGGCGATGCGACGGTGCATAATCGGCGCATGAGAGAATCGTACAAGAAGCCCGACTATGAACAGGAACTGCGCCAGGCAGGCGTTCGCATCACGCGGCCGCGCCGGATCATCCTGAACATATTGACCGAGACGGAAGATCATCCTGACGCGCTGGAGATTTTTCGCCGCGCGGTCGAGATCGACAGCAGTATTTCGCTTTCGACCGTCTATCGCACGATGAAGCTTCTCGAAGAACGCGGTGCCATCCACCGGCACGCCTTTGCCGGGGGGCCTTCGCGTTTCGAACAGGCAAGCGGCGCGCATCACGATCACATCATCGATATGGACTCTGGCGATGTGGTGGAATTCCGCTCCGACAAGATCGAAAAACTGCAGGAAGAGATCGCCAGATCGCTCGGTTACGAGATCGTGCATCACCGGCTCGAACTTTATTGCAAAAAAATACGAAACTGACGGAACCAAGTTTCTTCTGTGGCGTTAAGCGCGCATGAAGGTCGTGACCCCGCCCCCACAACGCGGCCTTCAGAGTTCGCCTCAACCTCCCCGCACGAGGCGAGCGGCGAGAATGCCGCGCTAACCGTCAAACGTTATGCAGCTGGCGTTCCGCAAATTCAGAGCAAGCCGCCGTGGTTCAGGCCCAGGTCTGACCATGGCGGCTTTTTTTGTAGCTGTTGAGAAGTAGTCGCCTGATCAGGCGTCAAACTGTTCCGTGGGGATGACGAGAGAATAGACGGCCCCGGTCCCGTCGATGCGATATTCGGCGTGACCATTGACGGAGGCCGGCACGATGCGCTGCAACACGGCGCTGCCAAAACGCGGATCGTGCTCGAAAACCTCGGGCATTGCAGGATTGGTTTCTTCCCAGCGAAGCTCCAGCCTGTCGTCGCCGCTGGCGACATGCATGACCTGTGCTGAAATCTTCACGCGGCCATAAGGGATCGATAGACCGCCGAAGGAGGTCGCATTGACCACGAGCTCATGCAGTGCGAGGCCGACATGCAGTGCGGCGCCGGGGAAAAGATAGGGATTATCGCCCTCGATACTCAGGCGTTCGTCGCTGACATCGATATATTTCTCGACCTGTGAATGCACGAGATCGCGAAACAGGGCGCCACGCCAGTTCGAATCGGTCACCAAATCCTGCGAATAGGACAAGGACTGGATGCGCCCGCGAAATTTCAGCAGAAAGTCGTCGATGGAATCGGTGAAGCGTGCCGTCTGGCTGGCGATGCTTTGCACGATGGCCAGAAGGTTCTTTGAGCGATGGCTGACTTCACGCAGCAAAGTCTTCAGCACCTGCTCGCGCCGCTTCAGTTCGCTGATCTCGATGGCCGTGGTGACGAGACCCAGAATATTGCCGGTGTCGTCGCGGTCGCAATCGATATGGAATTCGATCCAGCGCAGCTTGTCGCCATCATTGATGGCGATCTCCACATTCTGCGCTTCGCCGGTATCCAGCGCCGCGCGCTTTGCGCCATCGAGCTTGTGCAGGGTGGCGGAGAAAATGAAATCACAGTCGTTTCCGCCGACTTTCCATTTTTCCTGCCAGTAGAGGGGGATGTTTTCTCCCCACGAATAAACCAGATCGGGCGTTTGATAGAGCACGCAGACATTGCTGTTGCGCACTGCCCTTAGCAATGAGCGCAGGCGGGCGGCGTCGGGTTCGGTTTCCTGCAGGGTGAATTTTGTGCCAGCGGTCATGTTTGCCCCGATTATCCCGCAACCGAATTCAGAGCATTTCCAGCAAAAGTGCGAAACGGTTTTGCGTAGGAGAATGCGACGCAACAAATATTTGGGTCGCCCGTTGGCAAAGAGGCAAAAGTCCGGGGAGAACTGAGCGGAAATTTCCGTGCCATGGCGTCCATTTCATCGACTGGTCGGCGGGTCTGGATCGAGTGATCGTCTTTTGATCCTTGAACTGGCCCGGATTTTGGAACCGGTAAACCGCCGCACAGTCGTATGCGGCGGGCAATCTCATTAAGCTGCAATATAGGCTGGTGTATCGTCAGGTCAAAAACAGCCTTTGATTTTCTATCTGTTATGCCTTGCGGATCGCGGACGCGACGAGCGAAACGACGAGCAGCGCAAGGAATACGAAGAACAGAATCTGCGCTATCCCAGCTGACGCACCAGCGATGCCGCCGAAGCCGAGCGCACCTGCCACGAGTGCCACCACAAGAAATACGAGCGCATAATAAAGCATGTCTGGTCTCCTCTTTATTGTGTGAAGGAGAAACGACATCGAAGCCATATTGGTTCCGCGGTTCCGGGAAAATTAAGGCACTCACAACTCTAAATACTCATGACAGAACGCAACGCGGTGTGATTTCGTGGCGGGAAGCGTCAACAACAAAACTCCCGAAAGGCGTCTGTCTTTCGGGAGTTTATGATCTCTGGTTTCAGGCTGCGACCTGCGAGGCTTCTTCGAAGAAGAGGGCCTGGCTGATCAGCGCTTTCACCATATCCGGATTGAACGGCTTGGTGACAAGGAAGGTCGGTTCCGGGCGTTCGCCCGTCAGCAGACGTTCCGGGAAGGCTGTGATGAAAATGACAGGAATCGTATCGCTCTGCAGGATTTCATTCACCGCATCGATGCCCGAGCTGCCATCAGCAAGCTGGATATCGGCCAGCACCATGCGCGGCTTTTCCTGCTTGTAGAGCGCCAGCGCCTCGTCCTTGGTGCGCGCGATGCCGACCACTTCATGGCCAAGGCTTTCCACCATCTGCTCGATATCCATCGCGATCAGCGGTTCATCCTCGATAATCATGATGCGCGTTGCAACCTGACGCGAAATCTCGGTCGATGCAGCCGAAAGAACACGGCTCAGCTCGGCATCGTCGAGTTCGAGAATTTCGGCAGCTTCCTTGTCGGAAAAGCCTTCCACGGCCACAAGCAGGAATGCCTGCCGCGGCAGGGGCGCGATATGCGAGAGATTTCTTGCCGCCTGTTGTTCCCATGCAAATTCCGACGCCGGCTCCGGCACACGAACGGAGGCCGTCTTATAAAGATCGCAGAAAAGGCGATAGAGGCCGATCCGGTCTGACGAGGTGTCCGGAAAAATGCTCACATCGGCGATGAGGGCTTCAAGGGCAGCCGCAACATAAGCGTCGCCGGAAGCCTGGGAGCCGGTAAGAGCACGAGAAAAACGACGGAGATAGGGAAGGTGCGGCGCGATACGCGTCGATAACGTCATGGTATTGGAACTCCTCAACTGCCGCTTTCGTTCATTGAATGCACATCGGCGGACAAGATCATTGTCCTCTCCCACCCATGCTTTGAGCGCAGCATTATGCTACTCTAAACGGGACGCTTTGAAAAAAGTTCCGACATTGGGAGATATATTAGGGAACTTTTTGATAGCCCGTGCATTTCCCGGACAAGCAGGGGCTTAGATTAATAGGGTAGGGCAATCAGCCCGGAACGATCAAGATATGGCAGAAAAAGAAAACCTTCACATGAACGGAGCCGGGGTTCGGTCGTCCCGTCGCGTTCAGAAGGATATATTAGGACCAAATTGTGAAGTCGGATTGAAACTAAAGGCGCTGTACACCTCGATACAGGACGAGACGATTCCGGATCGCTTCCTCGATCTTCTCCAAAAACTCGATCAGGCTGAACAGGAGAGTATGCGTGAGCACAGCACCCGATCCGTCGGTTGAAAGTAATGCACAGTTCAAGCGAGAGCTTCTGTCATCGCTGCCGAGCCTGCGCGCCTTTGCGGTATCGCTGATCGGCCAGCACGACAAGGCGGATGATCTCGTTCAGGATACGATCATGAAAGCGTGGGCCAAGCAGGAGTCCTTTGAAATGGGGACTAATATGAAGGCCTGGCTCTTCACCATTTTGCGCAACGAGTTCTACACACAGATGCGCAAGCGCGGTCGCGAGGTGCAGGACACGGATGGCGTGTTCAGCGAGCAGCTCGCCGTCCATCCTTCGCAATATGGCACGCTCGATCTGCAGGATTTCCGCGCAGCATTGGAGCAATTGCCCGACGACCAGCGCGAAGCGATCATTCTGATCGGCGCTTCAGGCTTTGCCTATGAGGAAGCTGCGGAAATCTGTGGCTGTGCTGTCGGCACGATCAAGAGCCGTGTCAGCCGTGCCCGCACGCGCCTGCAGGAAATCCTCAAGATTGAAGGCGAAAGCGATTACGGTCCGGATGCCGATTCATCGCGGGCAACCTTGAGAAGCTTCGCGTAAAGCGAGGCTGCTCTCGCCCCCCTTTCAGATGGGAAGGGGGGCTTGTGTTGCTAAAATCCCAAACCATCGCCTGTTTTCGCCCACAGCGATTGCATTTTATCCAACCAATTGTAGGTTAGCTTCTGCTGATATTTCCTGTCGGCAAAGTGATTGTTTGTTTGTGGGTTGCGTCCTTGCCATCAGCCTTGTTGCAAAAACTGCTTCAATCGTCGTCGAAGCCGGTTGCGGTTATCGTCTCGCTCGGCCTTGTGCTGCTGTCGGCGGTCATGACGCTGTTTCTGTCGTCCGGGGTCAACCATCAGGTTGTCGATATTTCCCGCAATTACGCCTTGCGCCAGCAGGTCGACAAGGTTGCACGTCTTGCCAGCAATATCGAGATGAGCCGTCGCGGCTATCTTCTGACGCTCGATGAGACTTATCTCGATCTCTATCGCAATACGATCTTGAGCGTCGACAAGACGCTGGGGGATCTTGAAGCCCTGACGGGCCAGAACCCGCAGCAGGATGCGCGGGTCAAACAAATCCGCGCGCTGGTCGAGCGCGAACAGGAAGATGTGCGCGAGACGGTCAATCTTGCCCAGTCGGGCAATGTGTCGGCAGCAGTTGAAAAAGTGCGCGGTGACGAGGGCAAGGTGCTGATGGATCAGCTTGCCAACACCGTCACGCAATTCATCGATGCGGAAGAACAGCAGCTTCTCGAACGCAACAAGCGGATCAACAGCATGCGCTACTGGATGACGGCAACGTCCATTGTAGCGCTGGCCTCGGCCGCCATGCTGGCGCTTTTGCTGTTCAGCCGCGTTCAGCGTTATGCGCGGTCGATGTTCGAGGGGCAGACGGTGCTGCGTTCCGAAAAGCAATTGCTGGAACAGCGCGTGAAGGAGCGGACCGCCGAGCTGGAGCAGGAGCGCCGCATTGCCGAGCACGAGCGCCAGCGCGTCGAGCTTTTGCTGCAGGACACCAATCATCGCATCGGCAATTCGCTGGCAACGGTTTCATCCCTGCTTGGCCTTCAGATGCGGCAGACGCGCAGCGAAGATGCCCGTGCCGCTCTTGCCGCCGCTCGTGATCGCGTCCAGACCGTATCGACGGCGCACCGGCGCCTGCGTCTGGGCGAGGATATGGAATCGGCGCGCGTCGACGATTTTCTCGGAACCGTCATCAACGATATTCGCAACGCCATCGGGCAGGACCGCAAGATCGAGTTCACGACCGATTTCGCGCCGCTGGATCTGAAAGCGCGCGATGTAACGACAATCGGCATCATTCTGGGCGAGCTTGTCACCAATGCCATCAAGCATGCATTCAAGGGACGCCCGGAAGGGCATATCCGGATCAGCCTGAAGCCGGGTGACGATGCGGTTCCGGTGCTGGTCGTGGAGGATGATGGCGTGGGATTCGACAAGGACCATCAGAAATCCGTTGAAAAGAACGGTCTCGGTACGCTGGTAATCGAACAGCTTTGCATGCAGTTCGGCGAAAAGCCTGTCTATTGCAAGACCGACGACGGCGTCGGAACCAGGGTGATTGTTCGTCTGTCGTCTCTAGTCGATTGAATGTGATGTTTGATACCCTTCCGATATAAATCCTCGTTTCAAACGTCAAATGGCAAATAGCTTATCGTTGTCGACAAAGTGGGAAAACAAAACGCCGACATGAAGCCGGCGTTTTTGTTATGACGGGAAGCGGTCAGCAAGCGGTCAACTCTGCGGCGGGCGCTTTTTCTTGTCGGAAAGCAGCGAGACCAGAGCGATGCCTGCAAGCGGCAGGGCGGCGGCCAGTATGGGCCGTTTGAGAATGGCAGGCACGGTTGCGATTGCAGCCGTCGCCACCATTGCCGATTTGTCGGCCTCCACTTTCTGCTTGCGTTTCTTGGCCTCGGATGCAGCCTGAATTTTCAGGACTGCGAGAATGAGAAGCGCCAAGATCAGCGACAATGCAGCGAGGATGAGAGCCGCCAGCGGCCCGCCATAGTTCTGCGCCAGTGCCAGAAAGGCGGCGACGCAGAAGAAGGTGATCGCAATGATCGCGAAGACGGCGATGGCCGCACCGAAAATCGCCGCACGTTTGGTTTGACCCGCGACGAATTTCAATTCCTCGCCTGCCATTGCGGCCAAAAGGGGCATGAGAGCTTTCAGCATGGTCCGCCTCAGCGGCGCGAGAGCAGGGCCAGCAGATAGCCGACACCGAGCGCAGTGGCGAGTGCGGCAATCGGGCGTTCGCGCACCGTTGCCGTCAGCTGGGCTTCAACATCCTGCGCCTTGTTGCGCAGATCGTCGATGGCGTCCTCGCCCTGAACATAGGCGCTCTTGTAGGTTTCCTTCGCGCTGCGTTTTGCGTCGCGGACTGTCTGCGAACCGAGATTGGCAAGTGTTGCCGCAATGGCAGCGATGTCTTCCTTCAGTTGCTCGACCTGTGCCTGAAGGTCTTCCGTGCTGGCATCGGTCAGCGCTTCCTCGATCTTTTCTTCGATCTTGCTCGTTTTCGCGGATGCACGCGCCATATCAGCTCTCCTGTTTATTCTCTGGTTGTCGTTCGAATGGGTTGTCCGGATAACGTGCGGCTGGCCTAATGGTTGCACGCAAAGCCATCAGCGGCAACAAGACCCGCCGGTTGTTGCAAGTCATGGTAAATGGTGGAGTCATGCCGAAACTTGATGAGTTTGACTCATGGAGTTTTGGTTAAGCCTGTGCGGCGATTGAGCATTTTCAGGGCGTGATGCGTTAGCATCTCGGCGCCCTGGCATAAGTGGCCGCAGGGCGCGGAAGCATGGCAGGAAATGCTTCCGCCAAGATCGTTGCCTTACTCCGCTTCTCCGTGAAGAATCGTGCCTTCCGGGTCCTTTTTATAGGCTGCGTCCGAATAGGCAGGCTGCGCCTGTAGCTGCTCCTTGGTGAACTGTGTGAAGACGCTCACCTTGTCGTCCTTGCCGGTCGCAACGTCGAGATTGGCGATGGAAACAGCCACCGGCTTGGAATTGATGCCAAGGAAACCGCCCACATCGACAACGAAGGCCTCGGTCTGTCCGTCGGCAGTCATCAGAACATCGCCGACCGTTCCGATCTTCGTTTCATCCGCGCCGAAAACCGTTGCGCCGATCAGCTTGTCCGCACTTAGTCCTTCGGAGGGAACCGGCTTCATGCCATCGGGCATGACCCTGTCCGCCTTCTGCGTGGTGATCGTCTTTGCGGCGGCAGGCGGGTCGGCGCGCGGCGCGCCATCCGCCTCGAAGGCAGCGCTGCGGTCGAATGCCGGTGCCTTTTCAAGCTGTTCCTTGGTCGCGTCCACGATCAGCCAGCGCTTGCCGTCATCGCGAACCACCCATGATAGATGGTCGAAGCCGATTGCGACATTCTTTTCTCCGACGCCGAGAAAGCCGCCGACTCCGATGACAATCGCCTGCGGGCTGCCATCGGCACCAAGGATCATGTCGTTGACCGTCCCGATATTCGCGGCATCGTTGGAAGGGCCGTTATAGACCGCCTGTCCGACAAAGCCCGACACCAGCAACTGACCGGGCGATGCCACGAAATATCCGTTCTCGCTGGCAACCGGCTTTTCCTGTTTCTGGTCGGAGAAAACCGGTGAAGCATCCTGCGCGAAAGCGGGCAGTGCGATCAGCACGGCAAGAGCCGTAGAGGCGAGAAGTCTTTTCATGGAAACTCCTGTCGGTAATTAAGGCAAACCGAAGGCGAGAGGCAATCTCGCCGTCAACAGGAGAAAAAACGAGGGGAAACGGTTTCAGTTCCGCTCAAACTCTGTGTTATTCAGGCGTCAAAATTGTGAAACACGTGGTTTCCATGTGGCAAAAATGGGGCGAGCGCTCTTCTGGGTTGAAATGCTTTGCTTCAGGCGAGCAGCAAATAAGCCGCTCCGGCCAGCATGATGAAGGCCAGTCCGACATGTGTAGGCTTCAGCGAACGCTGCTGTACCGGCAGCGGATCGTCATTTCCCGCCATGGCGGTGCGCGCCGCATGTTCAAGCGTCTGGATATCCTTGAGCATCATTGGCATGTCCTCCAGAACCCGGCTTGGCCGGAACCGCACTTCCTCCCGCGCACCCGGAATTTTCTTTTAAATCCAACCCTCAGGCGCTTCGTTAACCCTATCAGGTCTGATTTGGCGCGATTGTGCAACTGGCAAAAAGGCGAGAGCCGAAAAATGTTCGTCTGCCCTTGGATTACATGACGAAATTGCCCCTAAAATGAAAACATGACTTGCGTCATCATATTATTGGGAGTTAAGAAGAGGCCCAACAGGCGGCGCGACGGCCTGCATGAAGGTTTAGTCATGTGCGCGCGGATTTGAACAATCAAAAGGCGATCAAAATGACTGGTTTCTGGCGAAAAGGCTTCATGGCTGCGGCGATGGGCATCGGCTTGCTGGGTGCGGCTTCTGCATTGGCCCAGGACGTAACCCCATCGACGAATGCCCCGGCCGCCCCCGCCGCAGAGGTGCCTTCCAGTCCCGCACCAACCAATACAGCACCTGCCGCCGCTTCAGCGCCGAGCGCGACAACACCTGCTGCCGCAGCACCTTCGCCTGAACTGATCCAGTCCCAGACGGTTGCTCCTGCCGCCGCGCCGGTTGAAAGCGAGAGCGGTTTGATCCTCCCACACGACCTGTCGCCGTGGGGCATGTTCATGGCTGCGGATTGGGTTGTGAAGGCCGTGATGATCGGTCTGGCACTGGCTTCGCTCGCCACATGGACGGTCTGGGTCGCCAAGACGCTTGAACTGGCCGGTGCGCGCCGCCGTGCTACCAAGGCATTGAAAGTTATCGGTCATTCGGCCACGCTTGCCGAAGCTGTCCGTTCGCTGGAGGGCGCCAAGGGGCCGGGTGCAATTCTGGTCCGTGCAGCAGAAGATGAGGTTCGCCTTTCGGGGCCTGCGCTGGCGCGCGCCGGTGGCGAAGGCCTCAAGGAGCGTGTTTCGTCGCGCCTGTCGCGCATCGAGGCCAAGGCTGGACGCCGTCTTTCCAAGGGCACCGGCATTCTTGCGACCATCGGTTCGGTTGCGCCGTTTGTCGGTCTGTTCGGCACGGTGTGGGGCATCATGAATTCGTTCATCAATATCAGCCAGGCGCAGACGACGAACCTCGCTGTCGTGGCGCCGGGTATTGCCGAAGCGTTGCTCGCGACGGCCATCGGCCTCGTCGCCGCTATTCCTGCCGTGGTTATCTACAATGTGTTCGCCCGTTCCATCACCGGCTACCGGTCGCTGCTGGCCGATGCTTCGGCAGGGGTCGAGCGCCTTGTCAGCCGTGACCTCGATTTCAGAACGGCCGGTGTGCGTGAAGGCACGCTGCACGCAGCGGAGTAGGCACCATGGCTGGTAAAGTTCGCGAAGGCGGCAGCGACGATCTCGAGCTGAACCACGAGATCAATGTGACGCCCTTCATCGACGTCATGCTGGTTCTGCTCATCATTTTCATGGTGGCTGCACCACTGGCGACTGTGGATGTGAAGGTGGATCTGCCTGCCTCGACGGCAGCACCTGCACCGCGCCCCGACAAGCCGCTTTATGTGACGCTGAAGGACGATCTCAGCATCAGTGTCGGCAATGATACGGTTGCCCGCGAGCGTCTTGGTGTGGCGCTGGACGGCCTGTCGGAGAAAAACAAGGAAGCGCGCATCTTCCTGCGTGCCGACAAGAATGTCGGCTATGGCGAATTGATGCGCGTGATGAATCTTCTGCGTGAAGCCGGTTATCTGAAGATTGCGCTGGTCGGTCTCGAAACCATTGGCGCCGACCAGAGCGGAGCAGCACCTGCCGGTGCGCCTGCACAACCGGCACCCGCTTCGCAAACTCCCGCAGCGCAGGGAGCCGCGCAATGAATGCACTTCCGCCCGACCATCCTCCTGTAAAGGTGGCTTCGGCTGACACTCATCATCATTCCTTCTGGCATGATGCGGGGCGCTGGCTTGGCGCGGGTATCCTTGTTCTGACAGTTCATGCCGCCGGTGCCTATGCCATTCATATGGCACAGGAAGATGACCAGCCCGATGGCACACAGGTTGCCGCCATGGTGGTGGAACTTGCGCCGGAGCCGGAAGCGCCGATGGAAGAACAGGTTGCGGAAGAAGCCCAGCCGGAAACGGCTGAAGCACCGCAGGAACAGGCTGAGCCGGAACCGGCCCCGCAACCGGAACCGGCGCAGGAAGAGCCGACACCGCCTGAACCGGAAGAGGTGACGCCACCCGAACCTGAGCCGGAACCACAAGCCGTTCAGGAACCGGAAGAAGTCATTCCGGATGTGGTCGAGGCTGAAAAGCCCGAAGTGGCTGTTCCGCTGCCGGTCGAAAAGCCGGAAGTAAAACCGGAACCCAAGCTAGAGCCGAAGCCCGAACCGAAAAAGGTCGAGAAGCCGAAGCCGGAAAAGCCGAAGCAGCCCAAGGTCGAAAAGCCCAAGCCCAAGAAGGCCGAGAAAGCGCCGGAAACCCGTCAGGCGGCAGCGCCGCGTATGGATGCCGATGCCGGAGCCAAAGCAACGGCGAATCGACGTGGGCAGAACGCTGCCGAGTCGGGAGTAGTCTCCAACAAGTGGAAATCCAAGCTCTATTCGCACATGATGAGACATACCCGATATCTTAAGCGTCAATTGGGTAGAGATGCCAAGGGTGTCTTGCAGCTTTATGTTGTCGTAGACCCTTCTGGAAATATCCTTTCGGCGAAGCTGTCGGGCTCATCAGGTAACCCGAAACTGGACCAGCTTGCACTGGAGGCAGCAAAACGAGCTTCACCTTTGCCCGCTCCTCCCGCTGCTATCGCTCAGCCTCGGAATGCGGTTTTGGTGCCTATGAAGTTTGAATAGTCGTCAGCGCGATGATCTGAAAGGCCGGTCTGAAAATCAGATCGGCCTTTTCATTTCCTGCCGATTCAACATTACTCCACAAAACCGAAGATCGGGCCATAACCGCCGTGCCACGAGACATCATTCCGTCCCAGCGCTGGAACGTAAATGCCAGCGCCACCACCGCCGTCGAGAAACAGGGCGTTGGGGCATTGGAGATGGTCTCGAAACAATTTTGCGAAATCGTGGAAATTGACCGCGTCTTCGCTGATCGCGAATCGGATCGCGCCGCCACTGCAAACACCGACGCCGCTGCGCCGGGTCTTGTCGGTTGAGCCGACGATGAAAATCGGATTGATCCTGTTGCGGATAACCAGCATCGGCCCGGACTGGGTGGCCAGTTGCGGCTTGATCTTTTGTTTCAGGAAACGGTCTGTCGGCAGGATTTCCGCGCCCTTGTCGCCGAGATAGAAGATGCCGTTCGGCTTCTTGTAGAAGTTAGGCACCGGACCGGACCCACGAACAGGCGTTGTTTTGCTTGCCGGGCGGAGCTCGCGGCCATCTTCGATATAGAGGCCCATCGGCGAAAAATCAGGTTGATACATGCCGGCATTGAGCGCAAAAACCAGTGTCTTGCCGCGACTTGCAGCAGCGTCAGCTACTTTTGAAAAATTGCGATAGGGCTCGTCGTCGCCATTTTTCCAGAACAGATGCAAGCCCGCGCCATCCGCCTTTGCATGGCAGATGGTGTAGTCTGTATTTTCAAAGGTTTGGCGGTTGCAGGTCTCCGTGCGGCCCGGCTGCGTCAGCGCAGCTACCGCGGCAAGCGCTATGGCTGCGACGGGCAGGCCTCGCTTGAGGAGAATCATCGCTGCACTGCCTTCCGGTTTGTATTGGTTATTCAGAAGACAGTGCCACAGCCGGGAGCAGGCGGGAAGCCTTGCGCGCAGGCAGGAAGCCGAAGATCAGGCCGGTGGCGAAAGCGCAGGCGAAGGCCAGCAGGACAGGCCCGACACTATAGCCGACGGAAAGACCGGCCCAGCCAGCGATGGCCGCAGCGCCAAGCCCGATCACGACGCCAAATGCACCGCCAATGGCCGAGACGGTCAATGCCTCGGTGATGAATTGCAGCAGAATATCGCGCCGCCTTGCGCCGGTCGCCATCCGCACGCCAATCTCGCG
Organism: Brucella tritici; assembly: GCF_008932285.1. Taxonomy (NCBI): domain Bacteria; kingdom Pseudomonadati; phylum Pseudomonadota; class Alphaproteobacteria; order Hyphomicrobiales; family Brucellaceae; genus Brucella; species Brucella tritici. Next base: position 202,316 of record NZ_WBVY01000005.1, read on the forward strand.
GGTGCGCTCAGTCACGCTCACCAGCATGATGTTCATGACGCCGATGCCGCCGACCAGAAGCGAGATTGCAGCGACGGACCCCAGAAACAGCGTCATCGTATTGCCCATTGCCGTCGCGTCTTCGCGGATGGACGACATGTTGGTTATCATCGTGTCCTGCTTCTTGTGGCGCTGGTCGAGCAGGTCCTGAATCTGTTCCTGCGTCGTGTTGATGAGGTCGGAATCCTTCACCTGTACGGTGATGGTGCGCACATATTTCTGGCCAAACAGTCGCAAATTGCCGGTGGAGAGCGGTACGATCACCACATCGTCCTGATCCGAACCGCCAAAGCCTGCGCCTTTCGGTTCAAGAGTTCCGATCACCTGAAACGGAATCTTCTGGATCAGGATATACTGCCCGATAGGATTGCCGCCATCGGGGAACAGCGTGTTGACGACCGTTTTGCCCAGCACTGCGACGGGCGCATAATTATCCAGATCGCTCTGGCTGATGAAATCACCGGTGGCAACCTTCCACGATTTGGCTTCGGAAAAGGCAGGAACAGTCCCGTTTGCCTGCGACTGATAATCGACATTGCCACGGCGCAGCGTCACGGTGCCGGTGACTTCGGGGACGGCGGTTTTGATGTTCGGCAGTTCCAGAATGGCAGTGGCATCTTCGGGAACCAGTGTCGCTATCGAGCCTGTGCCGCGGAAACCCGCCATGGAGGGACGCACCAGAATGAGATCGGTGCCCATCGCATTGATGCGGTCGAGAATCGAGTTCTGCGCGCCGGTGCCGATGGCGAGCATCGTCACGACGGAACTGACGCCGATGATGATGCCGAGCAGGGTGAGAATTGTCCGGAAGATGTTGGCCCGCAAGGCGCGCATGGCCATCTTGACCGCTTCCGAAACATCGGCAATGCGGGCGGAATTGCCTTCAAGGCTCTCCTGCAACCGGAACGGCGCCTGCGTATCGGGAATGGCGCGCTTCACAGTATCGGAGAGTATCTGGCCGTCGCGGATTTCGATCAGCCGATCGGCACGTTCAGCCACTTCGCGGGCATGCGTGATGACGATGACGGTATGACCCTGCGCGTGCATGGAGCGCAGCAATTCCATCACATCCTCGCCGCTCTGGCTGTCGAGTGCGCCGGTCGGCTCATCGGCAAGGATGATACGCCCGCCATTCATGAGCGCGCGGGCGATGGAAACGCGCTGCTGCTGGCCGCCGGAAAGCTGGTTCGGGCGATGATCGAGGCGGTCGCCGAGCTTCAGCGAATTGAGCAGCTCTGCGGCGCGTGCATGGCGCTCCGATGCGGGCAGGCCCGCATAGATTGCGGGCACTTCGACGTTTTCTTGTGCGGTCGAGGTCGAGATGAGGTTATAGCTCTGGAAGACGAAGCCGAAGGTTCGGCGGCGCAATGCTGCCAGCGCATCGGTATCCAGTGTCGACACGTCCTCGCCATCAAGCAGATATTGTCCGCCGCTCGGACTGTCGAGACAGCCCAGAATGTTCATCAGCGTCGATTTGCCGGAGCCGGACGCGCCCATGATCGCGACGAACTCCCCGGCCTGAATATCGAGCGTGATGCCGTGCAGCACCTCAACGGCAAGGTCGCCATTGTGATAGGTTTTGCGGATATCATCCAGTCTGATGAGCGGCGTGTTGGTCATGAGGCGGCTCATCAGAACAGGCGCATGCCGGGCCTGCGGCCACGCTGCCCTGCGGCGGCTTCGGCTCCGCTGGAAGCGCTGGTGACGATAACCTTGTCGCCTTCCTCAAGGCCGCTTTTGATCTCGGTCTGCACGCGATTGCGCACGCCGATCTGAACCTGACGTTCGGTAATCGAGCCGTTGTCGCTGACGACCTTGACCGAAATCTGCGGCTTGCCTTTCTGGTTCTGGGGGCCTTCGCGCTTGTAGTTCAGAGCGGAGGAGGGGACGATCAATACGTCTTTCGCCTCATCAAGAATGAAATAGACCTGCGTGCTCATATTGATCATCAGTTCGCCGGTCGGGTTCGGGACGTCGAACAGTGCATAATAGAGCACGACATTGTTCTCGGTCGCAGGTGTCGGCTTGATCTGGCGCAGCGTGCCGGTAAAGCGTTTCTCCGGCTGGCCAAGCAAGGTGAAATAGACCGGCATTCCGGGCTTCAGCCTGCCGATGTCGGCTTCCGAAACCTGCGCTTCCACGGTCATGACCTTGAGGTCGGCCACGGTCACGATGGTTGGTGCGCTCTGCACGGCATTCAGCGTTTCGCCTTCCTTGGCGGCCTGATCGACGACCGTGCCTTCCATGGGGCTGTAGATCTTGGTGTAGCCGAGATCGACCTTGTCGCTGGCAAGCTGGGCTTCCTGCTGGCGGATCTGCGCGCCGAGCGCCTTCACATCCGCATCGGCCATGGCGAGATCGGCATCGGCCTGATCGACGGTGGATTGGGATACGCCGCGCGTGGCCAGAAGCGAACGCTGTCGCGCCGCATTGGCCTTTTTGAGCGTTAGCTGGGCTTCCTTGCTCAAAAGCTGTGCCTTGAGATTGTCGAGCTGCGCGCTTGCGATTTCCACCTTTTTCTCGAAGGGTGACGGGTCGATTTCGGCGATAAGCTGGCCCTGCTTGACCTGATCGCCCACTTCGACTTTCACGCTTTTAAGCTGGCCGGAAACCTGCGCGCCGACATTGATGCTGCGCAGTGCACTGAGTGTGCCGACGGCGGTAATGGCGTTTTCGATATTGCCACGTGTGACTGTCTCGGCCAGATAACTCGTCTTCTGGCCGTCTGCCTGGCCTGATCCGTAAAAATACCAGCCCGCGCCAGCCACGATTGCCGCAATGACCAGCCAGAGCCACCAACGGCGCCCCTTGCTGCGCGTGCGCTTCTGCGAAGGTGCCGTCCGCTGCCCGGTTTTGGAAGAATCGGAAGTTGTAAGCACCGTCAAACCCTCTAGCTTTCAGAACCTCCGATCTCCGGAGATTTATCAATATGTCCCGCATATTCTCTGTCGTATGCAACCAAAGCGAGACAATACTTGCCCACTATGGATCGCTGACGGGATATCTATCCCTGAAAGCTCAGGATTTCATCTTAATTATTTGTCATGCAATAATTGCCGGTGACACAAAGGGATGGACGCCTCCCGGTTCCTTTGGGACGCCGCACGACAGCAAGCGATGAAGCGAACCAAGTTGGCACCAATATACAACTTGCGGTTATTCTTTCGGAATTTTCCATTAGAAACAAACTGATTGCAGTAATTAAGTGTTCTTAAATTATCTCCTGATTAAATAAGATCGGGAAATCACATCTGAAAGTAGACGGAAGAATTTAAAACGTGACTTGTCCGCAAAGGCGGATGGTCGGCGCATGCATGATGCATGTTGCTTCAGACTGACATGGAAATAAGGTTTCGATGCTCTTGGACGGGAGGGCAAATGGCTTACCTTATTATGGGGCGGAAAAGGTTTTCATTTATATCGGACAGGTTTTCAAGCCTGCACCGAAGAATACCTACATTGTTATTTTTCAAGCGAAATAAAAGCGGCACGGCAGCGGTCGAATTCGCAATATTGGCGCCGGTTTTTCTTCTGATACTGATGGGCATGATCGCCTTCGGCCTTTATCTGGGCGTGGCGAATGCCGTGCAGCAGCTTGCGGCTGACGCCACGCGCACTGCGCTGGCGGGTATCGATCCTCCGGAGCGGCTGACGCTGGCGACAACCTACATCCAGAAAAACGCGGCAAAATATTCGCTGATCGATCCGGCGAAGATGCAGGTGAATGTCGACAATGCCCAGTCGGACCCGAACCAGTTCACGGTGACGATCCGCTACAATGCGCAAAACCTGCCCATCTGGAACCTGATGACGGGCCTGCCGCTTCCGGACACGACCATTACAAGGGCATCGACAATAAGGCTTGGCGGAATCTGACTAAGGGGTGGGGGCATTCGATATGCGGGGTTTGGTATCGCGTTTCCTGCGTGCGCGGGGCGGCAATCTGGCGACGATGGCGGCGCTGGTATCTCCACTGTTTCTGGCGGTAGCGGCATTCTGCGTAGACACAAGTTCGCTGTTTCTGGAGCGGCGCCAGCTGCAAAGCATGGCTGATTTTGCCGCCGTTGCGGGCGCAGCTTCCCTTTCGCAGGCCAATGATGCGGTGTTGCGACAATTGCAGGCAAACGGTCTTGATCCGGTGTTGATGACAGGCGCTTACGATCCGTCCGTGGTCAACGGAAAGGCCGATAACAAGACCCGTGTCTGGGTGGAGAAGGGCAATTACTTTCCCGACAAGAATCGTGCGGTTGAGAACCGTTTCGTGGCTGGCGGGGCCAGCCCCGATGCGGTTCGCGTCCGGCTGGCGCGTCCGGGCAATCTCTATTTCGGTCAGGCATTCCTCAATCGTCCCGCGCTTGGGGCTACCGGCATGGCGGCGACAAAGGCCGAGGCGGCATTTTCGATCGGTTCGCGATTGTTGAGCCTGAATACGACAGACAGCGCGTTAAACGGTCTTCTTGGCGGGTTCCTGGGGACCACCCTCAATCTGAAGCTCGCGGACTATAACGCTCTTGCGGCAACCGATATCAATCTGCTGCAGTTTCTCGATGAACTTGCCATATCGCCCAAAGTGAATCTGACGGCAGGCACATACCAGAGTCTGCTTGATACAAATGTATCTGTCGGCGCGCTCGCCAGCGTTATGGCGGAGGTCATAACGAATAATCCAACAGCAAAGGCTGCCCTGTCGCTCCTCGGGAAAAACACCGGGGCGCTTAAAACGAAGTTGCCGATTGGAAAATTGCTGGGCCTTGGATCTATAGCTGACGCATCACTCGGATCGTCCAACAACTACAATGTCACTGCCAATGTGCTGCAGATGATAACTGCAGCGGCAATGTTGGGCGGGGGAAATCAAGTCAAGCTTGGTTCCGAGATCGGTTTGCCCGGTCTTGTCGGGCTCAAGCTGGATATCGCCGTTGGAGAGCCGGCCCAACAGACGCCTTTCTTCGCTGTGGGAGGGGCAGGCACTTTGGTACGCACCGCACAGATACGTCTGCTTTTGGCACTTGAGGTCGGCAATGACGGTATTGTTTCCTATCTGGCCAATGTTCACGTGCCTATCTTTATTGATGTGGCGAGCGGAGAAGCCGAACTCAAAAGTATAAGCTGCCCGCAGGGACCGGGAAGTGCCACGGTCAAACTTGGTGTCAAACCGGGTGTGGCTGGTGTTTATCTCGGCGACACGGATACGGATTTGATGAGGAATTTCAGCAAAACACCAGTTGTCAAAAAGACGACCATTGCTGAAGTGAAAGTACTGTTTCTCAAAGTTGCCGAGCTTCGCGGACGCGTTGAATTGCCTCTTGGTAATCCCAAACAGGAGATCAAGACCTTCACTTCTGCCGATATCGCCGCCAAACGGGTACAGACGGCGGATACGAACAAGCTTGTTGGGTCGCTATTTGGTGGATTGATAAGCGGCCTCGATCTTGAAGTCGTGCTGATCGGCATTCTGCCATTACCTTTGGGAGGGCTTACTCAGCTTCTAGGCATATTGCTCACGCCGTTGGGACCGCCGGTGGATGGTCTGATTTTCGGATTGCTTGATATGCTGGGTATCAAGATTGGACAAGCTGACGTTCAGGTCACTGGCGTTCTTTGCCAGCGTGCGGCGCTGACGCAGTAAAAAACAGGCAATAAAAAAGCCCGGCGAACCGGGCTTTTTCGTGCGATTTGTTTGTTTACGCCGTGCCGGTCGAACCGAAGCCGCCAGCGCCGCGCGCCGTCTCGGTTACTTTCGTGCGCTCTTCAACCTTCGGCTGGACGACAGGTGCAAAAACAGCCTGCGCAATACGCATGCCGCGCTCAATGCGGAAATCGTCATCTCCCAGATTGATGAGAAGAACCTTCACCTCGCCACGATAATCGGAATCGACTGTGCCGGGCGTATTGAGGCAGGTGATGCCGTTCTTGAAGGCAAGGCCCGAACGCGGGCGAATCTGTACCTCAAAGCCTTCGGGAATTTCGAAGATCAGCCCTGTCGGCACCAGCGTGCGGCGCCCCGGCAGGAGAACGATCTGGCGATCTTCGGCAACGGCTGCACGCAGGTCCATGCCAGCCGAACCCGATGTCTCATAGGCCGGAAGTTCAAGGCCTTTCGCGTGTTCGAGGCGGATGATGCCGAGCGTTGGCGCGGAAGAGGAAGCTGCGGTCATGAGGGAGCCTTTCCTGCAAGAATTCAGTTGGCCTGCGAGACATTGTTTCATCGCGCATCTTGTCTGAAAACCGTTTCACACTTTTCAGGATGCGCTCTAAATTGGCGACGCTCATACGTGAAAACCAATGAAAGGTGTACCGTCTATTTGGCGTTTTGCAATGATAGTGCTGCACAGGATCATGCTTTTACACTATGAGCTGCCCTTCGCAGCGGATTTAATCCCGTTCCAGCGGCACCGCAGTCGTTTCCTTGATCTCTTCCATGACGAATGAAGCCGAAACATCTGACAGCGGAACGCTGGCAATCAACCGCTGATAAAGCCGGTCATAGGCTTTGACGTCGGAAACGCGCGCCTTCAGCACATAGTCCAGATCGCCGGTCATGCGATAAACCCCGACGATCTCCGGAAAGCGCCCCATGGCACTGCGAAATTTGCCCAGCCAATCGGGGTCGTGGCTCGATGTGCGAACAAGAATGAAGACGGACAGGCCGCAACCCGCCATCTCGGCATCGACCAGGGCCACGCGCGCCTTGATGATCCCCTCATCCTCCATGCGCTTGACCCGCCGCCAGCAGGCATTGCGCGATAAGTGTACCCGCTCGGAGAGAGAATCAACGGACAGGGTGCCATCGATTTGCAGCTCATCCAAGATTTTGCGATCAATTTCGTCGAGAACTGGTTTCATAGTGGGATGATTGTCCCAATAAATGGTAATTATCAAGGATATTTTGAGATTTCATCTCAGATGCATTTGCTAGAATTATTTTCCAGAAAGGCGCGATATGCGCCGTATAACGGGAACAACTTACTCATTGACGGGAGTATTTCCAATGACCACTCGCATCACGCGCCTCTTCACCGAGCACCCTCAATCGGTTGACGAGACCTATTTTGAACATATGGCCTTTGCCGGACGTTTTTCGTTCAAGCTTTTTTGTGCGGCCTTTGCAGCACTGATTCATGCAATTTTGCCATTTTTGTTCGAGAAGACGGCGAGCACAATCGTTCGCCAGCTTTATGAGCGGACGCATAACCGGGGCCGGTAAACACCGGATCGCAAATGTGTCGTTGGGCCGCCTATCTCGGACCTGAAACCTATCTGGAAGACATCATATCGTCTCCCTGCCATTCGCTCGTGGCACAAAGCCACGATGCGCATGAAGCCAAAACGCGTACCAATGGCGACGGATTTGGCGTTGCCTGGTATGGCCATCGTGATGAGCCCGGCCTTTATCGGGATATTCTGCCCGCATGGTCCGACCAGAACCTCCGTAGTCTGGCGCGACAAATTCAATCGCGCCTTTTCCTTGCGCATGTACGGGCTTCGACCGGCGGCCTGACCAGCCGGTCCAACTGCCATCCCTTCGTTTCCGGACGCTGGAGCTTCATGCATAACGGCCAGATCGGTCACTTCGACCGGCTGCGTCGCAGGCTGGAAAGCCATTTGAGCGATGATGTCTATGGCCAGAAACATGGCGCAACCGATTCGGAACTGATCTTTCTTCTGATGCTGGAATTCGGTCTCGACAGTGACCCTGTGCTTGCCATGAAGCGCATGGTGGCAACGGTTGTCGAGGAATCGGTGCGCGGCGGCGTGCCGCCATTTCTGCGGCTGACTGCGGCCTTCTCCGATGGAAACCAGCTTTACGCTATCCGCTATGCGACCGACGCTTTCGCGCCGACGCTTTATACGGCGACACTTGGCGGATCGTCCGGCATATGCGTGGTGTCGGAGCCGCTGGACGGCGAGGCCGCCAACTGGATGGCGGTGCCGGCAAACAGTTTTGTCACCGTTTCCCGGCAAGGCCGCATTGCGATCGAGACTTTCGAGGAACCGATTTCCCGACCGCAGGATGCGGTGACGGTTTAGGCGTTCCCGATCAAGATGCCTGCCGCCAGCACGAGGCCGCCGCCCAGAACCACCTGAAGCACAGAGCGGAGGAACGGTGTTTCCATATAACGGTTCTGGATGAAGGCGATGGCCCAGAGTTCGAAGAAGACCAGAATCGCTGCAATGCTTGTGGCGGTCCAGAAATCCTTGATCAGGTAGGGCAGGGTATGGCCAAGGCCGCCCAGCGTCGTCATGATACCGCAGGACAGGCCGCGCCTGATCGGCGAGCCGCGACCGGACAGCTTGCCATCATCATGGATTGCTTCGGTGAAGCCCATCGAGATACCGGCGCCGACGGAGGCGGACAGGCCGACCAGAAAGGTCTGCCACGTATCCTGTGTCGCGAAGGCCGCAGCGAAGATCGGGGCGAGCGTTGAGACAGAGCCGTCCATCAGGCCTGCAAGCCCCGGCTGGACATAGGTGAGGATGAACTGCTTGCGCTCGGCTGCGCGCTCCTCATCCTGCACATCATCCGGTGTCAGCGTGTGTTCCAGCGATTCGGCCTTGGCTTCATGCTGCTTTTCCTGCTGGGCAAGGTCGCCCAGCAATTTGCGAGTGTCTGCGTCGCTGACGCGCTTGGCCGCCTCGACATAGAATCGATAGGCCTGTTCTTCCATTTCCGATGCAGCTTCACGCACCTTGTCGATGCCCAGCGGACGCACCAGCCAATCCGGCTTGCGATCGTAATAGCCGCTGACGTGTTCGCGGCGGATCAGCGGAATCCGGTCGCCAAAGCGGGCCTTGTGGCGTTCGATCAGCGCATCCCGGTGCCCGTGTTCTTCCGCTGCCATCTGTTCGAAGATTTTCGCCGATTGCGGAAACTCGTCACGCAGGCCATCGGCATAGGCGAGATAGATGCGTGCATCGTCCTCTTCGGAGGATATGGCAAGCGCCAGAATTTCCTGTTCGGAAAGCGAATCGAAAGGGCGTCGGTCGTTGCGAAAGAATCGGTTCAGCATCTGGGGAATCCAAAGTTTAGAATAATTCTAAAATAAGATTTGGTGTCCGGAAGTCAAGTCTTGCAGTGCATGCACAATTGGCGCATTAAAACGCGGCCCTGAAATAAGGGCATCATATCAGCGACCCGATCAGAAGAGAGCGAATCGATGGCATCGACGAATCTCCACGCAAGCAATAGTCCGCGTCCGCTTAACCGGCAGGATTTCCGCACGCTGGGCCTTTCGGCCCTTGGCGGCGCGCTGGAGTTTTATGATTTCATCATCTTCGTGTTCTTTGCGAGCGTCATAGGTCATCTGTTTTTTCCGCCCGACATGCCGGACTGGCTGGTGCTGATCCAGACCTTCGGTATTTTCGCAGCCGGTTATCTGGTGCGACCTGTGGGCGGCATCGTACTGGCGCATTTCGGCGACAAATTCGGCCGCAAGCGCGTCTTCGCCTTCTCGGTGTTCCTGATGTCGATTTCAACGCTGGCCATGGCCTGCCTGCCGACCTATGCGACGCTGGGCGTCGGCGCGCCGATCCTGCTGATCGTGTTCCGTATGTTGCAGGGTGCCGCCATTGGTGGTGAAGTGCCGGGCGCATGGACCTTTGTGGCCGAGCATGTGCCTGCCAATCGTGTTGGCATGGCGTGTGGTTTTCTCTGTTCGGGCCTGACGCTAGGCATCATGATCGGTTCGCTGATCGCCACTGCCATCAACTGGATTTTCACACCCGAAGAGCTGTCCGCCTATGCGTGGCGTATTCCGTTCTTCATCGGTGGTATCTTCGGCCTGCTTGCCGTTTATTTGCGCCGCTGGCTGGCGGAAACGCCGATCTTCACCGAGATGAAGAACAGCCATCTGTTGAAGGACAAGCTGCCGCTTGGCACCGTTCTGCGCAACCACATGCATGGGGTTGTCATTTCCGTGCTGCTGACCTGGATCTTGTCGGCAGGCATTGTTGTCACCACGCTGATGACGGCCACTTTCCTGCAGAAGCTTTATGGCTATACGCCTTTGCAGTCGCTTGCAGCCACAAGCTTCGGCACGCTGTTCCTGATGTTCGGAACGGTGACGGCGGGTGCTATCGTGGACCGTATCGGCAGCGGGCGCTTCTTTGCCGTTGCGGGTATTTTCTTCGGCGTCGCGACCTTTGTTTTCTACACCTATGCGGCGGTTTCGCTGCCGGTTCTGTTCGCGCTTTATGCGGTAATGGGGCTCTCGGTCGGCATGGTTGGCGCGGTGCCTTATGTGATGGTGCGCGCATTCCCGGCACCGGTTCGCTTCTCAGGCCTGTCGTTTTCCTACAATGTTTCCTATGCGGTCTTTGGCGGTCTGACGCCGGTGATCGTGACGTCGCTTCTGGCGGTCAATCCGATGGCCCATGCCTGGTATCTGGTGTTCATCGCCGTTCTGACCTGCGGCCTTGGTCTTTACCTGATGGCCCGCAGCGATCAGGTCGAAGGTGAGATCGGTCTGACTGAGCTCTCGGCCGGGAATGTAGTTCCACAGCCGAACTGATAAAAAGGGCCGCGAAAGCGGCCTTTTTTCAATCAGAGAATTTTCTGCATGAAGGTCAGATCGAGCCAGCGCCCGAACTTCTGGCCAACCTGTTTCAGCGTGCCGCAATCCTCAAAGCTCTGCGATTTATGCAGCGCGATGGAAGCGGTATTGCCCGCTTCGATACCGGCAATCAGCACATGCACCTTGCGCTCGCGCGCTTCGTCCACAAGCTCGGTCAGGAGAGCGCGTCCGATGCCGCCGCCGCGTGCGTCGCTCGCCACATAGATCGAAAGTTCGGAGGAATGGCGGAAACCCTCGAACGGACGGAATGGGCCATAGCTCGCATAGCCAACGACCTGACTTTCACGTTCGGCAACCAGAACCGGAAAGCCATCACGATTGCGGGCCTTGAGCCATTCACGACGGTTTTCCAGATCGACAAGCGTTTCATTCCAGATGGCGAGTGTGTTCTCTACCGCATCATTATAGATGGCGAGCAGGGCAGGGAGGTCGGCTTCCGTCGCGTGGCGGATGGTGAGGGTCATTTCAGAGCCTTATTGAACAAGAAAACGGCGGGATTTCTCCCGCCGTATTCAATCATTTGCAAGTGAAAAGAATCACCCCTGAGCTTTCACTTTTTGCTTTGGCGCATTCTTGTTCCTAAAACCGGTTCCCACTTTTAGGAGACCTGCTTCAGTTCCAAACGGCGGCGATGCAGGACTGGCTCGGTGTAACCATTCGGCTGTTCGCGGCCCTTGAAGACCAGATCGCAGGCGGCCTGGAAGGCAATCGACTTGTCGAAGTCAGCGGCCATCGGGCGATAAAGCGGATCGCCCTCGTTCTGCTTATCGACGACGGCAGCCATGCGCTTCATGGTTTCCATCACTTGGGCTTCCGAAACGACGCCGTGATAGAGCCAGTTGGCGATGTGCTGTGCGGAGATGCGCAGCGTTGCGCGGTCTTCCATCAGGCCGACATTGTTGATGTCCGGAACCTTAGAGCAGCCAACGCCCTGATCGACCCAGCGCACGACGTAACCCAGAATGCCTTGCGCGTTGTTGTCGATTTCGTGCTGGATGTCTTCCGGCGTCCAGTTCGGGCGGGTTGCGACCGGCACCGACAGAATGTCGTCGAGCTTGGCGCGCGGGCGGCTCTTCAGCTTTGCCTGAACTGCGGCAACGTCCACCTGATGATAGTGCGTCGCGTGCAGGGTGGCGGCGGTCGGCGACGGCACCCAGGCGGTGTTCGCACCGGCCTTCGGATGGGCGATCTTCTGTTCCAGCATTGCCGCCATCAGGTCCGGCATGGCCCACATGCCCTTGCCGATCTGCGCATGGCCGGAAAGGCCGCATTCAAGACCGATATCGACATTCCACTGTTCATAAGCGCCGATCCAGGCGGCCTGCTTCATGTCGCCCTTGCGGATCATCGGGCCAGCTTCCATTGAGGTATGGATTTCGTCGCCGGTACGGTCGAGGAAGCCGGTATTGATGAAGACGACGCGGTCTTTGGCGGCGCGGATCGCTTCCTTGAGGTTAACCGTGGTGCGGCGCTCCTCATCCATGATGCCGATCTTCAGCGTGTTCGGCTTCATGCCGAGCAGTTCTTCGGTACGGGTGAAGATTTCATTGGCAAACGCCACTTCTTCCGGCCCGTGCATCTTCGGCTTGACGATATAGACCGAGCCTTCGCGCGAATTCATGTGACGGCCATTCGGGCCGATATCGTGCAGCGCGATCAGGCTGGTGAAGGCTGCATCCATGATGCCTTCCGGCACTTCGTGGCCTTCGGCATCGATGATCGCCGGGTTGGTCATCAGGTGGCCGACATTACGCACCAGCATCAGGGAGCGGCCCTTGAGCGACAGCGTGGAACCGTCCGCAGCCTTGTAGGTGCGGTCGCCGTTGAGACGACGGGTCATCTGCTTGCCGTTCTTCTCGAACGTGTCTTCCAGCTTGCCGTTCATCAGGCCAAGCCAGTTGCGATAGACGGCAACCTTGTCTTCCGCATCCACGGCAGCAATTGAATCTTCGCAATCCTGGATCGTGCTGACGGCGGATTCCAGAACAACATCGGCAATATGGGCCGGATCGGTCTTGCCGATCGGATGGTCCGCATTGACGACGATGTCGACATGCATGTTGTTCTTGGCCAGCAGCACATTGGTCGGGCCGGCGGCATCGCCATTGTAGCCCTTGAACTGGCTGGCATCCTTCAGCGCCGTTGCAGAACCGTCGGTCAGCTTGATTTCAAGCTTGCCGTCCTTGACGGCGAGACCGGCGACATTGGTCCAGTTGCCGGTGGCAAGCGGCGCGCTTTCATCGAGGAAGTTTTTCGCCCAGGCGATGACTTTTTCGCCGCGCTTCGGATTGTAGCCCTTGCCCTTTTCCGCGCCGTCGGCATCGGAAATCGCATCGGTGCCGTAGAGCGCATCATAGAGCGAACCCCAGCGCGCATTGGCGGCGTTCAGCGCATAGCGTGCGTTCATGACCGGAACGACAAGCTGTGGACCGGCAATATGGGTGATTTCCGGATCGACATTGGTGGTCGAAACCGAAAACTCTCCACCTTCCGGCAGAAGATAGCCGATGTCCTTGAGGAACTGCTGGTAATCGGCCTGGCTGTAGCCCTTGTCGCGGTTCTGCTTGTACCAGGCATCGATCTTGGCCTGCAGGTCGTCGCGCTTGGCGAGGAGGGCGCGGTTCTTTGGTGCGAGATCGCGGATGATGGCAGCAAAGCCCTTCCAGAAGGCTTCTGGTTCAACGCCAGTACCGGGTGCGGCTTCCGCAGCCAGAAACTCCACCAGTTCAGGGGCAACGCGCAAGCCTTCAATCTCAACGTAATTACCGGCTTTCTGAGAAACCATGGCTCTGCCTCCTTCAAAATAAACAAATCTGCCGCCAGCACTCTTCAGTGCCAGCTATCATGCTGCCTTTGAACCGCTTTGGCGGGCTTTCGTCAATCGGTGCGCAGGCACATCATCTGTGACGCTGCGGCGAAAATAGTTTTTATAGCGATAGCTTGGCGCGAATATCGTCGGGCGTAAAGCCTTGCTCGCGCAATGATGCGAGCGCCGTATCCTGGCGGCTTTTCGACAGTTTCAATCCGTCGTCACCCAGCACAAGATCGTGATGGTGATAAAATGGCTCGGGCAGGCCGAGCAGCTTCTGCAGCAGCCGGTGCACGGATGTCGCGTGAAACAGATCATGCCCGCGCACGACATGGGTGACGCCCTGCAAGGCATCGTCCACGACAACGGAGAGGTGATAGCTGGTCGGCGTGTCCTTGCGTGCAATCACCACGTCGCCCCAGCGGGCAGGGTCGGCGGCAATGCGCCCGGTCTCGCCGTCCGGGCCTTGGCCGCTTTCGTTCCAGAAGAGCGCTTCGCCAGCCACGTCGAGTGCTTTCTCCATATTGAGTCGCCAGGCATAGGACATGCCCGAGGCGATGCGTTCCATCTGTTCTTTCTCAGTCAGATCGCGCTCGCTTTGTGGATAGAGCGGTGTTCCATCCGGGTCGGAAGGCCAGTCCTTGCCCTTGGCGAAAGCTTCGCCGATCCGCTCGCGAACTTCGCCCCGGCTGAGGAAGGCCGGATAGACGAGGCCCTTGTCGGCAAGTTTGGTCAGGGCGTTGCGATATTCGCCGAAATGTTCCGACTGGCGGCGCACAGGGGTTTCCCATGTCAGGCCAAGCCAGCGGAGATCGTCGTAAATACCCTGTTCCAGCGCAGGCGTACAGCGTGCTGTGTCGATATCTTCCATGCGCAGCAGGAAGCGCCCGTTGCTCTTTCTGGCCATGTCTGCATTCAGAAGAGCGGAATAGGCATGGCCAAGGTGAAGCTGGCCATTGGGACTTGGAGCAAAGCGGAAAACGGGTACGGTCATGGCGGGTTCAATGTCAGTTTCCGGTGTCAGTTTCCGGTGTCAGTTGCCGATGTCAGTTGCCGATGTCAGTTGAATGTCATCTGATTCCATTGGTACGTTGTGCACCGAGAGAATGAAAGGCTGTGCGATGCGGCGGATCGATACATTGAGCGATATTGAGACCGGGCTGGATGCTCTGGTTCTCGCCGATATGCGGCTGGCCGATATTCGCAGCCGCTCCCATGCGGTGCCGCTACGCCGGTCCGAACCCGGATTTGAAAGTCTGGCTTCCATCATTGTTGCGCAGCAGGTTTCAACCGCCAGTGCCGCCGCGATCTGGGCGCGGCTGAAGCAGGCCATCGATCCGCTGACGCCGGAGGCCTATATTGCGGGCGGGGAGGAGGCCTGGCGTTTTGCCGGTCTCTCGCGCCCCAAGCAAAGAACGCTTCTGGCAGTCGCGCAAGCGCTTGCCGAAGGTGGCCTCGACCTGCACGGGCTTTGCGATCTGCCTGCCGAGGAAGCAATCGCGGCCCTGACGGCGATCAAGGGCATCGGCCCGTGGACGGCAGAGGTCTATCTTCTGTTTGCTGCCGGTCATCCAGATGTGTTTCCGGCTGGCGACGTGGCCTTGCAGACGGCTGTTGGCCACGCCTTCGCCCATGAGATCCGGCCCGATGCCGTCGCCCTTCGCAAGCTGGCGGAAGACTGGGCGCCGTGGCGCGGCGTGGCGGCGCGATTGTTCTGGGCTTATTATGCAGCGATCAAGGGGCGCGAAGCGGCCCCACTTTTATAGATGCTGCTGTAAAACTTGCGTGTTTCCCGAAGCATAAATGCGTTTCCGCTTCACAATCCTGTCACGTCGGGCTTACATTATCCGTATCGGCTGATGACGGAATTTCGATTCGCAGACGCTTGATTTTCTGCTGATTGCAGTCCCGTCCTTAGAGCGCCGTGCGCCCTATGGGGCGCACAAAGGTGCTCTAATTATTTGAGAATACGCATCGGGCTTTTCAAAAATCGATTTCGATTTTTGGACCGATGCGTGGAAGGTTGGAGCGTCGTTGTTGCGCCCAAATGGACGCGCGGCGCTTCGATGAAAGCGCAATTCCGCATGGAGAGCCATTTCGCCCTTTTTCGGAGTTGCTCTGAAGGAGGTGCGCCCTTGACTGTTGCCGTCTCACCCAGAACTGTCTCGACCAGTGGCTTGCCCGCGCTGGTTCTGAACGCTGATTACCGTCCGCTCAGCTATTATCCCCTGTCGCTCTGGTCCTGGCAGGATGCGATCAAGGCGGTGTTTCTCGAACGTGTGAACATCGTGGCGGAATACGATCACATCGTTTCATCGCCGTCGTTTTCCATGCGCGTTCCGAGCGTGATTTGCCTGAAGGATTATGTGAAGCCGCCGCGCTACCCTGCGTTCACGCGCTTCAACGTCTTTTTGCGTGATCGTTTTGAGTGCCAGTATTGCGGCTCGCCGCATGACCTGACCTTCGATCACGTTACCCCGCGTTGCCATGGCGGCGAGACGACGTGGGAAAATGTGGTCGCCGCCTGTTCACCATGCAACCTGCGCAAGGGCGGCATGATGCCCGCCGTCGCGCATATGTGGCCGCGCCAGAAACCGGCCATGCCGACCGTGCAGGACCTGCACAATAACGGTCGCCTTTTCCCACCCAACCATCTGCACGATAGCTGGCTCGACTTTCTGTATTGGGATGTCGAACTGGAGCCCTAATCCCTATAGTTTTCCACTCTTACTTCCCACTTTTCGCAAAAGCGCCGTAGTAGCCGATAGCTGCAAAGAGCAGGCTTGCGACGACGTTCCATCCGGCAAAAGACAAGCCGAGGAAGTGACCCGGCGCGCTGTCGCATGCGGGTGGACGCGTGGAATTGAGGTCGCTCAGGAGATTGCCCGCATCCAGCGTCACCTTCATCGTTGCGGCGCTGCAGTCGATCGGTCCCGGCCAGTATTTCAGTTCCACGCCGGTATGATAGATGGCAAGCGCCAGCCCGAAGGTCATCAAGAGCGCGCCGATCAAAATAAGACCGCGCGTCAGGATCGGGGGCCATTTCAGGCCGTAGGAGACCCATGCCGCAGCCAGAATCGGAACGCCTATATAATAAGGCGTACGTTGTTCGAGGCAGAGCTTGCAGGGCATGAAGCCAGCCAGATGTTCGAAGCCCAGTGCCGTGCCGACAGTTGCGGCAAGGCCGATGGTCATGATGCCTGCGGTCCAGGCCTGTGTTTTGCCGACCGGATTATTGAGTGCAAACGCCATATGGGATTCCCTGAAACGGCTCTTTAGATAAACCTAAGCGAAAAAATTGGCTTGTCTCCAAGCAATTTATTTTGACCGAGTTTGGGCGAACTGCTCAGACGTGAAGATATTTCACAGCAAAGAAGAGCGCAATGAGGACGACGGCCACGAGGCTGGCAATCAGGCCAAGGCGCTTTTCGATGAAATCGCGGATCGGTTCGCCATATCGGCGCAGCAGCCAGGCCAGAAAATAGAAGCGCGCACCGCGCGCAACGATAGCCGATGCTATAAACAGCCAGATATTGATGCCGGCTGCACCGGACAGGATCGTCACCACCTTGATCGGCGGCAGATGCGCGAGGCCGGAGGTAATCAGCATCAACAATATAGCATCGGCGCTGGTTGTGCCGCGCAATTGCTCGAACGTGTCCAGCTTGCCGTACATTTCGAGCACCGGTTTGGCGATCTGTTCATAGGCGTGATAGCCTAGATACCAGCCCGCAATGCCGCCGAGGACAGACGAAACCGTCGCGATGAAGGCATAGCGCCAGGCGCGTTCGGGGCGTGCAAGCGCCATGGGCAGAAACAGGACATCGGCCGGGACAAGAAAGACCGAGCTTTCTACAAAGGCGATGATGGCAAGCCACCATTCGGCGGATTTTCTTGCAGCAAGCGAAATCGTCCAGTCGTAAAGGCGGCGCAGCATGTATTTTCCGGATTATCTTAGGCGAGAGCCATATTAGCGGTTGCACCGTCTATAAATAAAAAAGATGGCGCGAACAATGCGCGCCATCTTCTTTGAGACTACTTTCCATGGAACGGTATGGAAAGCAGCGGTTTTTAACGCTTGTAGGCGCTGCAGATATATTTGGTCTCGAGATATTCCTCGATGCCGTATTTGGAGCCTTCACGACCGAGGCCCGACTGCTTCACACCGCCAAACGGCGCGACCTCGTTGGAAATGAGCCCGGTATTGTGACCAACCATGCCGTATTCCAGCCCTTCGCTGACGCGGATCGCGCGGCTGAAATTCTCCGTATAGAAGTAAGCCGCCAGACCGAAGATCGTGTCGTTGGCCATGGCGATGACTTCTTCTTCCGTGTCGAAGGCAAAGAGTGGCGCCAGCGGGCCGAAGGTTTCTTCCTTTGCGACAATCATGTCGGGGGTTACGCCGGTCAGCACGCCCGGTTCGAAGAACAGGCCGCCCAGTTCCTTGCCGCCGGTGATGAGCTTCGCACCCTTGGATACGGCATCGTCAATATGTGCCTTGACCTTGGTAATAGCCTTCGGCTCGATCATCGGCCCGATGACCACGCCCGGTTCTGTGCCATTGCCGACCTTGAGTTCCCTGACCTTGGCCGCGAGCTTCTCGGCGAACTTGTCGTAGATCCCGCGCTGCACATAGATGCGGTTGGCGCAGACACAGGTTTGGCCCGCATTGCGGTATTTGGAAATCATGGCGCCGTCGACGGCTGCGTCCAGATCGGCATCGTCGAACACGATGAACGGCGCATTGCCGCCAAGTTCCAGCGAGATGCGCTTGATGGTCGGGGCGCACTGCGCCATCAACAGGCGACCGACTTCCGTCGAGCCGGTGAAGGAGAGCTTGCGCACAATATCATTGCTAGTCAGCTCGGCGCCGATTTCACGCGCCTTGCCGGTAACGATCTGGAGAACGCCAGCCGGAATGCCAGCCTTCTCGGCGAGGACGCCGAGCGCCAGTGCCGTCAGCGGCGTGAGGTCGGCAGGGCGCACGATCATGGTGCAACCGGCGGCAAGGGCAGGTGCTGCCTTGCGGGTAATCATCGCTGCCGGGAAGTTCCATGGGGTGATTGCGGCAGTGACGCCGACCGGCTGGCGGATGACTGTCAGGCGCTGTCCCGCCTGCGGGGCAGGGATGGTGTCGCCATAAACGCGCTTTGCTTCTTCAGCGAACCATTCGATGAATGATGCCGCATAGAGAACTTCGCCGCGTGCTTCTGCAAGCGGCTTACCCTGCTCGGACGTCATTATAAGAGCGATATCGTCAGCATTGGCCACGATGAGGTCGAACCATTTGCGCAGGATCGCGGCGCGCTCCTTGGCAGTCTTGGCGGCCCATGCCGGGAAAGCCTTTGCGGAAGCGTCGATGGCTTCCTTGATGGTCGCGACAGAAAGGGAGGGAACCGTGCCGACGACCGAACCGTCTGCCGGATTGGTGACGTCGATCTTGGTGCCGTCCGTGGCGTCTATCCAGCGCCCGTCAACGAGGCATTGCGATTTGAGCAGTGAGGGGTCTTTCAAAGCGAGCATATTGATGTTCCATCCCAGTCTTGCAGAGAAAGCGTGTTCAGTATATTGAACAGCTTACGATATTTCGAATTAAACAGGCCGCAACACCCAAAGTCAAACGGTTAATCAGGCGGTCGATGAGGTGAATGGCAAAGCTATGACGAAAACGGTGAGCGACGAAGAGAGTTCCCAGAAACTGGTGCCGGCGGTTATGCGCGCGGCGCAAATCCTGGATCAGGTAGCGCAATCCGTTCAGGAAGGCGGCAAGGGATCTGCTGACGGGCTCAAGCTTTCTGATCTGGCCCGCCGGACCGGCTTGCCGAAAAGCAGTGTGCATGGACTTTGCCAGACGCTGGTGCATCTCAAACTGCTGAAGCTCAACAGTGACGGAAGCTTCACGATAGGGTCGCAATCGGTGCGCTGGGCCAATGTGTTCATGGCGAGCAGCGACATTGTCGATGCATTTCATGAAGCGGTTGCGGAGGCGGATGGGCTCGGCGCGCATACATTGACACTCTCGCATCTCGAAGGGCCGGATGTCATTTATCTTTCCTGCCGTAACTCTACCGCGCCTCTTGGAATCACATTCCGCATCGGTATGCGCGTTCCCGCAGTCTTTACCGCGACCGGCAAGGCCATGCTGGCCGCCATGTCGCCGCAGGAACTGGCGCGTCATCTGCCACCTGCATGGCCGGAACTGATTACGCCAGCGAGCGCGCCTTCGCTCAAGGTGCTGGAGGCAGAGATGGTTGAGGCAAGAGCAAGGGGCTATTCATTGGATAATGGCCAGTTGCGCGAAGGCATGTTCTGCATTGGCGCTGCGATATGCGATCGACCTTTCCACCCCACGGCTGGCATCGCTCTGTCCATGATGGCAGCAGAAGCCCGTCCTGACACTATAGAGGATATGGGCAAGCGGGTACGCGCTCTTGCGAATGATGTGGCGGACCGCATGGGATGGCTCTCTGCCTAGAGCAGGATGGTTCCATATATAAAGAGCCTGATGCGTCTGTGGTGGATTTGGACTGTTGAAAGATTTTTTGGAAAAGTTTGGATTGGTCGTTGACAGATTTGTTTAGTGGGGTCTATATGGCGCCACAACGAGGGCGGCGACGCTGCTAGCGGCAGACTGGTTCGTCCCTTGAGTTGGTTGAAAGAGTTTGACAGCGATGTTTGGCTTGAGTAGATCGGCGGCATTGGCGGGATGAGAGTTCTGTTGATG
>NZ_WBVY01000006.1:0-206066 GCF_008932285.1 Brucella tritici
CGGCGTCACAACATCCGCAATCAGCCATCGTTTGCGTAAACTCGAAGCCGATCTCGGCGTCCGGCTCCTCAATCGCACAAGCCGATCCATCACGCCAACCGTAGCTGGCAAAGCGTTCGCTGAGCAACTCGAAGCAGGACTAAGGGCTATAGCCGAGGCTGTCGAGGCACTGACCAGCCAGCGCGACTTCCCATCCGGACGCATAAGGCTCAACGCGTTACGCGATGCCGCTCGGTTGATTATTGCCCCCATCCTGCCGCGCTATACGCAAACCTATCCCGATATGCATCTGGACATGACGATAGACGACCAGATGGTCGATATCGTTGCCGAAGGCTTCGATGCAGGGATTCGCTATGGCGACCGGGTACCGCAGGATATGATCGGTGTGCCGTTGACTGGACCTTTGCAATGGATCGTGGTTGGATCCCCTGTCTTGATATCAAGGGTAGGGCGCCCCGAAGCACCGGACGATCTGCTACACTTGCCATGCATAGAGACAAGGCTCGGGGACAATTCCCGCTACGCGTGGGAGCTAGGAAACGGAGCTTCCTTGCGCCGGGTCGATGTGAAGGGCCCGATTTGCGCCAATGAGACCGAGCAGGCTGTTGAGGCTGCCTTGAGTGGGATCGGCTTTGCCTATTGTCTGGAGCCTTTGGTCCAGAATTACCTGGATACGGGTGCGCTTGAAGCTGTGCTGCCTGACTGGGCTTCGGAAGGTCCGCCTCTGACCATGTATTATCCAAGCAGACGACAGGTGCCATCCGGTTTGCGGCGGTTGATCGATATTATCCGGGAAGATCAGGGGCTTCCGAAATTGGTCGTCGCAGAGGAGGCCGTATCGCCCTGACGGTTTTGTTGAGTATCTGTCATTCTTTCGTTGAGTAGCGGTCAATAGATTAGCGTTGCACCAGCTTCTCATCGGGATCAAATATGCGCCACACCTGTTATGCATGGGATTGGCGCTGCCTTCCATGCGTGGTCAAACCATTTCACTCATGGAGATGCGTCATGCATTATTCTGCAGCGGCTGATCGTTACCAGTCAGATATGATCTATCGCCGTACCGGCCGGAGCGGCATCGATTTGCCAGCCATATCGCTTGGCCTTTGGCATAATTTCGGTGGCCGGGATGTCTACGAAAACGGTCGCGCGATTCTCCGTCGCGCCTTCGACCTGGGTGTAACCCACTTCGATCTGGCGAATAATTATGGGCCGCCTGCAGGGTCTGCCGAAGAAAATTTCGGTCGCATTATGGCCAGTGATTTTCGGCCCTATCGCGATGAAATGATTATTTCGTCGAAAGCCGGTTGGGATATGTGGCCGGGGCCGTATGGCGGAATTGGCGGCAGCCGCAAATATCTGATCGCCAGTCTCGATCAGTCGCTGAAGCGGATGGGGCTCGATTATGTCGACATCTTCTATTCGCACCGTGTTGACGCCACGACGCCTCTGGAAGAAACGATGGGAGCGCTCGCGCATCTGCATCGCCAGGGCAAGGCGCTTTATGTCGGTATTTCGAGCTATTCGCCGGAACTGACGCTGAAGGCGGCGGCGATCCTGAAGGAAGAGCGCGTGCCGCTTTTCATTCACCAGCCGAATTACAACATGTTCAATCGCTGGATCGAGAACGGGCTTCTCGATACGCTGGATGAACTGGGCACCGGCTGCATCGTCTTCTCGCCACTGGCTCAGGGTTTGCTGACATCACGCTATCTGAACGGCATTCCGGAGGGAGCACGGGCGAATCAGGGCGGCTCCCTGAAAGCCAGCGCAGAGAACGAAGAACTGCTGGGTCGCATCCGCGCATTGAACACCATTGCGGAGCGTCGCGGACAGACTTTGGCCCAGATGGCTATTGCCTGGACGCTGCGTGATCCGCGCGTCACCTCTTCGCTCATCGGAGCAAGTTCGGTCGCACAGCTTGAAAACTCTTTGGGAGCTCTGAAGGGACTGGAATTCAGCGCTGAGGAACTGGCTGAAATTGACCAATATGCGCATGATGGCGGAACCGACTGGTGGAAGAGCTCGACGTCGCTTTGAATTATCCAGTCTGACGAACAACTTGATAAAAGGCCGTACGCTTTGCGTACGGCCTTTTTGCTAGAGGACATCCCGAAAAGTGTGAAACGGCTTTCGGATAAGATGCGCTCTAGGAATAAGACGCGGCGAAAGCAATTCACGCGGGGAGATGAAATTGCTATAGGCGAGTGGGGTTTGCTGCTGGGCACGATCCTGCGCCAAGTCTGGCCTTCGGGGGAAGTATATTCGAGAAGATGTCGCTGCGGTCGATAAAGGGCAGTTTAAAATATCCGCTGATCCGTGCGGGGCTGGAGGCTATCGCCTTTTCCGGCGCGCCAGCACTTTTCCCTTCTGCCGGTGGGCGTGGTGTCGTCTTCACGATGCATCACGTCAAACCGGAAGATGCGATTGATCGGCCGGACCCCAACGCCATTCTCTCCATTACACCGCACACGCTTGAAATGGCGATAGAAGCGGCATTGGAAGCAAGCCTCGTGCCGGTGCATCTGCATGACTTGCCGAGGTTACTTTCCGAGAAAGCCGACGCCCGGAAATATGTCGCCTTCACACTCGACGACGGTTATCGGAACAATGCAGAATTCGCGGCGCCGGTGTTTGCCAGATACAACATTCCTTACACGATTTTCATCACGACGGGTTTCGTGGAGCGCAAGCGATCCATGTGGTGGCGAACTATCGCGGCTCTGGTGACGGAGGCCGACGGTTTTCAGTTCAATTTTGGCGGCGGTACTGTCGATGTCCGCTCGGCAAACTCTGCCCAGAAATCAGCGGCCTTCGCCCGGCTCGTGCAGTTCATGCAGTGTTTCGATGAGGACGAAGCAGTCGCCCGCATTGATGCGGCTGCACAAACGGTCGGGATCGACGCGATTTCGCTTGTCGATGAATCGGTGATGACCCCATCGGAGTTGCGCACTCTTGCGCTGGACCCGCTTGTGCATCTTGGAGCGCACACCGTCACTCACGTCAATCTGCGCCGTGTCGACGACAGGCGGCTGGTAACGGAAATCGCTGATTCGACCGAATCGGTGCAACGCTATGCCGGTTACAGGCCGCGATCCTTTGCCTATCCATATGGATGGAAGGCGGCAGTTGGGGAACGTGAGATCAGGGCGGTATCAGCAGCCGGTTTCGATGTGGGCGTGACCACCCAGCCCGGTGTGCTGCAGCAAACGGGCGCGATGCCAGCCGCAGCGATTCCGCGTATCTCACTCAACGGCTATTTTCAGAAGAAGCGCTATATAAAGGTGCTCGTTTCGGGCCTGCCATTCAAGCTGCTCTAGTGGTCTGATTCCAACATTTGCGTATGTCGGTTCAAGCGCTGAGCAAATGTTGGAATCAGACCACCAGGAAGTATATGTATCTAGTGGATTGAATTTGACGTTTGAAACGGCATCTATGTCAGCCGGGGTTCAAACGTCAAATTCAATCCACTAGCGACGATTCGCTTCCAGAAACATTGCCCTGAAACACGAAAGGCCGCCTGTCGGCAGCCTTCGTAAAACCTGATCTGAAGAAAAACTGGAGCGGGCGAAGGGATTCGAACCCTCGACCCCAACCTTGGCAAGGTTGTGCTCTACCCCTGAGCTACACCCGCTCGCGCCAGTCATTCCGGAAACCGTTCGTTTCCGTCAGGCAGGCGCTATATGGACCAACGCTTCGGAGATTGCAACAGGGAAATTTGCTTCTTTGTGCAAGATATTTTCCGGTTCTCTTCAAAGCTGTGGATGAAGTCAGCGTCCGAGACGTGTGACGCTGATCAGTGAGGCAAACAGCGCGAAGCCGGATGCGAAGAAGAGAATATAGGGTGTTCCTTCCACGCCCCATTGCGACAGCAGAAAGGCGACGAAGGCCGCACCCAGCGATTGGCCGAGAAGGCGGGCCGTGCCCAGCATGCCACTTGCGGCTCCACTGCGTGAGCGTGGTGTAGACGTAATCATCATGCGATTGTTCGGTGCCTGAAAGAGGCCAAAACCAATTCCGCAAATTGCCATGCGCCAGCATATATCCGGGATTGACGGATGTTCCGGCAGCATGCCGACCAGAGCAAGGCCGATGGCGAATGTGATGAGGCCAAGCAAACCCAGAATCGCCGGCGAGTACTTGTCGGACAGTTTGCCCGAAAGCGGCGCGACGATGGCAAGCGCAATGGGCCACGGCATCATCAGGAAACCGACTTCGATAGGCCTGAAGCCAAAGACGACCTGAAAGAGGAACGGCAGTGAGATGAATGCCATCATCTGCGCCAGAAACGACATGATCGAAGTGCAGATGGAAAGCGTGAAAACGGGAATGCGCAAGAGGTCGAGCGGCAGCAGCGGATCGGCCATGCGCAGCGACCGCCGTGTGAGGAGAACAGCCGCGGTTACGCAGCCCACCGCCTGCAACAGCACGACGAAGGAACCGATTTCGTTGCCTGCACTGTCGATGGTCGTGATCAGAAGGCCAAAGGTAAGCGCCGACAGGATGGCACTGACCACATCGAATTTACGCGCAGAGCGGTCATTCTCGGGCAGGCTTTTGAGGCCCATCACGACGGCAGCGACGCCGAGTGGGATATTGATGACGAAGAGCCAGGGCCAGCTCAGGGACGACAGCATGACACCGGCAAGCGTCGGCCCGATGGTTGACGAAACGGCGACGAAGAGTGCATTGAGGCCGATGGCCGTGCCAAATTTCGCCTGCGGCACCGTATAGCGCAGAAGGGCAGTGTTGACGCTCATCAGGCCTGCCGCACCCAGCCCCTGTATGATGCGGGCGAAAGTGAGCGCTTCCAGTGAGCGCGAGAAAACGCAGGCGACGGAAGCGACGGTGAATAATGCCACGCCGCCAAGATAAACGCGCCGATAGCCATAGATTTCGCCAAGTGCTGCCAGCGGAAGCAGGGTGACCACAATTGCAAGCTGATAGCCGTTGACAATCCAGATCGAGGCTGCAGGACCAGCCGAAAAATCGGCGGCAATTGTCGGGAGGGCGACATTTGCGATGGTGCCATCGATGACGGCAAGCGTCAGGCCGACCATCAGGGTTGCCCATGCCCAATAGATTCTCGGCTTGGGCAAACCGTCCGGAGCGACGGACGTGCCTTGTTGGATCGCGGTTTCGTGCTTCATATTATACCAGTATTCGGGTCAATATGGCTGGCGCTTCCATGTTCGCCGGAACCGCTTCAAATGCCACAAATAAAAACAGGTTTCCTATAACCTTAACCCTATCGGGAAGGTCAGCAAGCTATCTAGCCGAAAATTGCCTGCCGAAAACTGTT
Source organism: Brucella tritici (assembly GCF_008932285.1). NCBI lineage: Bacteria > Pseudomonadati > Pseudomonadota > Alphaproteobacteria > Hyphomicrobiales > Brucellaceae > Brucella > Brucella tritici. The sequence continues at coordinate 5,306 of NZ_WBVY01000006.1, forward strand.
TTTGGGGCATAAACTGGCCGGGTAACGCTATTGTGTGCCACCTTCCGCCTGAACCGGCAGTTTCATGACATGCGCATATTTGTGCGGATTGAAGCTCAGATAGAGCGGGCAGATGCTTGCGACCAGAACAAGGTGCAAGATCCAGCCGGAAGCAAACGAACCGGTCAGGCCATGCAGGAAAGCGGTTGCGACGGGACCGAGAGCTGCGATCAGAAAGCCACCGCCCTGCATCATGGCAGCCAGTGCGCCTGCTTCTTCCGGTCTCGGCAGGTGATCGAGCGATGTAATCATGGCGAGCGCGAAGCTGCCGCCGAGACCTGCGCCGCAGATCGCGGACCACAAAAAGGGCGAGAGCTGCGGTGCGAAGGCAAGACCCGCGAAGCCTGTCGCCTGCATAGCCAATGTCAGTAGCAGCCACGGGCGGCGGTCGGTGCTGTGGCGGGCAACGAGCGGCAGTCCGAAGGCTGCAAGAGCTTGGGCAACGGCCATCGCTGCGACGAGATTGCCGGTGGTGGAGGCTGCCAGACCCAACGACTGGTAATAGGGAGCAAGCCAGGCGACCATAGACGAATAGCCCGCATTGACGAGACCGAAAGCAGCCATCAGCACCCAGGTGCGAGGACGTCGCAGCAGGTGTCCGGTTATTCCGGATTTTTTGCCCGACGATAACGTCTCGCGGAGGATGGGTATAGCCGTCATCAAGGCCAGGGCAGCGGGGATTGCAAGGATGGCAAGGGCGAAGCGCCAGTTATGCTGGCTGCCCGCAAGCCATGGCGTCAGCCGCGCGCCGAGCGCGCCGCCGCCCATGATCATGGCAGAATAGAGCCCGGTCACAGTGGCAATGCTTGCTGGGAAATTGGCCTTGATAAGGCCCGGCATCAAGGCCTGAATCATTGCAACACCTGCGCCGCACAGTACGGCGGTCAGAACCAGCGAAACGCCGTCCGGCACAAAGCCGCGCAGGAGGGAGCCTGCTGCAAGAATAGCAAGTGCCGCGAACATGCTGCGCCGGGTGCCGAACCGCGACTGGATGCGTGGAGCCGCGAAAGCGCCAAGCCCCATCAGCATCATTGGCAGGAAGGTGAGCAGGGAAAGCGCACCAAAGCCCATTCCGGTATCGGCTGCGATATTCGAAAGTACCGGCCCCGGCGCGGTCAGGAACGGACGTAGGTTGAGGCCGACCAGAACGACGAGCGCGATGAGGGCAACGTTTGCAGCTTGTTTGCTGCCGGTCGCCGGATGGGTGGTGGTCTGCATGTTTCAGGCGCCTGCCTTGTTCTTGATGCTCCAGACTTCGTAGAGTTCAGGATCTTTTTCCGGTGGGGAATGTTCGAAGCTGATGCCGGTCTGCGCGCTGAGAGGCTTGGCGAGCTCAGCAGCGATTTTCGCGGTTGAAAGGCCGAATGGTTCGGCCTGCTCATTGGAATAGGCGAAGCGGATTTTTTCAACACCAGCCATGCGCATCGCGGCAAAGCACATGGGGCAGGGCTGGCCGCTGGCATAGACTTCGCAGCCATCGAGACGCGGCGATTGCAGCGTCTTGCCTGCTGCGCGCAGAGCCAGCAATTCGGCATGGGCGGTGGGATCGCAATCGGCCTGCATGCGATTGACGCCTGTGGCGATGACCTTGCCACCCCTGACGACCACGGCTCCGAACGGACGTCCGCCTTGTTCGACATTGTCGAAGGCGAGCTTTATGGCCTGGTCGAGATATGTGCTGTCGCTGCTCATTTCGCGCCAGCCTTCTCCAGCAGGGCCACCATCGGCGCATAGCCGCGGCTGCGGGCATGCTGAAGCGGCGTGACGCCGTCATTATCTGCCAGATTGACGTCGGCCCCGGCATCGATGAGGAGCTTCACAATATCGATATGACGCTGGCCGCCGTCGCCGAGCATGATGGCTTCGAGGAGTGCCGTCCAGCCAAGATTGTTGACGTGATCGACCTTGACGCCAGCCTCGATCAGCGTGCGCACCGTTTCGACATGTCCGCGTTCGGAGGCGGGAATGAGCGCCGTTCCGCCATAGCGATTGGTACTCTTCAGATCCGCGCCATGTGCAAGCGTCATCTTGAGAATTTCGAGATGGCCGCGTGCGCCGGCATAAAGATAGGGGCTATCCTTGATGGCATCCTTTGCATTGACGTCAGCGCCAGCATCAATGAGCGCACGGGCGACGTCGACGTGATTGGCATGGGTTGCCGCCAGAAGTGCCGTCTCGCCATTCTTGCCCCGCGCTTCGAGGTCTGTTCCTGCCTTGATGGCTGCAGTGACCGCAGCCAGATCGCCAGCCGCTGCGGCCTGAAGAAGAGACGTTTCGGTCTGTGCATGGGCGGTGGCGTTGTGGCCCGGCAATGTCGGTTCGGTCATAACTATCGTTCCTGCAATCAATGCCAAGGCACTCAAGCTGAATATCGTTTGACGCATCGGCTGGTTCTCCTGCTTGTTGTGTTCATACAAGCAGGGTGGCATATTCGGAAATTAAATGTTGAACTGACATCCAGTGGACTTATGAATACTTCTTTCAATCTCGATCTTTTGCGGGCCTTCGCGGCGGTCGTCGACAGCCGTAGTTTTACGGCTGCGGCCTTGCAGTTGCACTCGACCCAATCGACCATAAGTCAGAAGATCATAAGGCTGGAGGAAGCTGCCGGACAGGCGCTTCTGGAACGTGCCCGGCATGATGTGCGCCCGACGGATGCAGGCGAAAAGCTGCTGGGCTATGCGCGCCGTATCCTGCATCTGCATGATGAGGCGGCAGCCGCGATGACAGGGACGGCGCTTGCTGCCGTCTTTCGTCTCGGCCTGCCGGAAGATTTCGCCTCACGGCTGGTTACGCCTGCGCTGGCGCGTTTCATGCGCACACATCCGAACACGAAACTCGAGGTGACGAGCGGCCTCAGCCGCGACCTGCAGAAAGGCTTCGAGACGGGTGAGTTCGACCTTGTCATGGTGAAACAGAAGCGCGGCGAAACGATGGGGACCATGCACTGGCCAGAACCGCTGTCCTGGCTCGACAGCGCCGATTTTCCTGTTTTCCATGTTGATCCGCTGCCGCTTGTCGTGTTCCCGCCGAACGGGCTCTATCGCAGCGACATGATGGAAGCTCTCGATCGTGTAGGCAGGCGATGGCACGTGGTTTTCACCAGCTCCAGTCTGGCGAGTATTCAAAGTGCAGTCGCGGAGGGGCTGGGTGTCAGCCTGCTTCCGACGCGTGTAGCACTTCCTGGTCATCAGGTGGTGCCTGCCGCGGCGGGATTGCCGTCCGTCGAGCCGATGGAAATTGTTATCCGGCACATGGACAATGGCCCCGACCAGATCCGTCAGCTTGCCGAAATGCTGGCGGAAATTGTCGGAGACTAAGAAGGTTTCAGACAGGTCGCCGATCCACGCTTTCCCTGCATAATTGCTTGTTCTGATTGATCGTGTCGTTTCGAGTGGTGTTCACGAAATTTCCGGTCTTTCATTCTCTGTTTAATTTCTGAAAAGCGCATCCGTTTTCAGATTGACTGATTTTGTATCCAGGATATTCTGTTCGGAAAAGTTGGGAGGCTTTTCTATTGGCGGCTTTTGAATGGCGCAGTCAGACCCGTTTGCTGGACGAAGTGGCAGAGGCACTTCGCGAGCGAATCTATGCCGGTGACTATGCGCCGGGCGCGATACTCAGGCAGGAACATATAGCAGCAGAATTCGGCATCAGCCGGACGCCCTTGCGAGAAGCCTTGCGCGTTCTGGAGCGGGACGGGCTGGTCATTCACCTGCCGGGCAGGGGGGTGCGTGTCGCTTCCGCCGATCTCACCCGCCTGATCGATGCCTATGCGGTGCGCGAAGTGCTGGACGGTGTGGCAGCGCGTTTTGCCGCCGAGCGGGCGAGCGATGCGGATATTGCAAAATTGCGCGCCCATGTTGCAGGGCAGGGCACGGTCGTCGATCCGTGGGACCCGAAAGCCTATACCCAGTCCAATGTCGATTTCCACATGGCGGTGATGAATACGGCGGGAAACGCTTCGCTGATTGCCTTTGTGCCGCTTTTGCGCATGACGTCACAGGTTTTTGCGCCTTCGTTCTCGTTGTCCGTGGACAGGGCGCGCGATGCAATTCGTGAACATGGAGCCATTGTCGAAGCCATTGCTTCGCGCGATGGCGAAGAAGCCGAGCGGCTGGCGCGCGCGCATATCCGCGCCACAACCGCGAGACTTGAGGCGGAAATGCCTCTTCGGGAGAATGAAAATGAAGCATGAGAACAAGACGGGAGGAGCGGGCTTGCTCCGTTATAGCAATTTCATCGCAGGCGAATGGCAAGATGCCGTTGGCGGTGAGCATATCACGCTCCGAAATCCTTCCGATGGCAGCGATCTTGCGCTGATTGCGCGGGGCACCAAGGCTGATATCGATCTGGCAGTGGCTGCGGCTCGTAGCGCACTTTCCGGCGATTGGGGCAAGCTGACGGCGACCGAGCGCGGTCGCGTGCTGCACCGCATTTCGGAGGAGGTGTTGAAGAACATCGACCTTCTGACCGATCTGGAATCGAAAGATGTCGGCAAGCCGGTCACACAGGCGCGTGCCGATGTGGTGGCGCTGGCGCGTTATCTCGAGTTTTATGGCGCCTCTGCCGACAAAGTGCATGGCGACACGCTGCCTTATCAGAACGGTTTTACGGTTCTGTCGATCTATGAGCCGCACGGCGTTACGGGCCACATCATTCCGTGGAACTACCCGATGCAGATTCTGGGCCGCAGTCTTGGCGCAGCGCTTGCCATGGGCAATGCAGCCGTGGTCAAACCTGCTGAAGAAGCCTGCCTGACCATCTTGGAGTTTGCAAAAATTACCGAAAAGGCCGGTCTGCCGAAGGGCGCGCTCAATGTGGTGACTGGACTTGGTGCGGAAGCGGGTGCGGCGCTCTCCGAACATCCAGACGTCAATCACATCTCGTTCACGGGGTCGGTGCGCACGGGCGAGGCTGTGCAGGCTGCGGCTGCGAAGAACACCGTGCCGGTGACGCTGGAACTCGGCGGAAAATCGCCGCAGATCGTTTTCGCTGATGCCGATCTCGACCGCGCTTTGCCGTTTCTGGTCAATGCGGGAATTCAGAATGCCGGTCAGACCTGCTCGGCGTCATCGCGTATTCTCGTCGAGCGCAGCATTTATGAAGAAGTCGTCGCCCGCATGAGCGAGCGTTATCGCGCATTGAAGGTTGGCCCGGCCAGTGCCGATCTGTCTGTTGGCCCAGTGGTATCGCAGCGCCAGAAGGCGATTGTTGACGGCTATCTGGATCTTGCGAAAGAGAGCGGTTTGGCGATTGCTGCACAAGGCGTTTTGGCAGAAGAAGCGCCGGAAGGCGGGGCCTATGTGTTGCCGACGCTGATCCGTGACGTGCCTGCCAATCATCGTCTGGCGCAGGAAGAAATCTTCGGTCCGGTGCAGGTCATTCTGCCTTTCGATACCGAAGAAGAAGCCATCGCGATTGCCAATGGCACATCCTATGGCCTCGTCTGCGGCATCTGGACTAATGATGGTGGACGTCAGTTCCGCCTGGCGCGGGCTATCCATTCGGGTCAGGTGTTCATCAATAATTACGGTGCCGGTGGCGGCATCGAGCTGCCATTCGGCGGCGTGAAGAAATCCGGCCATGGCCGCGAAAAGGGTTTTGAGGCGCTTTATGGATTTGCCTCGCTGAAGACCATCTCGGTCTGGCATGGCTGAGACTAGCATTTGGGAGAAACATAGTGTCGCTTGAAGGTAAGGTCGCGCTCATCACGGGAGCAGGTTCGGGGTTTGGCGAAGGCATGGCAAAGCGCTTTGCTGATGGCGGCGCAAAAGTCGTCATCGTCGACCGCGACAAGGCAGGCGCTGAGCGCGTCGCAGGCGAAATCGGTGACGCGGCACTCGCCGTTGCTGCCGATATTTCCAGGGAGGCCGATGTTGATGCAGCGGTGGAAGCCGCTCTGTCGAAATTCGGCAAGGTCGATATTTTGATCAACAATGCTGGCATCGGCCACAAACCGCAAAATGCCGAACTGGTTGAGCCGGAAGAATTCGACCGCATTCTTGGCGTCAATGTGCGCGGTGTCTATCTGATGACGCGCAAGCTCATCCCGCATTTCAAGGATAACGGAGAGGGCGTTATCTTGAACGTCGCTTCGACCGGTGCGGGACGTCCGCGTCCCAATCTCGCCTGGTACAATGCCACCAAGGGCTGGGTCGTTTCCGTGACGAAGGCGCTGGCTATCGAGCTTGCTCCAGCAAAGATTCGCGTGGTTGCACTGAACCCTGTTGCCGGTGAAACGCCGCTTCTCACCACATTCATGGGCGAGGACACCGAGGAAATCCGCAAGAAGTTCCGCGATTCCATCCCGATGGGCCGCCTGTTGAAACCCGACGATCTGGCTGAAGCTGCGGCTTTCCTTTGTTCGCCCGCTGCATCTATGATTACCGGGGTTGCGCTCGACGTGGATGGCGGGCGTTCGATTTAAAAAAAGAGGCAAGGGGAGCCAAAGAGGAACAATGGGTAAACTGCTGAAAGCCGGTCTTATAACGGCTACAATGCTGGCATCGATCAACGGTGCATTTGCAAAAGATACGCTGGTGGTCGGCGAAGTGCTTGAGCCGCCAGGCCTCGATCCGACCGCTAATGCCGCTGCTGGTATCCGGCAGGTTACCTATGCCAACCTCTATGAAGGTCTTGTGCGCATTGTCGAGGATGGCACGGTGAAGCCGCTTCTGGCTGAAAGCTGGACCGTCTCCGACGACAAGAAAACCTATACATTCAAGCTGCATCAGGGCGTGAAGTTTCATGACGGCACGCCGTTTGACTGCTCGGTGGTGAAGTTCTCCTATGAACGCGCAGTGGCTCCGGATTCCACCAATGCGCAAAAGGGTCTTTTTGAGCCAATTGCGAGCACGGAATGTCCTGATCCCGCAACCGCCGTTGTGACGCTGAAGCGCCCGACCTCGAACTTCCTGTTCAATATGGGCTGGGGTGATGCGGTCATGGTCGCGCCGAATTCGGCTGCCGACAACAAGACCAAGCCTGTGGGCACGGGTCCGTTCAAGTTCAAGCGCTGGGTGCAGGGCGACCGCGTCGAACTGGAGCGTAACCCGGATTATTGGGGCGAGCCTGCAAAGCTTTCCGCCGTCACGTTCCGCTTCGTCAGCGATCCGTCGGCTGCCGCTGCTGCTATCCTCGCCGGTGACATTGACGTGTTCCCGATGTTCCAGGCACCGGAGCTGATCAGTCGTTTCAAGAGCGACGACAAGCTGCAGGTCGAAGTGGGCGATACGGCAGGCAAGGTTCTGCTGTCGCTCAACAATGCCAAGGTGCCTTTCGATAATCTGAAGGTGCGTCAGGCACTGGCCCATGCCATCGATAGCAAGGCGCTGATCGAAGGTGTTTATTCGGGTTTCGGTACGCCCATCGGCTCGCATTATGCGCCGGTCGATCCGGGCTATATCGATCTGTCGGAAACCTATCCGTATGATCCGGCCAAGGCGAAGCAATTGCTGGAAGAAGCTGGCGTTCCGGCTGGCGCCTCGATCACCATCACGCTTCCGCCTCCGGCCTATGCGCGCCGCGGCGGCGAGATCATTGCAGCGATGCTGGCGGAAGTCGGCATTCAGGCCAATCTCGTACCGATCGAGTTTGCCCAATGGCTGGATCAGGTGTTCAAGCGCTCGGATTTCGACGCGACGATCATCGCGCATACCGAAGCGCGCGATCTCGATATCTATGCCCGCGACAAATACTACTTCAACTATAACAACCCGGAATATAAGGCGCTCTACAAGGCCTATGCCGAGGCTGGAAGCGATGAAGAGCAGCTCGAACTCGTGAAGAAGCTGCAGGAAAAACTTGCTGCCGACGAGCCGAACATCTTCCTCTATGCGCTGCCGAAAATCGGCGTCTGGAATAAGAATGTGAAGGGTCTGTGGAAGAACATGCCAATCCCGGCTGACGACCTGACACAAGCCTATTGGGCTGAATAACTAGCTTGCCCCGTCGCATGTCCGGCGGGGCGGTTTACGCGTATCCCTGAAAAGTGTGAAGCGGTTTTCGGTAAGGATGCGCGTTGAATCAATTTGAATAGCCGCACACCCCATAAAGATAAGGGGAGGGCGTGCGGTGAGTTGGAATGTGGAAAGCGGATATCCGTCTTTTCAAGGAGGTCGCTTTGCTGGCTTACATATCCGGGCGATTGGTTTCGCTCCTGCTTACGACGCTTGCGGCTTCCGTCATCGTCTTTCTGCTGATGCAGGTGCTGCCGGGTGATCCGGCGGCGGTGATCCTCGGCATCAATGCGCAACCTGAAACGCTGGCAGCGCTTCACAAACAGCTCGGCCTCGATCAGCCGCTCTGGTGGCGCTATCTTTCGTGGATTGGCGGCTTTCTGAAAGGTGATTTCGGCACGAGCTATACATACTCCGTGCCGATCAGCGAATTGCTCGGGCCGCGCATCATGGTCACGCTGCCACTGGCGCTTCTATCCATGTTGCTATCCGTCGCGGTCGCCATTCCGGTTGGTGTCTACGCCGCTTCCAAGCGTGGCAAGACAGGTGATGTGCTTTCCATGGGGGTGGCGCAGGTTGGTGTCGCCATTCCGAATTTCTGGCTCGGCCTGCTTTTGATCCTGCTCTTTGCCTTGCAGCTCGGCTGGTTTCCAGCTTCGGGTTTTGCCGGATGGGAAAATGGTTTCTGGACAGGCATCCGTTCGCTGTTCCTGCCAGCATTGGCGCTTGCGCTGCCGCTTGCTGCCATTCTGGCCCGCGTAACCCGATCCGCCGTCATCGAAACTCTGGGTGAGGATTTCGTGCGCACCGCACGCGCCAAGGGCCTGACACGCAAGGCCGCGCTCTGGCGTCATGCGGTGCCCAATGCACTGATCCCGGTTGTCACCATCATCGGCCTGCAATTCTCCTTTCTGCTGGCAGGAACCATCATCATCGAAAACGTCTTCAATCTGCCCGGCCTTGGAAGGCTGGTGTTTCAGGCCATCGCGCAGCGCGATCTTGTCACCGTGCAGTCGCTGGTGACACTGCTTGCCGCTTCCGTGATCGCGGTCAATTTCATCGTCGATCTTGTCTATGGCTTCATCGACCCGCGCCTTTCGACGGGAGGCAGCCGATGAGTGAAACGCAAGCTCTCCCGAAACCGGGTGTGTTCAGAACGATGTTGAGCAGCCGCAGCCTGACGGTCGGCTCTCTCATCACGATCATTCTGGTTGCGATGGCTGTCATCTCCTATGTCTGGACGCCTTATTCGCCAACCGCCATGAACTTCCGTGACAAGTTGCAGGGGCCGAGTTTCAGTCATCTGTTCGGTACGGATAATTTCGGCCGCGACGTGTTTTCCATGATTATGGTCGGCGCGCGCAACTCCATCGCGGTGTCAATCATCGCCGTGCTGGTCGGTGCCGGTATCGGGATTCCGCTTGGCGCTTTCGCGGCTGCGCGCGGCGGCATGGTGGACGGTTTTGTCATGCGCATGACCGATCTGGCCTTTGCGTTTCCGGCACTTCTTACTGCTGTCATCATTACCGCTATTTTCGGCCCCGGCGCTGTCAATGCGATGATCGCCATCGGTATCTTCAATATCCCGGTCTTTGCACGTGTCACGCGTGGCGCATCGCTGGGGCTTTGGAAGCGCGAATATGTGCAGGCGGCCCGTTGCGCTGGGCGTGGCGATGTGTCGATCACGCTTTTGCATGTGCTGCCCAACATCAACCATGTGCTGATCGTGCAGGCGACGATCCAGTTCGCGCTCGCCATCGTTGCCGAAGCGGGCCTTTCCTATGTCGGGCTTGGCACCCAGCCGCCGATGCCGAGCTGGGGCAAGATGCTCAACGACGCACAGACCTTTATCTATGATGCGCCATGGCTCGCCATTTTCCCCGGCCTTGCCATTACGCTGGCCGTACTTGGCCTCAACATGCTGGGTGACGGATTGCGCGATGTGCTTGATCCGCGCGTCAGGAGGCAGAGATGACGACACCCCTGCTCGAAATGGACAATATGTCCGTTGAATTGCCTATCGGTCTCAAGGTTGCGGATATCGTGTCCGATATTACGCTGACGCTCAATCGCGGTGAACGCCTTGGCGTGGTGGGTGAATCCGGCAGCGGCAAGTCGATTACCGCCCTTGCCGCCATGGGGCTGCTGCCCGACCGGATGCGCGTGCGCGGTACGCTGCGTTTCGACGGTGAAGATCTGGCAAGCAAGCCGGAAGCCGAACTGTGCAGGATGCGCGGACGGCGCATGGCGATGATCTTTCAGGAACCGATGACGGCGCTCAATCCGGTGAAGACTATCGGTGCGCAGATTGCCGAAGGTCGTCGTCTGCATTTGGGCGAAAGCCGTGCCGATGCCGAACGCAAGGCGCGCGAATTGCTGGATCGCGTGGGACTGCCTGCGCCGCGCTTCAATCTCGATCTCTACCCGCACCAGCTCTCCGGTGGACAGCGCCAGCGCGTGATGATCGCCATGGCGATTGCCTGTGAGCCGGACCTGCTGATTGCTGATGAGCCGACAACCGCTCTCGATGTCACCGTTCAGGCGCAGATTCTCGATCTCATGGATGAGCTGATCGACGAAACCGGCACAGCTCTGATGCTCATCACCCATGACCTCGGCGTGGTGTCAGAAATGACCGATCGCATCGCGGTCATGTATGCAGGTCGCATCGTCGAGACCGGACGCACGGAAGCGGTGTTCAATCGTATGGCGCATCCTTATGCCCGCGGACTGTTCCAGGCTTCGCCGCACGGTGCAGCGCTGGTGCGCAGTCACGGCACGGGGCGCCAGCGCCTTGCTGCCATTCCCGGCGTTGTGCCGGACCCGCTGGCGCGTCCGCCTTATTGCACCTTTGCTGACCGCTGCGCCTTCGTGCAGGACGATTGCCGAAGGGCGATACCGGGGCTGGATTTCATCGCCGACAATGACGGCATCGCGCATCGCGCCGCCTGTATTCACCCGCGAGACGGCGAGGTGGTGTTATGAGCAAGATGATTTTACAGGTGCGCGATGTCGTGCGCGAATATCAGCTTCCACGTGCATCTTTTTTTTCCAAGCCGAGCGCTTTGCGCGTTCTGCATGGTGTGAATGTCGAGATTGAGGCAGGTCAAAGCCTTGGCATTGTCGGCGAAAGTGGTTCCGGCAAATCCACACTGGCGCGCGCTGTGATGGGGCTGGAACGTCCGCAATCGGGGCAGATTCTCATCAACGGACAGGATATCTATGCACTGGATCGCTCGGGTCTGCGCGAGGCACGCAAGGGTTTTCAGGCGATCTTTCAGGATCCTTACGGTTCGCTCGATCCGCGCCATACGGTCAAGCGCATCATTTCCGAGCCGATTGTGTCTCTGGAAAGTGGCACGAGTTCCAAAGACCGCGATGATCGCGTGGCGCAAGCGCTGGAAGCGGTTGGCTTGCCCAAAGCATCTGCGGAAAAATATCCGCATGAATTTTCCGGTGGTCAACGCCAGCGCATTGCTATTGCGCGCGCGCTAATCACCAAACCGGCGCTGATCGTCGCCGACGAGCCGGTCTCGGCGCTGGACGTTTCCATTCAGGCGCAGGTGTTGAATCTGATGATGGATTTGCAGGAGAAGTTCGGCCTTTCCTATCTCTTCATCAGTCACGACCTCGGTGTCGTACGCGCCATCACCGACCGCGTTGCGGTGATCTATCGCGGCAATATTGTCGAGCAGGGGCCGACGAATGAGGTCTTCGACAATCCACAGCATGAGTATACGCGGGCGCTGGTCGATGCCGTGCCAAAGCCATTTTCGGGTCGCCGCAAGCGCGTGCGACGTCCAAGCTCCACACTGAAATTGCCTGAGTGATTTGAGGAAATATCCAATGTCGAATCTAGCCGATTTGTCAGCCGTCGAACTCGTGGTCGCCTATAAGGCGAAGTCGCTTTCGCCGGTCGAGGTCACGGAAGCTGTCATCACCCGCATCGACGCCTATGAGCCGAAGCTCAATGCGCTTTGGGCTTACGATCCGGATGCGGCACGGGCGGCGGCCAAGGCTTCGGAAGCACGCTGGGCGAAGGGTGAGCCCGCCGGGCCTATTGATGGTGTGCCACTGACGATCAAGGAGAATATCGCGACCGAAGGGACGGCCGTTCCGCTTGGTTGCGCGGCGCTGCCGCTGAAGCCTGCTAGCGCCGACGCACCGCCTGCGGCGCGTACCCGCGAGGCTGGCGGCGTGCTGCTCGCCAAGACGACCATGCCTGATCTCGGCATGTTGTCGTCGGGCCTGTCGAGCTTTCATAAGCTTGCGCGCAACCCGTGGGACCTCAACACCAATCCGGGCGGTTCGAGTGCCGGTGCGGGCAGCGCCGGTGCAGCCGGTTACGGCCCGTTGCACATTGGCACCGACATTGGCGGCTCCATCCGCCTGCCTGCCGGCTGGTGCGGTCTTGTCGGTCTGAAGCCGTCCTTCGGACGTATTCCGATCGATCCGCCATTCCTTGGTCGCGTTGCCGGGCCGATGACCCGCACGGTAGCCGATAGCGCGCTTTATATGTCGGTTCTGTCGAGACCGGATCGCCGCGACGGCATGAGCCTGCCCCCGCAGGATATCGACTGGATGAACCTCAACATCGACGTCAAGGGCCTGAAGATCGGTCTGTGGCTCGATGCCGGTTTCGGCGAGCCGACGGGGGATGAAACCCGTGCCGCCGTGGAAGCAGCTGCAAAGCTTTTTGCGGATGCCGGTGCAATCATCGAGCCGGTGGGGCCGTTCGTGAACCGCACCATGATCGACGGTCTGGATCGCTTCTGGCGTGCGCGTTCATGGTCGGACATCAAGAAGATGACGCCGGAAAACCGTGCGAAGATCCTGCCTTATATCTATCAATGGACCGAGACGGCGGAAGGGCTTTCCGGCGAGGAAGTCTATCTCGGCTTTGCCCAGATGGACGCCATGCGCAACGCCGCGCTTGCAGCTTCCAGGGGCTTCGATTTCATCATTTCGCCGACGTCACCCATGCCGACCTATCCGGCGGAATGGGCATCACCGGTCAACGATCCGCAGCGTCCGTTCGAACATATCGCCTTTACCGTGGCGATGAACATGTCGGAACAGCCAGCAATTTCGATCAATTGCGGTTATACGGCAAAGGGCTTGCCCATCGGCTTGCAGATTTTCGGTCAGCGTTTCGATGATCTTGGCGTGTTGCAGTTGGCACGGGCCTATGAAGAGATGCGGCCTGTGCAACGTCCCTGGCCAGTCCTCTAGATTCCGCCTCTGGCTGCCTGCAAATGGCAGCGCTCTGCGCTTCCGGTGCTCATGTACCCTAAAGTACACTCCGCTCCGGTTCTCGAACGCCACCATTTTCGGCTACCCATTGACGGAATCACACGCGCTGCAAAAAGAAAGGCTGCAGATGCGGCCTTTTTATTTCTTCGGGCGAAGCGGCGCACGTTCCTTGTAACGGTCCATGGCGGTGAGCTTCTGGATCAGCGGATCGGCATCGCGCCATCCATAAATCTCGGTGCGTAGATATTCGAGTTCGGTTTCGAGATCCTCTTCGCCGATTTCCGTCCACCATGATTTCGGGCGTCCATCGGTGCCATCCGACCAGCGATAGCCGCGTGACTTCAGGTGGTCCTTCATTTCGAAGGGGCTGTTTTCAGCATAGATGCGCATCCGCGCGCGCTGGCTTGCCTTCAGCAATTCGGCAAAGGGCGTGGTTTCGCCCGACTGCTCCTTCAGCACCGCGAGCAGGGCCTGACAGTCATCTTCGGCCCGATGTCCGTTGTGGAAATAGCCGCTCTGGCCGATCAGGTAGCCAAGCTTGGTGCCTTCAAAACCACGTGCGGTCCAGTCGATCTCCTTGACCGAACAGGCCCAAGGCTTGTTGGCGAAAGCGATTGAGAAACGCTCGAGAAACGGGCGGTCGAAACCTGCATTGTGCGCAATGATAATATCGGTTTCGGCGATGAGTGCGTCCAGCTTTTCGCGCGGGATCGTCTGGCCTTTCACCATCTCGTCGGTAATGCCGGTGATGCGGGTGATGTCGGCGGGGATCGGCTTGGAGGGTTGTTGTAGCGCGCCGAACGTCGCGCAGACATCGCCGATGGAGCCGTCGTCCGCATAGCGGAAGGCAACTGCACCGATCTCGATGATTTCTTCCTGTGCGGGATTGAGGCCGGTTGTTTCGGTGTCGACGACGACGCCCAGTCGCGGAAAGGCGATCCGGTCAGCATCCGGTACTGTCGGTGGTGGATCGAGCCGCTGCAAGATGCGGTAACGCCCGCTATCCTTCAGTCTCTTCACCATCTCCGCTTCATCGATGCCGGTCGTCTTGCCGGGTTTGGCACGGGCAGAGCGCAGTTCTGCCCGTTCCTCTCCTTCCGCTGGGGAAAGAGCAAAAAGGTCGAACTGATGGCGCATGGAACTTCTCCGCATGGGGGAACGGGTTTGACAAAGAATGCCATTTTGCGGTGCTGTAACCAAGGCCGCATTCGTATAAGTAACAGGTAATGATCCTGTCGAGTGCTAGCAAGGCAGGGCGCTTGCGCCGGGAAAGGGCATGAGGAGGGGACTTCGTGGCAGATTATGATTATTGCGTTATCGGCGGTGGCATTGTCGGGCTCGCGACAGCAAAAGCTATGCAGGAAGCGGAGTCGGGCGCAAGGATCATCCTGCTGGAGAAGGAAAGCGATTTCGCGCGCCACCAGACGGGACACAATAGCGGCGTCATCCATGCCGGTATCTATTACCAGCCGGGTTCATTGAAGGCGCAACTGTGCCGGGCAGGTGCCGAGGCCACGAAAGCCTTTTGCAGGCAATATTCCATTCCTTTCGAAACATGCGGCAAGCTTCTGGTCGCGACCTCTTCGCAGGAGGTTGAACGCATGGAGGCGCTCGCCAAGCGCGCAATCCAGAACGACATCACCTTCCAGCATGTGGACCAGCAGGCGTTGCGCAAGGTTGAGCCTGCGGTTGCCGGGCTCGGTGCATTGCTCGTTCCGGCGACAGGCATTGTTGACTATGCGAAAATATCGCGGGCGATGGCTGCGGAAATCATGGAACGCGGCGGTGTCGTGCGGCTTAATGCGCCGGTTACGGCAATCCGGGAGGATGGCAAGGGTGTTACGGTAACGGCGAAGGGTGAAACCGTGCGCGCTTCCAGGCTGGTTGCCTGTGCTGGCCTGCAGTCAGACCGCATCGCGCGTCTTGCCGGGCTGGATATCAGCCATCGCATCGTGCCGTTTCGCGGTGAGTACTACACCTTGCCGCAATCGAAGGCGAATATCGTCAAGCATCTGATTTATCCGATCCCTGATCCCGACCTGCCATTTCTCGGCATCCATCTGACGCGAACGATCGACGGTGGCGTCACGGTCGGTCCGAATGCCGTTCTGGGCTTTTCGCGCGAAGGCTACGACAAAGGCAGTTTCCGTGCAGGCGATGTCGCGGATATGTCGACCTTTCCTGGCTTCTGGAAGATGGCGGTGAAGAACTGGCGCTCGGCATTATCCGAGTTCAGCAATTCCGCATCTCGCGCGCGCTATCTGAAGGAGTGCCGCAAATATTGTCCGACGCTGGAGCTTGCCGATCTTGGCGCGCCGGGCGCCGGAATACGGGCGCAAGCCGTTCTTGATGATGGCACATTGGTGCATGATTTCCTCTTCAAGGAAACGGAGAGAATGCTGCATGTTTGTAACGCACCGTCACCGGCGGCGACGTCTTCCATTCCCATCGGCCGTATGATTGCCGAAAAGCTTCTGGGGATAAATCTCAAGGTAAAAACTGCGTGAAACGAGGTTTTCGCCGAATGGTGTTGTTTTCAATTTATTTTTAGCAATCGCTTATTCTCTGTATTGCTACTTTAGGATTTAATGCTCATCAATATTGCAAGCTAACAACTTGACTTTGATCCTGGTTTGTAATTGCACATCAGGTTCAATTCGAAATAGCGTTTTCGCATTCTCATTTTCAACCGATTTAGGGCCTGTTCGTGAAGTTTGTGCCGCCGCTGGTAGTATTGCTGTTTGCTGCGACGATGTTGGGCATCTGGATGCTCGACACGAAGCGCAGGCATCTTTTACTTTTCGGTCTGAGCTTTGCCAGCTTTGCTTTCGGGCTTCTGGTTCCGATATCGTTGATCTCGGACAGCCTGCCCCTGACTTCGCCTATTGCCACGACGTTCCATTTTATGGGTGGCTGGCTGCTCTGCGAAGGTGTGATGATCCGGATGGGCAAGCATTACTCCCACCTTGCATCGGGCCTGATCGGCCTCGCACTTCTGGGAGCAATGATCTACTTCATTGCAAATGATACGGGCTATGCTCGAATTGCGCCTGCGGTCCAACTGACTCTGGGCAGCCTGGTAGCTGTTCTTTGTATTCAGGCGCGTGATCTCGCACGCCGAAGCTGGATAGAGCGCGTGCTGTTCGGCGCATTGTTGTTGTTGACGGTGCATTTCTATGTGCAGGCTGGAATGGCGTTGAGGCTTTCCCCTGAAATTGCACGGCCGTCCGAGTTGATACATTCGCGCTATTGGCAGGGCATTATGATATTCGGCGCCTTTGCGGGTGTCTTTGCCGGGCTTGTGCTTCTGGTCGTGACGACTTCCGATGTGGTGAAGGAATTGCAGGCGGAGCGGGACTCCGATCCACTGACCGGTGTTTTCAATCGTCGCGGCCTTGAGCGCCACGCCCAGCTGCGCCTGGCTGAGGCCCAGCGCGGTGATTATGGGGTCATCATCGCGGATATAGATCACTTCAAGTTGATCAATGACGATCTGGGCCATGCGACCGGCGATCAGGTTCTGGTCGAGTTCGCCCGTATCCTGGAAATGACGGTAGCAAGTTCGACGATTGTCGGACGCGTCGGTGGCGAGGAGTTCGTTATGCTGGTGCAGGGCGATGCCGAAACATGCGAGAGACTGGGCAACAGGCTCTGCGGACGCGTCGCCCATTACAGTTTTCCGATGCTGCCCGTGGATCGCCAAATGACATGCAGTTTCGGTATTGCCATGGTGCGCGGCGGCGAAACTTTGTGGGAAACGGCGGCACGTGCCGATCTTGCTCTGATGCGGGTCAAAAATCGCGGACGCAACCGCGTTGCTGTTGAGGGACTTGAGTTCCCGAGCGCCAAGCAGGGCGCGTATCTTCTGACTGCCTGATCCGGCTTCGGAGACAAGCTGAACCGGATTTCTTCATCACGTAAAGGATTTGGTTACCATAATTGGCGATGCTGGAGATGACCTTCCAGTCACCGCCTTGCCATGTCTTGCTCGTCTTTTTGCCGAACTGACATGCAAGGCGGTGCCGTGAAAGTTGATTTCCACTCGGATTTTGTATCATGGCGTGTGTAACAGAAGTGTATGGCTACGCGGCTCCGCGCAGCAATGGCATCAGGCTTCCATTCGGTTTCAAGGGATTTACGCGCGTTGCGGTGTTTGCCGCGACGGGCCTTGTGGCAGGAAGCTGGATGATGACTGCGCTCGGTACGCTGGAAACGGTCGTGCCAGCCTTTGCACCTGTTGCACCGATCATGCGCCGCGTTTCCCTGACCACACCGCAGGCGCTTGCTGTCGTCGATCACAAAATCGCGCCGTCGCGCCGCATCAGACAAGGCTTTATCGATGCCTATACCACCGATACCGCCTATTCCAATCTCGATTGGCGCCGGGCCAGAAACACGAGCGATGAGCCGATTATCGCCGATATCGGTCCAGATTCCGTAATCGAGGACAAGCCTGTCGATACGGCATCTCTCATCGAATTGCGTGCTGATCGCGTCCGTCGCGAAGAGCCCGTTGTGGCGAGTGTTCAGCCAGAGCAACCTGCTGCAGAAGCCGGTACGACTGTGGTCGCCTATGCGCCAGTGCCTTCTGCGCCGGACGCAACGGCAGCCTTCAACAAGATCGATCCGCTTTCGCAAGCCGAAGAAATGGATGCCGCCGAAAAGCAGGCACACCTTCCCACCGGCAATGCCGTTCCCGTTCCGCAGCTCGCTCCGGATCAGAAGACGGATATGGCCGCAGAGGACGAAGCCACCCAAGACGCATTCCTGCCCGATGATGTGCCGCTGCCCGGCGCTAAGCCTTCGCTGCGCCGTTCCCGCATGCATGAGAAGACCGAGCTTGCCTATGCGCCGGAAAGCGGTGCAACCGAAGAGCCGCGCCCCGGTCTGTTCAGCCCGCTTTTCAATCAGGCCGCGCGCAGCAAGGTTGCTATCTACGACATTTCCGCAGCCACTGTGTACCTGCCGAGCGGCGAGCGCCTTGAAGCCCATTCGGGTCTCGGCCCGATGCGCGATAATCCGCGCTACGTAAACCAGAAGAACCGGGGACCCACGCCGCCTCACACCTATGATCTGCGCATGCGCGAGGCGCTGTTCCACGGCGTGGAGGCGATCCGCCTCACGCCTGTCGACGGCAACAACCGCTATAATCGCGATGGTCTTCTGGCGCATACTTTCATGCTGGGACGCCGCGGCGATTCCAATGGCTGCGTGGTATTCAAGGACTATCCGCGTTTCCTGCGTGCCTTCAAGCGTGGCGAGTTCAACAAGATGGCTGTCGTAACGCGAATGCAGTCATCGAAGCCCGCGCGGATCGCATCGCTTTTCTGATGAATCGTCCGTCGGCGGATGATTTTTCGAATGATGGGGTTACACAAAGAATTGTGATCCCAATTCCTTGCGAGGCACACCAGAATTGGTAGAAATCTTTCATCGAAACCGATGGGAGATTTCTATGAAGCTTTATTACAAGGTTGGTGCTTGCTCGCTCGCACCCCACATCATTCTGAGCGAAGCTGGCCTGCCTTATGAACTGGAAGCCGTGGACCTCAAGGCCAAGAAGACGGCGGATGGTGGCGACTATTTCGCGGTCAATCCGCGCGGCGCGGTTCCGGCGCTGGAATTAAAGCCCGGCACTGTTATCACCCAGAATGCGGCAATCCTCCAATATATCGGCGACCATTCCGACGTTGCGGCGTTCAAACCCGCCTATGGGACGATGGAACGCGCACGCCTGCAGGAAGCGCTGGGCTTCTGCTCGGATCTGCATTCGGCTTTTGGTGGCCTGTTTGCACCTAACCTGACTGATGAAGCCAAGGCGGGCGTCATCGCCAACATCAACCGGCGTATGGGGCAGTTCGAAGCCATGCTGTCGGATAAGAATGCCTACTGGCTTGGCGATGATTTTACGCAGGCAGACGCCTATGCTTCTGTCATCATCGGGTGGGGCGTCGGCCTCAAGCTCGATTTGAGCGCTTATCCGAAGGCGCTGAAGCTGCGCGAGCGTGTTTTGGCTCGCCCGAATGTGCAAAGGGCGTTCAAGGAAGAAGGCCTGAACTAAAAACAACAGCCGGAGGCACAAACCTCCGGCTTTTTGTTGCCTGAGGTGCGGGGGTGGTAACCGGTTTACCGTCTTGAAAGAGGTAACTCGCATCTGTTGTTGGAAAATTAAATGGCGGAGAGAGAGGGATTCGAACCCTCGATACGGTTTCCCGTATACACGCGTTCCAGGCGTGCGCCTTCAACCACTCGGCCACCTCTCCGTCTGCCTTGCTGTCGGGAAACCGTGTCTCACGGTGAAAACTGACTGCAAACGTGACACCGCTTTTCGAAACAGGCGCTGGTTAATCGCCAACTAGCGGGTGCGGCGCGAATATAGCCAGAAAATGCATATGTTCAACAGCTATTTGCAAGTTTTTGCGTCTAAATCGACGAGCCTGTGCAAAGAACGATATTTACGAAATAACTATCTGAAACCATTGCGTTTATTTAGATCGAGCAATTGTGTTTCAGCCTGGCTTTGAGCCTGACGGGTTCTGTGTGCTATGCTTTAGCAACATCAAAAAGACAAATCTTCGGGTGATCGGACTCAAAACCGACACCGAAATCAGGGTAGGAAATCCGGGGCAGAGAATCGTGATCCGATTTGTATTGCGTAGTTTTGCGGTTGTTTTTCTGGCTTTCGCGGTGATTTTCGCGGTTCTTGACGGCGCGCGGTCCGTCGGCGCGTCGCAGTTCATTGCAAAGCCGCTTTTGTCCATGTGGTCGCGTAACGCGCCTGAAACATTGGCCGATGCAGAAACCTTCATGACGCACTATATAGGGGCAGGAGTCTGGAATGCCGTCTGCATCCCTTTGCTTGAGCAGCCGGGCTGGCTTCTGTTCGGCATTCTCGCCCTTTTATTCTATGCAATCGGTCATCGTCGGGAGCGCCCTCTGGGACGCTTCACCGCTCGATAATCAGGAGGTGGATACTATGAGTTTCTTGGACGGCTATCGCAAGAAGACACAGATGCCTTCGAAGGACGAAGCTTTGCCGGGACGCACACAACCGATCCCGACATCCGCGACCCACTTCGTCAATGGTCGCCCGCTGAAAGGACCGTGGCCGGAAGGTTACAAGCAGGTTCTGTTCGGGATGGGCTGTTTCTGGGGCGCCGAGCGCCTGTTCTGGCAGGTGCCAGGCGTGTATGTAACAGCTGTCGGTTATGCGGGCGGGGCTACGCCCAACCCGACTTATGAGGAAACCTGCACGGGCTTCACCGGTCATGCGGAAGTTGTGCTGGTCGTCTATGACCCGAAGGTCGTGAGTCTTGATGAATTGCTGACTCTTTTCTGGGAAGAGCACGATCCGACGCAGGGCATGCGGCAGGGCAACGATATTGGCACGACCTATCGTTCGGTCATCTATACTTTCGACAAGACTGATCGTGACGTGGCGGAAAAGAGCCGGGAAGCCTATTCGCAAGCGCTTGCCGCTCGCGGTCTCGGTCCAATCACGACCGAGATCGAGGATGCGCCGGAGCTCTATTATGCTGAAGACTACCACCAGCAATATCTGGCGAAGAACCCGAACGGTTATTGCGGATTGCGCGGCACTGGCGTGAGCTGTCCGATCCCGCTCGCTCAGAGATAGTAGATCAAACCTAGAGCATTTCCTGTTTTGATTGAATCATTGGAAATGCTCTATCTGTTTGTTTTTACGCATGTCTTTATCCCGAAACCGGTTCTCACTTTCGGGAGACATGCTCTAGCGTATAATGGCAAATCGCGCGGTCTTTACCGCGCGATTTTCTTTTCCAGGATCAGCATCCCGGCATAGTCGCCTTCCAGATGCTCGAAATCGCTCCAGCCGATCCGGCGGTAAAGGTCGGGCTTGTCGGTGTAAAGATAGGCTTCCGCATAGCCGAGTTCCCGTGCGGCATCCTCGATTGCGCCGACAAGACTTCTGGCAATGCCTTTGCCGCGACAGTCAGGTGCGACAAAAACACTTGCCACCCACGGCTTCAGATGCGGATGTGTTTCCAGATCGCTGTGGATCAGAAGGGCAAGGCCGGCGGGTTGCCCGTTCCAGAGCGCGACTCGCGCCACCTGCCCATCGTCTTCACGGGAAATATCGCTAAACGCCTCGGCGGTCTGTGCGAGTGACGAGCCGGTAAACTCACCCCATTCCGCATGGTTCCATGCGGCGCAGACCGGTATAAGGTCAGGGCGGTCGGCGAGGGAGACGATCTGAAGCATGGTGTTACCAGTGCGGCGGTTTGGTGACCGGGACGTCCGGAGCGGTCTGTTCTTCCAGTTCCAGAAAGCGGTCGGTCAATGCGCCGAGCTTTTTGGAAAGCTGGTCAATCGTTTTCCATTGTTCGGCCAGAACGGATGACAACTCGTCGATCGTCTTTTCCTGTTCGGCTACGCGAATTTCGAGCTCGGTCAGGCGCTGGTCCGGTGTCATGGCTGGCTTCCATTAGTATTTGGGCGTCGGTGGTCAGCGGGTTTAGCCGCTTTTGATCCATATCGGAAGTACGGTATCACATCATTGCGTCAGCACGAGCACGCCGTTTGAAACTTCATAATGACGCAGACGCTTCAGAAAGCTCATGCCGAGGAGCGTATCGGACAGGGCGTCGTCACGAAGAACCATGGTCTCCACATTCTCCATCCGAATGCGCCCGATTTCGATGCTTGGCAGGATGGCGGACGCAGCGACAGTCTCACCATTGGCGGTCGAGACGCGATATTTGAAATCGTCGGGTTTGAGCGACAGGCCGATGCGCCGCGCGGCGTTTGTGTTGATCGCAACCACGCTCGCCCCCGTATCGACCATTGCGCGAAGGTATTGCCCGGCAATTTTTATGTCTGTGATGAAATGGCCGCGACTGTCCGGCGCGATCTGCATGCGGCGTCCGCTATAGGCGGTGGGGGTTTGCGACGGAACAGTTGAAGCTGTCGCTGATGTGTTTGAACCGGATTCCGGCTGTTGCCCGAATTTTTCAAACAGAAGCGGGAAGGCAATTGCCAGTCCCGCAAATACCAGAAGGATCGTAAAAACCCGCGCCATACTGCCCCCGTTTCCAGGCATGATAGCAGGCGCGGGCCGCTCTGCGTTGTTTATTTTAGCGCGCATCTGGCCCGAAAACCGCTTCACACTTTTCGGGATGCGCACTGGGGCTTACTTCGTACCGTACATACGGTCGCCGGCATCGCCGAGACCAGGAACGATATAGCCCTTTTCGTCGAGGCGTTCGTCGATGGAAGCCGTGAACACGTCGACATCCGGATGGGCTTCGGTAAAGCGCTTGATGCCTTCCGGAGCCGCCAGCAGGCAGAGGAAGCGGATATTGGTCGCGCCGCGTTCCTTCAGCTTGTCGATGGCTGCAATTGCCGAGTGCCCGGTGGCCAGCATCGGGTCGACCACGATGATGAGGCGGTTGACGATGTCTTCCGGGGCCTTGAAGTAATATTCGACCGGCTGCAGCGTGTCGTGATCGCGATAAAGGCCGATATGGGCGACGCGCGCGGCGGGCACCAGATCGAGCATGCCTTCCAGAAGGCCATTGCCTGCGCGCAGGATCGAGGCGAAGACAAGCTTCTTACCTTCGAGCACCGGTGCATCCATTGGCATCAACGGGGTTTCGATCGGCATGGTGGTCAGTTCGAGATCGCGCGTCACTTCATAGCAGAGCAACAGCGATATTTCCTTCAGCAGCCGCCGAAAGCTGGCTGTGGACGTTTCCTTCTTGCGCATGATGGTGAGCTTGTGCTGGACAAGCGGATGGCTGACGACTGTAACGCCCATGATCTTTCCACTTTTCTTGTTATCTTTTTGACTTTAGCGGCAGTTTGCGCCGGAGAAAACGCGTGTCGAGCGCGCACGCACAGTTTTATGTCTCTTTGGCCATTTTTAAACGCTAACGCAAGACGGTTCGCAAGGTCCCTTCACAAAAGGGGTAGTGGAGGGCGGTCTCTGCTTGTATCGTCCAGCACAAGCTTTATATGCATTACGGAAATCGTTTTCGTCTTAATATTCAAAAGCAGGATGAGCTATGAGCCAGCAGAACGGCAATGCGGACCGCGTGGGCGCACAAGGTGGCATGGAGCATTCATTCGGCTTCAAGGCGGTTGATGAAAACGAAAAGCAGGGCCTGGTCAACGACGTTTTCCATAAGGTCGCCAGCAAGTACGACGTGATGAACGATCTCATGTCGGCGGGCATGCACCGCGTCTGGAAAGATGCGATGATCGCATGGCTGGCGCCATCGAAGCGTCCCGGCTGGACCTCGCTTGATGTTGCAGGCGGCACCGGCGATATCGCCTTCCGCATTGTCGAGGCTTCCGGTCGTCAGGCTCACGTCACCATTCTCGATATCAATGGCTCGATGCTTGGCGTGGGGCGTGAACGGGCGATCAAGAAGGGCCTTGCCGACAATCTCGAATTTGTTGAAGCCAGTGCCGAAGAGCTGCCATTTGAAGATGCGAACTTCGATGCTTATACGATTTCGTTCGGCATTCGCAATGTTCCGCATATCGACAAGGCGCTGTCCGAAGCCTATCGCGTGCTGAAGCCGGGCGGTCGTTTCCTCTGCCTCGAATTTTCAGAAGTTGAACTGCCCGTTCTAGACAAGGTCTACGACCAGTGGTCGTTCCACGCCATTCCGCGCATCGGCAAGATGATTACCGGCGATGCCGATTCCTACAGCTATCTGGTTGAATCGATCCGCAAATTCCCCAAGCAGCAGGATTTTGCCGCGATGATCGAGAAGGCCGGGTTCGAGCGTGTGAGCTATCGCAATTTCACTGGCGGCATTGCCGCGCTTCATTCCGGCTGGAAGCTTTGATTGTGCCTGTGATGAATTGGGGTCAGAAACGGGGCGTCGAGGCATGAGCAATCTTTCCGCTGCTTTCCGGCTGATGCGGGCCGGATGGATATTGACGCGCGAGGGCGTCATCAGTGCGCTTCCCGTCGAGGGGCTTTCCGGCCTCCCGGCATTCGGGCACAAGATTGCAGGCATTCTGGCGCGTCCGCGCGCACGCCACATGCAGCGTTCCGAACGCATGTCGCGGGCCATGAACAAGCTGGGTCCGTCCTATGTGAAGCTCGGCCAGTTTCTGGCGACGCGGCCCGATATTGTCGGTCGCGATGTTGCTGCCGATCTCGAACTTTTGCAGGACAGGCTCGATTTCTTCCCGCAGGCCGACGCGGTTTCCGCTATCGAAGGGTCGCTTGGTCGCAAGATTGACGATCTTTACCTGCATTTCGATGCGCCGATAGCGGCAGCGTCGATGGCGCAGGTTCATCCAGCCGAAATCATGAAGGACGGGTCACGCCAGAAAGTGGCGGTCAAGGTCATTCGTCCGGGCGTTCGCCACCGCTTTGCCCGTGACCTTGAAGGCTTCTACATGGTTGCGCGCATGCAGGAGCGTCACGTTCCCTTCACGCGCCGCCTGCGCCCGGTGCAGGTTGTCGAGACCTTGCAGCAGACCACCCGTATCGAGATGGATCTCCGTCTGGAAGCGGCGGCACTTTCCGAGATCGCCGAGAACATCAAGGACGATGCGGGTTTCCGCGTTCCCAATGTCGATTGGGAACGTACAGGTCGCGATGTGCTGACGCTCGAATGGATCGATGGCATCAAAATGTCCGATGTTTCGGCGCTTGAAGCCGCGGGTTTCAATCTCAAGAAGCTTGCAGAAACGCTGATCCAGTCCTTCTTGCGCCATACGCTGCGCGATGGCTTTTTCCATGCCGACATGCATCCGGGCAACCTGTTCGTCGATCATCAGGGGCTGATTGTTGCGGTTGATTTCGGTATCACCGGGCGGCTCAACAAGCAGCAGCGGCGCTTCCTCGCCGAAATTCTCTATGGCTTCATTACCCGCGACTACATGCGCGTGGCAGAAGTGCATTTCGAGGCAGGCTATGTGCCGCACACGCATGATGTGGCAAGCTTTGCGCAGGCCATTCGCGCCATCGGCGAACCTATCCACGGACAGCCTGCCGAAACTATTTCCATGGCCAAGCTTCTGACGCTGCTGTTCGAAGTGACCGAGCTTTTCGACATGGAGACCCGGCCGGAACTCCTGATGCTCCAGAAAACCATGGTTGTGGTTGAAGGTGTGTCGCGCACGCTCGATCCGCATTTCAATATGTGGAAAGCTGCGGAGCCGGTCGTCGGCGACTGGATCGCCAAGAACCTCGGGCCGCAAGGCATGCTTCTCGACGCGAAGGACAGTGCTTATTCGCTGCTGCATTTCACGCGCAAGACGCCGGAACTTGTGGCGCGTGTCGAGCGTGTTTCCGTTGCGCTGGACAACATGGCCGCCAAGGGCTTGCGTTTCGACGAGGCGACAGCGGAGGCTATCGGTCGCGCCGAAGCCAAGCATTCGCGCTGGGGTCGCATCGCGCAGGTGGTGATTGCGATCTCGCTCGCGGCGATAGCGATCAAGCTATATCTTGGGCTCTAAGTCACTTTTAAGGTGACATCTACCTTTTAAAGTGATTTCAATGATTGCACTTGTAACAAGCAGGTGCAATCAAATGGCCAGTATTACCATCCGTAATCTCGACGATGACGCCAAGGAACGGCTGCGTATCAGGGCGGCACAGAACGGGCGCTCCATGGAAGAGGAAGCGCGCATTCTGCTGGCCGGACAGGATATAGCTCCACAGGCTGTTGCAGTGTCTCCCGGTGCAGTGGTTTCACTGGCCGGAAAACGCATTCTTCTTATCATCGGTGGTGGCATAGCCGCCTATAAGACGCCGGACCTCATCCGTCGTCTGCGTGAACGTGGAGTGCATGTGCGCCCATTGATGACGGCTGCGGCGCAGCAATTTGTAACACCACTGACCATTGGCGCAGTTTCTGCCGATCATGTCTTTACCGATCTTTTTTCGCGCGAGGATGAGCAGGATGTCGGGCATATCCGGCTTGCGCGCGATGCCGATCTGATCGTGGTTGCGCCTGCGACCGCCGATCTGATGGCCAAGATGGCCAATGGTCTTGCTGACGATCTGGCCAGTGCCGTGCTGCTGGCGCGCAAGGTTCCGGTTCTGATTGCGCCTGCCATGAACCCGGCTATGTGGGACAACCCGGCGACCCGACGCAACCGCCTGACGCTTGAAAAGGACGGCGTTCGCTTCATTGGCCCGGAGAAGGGCGAGATGGCGGAAAGCGGCGAAGCGGGAACGGGACGCATGAGCGAACCGCTGGCGATTGTCGCGGCGATCGAGACCCTTCTGGCACCACAGGCAAAGCCGCTTGCAGGCAAAACCATTGTCATGACGTCCGGCCCCACGCACGAGCCGATCGACCCGGTTCGTTACATTGCCAATCGTTCGTCGGGCAAGCAGGGTCATGCCATCGCGGCAGCACTGGCGCGTCTCGGCGCTACGGTGCATCTGGTGTCCGGCCCTGTAACCATTCGTGACCCGGACGGCGTCGATGTCATTCATGTCGAGACGGCGCGGGAAATGCAGGCGGCTGTAGAGCGACATCTGCCTGCCGATGCGGCAATCATGGTCGCGGCGGTTGCCGATTGGCGAACGGCCAATGAAGCCGGACAGAAGATCAAGAAGAAACCCGGTGAAAGCGCTCCGACGCTTGCCATGGTTGAGAACCCGGACATTCTGGCCGGTGTCGGCCATAGCGACAAGCGCCCCGGCCTCGTCGTCGGCTTTGCAGCGGAAACGCAGGACGTGGCTGAAAACGCGCTGCGCAAGCTTGAAAAGAAAGGCGCGGACTGGATCGTCGCCAACGATGTATCGCATGCTCCGGATGGCAGCAGCGTCATGGGTGGCGACCGTAATCATGTCCGCATTCTAAGCCGGACCGGCATCGAGGAATGGCCGGAAATGAGCAAAGGCGAGGTGGCTGAAAAGCTGGCTGCGAAAATTGCCGAACGGTTGCTCGACGCGAAGTGATGACGCTGGCTGTCTAGAAAAACTCGTCCAGCAGGCGGTAGTAGGCAATTTTCGCTTCGTCGGTGGCCGGGCCGCCATAGAGGTCGAGGAAAGGTTTCACCCATTCGTCGCCGAGATTGTAGCGGATGCTCCAGCAGGCGAGTCCCAGATCCTGATGGCGGTCTGCAAGGCCGAGCCTGCCGCAGTCGATAAAACCGGTGAATGCACCTTCGATGGCCATGAAATTTGGCAGGCAAGCATCGCCATGGGTGACGACAACATCTTCCTGCGACGGTTTCAGGCGGCATAGTTCGGTGAACAGGTCTTCGGCGCTGCGGCCTTCGCGCTCATCATCGAAATCATCTTCATCGACCGCGCCCGCTTCCACGCGTTTGCGCGCGTCTTCAATGCGACGGTCGAGCCGGTGGTCGAAGGGACAAGCGGCGGGATCGACGCTGTGCAGTGCCTTCAAAGCCATGGCAAGAATGGAGACGATGCGATCTGGCGGAAGAGCGCCTGCAGATGAGGCGAGGTCCGATCCGGCAAGGCGTGTCATCAAAAGAAAGTGGCGGTCGGCCTGTGTCTCGTAAGCGGCGACCCTGGGACAGGGCAATCCCTGCGTTGCGAGCCATTTCAGCCGGGCGCATTCGCTGGCAAGCTCGCTGACGGTGCTTGCCGGTTCGATTTTCAGAACGAGCGGTTCACGTTCGTCATGATCGAGAAGCAGGACATTGGCGGTCGAGCGGCCAAGTTGATCCTGCTGGCTGCCGTAACCCGTGAGCCGCTGCCGCAGCGCATCGGGCAAATCGAGAGCAGCCAGAACAGGATCGGTCATATCACCTTACCGCATCAGGCCTTGTCGCGGACCTGATAGTCCTTGACGGCGGCAAAACGGATATCCTTCCAGCGTTCGGCTTCGTAATTGAGAGAGAAGCCGTTCTGGGCAAGGAAAACCGGATCATGATCGAGGTCGTGAGCGATATCGGCACGATGCGAGGCGATGAAGCGGTCAAGTTCGGCCGGATCATCTGCCGTAATCCACCGGCAGACCGAGAAGCGCGACATTTCAAAGCCAACCGGCAAGGAATATTCCACTTTCAGGCGTTCGGTCAAAACGTCGATCTGGAGCGCGCCGACGACGCCGACAATTGCCGGAGAACCGTCGTCGGGCACGAAAAGCTGCACCACGCCTTCCTCGGCCATCTGCTGCAGCGCTTCACGCAGCTTCTTGGCCTTCATGGCGTCATCGAGGCGCACGCGGCGCAGGATTTCCGGCGCGAAGTTCGGCACGCCGCGGAACAGGATATCCTCGCCTTCGGTCAGCGTGTCGCCGATACGCAGCGTGCCGTGGTTCGGAATGCCGACCACGTCGCCTGCAAAAGCTTCGTCGGCGATCTGGCGCGAACGCGCGAAGAAAAATTGCGGCGCAGACAGGCTCATTGGCTTGCCGGTGCGCACCAGCTTTGCCTTCATGCCGCGCGACAGCTTGCCCGAACAGACGCGCAGGAATGCAATGCGGTCGCGGTGGTTCGGGTCCATATTGGCCTGAATCTTGAACACGAAACCGGTCATCTTGTCTTCGGTCGAACCGACCATGCGCGTATCGGCCTGCTGATCGCGTGGCGCTGGGCCAAAATCGCAGAAAGCTTCAATCAGGTCGCGCACACCGTAATTCTTCAGCGCCGAGCCGAAATAGACCGGCGTCATATGGCCTTCGCGGAAGGAGGCAAGGTCGAACGGACGGCAGACGCCGCGTGCCAGTTCCACGCTTTCGAGCCATGCATCGCGCTCGTTTTCAGGCAGCAGTGCGGCGGCTTCTGCCGGGCCGCTGACCTTGGTTGGCTGCTCTTCATTATCCTGGCGACGCATCGTATCGTTATGCAGGTCGAAGGTGCCAGCAAAGCTCTTGCCTGAGCCGATAGGCCAGGTGATCGGGGCCGTGTCGAGTGCCAGCTTTTCTTCGATCTCGTCGAGGATTTCGAGCGGGTCGCGCGCTTCGCGGTCCATCTTGTTGACGAAGGTGACGATTGGAATATCGCGCATGCGGCAGACTTCGAACAGCTTCAGCGTGCGTGGCTCGATACCCTTTGCGGCGTCGATGACCATGACGGCGCTGTCGACTGCGGTCAGCGTGCGGTAGGTGTCGTCTGCGAAGTCTTCGTGGCCCGGCGTATCGAGCAGGTTGAAGATGCAGTCCTTGTATTCGAAGGTCATCACCGAGGTGACGACCGAGATGCCGCGGTCGCGTTCGATGTTCATCCAGTCCGAACGGGTCTGGATGCGATCCTTCTTGGCCTTCACCTCACCGGCGAGCTGGATGGCACCGCCGAACAGCAGCAGCTTTTCGGTCAGCGTGGTCTTACCGGCGTCCGGGTGCGCGATGATCGCGAATGTGCGGCGCTTGGAAACGGGATGGTCAGCGGGCATGAAGAAACTCGTGATGGCGAAACGTTGGGCTGCGCGTGAAAGCGTGCCGCGAAGATGTTGGGGAGCATCTAGCAGGACTTGGCCGAAAGGTCGAGTTCAAATGAAAAAGCGGCGCAGTGAGCGCCGCTTTGCCAGTGATGCGTTATGCTTATCGGCTCTTGATGCCAAGCCCGAAAGCGATGAAGGACCAGCCCTGGAAGATCAGGTCGATCGCCAGGAAAAGGCCAAGAATGAACAGGCTGTTGACCGGCCATTTGATGGCGATGATGAGACCCAGCAGCAGGGTGACGACGCCGCCTGCGACGATCCAGCCCCAACCGGCGGATGGTTTCGACTTGAAGCCGAGCCAGATGCGGAAGGCACCGGAACCGATCAGCGCTGCCGCCAGGAGGAAGGTCAGCACACCGGCTGCCAGCACCGGATTGATGAAGGCGACAATGCCGGCTGCCAAATAAAGCAGGCCGCTCAGGAGCCAGAAGAAGAAGCTGCCCCAGGTTTTAACGCCAAATGCGTGAATGATCTCGATGACACCGCCGATCAGCATCATCAGGCCGACATAGTAGACCGACACCACGGTGGCCAGAACGAGATTACCGAAGGCGATGCCTCCGAGGATCAGCAGTGCGACCCCAAGGGCGACGAACCACCCCCACTTGCTGGAAAGTTCCTTTGGAAAGGTCGGGCGGTCGAAATCATTATGAGCTGTTGCCATGAAACGTCCCTCAAATTGTCATGCCTCGTGAACAATATAAGGCATGTCTGGAATTTGACCAGCTTATCACAACAGGTGCATTCTTCGTGATGCCGGGCTGCAAAGAGCAATCTCCTGCGCTCGGGTGCTCGATAATCACTCTTTTCGCCACGGCCTGACGAATCTGCGCCTGTTGTATTTATGCGCAGTGCAGGCCAGATCATTATTAATCCCGCTGTTCGTTCGCTCGGCAGAGCATTATATCTCTTTGCTATTGCAGTCGTTTTCCGCTTAAAGTTCGTGTGATGTTCGATCTGGTTTCCCACTACTGGCCGCATATCCTGTTCGCTCTGTCGGGCGTTCTGGGCGCGATAGCTGCCATTCATGCGACGATGACGAAGGAAGAGGTGCGCACAGCCATCGGATGGGTGGGTGTGATCATGCTGTCGCCCATCGTCGGAGCGGTGGTCTATGCCATTGCAGGCGTGAACCGCATCCGCCGTTCGACGCTTACCCACCAGCGCGCCAATATGGGCAAGATCGCGCTCTACCACCTGTCGCATTTCGATACGACGAATGACCTCGTGCGGGCTGCCTTCGGACGCCAGTTCGGGGCGATGAAGATATTGGGCGATGCGGTCAGCCTTTATGATTTTACCAGTGGCAACAGCATCGACATGCTGGAAACGGGTGACGAAGCTTACGCGGCAATGCTCGATGCGATAGGCAGAGCCCAGCGCAGCATCATGCTGGAAACCTATATTTTCGACAGGGATGCGATTGGCGAAAAATTTGCCGATGCTCTGGGTGACGCGGTCAAGCGCGGCGTGGAAGTGCGGGTGCTGGTCGATGCGGTCGGCGCACGCTATTCCTTTCCAAGCATCGTGAAGCTTTTGAAGGACAAAGGCGTTGCCGTCGATGTGTTCAACGGCAATATCATCATCGGGCTGCGCCTGCCTTATGCGAACTTGCGCACCCACCGCAAAATCCTCATCGTCGACGGCAAGATCGCCTTTACCGGCGGGATGAATATTCGTGCGGGTTTCGTGCGCGCGATAGCGGGCGATGCGGTTGCCTTCGATACGCATTTCAAGCTTGAAGGCCCGGCTATTGCCGACCTCTTCCATATCGCATCCGAAGACTGGCGCTTTGCGACCGGCGAACTCCTGACCGGCGAGGCATGGAAGATAGCGCCGCCGGAAAATCCGCCTGGGACGGGAACGCTGGTCCGCGTCGTCGGATCGGGCCCGGACAAGAATGTGGAAACCAACCAGCGCATGATGATGGGCGCTTTCTCGATTGCCGAGCAGCATATTCTCATCATGACGCCTTATCTTCTGCCGGATCGCGAATTGATCAGTGCGCTGGTGACAGCGGCGCGGCGCGGCGTGTCAGTCGATATCGTTGTGCCGGGCGTCAATAATCTGAAGCTGGTAGATCGCGCCATGCGCGCGCAGTTCGACCAGTTGTTAAAGGATGGGTGCCGCATCTGGCGGGCAGGCGGGGCGTTCAATCATTCGAAGCTGATGACCATCGACGGCGCATGGTCCTATGTCGGGTCGTCCAACATCGATCCACGCTCGCTGCGGCTGAACTTTGAGGTTGATCTGGAAACCCTCGACCGCGATGTGGCGCGTCAGGTGGAAGAGCGCATCGGCAAGGTGATAGAGGAGAGCCGCGAGGTCAATCTTGCGCGTCTTAAGAGCAGGCCATTTCTGGAACGGCTTCTGGACCGGATTATATGGCTGGGTTCGCCCTATCTATAAGAGCCTGTTCCAAAAGTCGCCATGCCGGTCTGCAAATGGCAAATTTCTGCGTGCCCGTGCTCATGTAGCTTTCTCTGGTGCATCGTCTTATCCGAAAAGTCTGCAACTTTTCGGGATCATGCTCAGAAGTACATTGCGCTCCGGTACTCGAAAATCACCATTTTCGCCACGGCCTGCCGATTTTTGATTCAGGCTCTAAGCATTACCCCGTCCGGCTCGTGAATATTTCCGGGCTGTATTCTTCCAGAAGGTTCGTCGCTGATTTGAGATCGAGATGCGCCTTGATGGGCAGGTGATCGGATGCCAGGCGTGCAAGCGGCGTATTGTGCACTTCAACCGATGTAACCAGATTGTGCGGCGCACCCAACACGCGATCCAGTGCAAAAACCGGGAAACGTGACGGAAAACTCGGGACTGCTGTCGCGACATGGTTGAATGTCGGCATGAGGGCTGCAAGCGAAGAGCGTTTGCCGATGCGCCATTCGTTGAGGTCGCCAATCAGCAGGGTCGGCAGTGTGTCAGCCTCCTGCAGGGCAGTAAGGATGCTTTCGGCCTGCTGTTCGCGGGAGCGTTTCAAGAGACCAAGATGCGCGGCAATCACCCGGAGAGGCCCTGCCGGAAATTGCAGGTCCGCGACCAGCGCGCCGCGCGGCTCGACGCCGGGAAGTTTGAGCTGCTGCACATTGCGCACCACGCCTTCGCGGAACAGAAGCACGTTGCCATGCCAGCCATGCCCCTTTGGCATTGTTGCGGTGATGGGGACCGGGACGAGCCCGTGACGGCGTTCAAGCAGGCCGAGATCGAGCAGGCCCGAACGCTCGCCGAAACGCCTGTCGGCTTCCTGCAGGGCGATTACATCCGCGTCGATTTCGCTGATGACTTCGGCCGTGCGTTGCGGGTTGAACTGTTTGTCGATACCGATGCATTTGTGGACATTGTAGGATGCAATGACGATATCACCGCCGGTAATATTGGCGTTGAGCGGCCTGAAGCCCGGCCTGTTCCGGATCGCAGTCAGGATGGACTTCGATATCCGATTTGGTTCTTTCTTTTTCAGCACCCGTTTTTCACCTGTCAGGTATCCGCCTCTATATAGTCAGATTATAGCTCTGTTTGAATAGCAATTCCCTACCCAATTGGGCGAACTCTGGAGCGCATCCGAAAAGTGTGAAACGGTTTTCGGATTAGATGCGCGTCACAATGGCCTTTGATGTAACGCGATACCCGCTCGTGCCGTTCCCTGATTTATCGCGCAATGAAACGGATCAGTCGGTCGGTGATGCCGGTATAGGGTGGCTTGATGAGATCACTTGGCGCAGGCGCATATTTGGTCAGGACCGGCATTGCTTTGGAAAAGGTCAGAAAACCGTCATGTCCATGGTACTGGCCCATGCCGCTTGCACCCACGCCGCCGAAGGGCAGGTTGCTGCAGGCGAAATGGTAGAGCGTATCATTGACGCAGACGCCGCCAGCCACGATGCGGCTGAGCATCATTTCAATCTCTGCCGTGTTGTCGCTGAAACAGTAAAGGGCCAGAGGACGATCAAGTTTCAGAACAAAACCGATCGCATCGTCGAGCAGGCGATAGCTGACGATTGGCAGAAGCGGGCCGAAAATCTCCTCCTGCATGATCGCATTGTCGGCGGCAGGTTCCAGCACAATTGCGGGGGCCATTGATCGCGGCTGATTGGAGCCAGCCGGAAGCTCAATGACGGCCTCGCTCCCGTCTGCGGCATCGGCCAGCAGTTTGGACAGTCGCGCTTCCTGAGCATCGTTGATGATTGTAGTGCGGTCTTTTTCCGCTGATGCGCCGCCGTAACGCGCCTGCATTTCGGCACGCAGAAGGTTGACGAATTCGTCGCGCTTGCTGTGATGAATCAGAACATAGTCCGGTGCGATGCAGGTTTGCCCTGCATTGAAGAATTTGCCAGTGGCGATTGCTCGGGCGGCGCGTTTGAGATTGGCGTTTTCACTGACAATGGCAGGCGACTTGCCGCCAAGCTCGAGTGTGACCGGGGTCAGGTTCGGTGCAGCAGCAGCCATGATCTTGCGCCCGACGGCAGTGGAGCCGGTGAAAAAGAGGTGGTCGAATGGCAGCGACGCGAATTGTGCGGAAAGCGATGCATCGCCGAGCGCCACCACGACACGGTCTTCCGAGAACACTTCCAAAAGCAGGCTTTGCAGGAAATCCGCAGTGCGCGGTGTATGTTCGGACGGTTTCAGGAAGACGTGGTTTCCGGCTGCGATTGCCGCGACAAGCGGCGCCAGCGCAAGATTGACCGGGTAGTTCCACGGCGCGATGATCCCGACCACGCCTAGCGGAACATAGCGGATTTCGGCCTTTGCCGGCCACATTTTCCAGCCCGCCTTGCGGCGCTTTGGCTTCATCCAGCGTTTGAGATTATGCAGGGCATCGTCGATTTCGGCGAAAACGACACTGGCCTCACCGAGCAATGTTTCGTGCAGCGAGCGGTTGCCGAAATCCGCGCTGATGGCCTTCGCCATTTCATCCAGCCTTGCCTCGAGCCGCTCGCGCAGGCGCTTCAGGTCATCCAGACGCTGTTCATAGGCAGGGCGGTCTTCAAGCCATGCGTGACGCAGGCGCTCGAATGAGAGCTGCAAGGCCTGTTCTTCAGTCGCCATAGGCAAAATCCTCGGTCGAGCGGGCAAAGAGGAATTGCGCGGCATAATAGGTTGCCAGCACCCAGAGGCCGTTCAGCGGAATGTCGAGGCTGAACCGTCCATAGGCGAGCAGCGTGTCGCTTGCCATGAAGAAGAGGCCACCTGCTGCGGCAAGCCAGGCGGCATAACGTTGCGGCGTCTCAGGTTGGGCGCCGAGCGCACGGCTCATTGCCTGTGCCGCCATGATGCAAAGTGCGGCAGCGTAGATGATGACGGGGATTTTCAGGGGCGTCGGCAGCGATGACCAGAGGCCCGCTATGATAGCGAGGGCTGCGATTGCGAAAAGGATGAAGACGCCCTTATGCGCTGCAAAGCGTGTTTTGCGGCAAAGCGCATAGATATAGGCGCAATGGGTGATGAGAAAGCAGATCAGGCCTGCCATGAAATAATCGCCGGGCAGCATCAGCAATAAGTCGCCGAGTGCCGCGAAAGCCAGACCAAAGGCGACCGCAAAGCCATAGGATTTCGATTTGGGGCGCCCGGCGCAAAGCACGGCGGCGAGCAGCAGCAAGGTCGCCGTCGGCTTGGTCAGATAGTGCAGCCAGCGCCATGCGGAATCCTCGCCACTATAGCTCATGAGACTGCCTGCAATGGCGCAGACCGCGCAGAACAGAAACAGGCCGTAAAGCGTTCTGTTTCTCCCGAATTCCAGCAAGCCTTTACGGCGCATATTCGCTCCCCGTTATTATATTTGTAAGCAAATGAATTTGAGCAAAGGACGTCGGATTGTGCCGCCAATTGCGAGATCAGCGCAATAGGCACAATTCATAGGGCTGTTGACAAAGCCCTGCCGGAGAAGCCGGGCACTCTGCTCCAGCGGTTCGGAAGCCTGGCTGAAATCAGGAAAGGTTCTTGCGTCGCTCGATTTCTTCTTCCGAAGGGTGGTCCATCGCGAAAGAACCGGTCTTGAGTTCGTCTGAACGCTGATAATTGGCAATGATGACGCCGCTGGGCGATGTGGTGGAACTGACCAGCTTGAAGGCCGATGGCATGGATTGCCCGTCGAACAGACGCTTGCCCCTGCCAAGAACGACCGGATAGATCAACAGCCGTAATTCGTCGACCAGATCGCTGGCAAGCAACTGATGAACCAGTTCGCTGCTACCCGAGACTGACAGGTCAGGGCCTTCGGTGGCCTTGATGGCTCTCAATGAGGCGATGATATCGTCGCCCAGCAGTTCACTATTCTGCCAGTTCAGGCTTTCCGGCCTGTGCGTCGCGACATATTTCGTCACTTCGTTGAACATTCTGGCGATCTCGCCTTCACCAGACACGAAACTGGGATCGTTCGGGTCTGTCACCTGATGCGGCCAGTGGGCAGCAAAAATATCATAGGTGCGCCTGCCCAAAAGCAGGTCGAACGGTTTGGAAAAGCTTTCGCCCATGGCTCCGGCAATCACATCGTCCCAATAGGGCACTGTCCAGCCGCCATATTCGAATTGGCCGGTACGATCCTCTTCCGGTCCACCCGGCGCCTGCATTACGCCGTCGAGGCTCAGAAACGTTCCAACAATGATCCGTCGCATGATTTTCCTCCCAGAAAAGCCCGCCACGCGGGGCGTAGAGCGGTTCTGGTTAGAGCGCGGTTCGATCTGATTGAATCAGATCGAACCGCGCTCTAACTGTTTGTTTCATCGCGCATCTCGTTCCGAAAACCGTTTCACACTTTTCGGGATGCGCTCTAAAACAGAGCCGCTGGAACCGCTCTATCTATTTTCACGCATGTCTTTATCCCGAAACCGGTTCCCACTTTCGGGAGACATGCTCCAGCTTACAGGCTGGGAGCGGATCAGGATAGTCGCAGGCTGTCAGGAGGTATTTCTGCCGCCTTGCGCTTTTTGCGGTCGATGCGCTCGGCACGGGTGGAAAGCTCCGTATTGCCTTCTAGGTCGGTTTGCAGAATCAGGCCTTCCTGCTTCAGCCAGCGGATGATTTCGCCAAAGTCCCGATCATAATCCGGTTTTTGCATGGCTCATCGCGCCTCCGATTTCCGTATGAGGAGAATGCGCGGAACGACGACCCGTTGCAACAGGGGCAGGAAAAGCGGGAAGCCTCCGGAAGGGAAAATCAGCTCGGCGGCCGGTTCAACCGGAACAATCCGCCAGAAAGCAAAAAAGCCCGCTTGCGCGGGCTTTTTTGGATGCTTCTGAACCTTGGTAGTGGTCCGAAGACTTGGAAATGGTGCCCAGAAGAGGACTCGAACCTCCACGCCCTTGCGAGCGCCAGCACCTGAAGCTGGTGCGTCTACCAATTCCGCCATCTGGGCGACGAGGACCCATCTAAGGGGTCGACCTGCCTCTGTCAATCGCGTTTTCGACATTCAGCCAGCTTTTTTTCAGCCAACGCTTTTTTCGCGTTGAAAAGAGGGGCGGGCGCGCTGGCGCGCCCGACAAATTCGCTGCCAGACAGGTATTAAGCTTCGAGAATTTCCTTCGAAGCGACAGTCGAATCAGCATTGAGCCGGTAAACGACAGGAACGCCGGTATTGAGTTCCTGCTTGAGAATCTGTTCCGGCGTCAGACCGTCGAGCGCCATGATGAGCGCACGCAGCGAATTGCCGTGTGCGGCAACCAGAACCGTCTCGCCGCGCAGCACGTGCGGCTGCACCGTGTGCAGATAATATGGCCATACGCGCGCGCCGGTGTCCTTCAGGCTTTCGCCACCGGGAGGCGGGACGTCGTAGGAACGGCGCCAGATATGGACCTGTTCCTCACCCCATTTGACGCGGGCATCATCCTTGTTGAGGCCGGACAGATCACCATAGTCGCGTTCGTTCAGGGCCTGATCGCGGATCGTCTGGAGATCAGACTGGCCGAGTTCATCAAGAATGTGCTGGCAGGTTACCTGCGCACGCGACAGCGCGGACGTGTAGGCGATGTCGAACTTGAGACCAGCAGCCTTCAGGCGCCGGCCAGCGGCCTTGGCTTCGGCATGGCCCTGTTCGGTCAGGCCCGGATCGCGCCATCCGGTGAAAAGGTTCTTGAGGTTCCATTCGCTTTGACCGTGACGGACCAGGACGAGAGTACGAGACATATGCAACGCTCCGTTAGAGAGCGCATCCCGAAAAGTGTGAGGCGGTTTTCGGATAGGATGCGCGATAAAACAAAACTCTGGAGCGCCGATCTGAACAGGTCGGATCGGTGCTCCGGCGGAAATATCAGTCGTTGAGCCCGAGAACGTCGAGCATGGAATAGAGACCGGGCTTTTTGCCATAGGCCCAGAGTGCGGCCTTGATGGCGCCGCGCGCGAAGATCGAACGGTCTTCGGCATGATGGGAGAGAACGACGCGTTCACCGGGACCGGCAAGAATCACCGAGTGATCGCCGATGACCGAACCGCCGCGCAACGTTGCAAAGCCGATGGAGCCGGTTTCGCGTGGGCCGGTATAGCCGTCGCGTACGCGAACGCTGTTTTCCGCCAGCGCGATATCGCGTCCCCTGGCTGCTGCTTCGCCGAGAAGCAGCGCGGTGCCGGAGGGAGCGTCGACCTTGTGCTTGTGATGCATCTCAAGAATTTCGATGTCGAAATCTGCGGGATCGAGCGCTTGTGCCGCCTTCTGTACAAGAACGGACAGAAGATTGACGCCGAGACTCATATTGCCGGATTTGACGATGGTTGCGTGGCGGGCGGCGGCGCGGATTTTCTCTTCGTCTTCAGCCGAGCAACCCGTCGTGCCGATGACATGCACGATGCGCGCCTGCGCAGCAAGGCCTGCAAATTCCACGCTTGCCGCAGGGCTCGTGAAATCGAGGACGCCCTGCGCCTTGGCAAAGACCGGCAACGGATCGTCGGTGATTGTTACGCCGAGCGCGCCGATACCGGTGACTTCGCCTGCATCCCTGCCCAGAAGGGGAGAGCTGGAGCGTTCGATAGCACCGACCAGTTTCGCGCCTTCGATGGTCTGGATAGTGCGGATCAAGGTCTGTCCCATGCGCCCGCCAGCGCCGACGACGACGAGGCCCACTTCGCTGTTCTGCGTTTCTCCGCTCATCCGGGTTCTCCTGTCCGCAATTCTTCAGCCGTCTGTTCGGTGATGATATCGCCATTGCCGCTCTGCAATTGATAGAAGCGCGCATAGACGCCGTTCTGGATGGCGATCAGATCGTCGTGGCGGCCTTCTTCCACCACGCGACCGGCTTCCATCACCACGATGCGATCCGCATTGACCACCGTGGAAAGGCGATGCGCAATCACGATTGTGGTGCGGTTCTGCATGATGCCTTCCAGCGCCTGCTGGACCCGCTTTTCAGACTCGTTGTCGAGCGCGGAAGTCGCCTCGTCGAGCAGGAGAACCGGCGCATTGCGCACTATGGCGCGGGCGATGGAAACGCGCTGTCGCTGGCCGCCGGAGAGCGTCACACCATTTTCGCCGACCGGTGTATCGTAGCCCTGTGGCTGCTGCAGGATAAATTCATGCGCATGGGCGAGCTTGGCCGCCTCGATGATTTCCTCGTCCGTCGCATCCGGGCGGCCATAGCGGATATTGTCGGCAATGGTGCCCTCGAACAGATAGGGCTGTTGCGAAACATAGGCGATGCCATGGCGCAGCGAGCGCTTCTTGACATGCGCGATATCCTGTCCGTCGAACAGTATCCTGCCGCTGTCGAGATCGTAGAAGCGCTGGACGAGATTGATGAGCGTCGACTTGCCTGCGCCCGAAGCGCCAACCACGGCAGTGGTCTCACCGGCCTTGGCGACGAAGCTGACGCCATGCAGGACCGGAGCGGTCTCGTTATAGGAGAAGTAAATGTCCTCGAAGCGGATTTCACCGGGACCCGCTTTCAGTTCCACTGCGCTTGGAAGATCGCGCTGGCGCGGCTCTATATCCAGCACCTCATAGATCATGCGTGCATTGACAAGCGCCTTTTCCAGACCGACCTGAAGGCGGGCGAGGCGGCGAGCCGGATCGTAGGCCAGCAGCATTGCGGTGATGAAGGCAAAGGTTGCGCCGGGGGGCTGTTGTTCGAGAATTGCGCGATAGCCGCTATAGGCCAGCACGCCCGCCACGGCGAAACCGGCCAGCATTTCTGAAATGGGCGTCGTGCGTTCGGAGACCTTGGCGATCTTGTTGCTGCGGCCTTCGGACTGGTCGATGAGCTTGCCGATCTTGGCGCGCAACTGATCTTCCATCGTAAAGGCCTTGACGATGGCAATGCCCTGAATCGATTCCTGCATCGCACCCAGCAGATGGGAGTTGAGATGCACGAGATCGCGAGTGACGGAGCGAATGCGACGCGAAATATAGGCGACGGCCAGAATGAGGGGCGGTCCGATGAGGAAAATCGCAACGGACAGTATTGGGTCCATATAGAACATCGTGCCGACGAGACCGATAAGCGAAATGAGGTCGCGTGCGATCGACGAAATTGTCATGTTGAGAAGGTCGCGAATGCCGGAAACATTCTGGTTGATCTGCGCCGCCAGATGACCTGAACGCGTATCGTTGTAAAAATCGAGACCGAGCTTCATCAGATGGTCGAAAATGCGCTTCTGATAGCGCGCGACCAGATTGTTGCCGATCTTGGCAAGTTCGACAGCCTGTATGTAGCCGGAAAAGCCGCGCAGTATGAAGATGACCAGCAATGTGCCGCAAATGACCCAGACCAGACCGAGATTCTGCTCGTAGAAGATCTTGTCGATCATCGGTTTCATCAGATAGGCCAGCGCGCCATTCGATCCGCCGACGATGAGCGATGCGAGGATGGCGATAATGTAGTTCTTCTTATATTCGCGGATGTTTTCCGACATCATGCGCCGGATTACGCGGGTGGCTTCGCCCGTATCGATCTTCTTGTTTTTCTTCTTGAATAGACTCACGTGCAAAAGCGCTTTTTGTCTCTTAGCCCTCCGGCAGGCCCGGCGGCTATCGTTGAAAAATACGACTTCCCATACGGAAACGCTGCACTGCAAAAGCCGTCGGCAATTTCAGTGCAGCGTTTCTATAACGTTATCCGTGCGGCTTGACCATCCTCAAGCTTTGTTGGTCAGAGCGGGATGTTTTTAAGCTGAACCATCATCCCGCTCTAAATTTTTGTTTGAGCATGATTTTACCTGATCGAAGCAGGATCAGAAATCAGTCCACTGGACTGATTTCCCTGCGTAGGCGGTTCCCACTTTTCGGAATCATGCTCCAATGCACCAGCGGCGTCCTTCGGTCGAGACTTCGAAACGGGCAGGGGCCTGTGCGAAGGCGGAAAGCCCGGAGACGGCTGCAAGCTGGTGCGTGATCACGCGGACAGGAATGTCACGCATGATGGCCTTGTGCGGGGCCTTGTCTTCGAAGGCTTCACGGAAAGCGCCTGCCTTGAGTGCGGAAAGGATGCGCTGCGGAATGCCACCCGAAAGATAGACGCCGCCATGAGCCATGAAGATCAGCGCCAGATCGCCCGCAAGGCGCCCGAGATAGGTGACGAACAGATGCAGGGTTTCTTCCGCCTGCACATTGCTTCTGTCAAGCCCGGCTGAGGTGATATCGGCGGGTGTCTCTAGCGTTGGTGTCACCTTGTCGGCGGCGCATATGGCAAGATAGAGATTGCGCAGGCCGCGCCCGCAAAGAATCTGTTCGCCTGCA
The DNA here is from genome assembly GCF_008932285.1 of Brucella tritici. Lineage (NCBI taxonomy): Bacteria > Pseudomonadati > Pseudomonadota > Alphaproteobacteria > Hyphomicrobiales > Brucellaceae > Brucella > Brucella tritici. Next base: position 46,593 of record NZ_WBVY01000006.1, read on the forward strand.
ACGCGGCCGTCGATGCGTTCGATATGCGGGAAGACCTGATAGTCGCGTTCGCTACGGGGACCGATATCGATATGGCCGCCTTCGCCCGGCACCGGCACCCATGCGTGGCGTGTGCGCACAAGACCGGCCACGCCAAGCCCCGTGCCCGGCCCAAGCACGACGCGGGTGGCAATCACTTCTTCCGGCTTGCCGCCGATCTGCTCCAGATGATCGCTGCCGAGAGACACAACGGCGAGCGCCTGCGCCTCGAAATCGTTCAGTACGGTCACATCCTCGAAGCCGAGATCGGCGATCATCTTCTTCGGGCGCACGACCCAGTCGCAATTGGTGAGGTCGATCTCGTCACCGTCGACGGGACCGGCCACAGCGAGAATCGCAGAGCGCGGCCGGATCGAAGTGTGATCGAGAATGGCGTTCTGTATTGCCTCATCGATGGTTGCATAATCTGCCGTCTGGAGAACAGGAAACTCCTTCGGCTCGGCATTGGAATCCACCAGAATAGCAAAGCGGGCATTGGTGCCGCCGATATCGCCGACGAGTACCGGAAACCGGAAACTCTGTTCGGCCCGCTCTATCTCTTTGTTTTCATGCATGTCTTTGTCCAAAACCGGTTCCCACTTTTGGGAGACATGCTGTAGTCGCCAGCATGTCCTCTCCCTGGTTATGTCTTCCGCCCGCAGTGGTCTTCCACGGGCGAACCTGTCTTGTGCAGGATCAGATCGGCGCTCTAATCATTTGTTGTTACGCGCATCTTTTCCGAAAACCGTTTCACACTTTTCGGGATGCACTCTAATCAAGCGCCTTGATCAGCTTTTCCGCTGTCGCGCGATTGAGCGCCATTGGAATATCATAGACGCTGCCGAGGCGTGTCAGCGCCTTCACATCGACATCGTGAGGAAGCGGGGACAGCGGGTCGATGAAGAAGATGAGCACTTCCACCGTGCCTTCCGCGATCATCGCGCCGATCTGCTGGTCTCCGCCGAGCGGCCCGCTTTTCACACGCTGAATGCTGAGTGAAGGGCAGGTATCCAGAATGAGACCGCCGGTCGTGCCCGTCGCCACGATGTCATAGCGGGCCAACGCCTGCTCATGCGCTTTTGCGAAGGCGACCATGTCATCCTTCTTCTGGTCATGGGCGATCAATGCGATGCGCAGGCGTTCCGTCATGAATGAGCAACCTTACGAGTTGATAACCTTGTCATTAGCATTCTAAATCGTTTTAAACCTATAGCGAAGTGCCAAAGACCTGAAAAGCGCTAAAAGCCTCTACTGCACGCCGTAGGTGACATCTGCGACCGAGTTTGGCGCAGGACCGTTGAGGACGGCAGCGCAAGCCTTGGGCAGATCGGACACCATCACCGGGCGCGGCTTTTTAGGTGGTTCCTTTGAAGGCTTTGCAGGCTTCCATGGCTCGTCGGTGAACCACCAGGCAAGCGACTTGTCACAACCGTCGCCAGCAGCCACTTTCGGCTGCGGCTTGCATTGGGGCGAACCGGGCTGGCAGGTCAGGCGCACATGGAAATGGTAGAAGTGACCCCAATAGGGGCGAACCTTTCCGAGCCAGTTTCTATCACCTGTCACCGTGTCGCAAAGCTGCTTCTTGATGCCCGGATGCACGAAGATGCGCTCGACTTCCGGATAGCTTGCGGCATGTCTGATGAGAGCCGTGCGGGCAGGGGTCCATTTCTTCGGGTCCACGTAAAGCGAATCCGGTTTCAGCATCGAAACGGCTGATACGCTTTCGCGTTCGGCGTCGCTAAACCGCTTTTTCGGCATGGGCGTCAGCCAGATGTCGGCATCGAGGCCGACCTGATGCGAGGCGTGGCCGGTCAGCATCGGGCCGCCACGCGGCTGCGAGATGTCACCGACGAGCAGGCCGGGCCAGCCATCCTTTGCCGCGTCGCGGGACAGTTTTTCCAGAAGGCCGATCATGCGCGGATGGCCCCAGCGGCGGTTACGCGAAAGACGCATGACTTGCCAGTTGGGTCCGTCCGTCGGCAGTGCCACAGCACCAGCGAGGCATCCCTTGGCATAAAAGCCGATGGATTGCGGCTGCTGTGCCAGTACGGGCAGCGCTTCGCCACCGAATGCCTGTTTGGCGGGCATGTCTTCTGCCATGGCCATTGGCACGAAATCGGGCGCGATCATAGCTGTCAGCGAGGCTGCGAGAACGATCTTCTTCAATCTGTTTGCGATCATGGGGCAATTCCATGTTTTGCCTACAGCATCGGCCCGAAAATCAAACACGATTTTCGGAAAGCACGATGCGTAGTTTCTATCGGTTAGAGCGTCCTTTGTGCGTCCATATGGACGCACGGCGCTCTAGGGGCTGCGGCTGCGAATCAAGGCAGCCGAATTGCGGGCATTATGCTGTGTCAACGGCAGGGCTTCAATGGCGGTCGACAGTTTGTGCTGCCGACCGCCATTTCCCTCAGTTCTTTCGTAGCCTCACGAGCATGGCCAGAACCAGCAATGGCATGATTGTGCAGAAAACGATCAATGGCCAGGCAGTATCGCCCGGCAGGAAAATGACCAGTGCGGTTCCTGCGAGACTGACGATCAGGCTTTGAATGCAGAAATAGACTGCGACCGCCATGCCTGCATTGTCATCAAAGGCTGCAAGCGCTCCATTTGCCGTCATCGATGCGGTGAAAACAATCCCGACGGCAGCAAGCCACATCGGGACGATGAGGCTTGTGAACGATGGTTGTAGTAGTTTCTCACCCGCCAGAAGCAGGAGCGCGCTGGCAAGGAGCACGGCCATGCCAAGGGCCACACTTTTACGGGCACCCCATTTCTGCGTATGGCGTGGCAAGATGCGCGTGGCGGCGATCATGACGATGGCAACGCTTGCGAAGGCAAGACTGAAGTTGGTTTCCCGGAAGCCGCCGCGTTCGATCAGAATGCGCGGTGCGGTGGAAAAGAACACGAAGAACGTGCCCATCGCCGTCGCAAAACCGAGCGTATAGGTCCAGAAGGGAAAATCCTTCATGATCCGCCCCAGACCGCCTGTGCCTGGCGCGCTGCCGGTCGGTCGTGTCTCGTGCCAGTGGCGCAAGGCGCGCAATGTTGCGACGAGACTGAAAACGCCCAGCAATGCGAAGATTGTCCGCCATCCGAACCCTTTTGCAATCAGGGCGCCTGCAATCGGCCCAAGCGCAGGGACGAAGGAAACCATGGCGCTGAAAAGGCCGTAGATCGTCGCGCCTTCGGGGCGCGTCGCATAGACGTCGCGGACCGTTGCGAAAGTGGCGACAAGTGCTGCCGAGGCACCTGTTGCCTGTACGAAACGAAGCAATACGAAAACGGTGGCATTGTCGGTAATCGCCAGAGCGAAGGACGAAAGGGTGAAAACCAATCCGCCACCAAGCAGGATGGGCCTGCGTCCGAAGCGGTCCGACAACGGGCCGAACAGCAGTTGCCCGACACCCAGCATCACCATGTAGAGGCTGAGCGTCAGCTGCACCATGGCGGGTGTCGTTTGCAGGATGGCGGGCATGGACGGCACGACCGGCAGGTAGATGTCCATGGCCAGCGAGGCGAGAATGTCGAAAGGGGCCATCAGCGCGAGCGCAAATGGCAGGGAGTAGCTCCAGCGTGGAGTTTGTTTGTTATCAAAAGGCATGACGAAGCATCCGCTCGAGAAAGAATTCGGGCGGCGATCTGCCTTCTTTACAACGCGTGTCTTATCCGAAAATCGTTACACACTTTTCGGGATGCGCTTTAAGGGAAATTGGTCCGGGGCAGATGCCGCAACAGGTCGGAAAGGCTGTTGCGGCTTATCTGGTTGCGAGTTCGGTGCTGCTCATTCTGTTTTGTCCCGGTTCGATTGCGGACGCATTTTTAACAGCCGCATCTGAACAATGCAAATCAGTGCCAGCTATCATCGCGCCACATGGCCGAGAAGGCCGTCTTGTAGTCGGGATAGACGAATTCGTAGCCGAGATCCCTGATACGCTGGTTGGAGACACGCTTGTTCTCGCCATAGAAGGAGCGCGCCATCGGCGTCATGTCAGCTTCCGCGAAGGGGACTTCCGGCGGCGGCGTCACGCCCATCAGTTCGGCTGCGTAGGTGACGACATCCTGTGGCGGGCTTGGTTCATTGTCGGTGATATTGAAGATGCCGCCCGTGTTGGTTCCCGCCAGAAAGCGCAGGCTACCGGCAATGTCATCGACATGGATGCGGTTGAAGACCTGATTGTCCTTGATGATGCGTCTTGCAGTGCCGCGCTCCAGATTGACGAAGGCATTGCGGCCCGGCCCGTAAATGCCGGAAAGTCGCGAGATTGCGAGCGGCGTTCCGTGCCGTTCGCTCAATTGTCCCCATGCCTCTTCGGCTTCAACGCGCTCCAGACTGCGGCGGGACGCAGGCTTGCAGGGGGGCGTCTCATCCACCCATTGGCCCTGATGGTCGCCATAGACGCCGACCGTCGACAGATAGCCGATCCAGCGAATGGTATTGTCGGGACGGCGAAGCGCTTCTTCTACAACGGCGACCGCCGGATCGCCGCTTTCGCCGGGAGAGATTGAAACAACCACATGGGTCGATTGGGCAAGCCGGTCCAGAAGATCGGGCGAGGGCGTTTCGCCGTCAAAGAGCATCGGCTTTATGCCTGCCTTTTCCAGGAGCGGGAATTTCTGCTCGTGCCGCGTGGTCCCGTCGATGCGTTCCGCCTCACCGGTCATCCTTTGAGCAAAAGCCTGGGCAGAATAACCGGCTCCGAACAGAAAAACGCGCATATCAGACTATCTCCGTATTCCACTCTGTCCGTACCGTAGCATCCTCTTCAGATGAGGCCAGACGTTTCTGCATCTCAGCCACACGGTCGGGATTGGCCAATTGCTTCAAGGCCCATATAGCCGCGCCGCGCACGACCGGTGCATCGTCTTCCAGCAGTCGTTCGACATCTGGCAGAAGAGCTTCATCACCGGAATTACCAGCGGCGATCAGCACATTGCGGAGGAAGCGGTCGCGCCCGATGCGCTTCACCGGGGAACCGGAAAACAAAGTGCGGAACGCGGGATCATCCAGTGTCAACAGGTCGGCCAGACGCGGCGCTTTCAGGTCATCGCGGGCTTTCAGCTTCATTTCGCTGGTCGCTTGCGCAAACTTGTTCCAAGGGCAGACGGAAAGGCAATCGTCACAGCCATAGATGCGGTTGCCCATGACTTTACGGAATTCGTGCGGGATCGGCCCCTTGTTCTCGATGGTGAGATAGGAAATGCAGCGCCTTGCGTCGATGCGATAAGGCGAGGGGAAGGCCTTGGTCGGGCAGGCGTCGAGACAGGCGCGGCAGGAGCCGCAATGGTCGCGCTCAGGCGCGTCTGGCGGGATTTCCGCCGTTGTGAAGATGGAGCCGAGGAACAGCCACGAGCCAAGCTCGCGGCTTACCAGATTGGTGTGCTTGCCCTGCCAGCCGAGCCCTGCGGCCTCAGCCAGCGGTTTTTCCATGACGGGCGCGGTGTCGACGAAAACCTTGACGTCCTGTCCGGCGCGCGCGGCAAAACGGCTCGCCACGTGCTTCAGCTTGCCCTTGATGATGTCATGATAGTCGCGGTTCTGCGCATAGACCGAGATTGCCGCGCGGTCTCGCTTTTCCAGAATGGCAAGCGGATTGGCATCCGGCCCGTAATTCATCGCCAGCATCATGATGGATCGGACTTCCGGCCACAGCACGCTTGGATCGCTGCGGCGCGCCTCGGTTTCCTCCATCCATTCCATGTCGGCATGGTGGCCATCGGCAATATATTGGCGCAACCGTTCAGGCGCTTGCGGAATTGCATCCGGCGTTGTGAAGGCGACGGCATCGAAACCAACCGCCTTCGCCTCTTCGATCAGGAAGCGCTTCAGCTTGTCTGTCTTCAAACTAGAAGTCGAGGTCGCCATAATGGGCCACCGGGGCAAGGCCGCGCACGCGGTCAGAAAGCAATGGGCGGAAAGCCGGGCGCGATTTCATGCGTGCATACCAGTCACGCGCCGCTTTGGTTTCGCCCCATTCGATTTCGCCAAGATAGTCCAGCACGGAAATGCATGCTGCAGCAGCCATGTCGGCATAGCTTGGATGCGCACCACCAAGCCAGTCGCGGGTTGCGGCCAGCCAGTCGATATATTTCATGTGCTGGCGGATATTGGTGCGGGCGGCACGGATAGCGGTCGAATCCGGCGCGCTGCCGCCCATTTCGGCGGCCATCTGCAACTTGAACACACGTTCGCGGGCGATGTGACGGGTCACTTCATTTTCGAATTTCAGCAGGAACCAGTCAACGAGGCGGCGCACCTCGGCCCGCTCCATCGGGCTTTCCGGCAGAAGGCGGCGGCTGCGTTTCAAGGCGCCACGCGTCTCGTCCAGATATTCGGCAATCACCGTTGCGCCGACGACCGGAAGGTCATTTTCAGCCAGAAGAACGGGCAGGGTGCCCGCCGGGTTTAATGCCAGAAACTCCTTGCGACGCGACCACGGTCGTTCCTCGATCAACTCCGCTTCAACGCCATACTCGCCGAGGATGAGCCGCACATAGCGCGAACCCGAAGACATGGGATGATGAAAAAGCGTAAGCATGATCGACGCGATACTCTCGACTGAAGCTTGAATTGAACGTCCGGAGATAGCACGGCGGCTGGCGTTTGCGCATGCAGCAGGCTATTCCTGCTACCGAGCGATTCGACGCCGCCTCAACGGAATATAAAGTCTATAAGGGCTATGTCTGCGTGAGACAAGCAATCGCTTGAGCATGTCTCTTGAAAGTGGGAACCGCCTCCGCGGGGAAATCAGTTCACTGGACTGATTTCTGTTTCCCGCTACGACAGGATAAAGACATGCGTAAAACTAAGGAAATAGAGTGTCCTTTGTGCGTCTGTGATGACGCACAAAGGACACTCTAGACATGCTCGTTTTTACCTCGGCAACCGCAAACGCGGACCGGTCTTGCTGCCATAATCGTGCCCACTATCCTAAGGTGCTGACTTCATGGATGTTTTTAATCTGCTGGAAGCCGCGTTTCTCGGTCTTATCGAAGGTTTGACCGAATTTATCCCGGTTTCCTCCACCGGGCATTTGCTGCTGATAGGCCATTTTCTCGGTTTTGAATCCACAGGAAAGACTTTCGAGGTACTGATCCAGCTCGGTGCCATTCTGGCCATCCTGACCGTCTATTCGGCAAAACTTCTGAAAATCCTGACCGATTTTCCCCGGGATGCCCGCACGCGGCGTTTCGTCTTCGGCATTCTGGTTGCCTTCCTCCCCGCCGCCTTTATCGGTGCGCTGGCGCATGGCTTCATCAAGAGCGTGCTGTTTGAAACGCCGATGCTGGTCTGCATCATGCTGATCATCGGCGGTTTCATTCTGCTCTGGGTGGATCAGCTCAATCTGCGTCCGCGCTATCACGATGTGATGGATTATCCGCTGCCCATGTGCCTTGCCATCGGCTTCATCCAGTGCCTTGCCATGATACCCGGCGTGTCGCGCTCCGGCTCCACTATTGTCGGCTCGCTTTTGCTGGGGGCCGACAAGCGCTCGGCGGCGGAGTTTTCGTTCTTCCTCGCCATGCCGACCATGGCAGGCGCATTTGCCTATGACCTCTACAAGAGCCGGGATATGCTGTCGTTCAACGATGCCGCGCTGATCGGCGTCGGCTTCGTGATGGCCTTCATCTCTGGCGTTTTCGTCGTGCGCTATCTGCTCGACTACGTGTCCCGCCACGGCTTCAAGCTGTTTGCCTGGTGGCGCCTGATCGTCGGATCGGTGGGCCTGGCGGCATTGCTTGTATGGGGATGAACAAGGATGACAGGGCGCAGAAACACTGCGCCCTGCTATTAGTCAATGTGCATTCGGATTAGGGGCAGGCGCACCGATATAGCATTTTTCAAAGGGCCAGAAGCCTTGACCGTGAGTTTCGATCACGCATTTGATATGGCAATATGCTGGCAGCGGTGTCTGTAACATGCAGGCAGAACTGGCCTGGATGCTTCCTGCAAGTAAAGCAGATGCAAGGGCGATCTTCATAATTGTATTATTCATGATTATTTCTCCAATATTAAATTCCAAAAAAATTGAATAATAAGAAATAAAACTTGATAATTTTACTTGATCGTGAAATCTCCTTTCATTCATGAAACGAGATTGCGCCTAATCTTTCCGTTTGGAAATACCAATAGATTGCAGAGTACTATCATTTAAATATAAGGTGCATGCTTCTATATAAAAAAGAAGCGCCACCAATTATTGATTGGTGGCGCTTTTTTATTCAGCGATAATTATTGCTTGACGATAGTCACGCAAAGCCGGTCTTGGTGTATTGGCCGGCAACGCGGTAGCGCCACAGATAGGATGGCAGCACGGCGTCGACGCCTTCCGGCGTGATGCCCATGCCTTCCAGCGTACGGCCTTCCTTGATCGCCTTTTCGGAAACGACATTGTCGAATTTCAACAGCGTCACCTGATCGTTGGTGAGCATGGGGTTCGGCAGCAGGCCGAGGATCGCTGCCTGCAAACGGGCAACCCACCAGGGCATGGAAATGATGAGGCGCTTGCGGGCGATCACGCCGAGCATGTCCTTCATCCAGTTCTTGAACGGCTGCACATCCGGGCCGCCGAGTTCGTAGATGCCACCCGGCATCAGCTTGCCATCGACGGCGCGGGCAACGGCTTCCGCAACATCACCGACATAGACCGGCTGGAGCTTCGTTTCGCCGCCGCCGATAGCTGGCAGGAACGGCGAGAAGCGCGCCATGTTGGCGAAGCGGTTGAAGAAGCGGTCTTCCGGGCCAAAAATGATCGAGGGGCGCAGGATGACGCTTTCCGGCAGAACGGAAAGAACGGCGTTTTCGCCTTCGCCCTTGGTGCGTGCATAATCCGATGGCGAATTGACATCGGCGGCCAGCGAGGACACATGCGTCATGCGGATGCCTGCGGCCTTGGCGGCTTCGGCGATGTTTTTCGCGCCCAGCACCTGAACGGTATTAAAACGCTGGCGACCGCTTTCGGCGAGAATGCCGACGAGGTTCACGACATGGTCGGAGCCCTTGACGACATGTTCGACCGAAGCGCGGTTGCGGACATTGGCCTGGACCATCTGGATCTGGCCGACATTGCCGAGCGGAGCCATGTAATAGGCAACTTCCGGCTTGCGCACGGCAACGCGCACGCGATAGCCGCGCTTGGTGAGACTTGCGACGACCGCGCGCCCGACAAAGCCGGAGCCGCCGAAAACGGTGACCAGTTTCGGCCTGTTGTGGACTTCGTTCGGTTCGGTCTTCATCCTAAACTCCTGCATGAAAGCCAGTTGCGCCGCTTGCGATGAGCGGCCACGATGCATCTATATTGCCGGTGATTTATCGCCTTTTGGCCACAAGGCAAAGGGGACTTGTTGTCACGAGTACGCTAGCGGCTGTTTTTCCCATGTTCGTTTTTTGGTTTCGGCATGATCTTATCCGAAAACCGCTTTGAGATTCCGCTTCTTGCTGTTAAATCGCGCGCATGAGCACACCACTTGACCATATTCGCAATTTTTCGATCGTCGCCCATATCGACCACGGCAAATCGACGCTGGCCGATCGCCTCATTCAGTTGACCGGCGGGCTGGACACGCGCGAGATGAAGGATCAGGTTCTCGACTCGATGGATATCGAGCGCGAGCGCGGCATCACCATCAAGGCGCAGACCGTCCGTCTCAGCTATCACGCGAAGAACGGCGAAGATTATGTGCTGAACCTGATCGACACGCCCGGACACGTCGACTTCGCCTATGAAGTCTCGCGCTCGCTGGCCGCGTGCGAAGGTTCGCTTCTGGTGGTGGACGCCTCTCAGGGCGTGGAAGCGCAGACGCTGGCCAATGTCTATCAGGCCATCGACAACAATCATGAAATCGTGGTCGTGTTGAACAAGATCGACCTGCCCGCTGCCGAGCCTGAGCGCGTCAAGCAGCAGATCGAGGAAGTGATCGGCATCGATGCCGCGCAGGCCGTGCATATTTCGGCCAAGACCGGCATCGGCATCGAGGATGTGCTGGAAGCCATCGTCACGCAGTTGCCAGCGCCGAAGGAAGGCGACCGCAATGCGCCGCTCAAGGCCATGCTGGTCGATAGCTGGTACGATAGCTATCTCGGCGTTATCGTGCTGGTGCGCATCATCGATGGCGTCCTGAAAAAGGGCCAGACCATCCGCATGATGGGCACGGGCGCGAAATATCCGGTGGAACGCACCGGCGTGTTCACGCCGAAGATGGTTCAGGTGGACGAACTCGGTCCCGGCGAGCTTGGCTTCATCACCGCTTCGATCAAGGAAGTGGCCGACACCCGCGTCGGCGATACGATCACCGAAGATCGCCGCCCGACGAGCAAGATGCTGCCAGGCTTCAAGCCCGCGCAGCCGGTCGTGTTCTGCGGCCTGTTCCCGGTCGATGCGGCGGATTTTGAAGATCTGCGCGCTGCCATGGGCAAGCTGCGTCTCAACGATGCATCGTTCTCGTTCGAAATGGAAACCTCTGCTGCGCTCGGCTTCGGCTTCCGCTGTGGTTTCCTTGGTCTTCTGCATCTGGAAATCATTCAGGAACGTCTTGAGCGCGAGTTCAATCTCGACCTCATCACGACCGCGCCTTCGGTTGTCTACCGCCTGAACATGCAGGACGGATCGCAGAAAGAGTTGCACAATCCGGCCGATATGCCGGATATCGTGAAGATCAACGCAATTGAAGAGCCCTGGATCAAGGCAACCATCATGACGCCGGATGATTATCTCGGCGCGATCATGAAGCTGTGCCAGGAGCGCCGCGGCATCCAGATCGATCTCACCTATGTTGGCCCGCGCGCCATGATCACCTATGATCTGCCGCTCAACGAAGTGGTGTTCGATTTCTACGACCGCCTGAAGTCGATCTCGAAGGGCTATGCCTCGTTCGACTACAATCTTTCGGATTACCGCGAGGGCGATCTGGTCAAGATGTCGATCCTCGTCAACGAAGAACCGGTCGATGCGCTTTCGATGCTGGTCCACCGCTCGGCGGCGGAAAAGCGGGGCCGCGCGCTGTGCGAAAAGCTGAAAGAACTGATCCCGCAGCACATGTTCAAGATCCCGATCCAGGCGGCCATCGGCGGTCGCATCGTGGCGCGCGAGACGATCTCGGCGCTGCGCAAGGACGTGACGGCCAAGTGCTACGGCGGCGATGTGACGCGCAAGCGCAAACTTCTGGAAAAGCAGAAGGAAGGCAAGAAGCGCATGCGCCAGTTCGGCAAGGTCGAAATCCCGCAAGAGGCCTTTATTCAGGCGCTCAAGATGGGCGATGATTGATCTTTTCCCTGTGACAAACGGGGACGAGTTTGCTGAATGTTGTTTTAGATTGGGCGCATCTAGCGCCCTTTCTTTTTGAACTTTGACGATGCCAATTTCGTCCTCATCCTGAGGAGCTTCCCGAGCTTGCGAGGGAGGCGTCTCGAAGGACGAGGGCGACAGCGCTCCCCTCAGCCCTTCGAGACGGCTCCCGTGAGCTACGCTCAGGGCGCCTCCTCAGGATGAGGGGGAAGGCGGGACGAGGTAGACGTCCCGATCTCATCCCCGTTTCGACAGTGCAGGCAGGCCCTCATAATTTAGCGCAATCAACGCCTCTTTCTTTGCCCGCGACCATCCTTTGATCTGCCGTTCGCGCGCGATGGCAGCGATAATCCGATCATATGTTTCTGTGAAAACAAGTTCGACGGGACGCCGCTTCTTCGTATAGCTTTCATAAATCCCTTCGTTATGCTCCCACAATCGGGCTTCGATGTTCTGCTTGGTGAGACCGGTATAATATGAACCGTCCGCGCAACGCAGAATATAGACAACGACTTCCATGACTTGCCCCCGCGCGTCTTTGGAAGCTAGATGTTGATGCAAATTTTCCTGTCTAACAAGTCGGCAATAGACTTTAAGATTGCCCGAGTTCCGAAGGTTGAAATCAATGTCCGTACGTCCTGGCATCTCCATTAGCTACTGCACCCAATGCAACTGGCTGCTGCGTGCTGCGTGGATGGCGCAGGAGCTGTTACAGACTTTTGGGCAGGACTTAGGCGAAGTGGCGTTGCGTCCGGGCACGGGCGGGGTTTTTGAAATCCGCGTCCATATACCGGACGGCAGCGAAGAACTTATCTGGGAGCGCAAGCGTGACGGCGGATTTCCGGAGGCTAAGGTGTTGAAGCAGCGCGTGCGCGATCTGGTCTGGCCGGAACGTGATCTCGGTCATTCGGACCGGCCAGCCAATACTTGATGAGCCGTTGTGCTGTCCGCCTCTTCGACAGGCTGAGAACGAGGGTCGAGTTGTGCGTTCCCCCTCGTCCTTCGAGACGGCGCTTCGCGTCTCCTCAGGATGAGGGAAATAGCAGCGCCGCTATTTTAAGCCGAAGAAATCAATCCTCATCCACCACGCGCAGGCGTAGCTGATTGTTCGAGCCTTCCGCCTGCCGCGCTTGCGGGCGGGATGCTTCCTCGGTGGGTGCTGGGCCGAATTCCAGTGCCTCGATCTTCGCGCCGCGCTTGGTAACCTTGCTGGAAGACACAAGAATATCGTCAATATCCTTGTTGGCCTGCACGAAATGGGTCTGCAGCTTGCGCACGCGCTCGTCGAGGCGACCGACATCTTCCATCAGCCGGATCACTTCGCCCTGAATGACGTGCGCCTGCTCGCGCATGCGGGCATCTTTCAGGATTGCCTGGATGACCTGAATCGACAGCATCAGCAGCGACGGCGAGACGATGACGACCCGCGCCCGGTGCGCACGCTGGATCAGGGCTTCGAAATGCTCGTGAATATCGGCGAAGATCGACTCCGACGGCACAAACAGAAAAGCCGTATCCTGCGTTTCGCCGGGGATCAGATATTTGTCGGAGACATCCTTGATATGCACTTCCATGTCGCGGCGGAACTGGGCGACTGCTGCCTTGCGCGCCTCCGGCTGTTCCGTTTCGCGCATGGAATTCCAGGCTTCGAGCGGGAATTTCGCGTCGATCACCAAAGAGGGCGCATTGTTCGGCATCCGTACAAGGCAATCGGGGCGGGTGCTGTTGGAAAGCGTTGCCTGAAACTCGTAGGCACCCTGCGGCAGGCCGTCGGCGATGATCGCTTCCATGCGCGACTGGCCGAAAGCGCCGCGCGTCTGCTTGTTGGCGAGGATCGCCTGCAACTGCACCACCTGCCCGGCGAGCGACTGGATATTGTTCTGGGCCGTGTCGATGACGGCAAGACGTTCCTGCAATTTGGCGAGATTCTCATGCGTCGAACGGGTCTGCTCGGTCATGGTCTGGCCGATGCGATGCGTCATGCCGTCAAGCCGTTCGCGGATCGACTGGTTGAGCTCCGCCTGCCGCGAGCCGAACACTTCCGCCATGGTCTGCATCCGGCCCTGCATCTCGGCCTGTGCCTTCAGGATTTCCGCCATGCGATATTCTGCATCGCGGGCACGGTCTTCGGCCTGCGCTTCCGCGACCGCGCGAAGCCGGGCGGAGCGCGCCGCGGCGATCAGAAAAATAGCAAGACACAGCACCAGCACGACGATACCCGCGAGCAGGATATTGCCGAGCGTGAACGACGTGGCACCGAGCTGCAGGAGCGGCTCATTCAAGAGATTCTGGTTTTCCATGAAGGGAGCTTAGCTGATTCGTGTCGCCTTGATGAGATCAAAACAAGAACATTTTGCAAAGTGTAATTGACGATTCTCACGCGAGCCATTACGTGAAAGCCCATGTCTGTAAAACCGCTTGTCATCCTTCCCGATCCCGTCCTGCGCCAGGTTTCCAAGCCTGTGGAGCGCTTTGACGATCAGCTGCGCAAATTTGCCGGCGACATGTTCGACACCATGTATGATGCGCCGGGCATTGGTCTTGCCGCCATTCAGGTGGGCGAGCCGATCCGTATGCTCGTCATCGACCTTGCCAAGGAAGGCGAACCGAAAGCGCCGCATGTCTTCATCAATCCCGAGATCATCGGCGTGACGGATGAAGCCAGTACCTATGAGGAAGGCTGCCTTTCGATTCCGGATTATTATGCCGAGGTCGAACGGCCGGCGGCTATCAAGGTCAATTACTTCGATGCTGACGGCAAGCCGCATTCGATGGAAGCTGATGGGCTGATGGCCACCTGCCTGCAGCATGAGATCGACCATCTGAACGGTGTGCTCTTCATCGATCATATTTCCAAGCTGAAGCGCGATATGGTCATCAAGAAGTTCAAGAAGCTCGCCAGCCAGCGCGTGCCGGGGAAAGTGCTTTAATGCGTGTCGTTTTCATGGGGACGCCGGAATTTTCCGTGCCGATCCTCACCGCCATCATCGGTCACGGTTATGAGGTTGTTGCGGCCTATACGCAGCCTCCGCGCCCGGCTGGCCGTCGCGGGCTGGAGCTGACCAAGTCGCCAGTGCATGAAAAAGCCGAGCAGTTTGGCATTCCGGTGTTCACGCCGAAGAGCCTGAAGGGTGCGGAAGAGCAGGACGTTTTCGCAAGCCTCGAGGCCGATGTCGCGGTTGTCGTGGCTTATGGTCTGCTGCTGCCGCAAGCGATTCTGGATGCGCCGCGTCTCGGTTGTTATAACGGCCATGCCTCGCTGCTGCCGCGCTGGCGCGGTGCTGCTCCGATCCAGCGCGCCATCATGGCGGGCGATGCGGAAACCGGCATGATGGTCATGAAGATGGATGCGGGGCTCGATACCGGTCCTGTCGCGATGGCCGAAAAGGTTGCGATCACGCCTGACATGACAGCAGGTGAACTGCATGATCGTCTGAGCATGATCGGCGCCGACCTGATGATCCGTGCCCTGGGTGCGCTGGAGCGTGAAAGCCTTGCCTTGCAGCCGCAGGCGGAAGAAGGCGTCACCTATGCCGCCAAGATCGACAAGGCCGAGGCACGCATCGACTGGTCGAAGCCTGCAAAGGACGTGCACAACACCATTCGCGGTCTGTCGCCTTTTCCGGGCGCTTGGTGCGAAATGGAAATCAACGGCGCTGTTGAGCGCGTGAAGCTTCAGCGCTCAACACTGGGTGAAGGCAAGGGCGAGCCCGGTACGGTGCTGGATGATCGTCTGACGGTTGCCTGCGGCGAAGGTGCGGTTCGGCTCGTCACGCTGCAGCGCTCCGGCGGCAAGCCATTGCCTGCGCAGGAGTTTCTGCGTGGTGCACAGGTCACGAAGGTTCTGTAGGCGGTGCCGCGCTACAAGCTCACTGTCGAATATGACGGCACGCCCTATGTCGGCTGGCAGCGGCAGGAAAACGGCCATGCGGTGCAGAATGCCATTGAACTGGCATTCAAGAAGTTCTGTGGCGAAGACCTGACATTAAGCGCTGCGGGCCGCACCGATGCGGGCGTTCACGCGACAGCACAAGTTGTCCATGTCGATCTCATCAAGGATTGGGATGCAGGCAAGGTGCGCGATGCGGTCAATGCGCATCTGGTCATGGCGGATGAGCGCGTCAGTATCCTGAATGTCGAGAAGACGACGGACACGTTCGACGCGCGTTTTTCCGCACGTGCACGGCATTATCTCTACCGCATCCATAATCGTCGTGCGCCTCTGGCTATCGATTATCAGCGTGCATGGTGGGTACAGAAACGGCTTGATGCTGAAGCGATGCATGAAGCGGCGAAGCGGCTTCTGGGAGAGCACGACTTCACCACGTTTCGCGCCACGCAATGCCAGGCCAAGAGCCCGATCAAGACGCTCGACCGGCTCGATGTCACCCGCAACGGCGACATGATAGAAATGCGCGTTTCGGCGCGGTCCTTCCTGCACAATCAGGTGAGGTCCTTCGCAGGCAGCCTGATGGAAGTGGGCGTGGGTCGCTGGACAGCGGATGATTTGCAGTCTGCTTTGGAAGCCAGAGATCGCAAGGCCTGCGGGCAGGTTGCCCCGCCCTATGGGCTTTATCTTGTTGGTGTGGACTACGCCTTTCCGTTTTGAGACCGGGAGCGCATTCGATACCCGGCTCTAGGGGATCAGGAGCAGACTTCCTGACGATTTCCCCGTCTCCAGTGCACGATGGGCTTTCGCTGCTTCGGTCAGCGCATAGGTGATGCCAACGGTTCCGGCGAGGCCTTCTTCCATCATGCCGAAAAGCCTGGAAGCGGAGTTCCGGTAGTTATCGAGATCGTTGATGTAAGCGATTACACTTGGCCGGACGAAAGAAAAGTCCGCCTGATTGCCAAGTGCATCAATGACTGCCTCGGAGATTCTTCCACCGGCTTGACCGATGCTCGCCAGAGTTCCGAGATAGCGCACGCATTGCGCGGTTTTGGCTACGGTTTCTCCACCGATCCCGTCATAGGCGACGTGAACACCCAGTCCATTCGTTAGGCGCCTTGTAGCAGTGATGAAATCACAATCGCGTCCGACGAGTACATGATCCGCGCCGTTTTTGCGCGCCGTTTCGGCCTTGTCCTCCGAGCTGACTGTTCCGATTACTGTTGCTCCAAGAGTCTTGCCCCAGCGAGTTAGCAGGGTGCCCAGTCCGCCGGCGGCTGCATGCACAAGCATGATTGTATCCGGGCCGACGGGAAACGTATCGGTCAGGAGCATGTGGGTGGTAAGGCCGCGCAGCATCGTTGCCGCCGCCGACTGCGCGGAAATTGTGTCGGGCAGTAGCAATGCTCTTTGGGCCGGTAGAAGCCGGGTTGAGGCGTATGCCCCCACTGGCAAGCCTGCATAAGCCACTCTGTCACCCGGTTTGAGGTCGGTTACATCTGATCCGACTGCTTCCACAACGCCTGCACCTTCGACACCGAGCACAGCCGGAAAGGACGGCAGCGGATAGAGGCCGGTCCGATGGTATATGTCGACAAAATTCACGCCGATTGCCTCGTGGCGAATGCGTATCTCGCCTGCACCGGGGCTTCGGGGTGTGTGTTGGACTGTCTGAAGCAGCCCTGCTTCACCGGTTTCATTCAGAATGATCTCGTGGTCCATCAGTCAGCCTCCGTTGCAATCCGGGGCAGTATCGCGGATAGAGAAACGGGAAAAAATTGCTGTTTTGATCGCAGCATATGGGAAAAATTTCACAATGGTAAATTGGGAAAGCGTACGTTACTTTGTGGCTTTGGCCGATACCGGTACTCTGTCCGGTGCGGCGCGATTGCTGAATGTAGAACATGCGACGATTGCGCGACGTGTGGCTGCCTTGGAAACCGAAACCAGTTTGAAACTGGTTGATCGTCGGGGACGTCGCTTTCTGCTGACGGAAGATGGTGAGCGGATCGCTGCAATTGCTCGAAAGATGCAAGACGAAGCGCAAGCTATCAGCCGTTTTGGAGCAGTCCGGGATACTGGCATAAGCGCCACTGTTACACTCACAGCGCCGCCCTCCTACGCGGTTGCGAGACTAGCCAGACCGCTTGCTGCGGTATCGGCGCAATATCCGGGTATCCATATGTGTGTGATGGGGGAGGCGCGCTTCAGCTCGCTGAACCGTAGGGAAGCGGATATAGCTATTCGCCTGACACGTCCGACAACCGGTGACCTCACTATTCGCAGGCTTGGCGAGGAAGCCTTTCGCCCTTATGCGAGCCGGGATTATCTGGCGCGAACTCCTCCTGAAGAATGGCAGTTCATCGCCTATGATGAAAGTCTGGAGGACGCTCCGCAGCAGGCTTACTTACTTGCCTTGGCTGGCGCCCGGCCGATTGCCTTGCGGGCCAATACATTGGAGATGCAGCTCGCTCTTGTAAGCGAGAATGCAGGCATTGCCATGTTGCCTGATTTCATGGCTGAGACGCAGGAGCATCTGATGCCAGCGTTGCCAGACCATGCTCCCCTTCTGCGTGAGGTGTGGATGGTCGTTCATTCCGACATGAAGACGGTTCCGGCTCTCCGTGCGGTCATGACCGAGATCGCTGGCACCCTCAGTCATCCCATGCCGATATAACACTTTTCGTTTTAATAGGCGTGCGGATCGAAGCCGATCCCGAGCAAATTCTGCAGCAGGACAGTCAGGAAGAGCGAACCGAAAACGGTGCAGGCAAAGAATGGTGCCGTATAGGTATGCGGGCGTTGCAGCGCGACGAAAGTCAGCCGGTAACCCAGCACGATGGATATGCCGAACATGATGATGGCGAACAGTGTCGTGACATCGAGCTGTCCGGGAAAGAACAATTGCAGCAACGTGATCGGTGCGAAGATCCACGAAATCAGGGCGCTGCCCCAGTTGGTCGCAATCACGAAAGCTGCATAACGCTTGGCAATGCCGATGCGCTTGGCGAGAAGGCCGATGATGACAAGCGGAATGATCCAGGCCGCTATTTCCACGACTGCGGCACGGGTGACGATGGCGAAGCGCAAGCCTGCTTCGTCACGGCCAGCCGTGAGGTCCGCCGCATAGGACACCCAGTTCGCGAACATGGGGGGCAGCGCAATCGCTATCGCAAAGAAGGACGTCCAGAAGCCCTCGGCGGAAATGTCGAGATAGCCCAGTCCTTCCTTGCGCCCGAGCATCATTTTCCAGACGCCCCAGAAATATCTGAAAATATCGTCCAGGCTTGGCATGAGATTCCCAATTTTTCGCGTAATCCGGGCGAAAAGTCATGCAACTTTCCGGGATTATGCTCTACCCAAAGAAATCGGCGATGAAGCGTTCATAAATCTGTGTCAGGCCTTCGAGGTCGGCAAGAGCCACGCGCTCGTCAACCATATGCATGGTCTGCCCGACAAGGCCGAATTCGACCACCGGACAGTAATCCTTGATGAAACGGGCATCGGATGTGCCGCCCGATGTCGACAGTTCCGGACGCCTGCCGGTTACCGCTTCGACCGAATCCGTCAGCGTGCCGATCAGTTTCTCGTCGCGGGTCAGGAACACATGGCTCGGATGCTCGCGCCAGGTGAGTTCATAATTGATCGGCGTTTCGCGACCGGGACGCAGGCGATTGTCGCTGGCGGCTTTTTCGAGACGCGCGATGATTTCAGCCTGCAAGGTCTCTGCCGTCCAGGTATCGTTGAAGCGGATGTTGAACGAGGCTATCGCCTTGTTCGCAATGACATTGGTGGCCTTGTTGCCGACGTCGATGCTCGTCACTTCCAGATTGCTGGCCTGGAAATTGGCCGTGCCTTCGTCGAAGGCCGGGTAGAGCAGGCTGTCGACGAGCGTGGTGATGCCACGCACCGGGTTTTCGGCCAGATGCGGATAGGCAGCGTGGCCCTGCACGCCATGAACGGTGATCGTGCCGGACAGCGAGCCGCGCCGTCCGATCTTGATCGCATCGCCAAGCGCATTCGGGTTGCTCGGCTCTCCGACGATGGATGCATCCCAGCTTTCGCCGCGCTGTCTCGCCCAGTCGAGAAGCTTGACCGTGCCATTGATAGCCGGGCCTTCCTCGTCGCCGGTGATGAGAAAGGAGACGCTGCCCTTGATGCTGCCGTGCTTTTCGATGTGACGGGCAACTGCGGCCACGAAACAGGCAACGCCGCCCTTCATATCCACCGCACCGCGACCGTACATCACGCCGTCTTCAATAGCGGCAGAGAAGGGCGGGTGCTTCCAGTCGCCTTCATTGCCGGGCGGCACGACATCGGTATGTCCGGCAAACATCAGATGCGGGCCATTGCCCGACTTGCGCGCATAGAGATTTTCGATGTCCGGCGTGCCTTCATCATGGAAGACAGGTCGCTCCACCGAAAACCCCATCGGCTTCAACATCGCTTCCAGCGCCGTCAGCGCGCCACCTTCGGCAGGTGTTACGGAAGCGCAGCGAATGAGGGCAGCAAGGTTATCGGCGGGATTGACGGCTAAGCTCATGAGATCGGGACTTTTTTTGAAAAGGGAATCGTCTGAGAGCGAGATTATCGCGCATCCCGAAAAGTGCGAAGCGGTTTTCGGATTAAGATGCGCGTGAAAACAAGCGGCATCCCGAAAGGTGCGAAGCGGTTTTCGGAACGGGTGTGCATGAAACAAACAGATAGAAGCCGCAGACGAAACAGCAATCCAATGGTTGCGCGCAGACGGCATCGTTTCGCCTTTCACTTGTTTTTCTCAACTGGTTTCAATTTGGGAACGAAATTTCCTTGACCGAAACCCCCTTGTCATCGTTAGTTAAAAATAAGTTGATAACGAGACCCGCAAAGGGCCGCTCAACGGGGACTCTTTTTAAATGGGAAACTGCGCATGCGTTTTGTCACTTCTGCGATAGCAGGCATGATGGTGCTCTTCGGGGCGACGACAATACCGGCCAAGGCCGCGCAATGGAGTGAGGCTGGCGGACTTACAAGCATTCCTTATGGGCACAAGGATTACTGTGATCGCAACAAGCGCGATTGCGGTGCGCATCGCGTGTTGCCGCCGATGAAGATGACCCCGCAGCGCATGAAGCTGCTGCAATCGGTCAGCAGCTCCGTCAATCATCGCATCAAGCCGGTTTCCGATCAGGATAATTATGGCAAGCGCGATTACTGGACCATGCCTGTGAACGGCAAGGGCGATTGCGAAGACTATGTTCTGATGAAGCGCGCCCAACTGATGGCTCGGGGCATCAGCGCATCGCAGCTCCTCATCACCATGGTGCAGGGCAGCGAGCCGCATGTCGTTCTGACTGCCCGCACTGACCATGGCGATTACATTCTCGACAATCTGCGCGACGAAGTGTTGCCGGTCGAGAAGACTTCTTATCGCTATATCAAGATGCAGTCGCCAGCCAATTCCGGTCAGTGGGTATCCATCGCCGGGCGTTCGGTAGCTGTCGCAAACAACTGATCGGAGTGATGGCATTCAATTGAATGTCGGTTCACCTGGTCCATCAAACCAGTATCCAAGCCGCATTTCGATGCGGCTTTTTCTTTTCAGCATGGGCTGATTTGACTGGCCGGTCGATGCCAAAGACAGATCAGGGTGTCATTTCGACGAAACCAGCTTTGTCTTTCCGTGTCAATTTTGCGAAAAATGGCCCCATTGTTCACTTTCATTGGACAATATATCGGGACAGACTGTTCGCGGTTTTTGAACAAATGTACGGCTGTAACAGTCATGTGATTACTGGTGTATGAATCAACATATTGATATTGTTATATTTTATTAATTGTTATTATTCCTTTCAGATAAAATACCTGCACGAATCTGTGATTAAGAAAACATTTTCGTGACTGGAACTTTTCCTCACTGTCACCCATTTGAGATGCATCGGAACGACGAACAAAACGCCGCTCCACTTTCCAAGGAGATAGGAAAATGAAAAAGATTGTTCTTGCTGCCGCTGCCCTCGCTCTTACCGCCGGTGCCGCTTTTGCAGAAAACCCACATGTCGGCGAACCTGCCGATCTTTATGCAAACGACCGTACGCCGGTTGCAACGCAGAGCCAGAAGCTCGACTACACGGCTCCTGCTTCGATCAACAAGGCAACGGTTTATCAGGATGGTTCGGCTCACCGCTTCGGTGATGCATCGCCTTCCTCTTACCAGAACTAAAGGTCCGTTCGGACTTTGGCCTTTCCGGTCCAGATGGGCCGGGCATGAATGAACTATCGCATTGCATGTATTCCCGAAGGTGTCGGAGCATTTCCTCCCAGATGTGCCTGACACCGCAGGGCGGGCCACGAAGGCCTAGCTAACAGAATGTCCCCTGCAAGCCTGAGATGTGGTCTCGGGGTTCAGTCGGCGAAACACCGATCTGAAAAATTGAAATCAGGGGACGCTATGAAGAAGGAATAAAGAGATGAAAAAGTTTGCTATCGCTGCTCTTGCTGTCGCTCTTAGCGCCGGTGCTGCCTATGCCGGAAACCCGTTCGTTGGCGAGCCGCCCGCAATGGCTGCCCAGGACAAGGCTTTCGTTCTTCCGGGCGAAGCCCCGGTCGCTTCGACCCACCGCACGGTCGATTACACGGCTACGGCTGCCATCCACCGGTCTGCGCCGGTTAATCAGGACGGTTCGGCTCATCGCTTCGGCGACGCTTCCCCGTCCAGCTACCAGAACTAACTTGTTCTGATGGCTGAGCCTGTCGGTCGTCCTGCATTGTCCGTTGCGTTCCTCCCCCTCACGCATTGGACACGCAGGGCAACCGAAGGGCCGCTAAAGAATCTCCCCGGAGGATGGCGTCAGTGTCTCCCCGGACTGCCCGGATCAGAGGCATTGCGCCATCCGAAGGGGCGACCAGTTATAAAAAAGGCGACGCCAACAGCGTCGCCTTTTGTTTTTAAGCAAGCTTGTTTTGTACTCAGTCGCGCAGCAATTCGTTGATCGACGTCTTGGAGCGGGTCTTTTCATCGACGCGCTTGACGATGACGGCGCAATAGAGGCTTGGGCCCCAGTTTTCGCCGGGAACGTTCTTGCCCGGCATGGTGCCGGCAACGACAACCGAATAGGGCGGCACTTCGCCATAGAAGACTTCACCGGTTGCGCGATCCACGATCTTGGTCGACTTGCCGATGAAAACACCCATGCCGAGGACCGAGCCTTCGCGCACGATGCAGCCTTCAACGACTTCCGAGCGGGCGCCGATGAAACAATTGTCTTCGATGATGGTTGGACCGGCCTGCATCGGCTCAAGAACGCCGCCGATGCCGACGCCGCCGGAAAGATGAACGTTCTTGCCGATCTGCGCGCAGGAGCCGACGGTCGCCCAGGTGTCTACCATGGTGCCTTCATCGACATAGGCGCCGAGATTGACGAAGGACGGCATCAGGATCGCGTTGGGCGCGATATAGGCCGAGTGGCGCACGACGCAGTTCGGTACTGCGCGGAAACCAGCCTTTTCGAATTCATTGGCCGTCCAGCCGTCGAATTTCGACGGCACCTTGTCCCACCAGGATGACTGGCCGGGACCGCCCTTGATGACTTCCATCGGATTGAGGCGGAAAGAGAGCAGGACCGCTTTCTTCAGCCATTGGTTGACATGCCAGTTGCCGTCCGCCTGTTTTTCTGCGACACGGGCTTCACCGCGGTCGAGCAGAATGAGCGATTGTTCGACGGCTTCGCGCACTTCGCCGCGCGTTGCCGTGTTGATACCGTCGCGCTCGTCAAAAGCCTTGTCGATTGTCTTCTCAAGGGAGGCGAGGTCTGGCTTGGTCATAGGGTGCGATCTCCATGAAGGGGCGGCAGATGGCAGGCGCGGACAAGTCCGGCCCGTTGCTGGGAAATTGATTAAGCGAAGGCGCCATGAGGGTCAATGTCGTTCGTGATCCGATTGCAGTGCCACGTTTGAGACAGATTAAGCATTTAGCGCCAGAATGGATGCTGTTATACCAAAACCCGATGAGCTTGACTCATCGAGTTTTGGTTAAGCCCGTGCGGCAATTGAGCATTTTCAGGGCTTGGATAGCGTCAGCATCTCAGCGCCCTGGTATTACGCGTTGAATGGCGATAATGAAGGAGCAGGTGAGAGCATGAACCCGATGGAGAAGTCTGGCTGGACGCCATTCCCGAATTCTGAGGAAGCGGTCAAGCAGGCGCGCACCGTACCGCAGACGCCACAGACCGAAGCCCCTGCCTATCGCCTTGCTTTCACGGACGATGATTTCCTGACGCGGCGCGAGTTGCGGCCGATCCGGCTGCAGCTTGAGCTTCTGAAACCTGAAATGATTCTGGCTGACCGGGGCATCAAGTCCACTGTCGTCATGTTTGGCGGTGCGCGCATTCCGGAGCCTGGCGGCGAGGCATGGGCAGCCAAGAACGAGGTTCAGAAGAAGAACCTTGAAGCCAACGCGCATTATTACGAGGAAGCGCGCAAATTTGCGCGGCTTTGCTCCGAATATTCGGCAACGACCTATTATCGCGAATTCATCGTGGTGACGGGCGGCGGCCCCGGCGTCATGGAAGCCGGTAATCGCGGTGCTGCCGATGTCGGTGCGCCGACGATCGGTCTCAACATTGTGCTGCCGCATGAACAGGCGCCCAACGCCTATGTCACGCCGGACCTTTGCTTCAACTTCCATTATTTTGCGATCCGCAAGATGCACTTCCTGATGCGCGCCAAGGCGATCTGCGTGTTCCCCGGCGGCTTTGGAACGATGGACGAGCTTTTCGAGGCGATGACGCTGATCCAGACCAACCGTATGGAGCGCGTGCCGCTGATCCTGTTCGGCAAGGAATTCTGGACGAAGGCGATCAATATCGAGTTTCTGGCCGAGCAGGGCACGATTTCGCCTGCCGATATCGAACTGCTTAACTTTGTCGAAACCGCCGACGAAGCCTGGGAGCAGATCAAGGATTTTTATAAGCTCTGATCGCCCCGGATTTTCTGTTCGATGCGCCCGGCCAAATGGTCGGGCGTTTCTTTTTGTAGCACTTCTTCTGCCTGATAGGGACGGGGGCGGTGAACGAGTGTCACCAGCACGACCGAGATAATCATCAGGAGATACCACGAGCCGAGCTTGCTCATTGAGACCAGCTCCCAGCCATTGCGCTGGTTCGGATAAAGCCAGGCCTTCGACCATGTGCCGATGTTCTCGGCAATCCAGATGAAAAGCGAGGTCAGCAGGAAGGCGACCAGCAGCGGCATTTTGTGCCGGAAGCGGAAGACGCGGTAATGCATGCTGGTGCGCCAGAAAAGGGCGAAAGTCGCGGCAAACAGCAGCCAGCGCATATCCCAGATGAAGTGGTGCGCGAAGAAATTGATATAGATCGCGGCGGCCAGAACAACAGTCATCCAGAGTGGTGGATAGCGGTTCAGCCTTATATCGAAGATGCGATTGATGCGCGCCATGTAGGAGCCGACAGCCGCATACATGAAGCCGGAAAACAGAGGAACGCCGCCAATGCGGAAGAAATTCTCCTCGGGATAGACCCATGAACCGGCATGGGTCTTGAACACTTCCATCGCTGTGCCGACCACATGGAAGATGAGGATGACCTTGGCTTCCTCCCACTCCTCCAGCTTGAAGACCAGCATGGCAAGCTGGATAGCTAGGGCGGACAGGAACAGGAAATCGTAGCGCGTGATGAATCCCGCGCCACCATCTGGCCAGAACCAGCGGGTCAGCATGATGAGCGCCAGCATGGCGCCCCCGAAAAGACAGGCCCATGCCTGTTTCAGCCCGAAGACCAGAAACTCGATCAGCGCATCGCTGATCCGGTGACGGGGCAGATTATCGAGAAGGCGGTGGGCGGCCTTGTCGATGCGTTTTTCGAGGCCGGTAAATTGCCTATCGGTCTGCAATTATGGTTTCCAGAAACTGGGTCAGGTTATCGGTCACATAGTCCACCTGATCGGTGAATTCGGGATCGCTTTCCCATATCTCGGAAAATGTAGGCTCAAAATTGTTCGGCACGACCAGCACGGTTTTCATGCCGAGTGTTTTGGGAACGACCAGATTGCGCGCCAGATCCTCAAACATGACTGCCTTGCCTGCATCGATGCCAAAAGCGCCGAGGAAGCGGTCATAGGTGGCCCGTTCCGGCTTCGGTGTCAGTCCTGCCGCTACAATGTCGAAAATATCGTCGAAATCATCGAGGATTCCAAGCTGGCTGGCAGCGCGCTCGGCATGGCCGCGATCACCATTGGTAAAGATGAAGCGACGGCCCGGCAGTGCCTTGATCGCCCGTCCCAGCGCCGGATCGGGCGTCAGCCACGTATAGTCGATATCATGGACTTGTCTCAGAAAATCGTCCGGATCGATCTGATGGCACTCCATCAGGCCTTTCAGCGTGGTGCCATATTCCAGATAGAACTGCTTTTGAATCTTGCGCGCTTCGTCGCGCGGCAGTTTCAGCAAAGTCTCGACATAGGTCGTCATCTTCACGTCGATCTGCGAGAACAGATTGGCGGCGTGCGGGTAGAGCGTGTTGTCGAGGTCGAACACCCAGTCAGTGACGTGGGCGAAAGCAGCTCTGTCCGGAATATCGGTCATGGTCGATCCTTAAGGCACGATAAGCGCGCATCTTACCCGAAAACCGTTTCACACTTTTCGGGATGCGCTCTACGGCACGATCAGCGTGTTTCTTCTTATTACGGCACGATCAGCGTGCCGGCACCGTGCTCGGTGAAAAGCTCCAGTAGCACGGCATGCGGGGTTTTGCCGTTGAGGATGACAACGCCTTCGACACCACGGCGGATTGCTTCGATGCAGGTTTCCACCTTGGGGATCATGCCGCCGGAAATCGTGCCGTCCTTGATGAGCGCCTGCGCATCGGCAACGGACAGTTCCTTGATGAGGTTCTTGTCCTTGTCCAGCACGCCCGGAACATCGGTCAGGAACAGGAGGCGCGTTGCGGCGAGCGCACCGGCAATCGCTCCTGCAAACGTGTCTGCATTGATATTGTAGGTATGGCCGTCGCGACCCGGTGCGACCGGCGCAATGACCGGGATCATCTCGGAGCGCGCCAGAAGATCAAGCAGTGTGCGATCCACTTCCGCCGGTTCACCAACGAAGCCGAGGTCCAGCACCTTCTCGATATTGGAATCCGGGTCGATGACCGTCTTGTGCGCCTTCTGTGCAAAGACCATGTTGCCGTCCTTGCCGCAAAGACCGATTGCCCATTCGCCTTCGGCATTGATGAGGGCGACGATTTCCTTGTTGATGGAACCGGCCAGAACCATTTCCACTACTTCGACGGTCTTTTCGTCGGTGACGCGCAAGCCGCCTTCAAAGCGGGATTCGATACCGAGCTTGGTCAGCATGGCCTGAATCTGCGGGCCGCCGCCATGAACGACAATCGGATTGATGCCCGACTGCTTCAAAAGCGCGATATCACGCGCAAAGGCCTTGCCCAGTTCCGGATTGCCCATGGCGTGGCCGCCATATTTCACGACGACATGCTTGTTCTCGTAGCGCTGCATATAGGGCAGGGCCGCGGACAGGAGTTGCGCTTGCATTTCGGGATTTTCAAGTGTCGTCATCGCGGGCTCCATGGCAGGCGACAGGGCAAAAAGAGGCAGGCTTTTCTAGACCGGATTTATCG
Source organism: Brucella tritici (assembly GCF_008932285.1). NCBI lineage: Bacteria > Pseudomonadati > Pseudomonadota > Alphaproteobacteria > Hyphomicrobiales > Brucellaceae > Brucella > Brucella tritici. The sequence goes on from NZ_WBVY01000006.1 coordinate 73,418, forward strand.
CAATTGGAATCCGCAGTTGCTTATTTTTCGCTTATCCGTTCGCGATTAATTGAATTTACGGCCCGAAACCTGCCCAACAAAAAGCCGCTCTGCGGTCTATGCAGGCTTTGAACCGGAATGATTTTCAGAGGCCGCATCATGCGCAAAATATTCCTCGCCGTCCTCGCCTCCCTGCTTGGTGCAACTGCATCCTATGCTGCATCGGCACCCACGACCGAAACAATCATTCTCGTCCGTCACGGCGAAAAGCCGCAAGGCGGGTTGGGGCAGCTCGACTGCCGGGGCCTTAATCGCTCCTTGAAGCTACCGGCCGTCATTGCAAAAGATTTCGGCAAGCCCGATGCCATTTTCGCACCCGATCCTGCGAAGGAGGAGAAGGATAGCGGCATTTCCTATGCCTATAACCGCCCGTTGGCGACTGTGGAGCCGACCGCCATCCGCTTTCAGATGCCGGTCGATACGCGCTTCGGCTATGACGAGATCGGGAAGCTGCAGGCCGCACTTGAGCAGCCGCAATACAGCAATGCGACGATACTGGTCGGCTGGGAACACAAGCAACTCTACAAGCTGGCGAGAAATCTGCTCAAGGACAATGGCGGAGATAAAGCTGCGGTGCCCAAATGGCGCGGCGATGACTTCGACAGCATCTATGTGCTGCATATCCAGCGCGGCGCCGGGCATGTGAGTGCCCGTTTCGAACGTCTCAATGAAGGACTGGACGGGCAGCCGGAAAGCTGCCCGAGCTAGAGCATGCCCCCAAAAGTGGGAACCGGTTTTGGGATTAGGACATGCGTAAGAATAGAAAGGGTCAGTGTTCCTTGATAAGCAATGCGATTGCTGCACGCAGTTCGTCGAGGCCTTCGCCCTTTTCCGACGATGTTGCGATGATGCCCGGAAAGCAGGCCGCGCGCTTGTAGGTAAGCTTGTGCGTTTCTTCCAGGAGGCGCGGTACGCCTGCGGGCTTGATCTTGTCGATCTTGGTCAGCACGATCTGATAGGAGACCGCCGCCTTGTCGAGAAGGTCGAGCACTTCCGCATCGTTTTTCTTGATACCATGGCGGGCATCGATCAGCACATAGACGCGTTTCAGCGTGGTGCGTCCGCGCAGATAATCGAACACAAGGCGCGTCCAGGCATCGACCTGCGCTTTCGGCGCTTCGGCGAAGCCATAGCCTGGCATGTCGACCAGCGCCAGGGGCGGAAGATCGCCGTTCTCACCGGAATAGCCGTCCGGCACGAAATAGTTCAGTTCCTGCGTGCGGCCCGGTGTGTTGGACGTACGCGCAAGGCCCTTCTTGTTGACGAGCGCATTGATGAGCGATGACTTGCCGACATTGGAGCGGCCTGCAAAGGCGATCTCCACCGGACCTTCCGGCGGCAGGAATTTCATCGACGGCACGCCACGGATAAATATCCATGATTTCTTGAAGAGCAGGCGTCCTTCCTCGACGAGTGCCGCCTGGGCTTCCCGGACTGCATCCGCCGCTGCCTGAGCGGCCCTGATTGCCGCCTGCTTCTTATCCTGCTCGCTCAATGGTTCTGTCCCGGTCGGTGTGTTCTCTTGCGTACACGCATCAATGTTATGGGCCGCATTGTCAACATGACGGCACAAAAAACCCCGCCGAAGCGGGGTTCTTTCAAGTCTATTTCTTTGCTTCTTTCGGCTTTCGCTTGAAGAGGCTCTTGAGATTGTCGAAGAGCTCGATCTTCACGCCCTGGCGCTTCATGATGATGCCCTGCTGGGTGATGGAGAGCAGGTTGTTCCATGCCCAGTAGATCACGAGACCAGCCGGGAACGAAGCCAGCATGAAGGTGAAGATCACTGGCATCCAGGTGAAGATGGCAGCCTGCGTCGGGTCTGGAGGCGTCGGGTTCATGCGCATCTGCAGGAACATGGTGATGCCCATCAGGAGCGGCCAGACGCCGATCATCAGGAAGTGCGGCACGCCGAAAGGCAAGAGGCCGAACAGGTTGAAGAGCGAGGTCGGATCGGGTGCTGCAAGGTCCTGAATCCAGCCAAAGAACGGCGCATGACGCATTTCGATGGTGACGTAGAGCACCTTGTAGAGCGCGAAGAACACCGGAATCTGCACCAGCACCGGCCAGCAACCCGCAAGAGGATTGATCTTTTCCTGCTTGTAGAGCTGCATCATCTCCTGCTGCTGCTTCATCTTGTCATCCGCATATTTCTCGCGGATTTCAGTCAGCTTCGGCTGCACCAGCTTCATGCGTGCCATCGACTTGTACGACTTGTTGGCAAGCGGGAAGAACAGGCCCTTGAGGAGAACGGTGACGACCAGAATGGCGACGCCGAAATTGCCCGAGAACTTGTAGATCCAGTCGATGAGATAGAACATCGGCTTGGTGATGAAGTAGAACCAGCCCCAGTCGATCAGGAGTTCGAACTGCTTGATGCCAAGCTGCTGTTCGTAAGCCTGGATCTGTGTGACCACCTTCGCACCGGCGAAGACGTGGTTCTTCAGCGTCTGCGCCTGGCCGGGCGCGATTGTCATCGGCGCGCCGAGGAAGTCGGTCTGATAGCGCGGGCGATCATTGGTGAAGTGCGAGAAGCGACCGGTGAACTTTTCGTCCTGCGGCGGTACGAGCGTTGCGGCCCAATATTTGTCGGTAATGCCGAGCCAGCCGCCCATCACGTCCTTGAACGAGATGTCCTTATCGTCTTCGACCTTGGAATACTTGATTTCCTGCAGGCCGTCCTGACCCATGACGCCGATCAGGCCTTCATGCAGAACATAGGTCGCGCTTGCATGTTCCGGCTGGTTGAAGCGGGTCACGCGGCCATAGGAGGCCAGCGAAATCGGCGCGCCGGTATTGTTGGTGATCGTGTCTTCAACGGCGAACATATAGGCGTCGTCAACCGAAATGACGCGCTTGAAGGTGATGTTCTTCTCGTTGGTATAGGTCAGCGTGACCGGCGTGGTTTGGGTCAACTTGTTGTTGCCCTCCACGGTCCAGACCGTGTTCGGTCCCGGAACCGGGCCGGTCGCGTCGTTGCCGGTAAAGCCCAGTTCCACGAAATAGCCCTGCTTCAGCGCGGAAGGCGCGAGCAGTTCGATATTCGGAGAATTGTCGTCGACGGTCTCGTGATAGTTCTTGAGGAAGAGATCATCAAGGCGCGCGCCGGTCAGGTTGATCGAACCGCGCAGCGAAGGCGTGTCGATTTCGACGCGCTGCGTCTGGGCAATGGCTGCCTCGCGGGTCAGTGCGCCGCCTGCGGCTGCAACATCGCCGTGGCCGGGAATGTTCCCGGAGGTGGCGGGCATCTGCGGCGTGTCGCCACTTTGAGCCTGCTGTTGCGTCGCCTGTTGTTTCTGCTGCTGCTGCTCCTCAATGCGTGCCTGCTCCCGCTGGGCTTCCGTTTTCGGACCCAGATAAAACACTTGCCACAGCGTTAGCACGAGGATGGACAGGGCAATGGTGATGAAGAAATTACGATTATTTTCCATTGACGGGTCCTGATTCCGGTCTTTCCGTTCGGCGTTTCCCATCGCCCCGCCGTTCACCCTTCGCCTTGATGCGGCGGGAGAGCTCTTCGGTCAGTCGCGAAAAGGGCGCAGTGAGGGCTTGCTCGCGCGCTACGATCACATAGTCGGTCGAAGGCGCCATGTCACGCCCTGCGTGACAACGAACCGCTTCTCGCAGCCTGCGGCGGATGCGGTTTCTTATCACGGCGTTGCCGTTTTTTTTCGTTACGGTGAAACCTGCACGGGGTTTTTCGCCGATTTTGGCGGTTTTCGATTCTTCTTCGGTCCGTTCGCGGACTTCGAGAAGAAACAGTGGACCACGTCGCTTTTCACCATTCCTCAAAGCCAAAAACTCCGCTCTCTTGCGAAGGCGGAGTATTTGTTTCGGCTTGTTCATTTCTTTAGTCACCGCGCGACAGCGCGGGAAAAGATTAAGCGGAAAGCCGCTTACGGCCGCGCGAGCGGCGAGCGGCGAGAACCTTGCGGCCGCCGGTGGTTGCCATGCGTGCACGGAAACCGTGACGACGCTTGCGGACGATCTTGGATGGCTGGTAAGTGCGCTTCATTTATTTAATACCGCGGTGTGCGGCCCTTCTTAATTCTGTTTTTCCGTTGAACATGATCTTGTCCGAAACCGTTATTCACTTTTCGGGATCATGTTCTATTGAACAGGAGCTGGTTCTTGTCCCTTGCGACGGACAGCACAAAACCATCCGTAAACCGCGCGGGCGAACGTGACGCGGCTTATAGGGGGAGGGGGACAAAGAGTCAATGGTGACGGGCGCTATATCACAGTTGCGCTTCAATCGCTGCCTTGTCGATGACTGACCAGACTTTCCTTATCAGCGTATTCTCGAATTCATAGAAAACATTCTCCGCAAACCGGACCCGTTTGCCGTTAACCGGAAGACCGAACAATAGTGCCTTCGGCGTGCAATCGAACTGGAGCCGACTGGCAATATAGGGAGGTTCGCTGACAAGCAGCTCAATATTGAAGTGCAGGTCCGGGATGGCTTCGAAATCCTGTTCCAGCATCGTGCGGTAGCCGCCAAGTCCCAAAGGTCGGTCGTTATGCATTGCCGCCTCGTGGACATAAAGCCCGAGATCGTTCCAGTCTTGGCGGTTCAGGCATGCAATATAATCGCGATAAATCTCGGCGAGTGGTTCCGACATGACTGTCCTCCTCTTTTTACTGAAATTGCATCATTCAGGCGGGTAATGGCATTGCCAAAGCAAACTAGGGCTTTAATAAGGATGCGCAACATTTTCACATGCGGGACCAGTTCCGCAGAAGAGCATTATTGAGAGGAGTTCACCATGAGCATCCGTCGCATCGGAGTCGGTCCGCGCATGAGCCAGGCCGTAATTCACGGCAACACCGTTTATCTCGCCGGTCAGGTGGGAAATCCGGGCGCCAGCGTTACCGAACAGACCAAGGCCGTTCTGGCCGAGGTGGACCGCCTCCTCAAGGAAGTGGGTTCCGACAAGACCAAGATCCTTCAGGCCATCATCTGGCTTGCCGATATGAAGGACTTTGGCGAAATGAACGCTGTCTGGGACGCATGGGTCGATCCGGCTCACACGCCTGCCCGCGCCACCGGCGAAGCTGCGCTGGCAACGCCTGACTACAAGGTTGAAATCATCATCACCGCTGCAGTATGAGCTGTTTTTGATTGACCTGAAAATCCGCCGGAGCAGTCGCTTCGGCGGATTTTTTATTCGCGGATACGTTGCGAAAAGCCGTCGCGTCCGCCTGCAAGCGCCCTTGCATCTATAGATGCGCGTTCCCGTGCTTCCTCCAACGTGCCGCCATTCTCGATCCAGCCGTGATCGTGCAGATAGCCGGGCAGGTAGCCCGACAAAAGAATGCGGTAATCGAACGGGAAGGTCGGGTCCAGCACCCGCGCCATGTGGAAGATGATCGTGGTGCAGTTCGCGGTCAGCGTATTATAGAATTTCGGTTGCTCCGCCAGCTCATTGCCAAGCTCGACATAGGACAGGAACAGTTCGCGCGCGCCCACAGGCGGCAGCTTCACGCGATAGCGATAGACGTTTTCCTTGCGGACATTGGTGCGCAGATAAATGATGTCCTGCTCTTCGGCGGCAATCATCGCCAGCTCGTATTTGCGGAAGAAGCCCGCGATTGGCGAATAGACCTCATGGTGCTCGCGACGGATTTCACCGGAAAAGACCACATGACGGCCATCCTCGAAACCGAATGACAGAAGCGTATGGGCGATTGCCGGGCCTGACCAGTAGGAAAGAAAGACGTCTACCGTTGCGATCTTGCTGAGATCGTAGGTTTCCTCTTTCCAGTTGGGCGTAAAATCTTCCGTCGTCCGCCAGATGAAGTCACGGACATTGGAAAGGGTGACAATGTCGCCATTGATCTGTCCCGTCACCGTGCGGGCAACGTCGGGCGCCCATATGCGGTTGAGGGAGGGGCGGACGGTGGACCATGCCCCCAGCATCACCAGCGCCAGAAGGCAGAAGACCAGCCGCCTGCGCCAGCAGCTATAATGCCTTTCGCCTGCAATGACCCCGAGCGAGATCAGAAGCCACACGGCGATAATCGATCCGCGCATGGCATCGCCGAAGGGCAACTGGAACCACATGGCGAAGCTGGCCCATATCGCAAAGATAAGGACGAATAAAATGAAGACGAACTTGCCTGCGATGCGGACGGGAGCCGATTTCAGGAGAGATGACATATGCATTCCGTATTCGTCGGTTGCCGCTGCCAGGAATTATTCTGTGTGCGGAAATCGGCGGGATACTGACATGATTTGCATCCCTATGTCATGGGGGAACCGTTAGAATAGTAAATTTAAGTTTCTACATTAGAAACCGTAGAAAGTTATTGGCGTGCCAGGGCTTATTTCTTTACCGCCATTGCTTCGCCGCGTGGGCGGGAAATGGGCTTGCGGTTGCGGGCGTGAGGGCGCACCAGACGCCATAAAAGCAGCGCGCTGACGATCCCGGCATAGATGACCGGTTCGGCAGGCCAACTCTTCACCGACATGACGAAATGGATCGCGCCGCCTGCGATTGCGACATAGACCAGCTTGTGCAGGCTGTTCCAGCGGCGGCCGAGCTTGCGGATCGACCAGTTGTTGGAGGTCAGCGCCAGCGGCACCAGCAGGACCAGGCTAATCATGCCGATGGTAATGAAAGGCCGTCGCACGATATCGGTGACGATGGCGGAAATGTTCAGGCCCTGATCCAGCACCATATAGGTGGCGAAGTGCATCAGCGCATAATAGAAGGCGAGCAGACCGAGCGCCCGGCGATAGCGCAGAAAAGCCATGCCGGTCAGGTCGCGGATCGGCGTTACCATCAGGGTCAGAATCAAAAAACGCAGAGCCCAAAGGCCAAGCGTGTGTTCGAAAGTCTTGACCGGATCGGCACCAAGATTGCCGCTTGCACCCAGATAGAACGTCCAGACGGCCGGGACGAAACCGACCGCATAAAGCAACCAGATCTTCCATTCGCCGGGACGAGCTGTCTTCTTTTTAACCGTCTGGGTCGCTGCTGCCATGTCAGTAATTCGCCTTCAGGTCCATGCCCGCGTAAAGCGATGCGACTTCCTCGCCATAGCCATTGAACGGCAATGTAGGGCGGCGGCCCGAACCCAAAAAACCGCTTTCGCCGATGCGCCGTTCGGTCGCCTGGCTCCAGCGCGGATGATCGACCTCCGGGTTCACATTGGCATAGAAGCCATATTCGTTGGCCGCCTGCTGCTGCCACGAGGTTGGCGGCTGCTTTTCGACAAAGCTGATCTTCGTGATCGCCTTGATCCCCTTGAAACCGTATTTCCAGGGCACCACGAGCCGGATCGGCGCGCCGTTCGCATTGGGCAATGTCTCGCCGTAAAGGCCGACCGAAAGAATCGTCAGCGGATGATTGGCCTCATCGAGGCGCAGGCCCTCGATATAGGGCCAGTCGAGAACCTGAAAGAGACCGGTCTGGCCCGGCATTTCTTCCGGTCGCACGACGCCGGTAAAGGCGATGTATTTGGCGGAACCAAGCGGTTCCACCTGCGACAGAAGGCTTGCGAGCGGAAACCCGATCCACGGAATGACCATCGACCATGCCTCGACGCAACGCATCCGATAGATACGCTCTTCAAGCGGCATGCTGGCAATCAGTTCCTGAATGTCGAATTCCTTCGGCTGTTTCACGAGGCCGTCGACGGTGAGCTTCCACGGCAGCGGCTTGTAATTGCCGGAATTGGCGGAAGGGTCGCTCTTGTCCGTGCCAAACTCGTAGAAATTATTGTAGGTCGTGACAGCATCCTGCGGCGTCAGCTTCTCATCCACCTTATAGGCGGAAGCCTTTGCCTTGAGCGGTTCGGCAAAAGCCGACGATGCGACACCGGCAGCGGCCAGAGCACCCGCGCCGACCATGAAAGAGCGACGGTTCAGGTAGAGGCTTTTGGGCGTCACCGCATCGTAAGTGAGGCGGGCGGATGAAAAACGCCCCGGTTTAAAGCTGCTCATGGTCACTCCCACTTCCAAAACAATTGACCCTCAAGTTGCAGATAGGTTCCCACGTAAACGCGTCAAAAGCGTGGATAATTTGGGACCTGCCCCTTGTTCACGCATTGTTGAAACCGCGTGAAAGCGTAACAGAATTGTAACACGATGTAACTTTTCGTGCATTCTGCCATATTCTCGCTAAAACTCTGCTGTTAACGGCATTACATTAGTGCATCCCGAAAGAGCCTGAAGCAATTTCGGACAGATGTGTCGGATAAAATTATTATCGCCGGCAGGGGTGGGGACGCACCCGGGAAGAGCTGCCTTCAAACCTTCGTTAACGTCTCATTGGCTATGTTGAGATCATGGTAAAGAAGATGTTTATTGCCGCTTTGGCGGCAGCTGCACTCACGGTGACGGCTGGCTCGGCTTTGGCCGAAGGACAGCCTGTTTCGACGAACGGTCAGGGCAAGGCTCTGAACGCTATTGCCGCATCGATGAAAGAAGAGCAGGGCGCTCCCAAGCTCGGTGAAGGCGTTACAATGCGCGAGAAGAAGATGGACACGGAAACAACCCCGGAGCAGAATTTTTCGCGCAGCAAGCAGTTCATCCACCGTTTCTACAAGCCGGAAAATGCTTCGAATGAACTGGTGATCCTGCTGCACGGTTCGGGCGGGAACGAAACCAGCCTTGTGCCGCTGGCTTCCAAGATATGGCCGCGCGCCACGCTGCTCGGCATTCGCGGTCGCGTGATGCAGGACGGCGGTACACGCTGGTACAAGCGCATCTCGCCGGTCAAGTTCGACCAGAAGGATGTGAAGCTCGAAGCCAATGCCTTCGTGACTTTCCTGACCCGTCTGGCCGACGACAAGGACCTCGATCTCACCCATGCAACCTTCGTGGGCTATTCGAACGGCGCCAATCTTCTGGCGGCGACCATGATGCTGCATCCCGATCTGGTGAAGCGCGCGGTTCTGATGCGTTCGATGCCAGTTCTGGACAATGCCCCCGTCGCCAATCTGAGCAAGGCGCGCGTTTTGACCATTACGGGTGAGGAAGACAAGCTCTACTCACCGTTTGCCCCAGCGCTTTCCGCACTTCTGCGCTCGGGTGGCGCCCGCGTGGATGCCCGCACCATCGATGCGGATCATATGCTGGGTGAAAAGGATATCGCCGCCATCACTCAATGGGTGGCATCGCTCGGACCAGATGGCGCGCCTGCGGTTGCAAGACGCGGACAATAATATCGACTTGATTGAAGCCCGGTCAGTCTCCTTGATCGGGCTTTGCTTCATGCATTTGGGCGATAGCGAAAGTGGCCGGTAATGGGGAACTCAAACAGCCGGTCTTCAACCCGGGTTCCCGCACCAATATTGTGAACAACCAAAGGACGTGTGCCCTCGGCGTTATAGCGCTGTGTAACGATGGCTATATGCGGCAGGTTTCCCGGAAGCATCTGTGCAACGAGGTCGCCCGGACGATAATCCTGTGCGGCTTTTGTAACCGGTAAAGCCGCATTGCTCCTGTTGAAAAACACGGCAAGGTTCGGCACGCGACGGTGGTCAATATTCGGGTCGGGGCGCTTCAGGCCCCAGTTTCTCGGATATTGCGTGAAAGCTTTCCGCATATCGTTATGGACCAGGGCCTGCAGGTCCGCATTCAACGCCTGTCGATAGGCGCGGATGATGACATCCGTACAGACGCCTCGATCGAGAGGAACGTCCCCGCCGGGATATTTCAACTGCGTATAGGCGGGGTCATAGCGAACCGTCGTTCCCACCTGGCTTTCCGCCGCTGCAATCAGCTTTTGCGCCCATGGTTCGACCTCAGCCGCAGGGGCGGTTGCGAAAGTCTTTTCGACGAGCAGGGACGTCGAAAAGACTGCCGATACTCCGCCGAGGACAATAGAACGACGTGAAAGCATACTGAAATTCTCTTCCTCCTGCATGAACAGGATAAAACCGCTGCGGATTGATTGCGATTGTTGGTCCGTTGCCGGTGTGATCTATTAGCTATTCTAGATTTAAATAAGGAAATCGTATGATTCGAAGAAGTTCTAAAGGTTCGTCTGTTCTGATGGCCGTTATCGGCGCAGCTCTCGTGGCAGGCGGATTTTATTATCAGGCAAGCGGCTCGTCTGTTTCCAGCGCCGATCAACAGCGCTGCGAACAAATCATCCAGAATATTTATGGTGACAATGCCGATGCCAAATCGTCGTTGCTGCCGAAATGCAACGAGCCGGGCATGGTCGCTATGATGGATGCAAAGGCCGGTGGCTCTGGCGCATCGCAAGCTGCCGCAGCCATTGCCTCCGCCAATCAGAGCGACATTGCGTCGAATGCATTGGGTTACGGGGTGATGGGCGTCGGCGTGGCGCTGGTGATCTCTGGTCTTTTCGGCGTGGCGCGCGCCAAACGAAACGATCAGGTCTGAGGATCTGCAAGCAGTCCACTTGTGTGGATGAAACGGGGAATCAGTCCATTGGACCGTTTCCCCCGCGACTACAGTTTCTGTTCAGGGTCTAGAGCGCGTTTCGATCTGATTGAATCAGATCGGCGCTCTAATCATTTGTTTTTACGCGCATCCCGAAAACCGTTTCACACTTTTCGGGATGCGCTCTAATCCGCTATCGAAACCACACCGCAATCACCGGCCTCCGAGCCGAAGACGAGGCGGTGGCCCTGTTCATCCCAGCCCATGCTGGTGATCGCGCCCTTGCCGGGGCGGCGCAGCAGAACTTCCTTGCTGTCGGCGAAACGCACGATCAGGATCATGCCGTCATTATAGCCGATGGCGGCAATGTCCTCGACCGGATGGCAGGCAACCGATGTCACCATGCTGTCGCCACGAAGGCCGAGTTCCAGAGGAGCCTTGCCCATCGGGCCGTCCTTGCCCGCAAAAGGCCAGACGATTGCTGCCGGGGCGCCTGAAGTGGCGAGCCACTTGGCCTTGGCGCTCCACGACCAGTCCTTCACCTTCGCGGGATAGCCGGTCATGCGCATGTGCTTCGTATCTTCGAGGCGCCAGCCATGCAGGGCATTTTCCTGCATCGAGGTGATGAGGAAGCGGCCATCGGGCGAGAAGATCACGCCGATATGCGCGCCCTTCCATTCCAGTTCAACGGGTTTTGCCGCCGTTCCGGTCCAGATCAGGGTTGCGCCATTATAGCGGGCAATTGCCAGCCGCTGGCCCTTTGGCGCAAAGGCTATGCCTTCGACGCTGCGCTCCTGCGCAAATTCCTGCACCTTGCCGTCGGACGTGCGCACCCAGGCAGTGCGACCCGATGCAAAACCGACAGTTCCGCCGGGGCCTGCTGCGACAGCGGTCATCCATTTGCGCGGTATCTTCGCAAGTTCGGTCACCGTCCCATCGACGTCGGTACGGCACACGCGACCGTCTTCGCCGCCAGTGATGAGCGACTTTCCGTCAACGGAAACGGTTGCGCTCAACAGCCCGTCATGGGCTGCAGAGGTCTTGCTGCCGTTATTGAGCTGATGGATCGAGCCATCGGCCATTGCGAAGAAAGGAATGCCGCTGATAAAGCGCGCATAGAGACAATGACCTTCAAGGTCGAGCGGAGCTACTGTAGGCATCGGCTTCCGGTATTGTTTATTGATGAGAACATTTCCAGCAGAAGCGGTTTTGCCGGAAATGCATAGAAATAGGCGGTTAAGCGGTTTCCCGGTTCGATTGGAACCAGAACCGCTTCATCGGGCCTGACTGTTTTCGAAACCGGCCTTCAGGGCGGCGGGGTCGAGTTCACGTCCGATGAAGACGAGGCGACTTTCACGCTTTTCGTCTTCCTTCCAGGCGCGCTGATGGTCGCCCTCGATAATCATGTGCACGCCCTGGACCACATAGCGATCCGGATCGTCCTTGAAAGCGATGATGCCCTTGAGGCGCAGAATGTTCGGTCCCTGCGTCTGAGTGATGTTCTGAATCCACGGGAAGAATTTCGCCGGGTCGATTTCACCAGCCCTGAGCGATACTGACTTCACCGTCACATCATGGATCGGCGAGGCGTGATCGTGGTCATGATCGCAGTCGGGACCGCACACATGGTCATGGTCGTGATGGTGGTCATGATGATCGTGATCATGGGCATGATGATGTCCATGGTCGTGACCATGATGGTCATGATCGTGGTCGCAATCCGGTCCGCATACGTGATCGGGATGGTCATGGTCATGGTCGAGGAAGTGCGGATCGTTGTCCAGAACGCGCTTCAGGTCGAATGCGCCGCGATCCAGCACGCGGTCGAGCGGGATGGAAGCGCGCTCGGTGCGATGGATGATGGCATGCGGGTTGATGGCGCGCACGGTTGCTTCGATTGTGGCCAGCTCCTGCGGCGTCACGAGGTCCGTCTTGTTGATGAGCACGACATCGGCAAAGGCGATCTGGTCTTCCGCCTCGCGGCTGTCCTTCAGGCGCAGCGGCAGATGCTTGGCATCCACGAGGGCGACAACGGCATCAAGGCCAGTCTTGGCGCGCACGTCGTCGTCCATGAAGAAGGTCTGCGCAACCGGAACCGGATCGGCAAGGCCGGTCGTTTCCACGACGATCGCGTCGAAACGGCCCGGACGGCGCATCAGGCCCTCCACCACGCGGATCAGGTCGCCGCGAACGGTGCAGCAGATGCAGCCATTGTTCATTTCGTAGATTTCTTCGTCCGACTCGACGATCAGGTCGTTGTCGATGCCGATCTCGCCGAACTCGTTGACGATGACAGCATAACGCTTGCCGTGATTTTCGGTCAGGATACGGTTGAGAAGAGTGGTCTTACCCGAACCCAGATAACCGGTCAGAACGGTTACGGGAATGCGGCCAGCTTCAGTGGTCGTCTCGGTTGCAGACGGAGCTTCGGTTTGGGCTTCAGCCTGGCTCATGATTATGCCTCTTGAAGTTGTGGCCTTTTGAAAACGTGGCCCGAGGTGGCCAGTGCGCGGCCAACGCAAAGCGGCACAGCACCGAAACCTCGGATAGGACAATTCATATAAGGGAAGGGCAGCGTGAATGCCATATGCAATGCTATAATATTACATTGTTGCCGTTCACGATGATGGCAGTGGCTTTCCTCGAAGCCGGTCATGGTGCAGAGGTCAAATTCCACATCTCCTAAAGAGATTTCCGATAGAAGATTACCCTTTCCGTTTCATCAAAACCAAGTGCTGCGTGAAAGTTCTGGCTATCAAGGTTTTCAAATGAAACATCGGAGGCAAATTCAGTGCAGCCCTTTTCTCGGCCCCAGTTTGCGATTGCTTCGCAAAGCAATCGCGCGACGCCATGCTGGCGATATTCGGGAGACACAAAAATACCCTCCAGGAAGAGGACAGGCGATGTCGAGCAGCCATTGACATAGTCACGCCGTAACGCTGCTTCGGCGAAACCCGCAATCTGGCCGATTGCACTCTCCGCGATGAACGTTACAGCATCAGGGTTATCTTGATCGAGCGTATCGCAAATATCCTGCAGATGCTGTTCAAGGCTGGTGTTGGGCCAGAGTGCGTGGCGCAATTGCGCCCATGCTTCGGTATGTTTTCTTTGCGCGGTGATCGAGTGCATCATCCTGCCTGATTGGCGAGGCGTTGCGATTTGAACCGGTCAAGATCGAACCTGTCGACATCGCGCAGCAATTCGATAAAGCCGGACACCGCATTGGCGATCAGTTTTTCTCCGGCTTCAGCCGTCGCGGCAGCAGCGTTGCCTGCAACCCCTTCCGGGTTGAGATCGTGCATCTTCCAGCCGAAGGCGTGAGGGCCATAGGCGCGCAGGAACTTGAATTCCTCGGCGTAACGTGACTGGGCGTTGGAGAAATTGCGTGCTTTCGACATGTCCACCAGATCGGGGCGCAGCGCCAGCATCACCGATGTCTCGATGAAGCCACCATGAATATCGAGCGCTTTTTCCTCCGGTTTAATCAGGCCCTCCGGCAGGCCGAAGCGGGTCCAGCTCGTGGCGACCGCCAGCATGTCGAGCCGTGTGCGCAGTTCCGTTGCGACAATTGTCATCAATGGCGAGTTTCCGCCATGCGCGTTCAGCATGACCAGTTTGCGAATGCCGCCGGCATGAAGGTTCTCACCAATGCCGATCCACTGGTTCACGGCCTCGGCAAAGGCGAGGCTCTGGGTTCCGTCGGTATCCATGTGCTCGATGGAATAGCCGACCGGCTGTGCGGGCAGAAAATTGACGTTCAGCTCGGCAGGCAGCGCATCGCTGACACGCGCGACAATGCCTTCGGCGATGATCGTATCCGTTTCAAACGGCAGGTGAGGCCCATGCTGTTCGTGAGCGCCAAGGGGCAGGACGACAATCATGTCGCTGTTTTGATCGCGCAGATCGGTCATGTTTTCCTCGCTTTATTCATTTCATGGAGCCCCAGAGCGTAACGTCCGTTAGCCATGACAGCAACCGGGCCTTGTTGTTTCATAAGTCGGACAATATTTTACGATATATGGATGGATGGGACTATCGATCAGGCGACAGCAACTGGTTTATTTTGAACAGCGTATCTTGTCCGAAAACCGTTGGATGCTTTTCGGGATGCGCATCAAAGTGCCAACAAGGGCGAGGTGGCGATGAGCAAGGACAATAAGGCGGTTGTACTTTACCGGCTGCAATCCGTGGCAAGACTGTCGCGGACGGTGCTGGCCACGCGGCTTCTGGAACAGGGGCTTTATGCGGGGCAGGATGCGGTCATGCTGCAACTGGCTGCCGAAGACGGGCTGACGCCGGGCGTGCTTGCACAGCGGCTGGGTGTGCGTCCGCCGACCATCACCAAAACCATTGCGCGTCTGCAGGGGCAGGGGTTCGTGGCGAAGCGCGCCTCGGAAACCGATCAGCGCCAGTCGCATGTCTATCTTACGCAGACGGGTCTGGAGACCATCAAGGCGATCGAGAAATCCATTCGCAAGACCGAGAAGGACATGTTGAAGGGGCTCGACAAGAAAGATCGCAAGACCTTCCTCAAGATGTTGAGCCGGATGGAGAGTAATCTTGCGCTTCGCGGTGTCACGCGCATTCCCGATGAGCCTGAAACGGAAGTGCTTGAAGAGGACGACGTGGAATAGGCCTGTCGTTTATCGAGCTCTAACTATTTGTTTTGACGCGCATCTTGGCGGGAAAGCGTGAAACACTTTTCAAGATGCGTGCTATCGAAAATGCTTCCAATTCAAGGTTTGCAATGGCATAACCGTTCGCAGGACGAACGGTCGCGTCTCACCTTGTCAGGTTGCGGCCGCGTCTCCGACTGCGGCACGGACCATTTTGGGGAGGCGACTTGGCCCAGAAAATAAAGCTATCGACCATCGCTGACGCGCTTGGTGTTTCGACAGCCACAGTTTCGCTCGCTTTGCGCGACAGTCCCCTCGTTGCCGACCAGACCCGCGAGAAGATCAAGGAACATGCCCGCGCCATCGGTTATATCTATAACCGTCGCGCTGCGAGCCTGCGCACCTCACGCTCCGGCATTGTCGGCGTCGTGGTGCATGACATCATGAACCCGTTCTTCGCGGAAATTCTCAAATCTATCGAAACGGAACTGGACCGGTCGCGGCAGACCTTCATCCTGTCCAACCATTACGACCAGCTCGAAAAGCAGCGCACCTTCATGGATACGCTTCTGCAGCTCGGCGCGGACGGGGTCATCATGTCGCCCGCCATTGGCACGCCGCCGGAAGATATACAGCTTGCGGAAGATAACGGCCTGCCGGTCGTGTTGATTGCGCGTAGCGTCGAGGGTGTTCATGCGCCGGTTTTCCGGGGGGACGACGCCTATGGCATCGGTCTTGCCACCAATCACCTGATTTCGCTGGGGCACACGCGCATCGCCATGATCGGCGGTACGGACCAGACCTCGACAGGCCGTGACCGTTATCGCGGCTATGTGCAGGCCATGGACAAGGCTGGCCTTGAAGTTCGTCCCGACTGGCGTATTGCCGGGCCGCGCACGAAGCAGGGCGGTTTTGAGGTCGCGCCACAATTTCTTGCGCTGAAGGACAAGCCGACGGCTGCGGTCTGCTGGAACGACCTGACGGCCATCGGCCTGATGAACGGCATTGCCCGCGCCGGGCTGGTGCCGGGCGAGGACATTTCCGTGACCGGCTATGACGACCTTGAGGAAGCGGCCATCGCAACGCCCGCGCTCACGACCGTCTGGAACGGCCAGCGTGAAGTGGGACGCCGCGCCGCGCGCGCGCTGCTCGACCAGCTCAACGGCGTCGAAGTTTCTTCGATGCAGGAACTCATCAAGCCGGAGCTGCATATCCGGCAATCGACGTCCAAGCCAAAACACGGCTGATTTCCCCGCACCGGTTTTGCTTTACGCATTATCCAACGCTAAACCGCTGCGCACTTTTGCTGGAAATGCTCTACGACATGAGGAATGCCATGACAAAACGCGACGCGACTATTCTGGTGCTCGGCAATTTTGATGATTATGCTGTGCAGAGGCTCTCGGGCGAGTTCAATGTTCAGCGTATCGCGCGCGGCGACACGGCACTTCTGGATGCGGCATGGACGAAGGACGTGAAGGGTATCGCAAGCATGTCGACCGTCGATGCGGCGCTGATCGACGCTTTGCCCGGTCTTGAAATCGTCGGCAATTTCGGCGTCGGCTACGACGCGGTGGACGCGAAACATGCTGGTGCGAAAAATGTCATGGTCACCAACACGCCGGACGTGCTGACCGAGGAAGTGGCGGATACGACCATTGGCCTCCTGATCGACACGGTGCGCGAATTGTCGAAGTCGCAGGAATTCCTGCGCGCCGGCAACTGGGTCAAGGAAGGCCGCTACCCGCTGTCGAAGCTCTCGCTGCGCGGACGCAAGGTCGGCATTTTCGGCCTTGGCCGCATCGGCAAGGCGGTCGCTCACCGGATCGAGGCATTCGGCCTGCCGATTGCCTATCACAATCGCCGCAAGTCGCCCGATGTCGCCTACGAATATCATCCGAGCCTCAAGGAGCTTGCCGGGGCAGTCGACACGCTCATTCTGGTTGCGCCGGGCGGTGCGGAAACGGCCAAGGCCGTGAATGCGGAAGTGCTGAAGGCGCTTGGTCCGGAAGGTGTGCTTATCAATATCGGACGGGGTTCGGTGGTGGATGAAGACGCGCTTGCCGAAGCGCTGCAGAACGGGACGATTGCCGCTGCCGGTCTCGATGTCTTCGCGAACGAGCCGCACGTGCCGCAGGCACTGCTCGATGCGCCGAACACGGTCCTTCTGCCGCATATCGGCTCGGCCTCGGTCCGGACCCGTCGTGACATGGCCAATCTGGTGATCGACAATCTCATCGCATGGTTCGACACCGGCTCGGCGCTGACGCCAGTGCCGGAGACGGTTCATGTTAAGGCAGTAAGGCCATAGGGCAATAAGGCAGTATGTTAAGGGAATAGGGGAGTAAGGGAATATGTTGTGATTGCAGATGACCGCAACGATCATATGCTTCTCTGCCCTACTGCCCTACTGCCCTACTGCCCTACTGCCCTACTGCCCTACTGCCCTAAACTATGCTTGCGCACCGCATCGCCGAACGCCTCGAAGATCTTGCGGGAAGGGGCATCGGAATGCACCCAATATTCCGGGTGCCACTGAACGCCGACGACAAATCCCTTGGCGTTCTTGACCGAAACGGCCTCTACCGTGCCGTCTTCGGCAACGGCTTCGACTTCAAGCTGCGGGGCAAGCTTGTCGATGGCCTGACGGTGAACGGAATTCACGCGCACGCTTTCTTCTTTCAGGATTTCGGCAAGGCATGAATTCGGGTTGAGCTTGATCGGATGCTGGATGGCGAAACGCTCGGCCTGGCTTTCGGATTCCGGCGCGCGGTGATCCATCCGCCCTTCGAGGTCCTGGATTTCGGTGGCGAGCGTGCCGCCCAGCGCGACGTTCAGTTCCTGTATGCCGCGGCAGATGGCCAGCACCGGAACACCCTTTTCAATGGCGGCCCGGATGAGCGGCAGCGAAGTGGCATCGCGAGCATTGTCATAGGGCTCGAATGCCGTGCTTGGCTCGACACCATAAAGGGCAGGGTGAACGTTCGATTTGGAACCCGTGATGAGAACACCGTCGACCGCATCCAAAATGGCGTCGAGATCCATCTTGTCACCGAAGCTCGGCACCAGAAGCGGGGTTACTTCCGCAACGTCGATCGCGGCTGCCAGATATTGCTGGGGTGCTGCGTGCCAGGTGTAGTTTTCAAACGGCTTCACATCGGTCGGCACGGCGACGAGAGGGCGAGAAGTCTTGGGCATAATGTTCGTATCCACCAGTCGGATTATGCTCTTAAAGCATTTCCAGCAAAAGTGCGAAGCGGTTTTGCGTAGGACAATGCGTAAAAGCAACGAGATAGAGCATTTCCAACGATTCAATCTAAACTGGAAATGCTCTATTTGCTTTGTTCCTTACTTCTACGCAATGGGTCGCGCAATCACGAACAGGTGTCGTCTTGCGGCTGCACCATGGGTCTTTCGTCGCGCCTTCTGTGTATTGTGTTGATTTGAACCGATTTTTACGCTCGAAGATGGTTCAAATGCCGATCTCTATATTCTAGAAAGTGATAAAGAGGGATTGGCAGTTGAGGGGATGAATGACTGACGATCAGCTTTTCTCCGTCAGGGGCAAGGTCATTGCCGTGACGGGTGGGTCTTCGGGGTTGGGCCTCAGAATGGTGCATGTGCTGGCAGGGCACGGTGCGCGCGTGATTTCAATCTCGCGCACCCATGCAGGCGAAAGCATTTGCCCATCGGGTGGCGAAGTGCTGGAAATCATGGCGGATGTGACCCATCCGGATGAAATCATTCGCGCTTTCGACGAGGCGGAAGGCCGTTTCGGACCGATAACGACGCTTTTCAACAATGCCGGGGTCGCGCATATGGCACGCGCGCTCGATACGACCCGCGACATGCTCGAACATATATTCGAGGTCAATGTCGCAGGCGCCTTCTTCGTGGCGCAGGAAGCAGCGCGCCGCATGATCGAGCGCGGTGAGGGCGGCTCCATCGTGAACACGACCAGCATTCTGGGCGAGCGTCCGCAGAAGGGGGCTGCTGCCTATTCCATGTCCAAGGCCTGCGTAACGCAGATGACGCGGGCGCTGGCGCTCGAATGGGCTGCCCACGATATTCGCGTCAACGCGATTTCGCCGGGATGGTTTCCGACGCGAATCAATGAAGATCAGCTGCAAGGTCCGGCCGGGGGCTACTTCAAAGGGCGGAACCCGATGCGGCGTCTGGGCGAACCGGAAGATCTGGACGGGGTTGTGCTGATGCTGGCTTCCGATGCCAGCCGCTATATGACCGGTTCGATCATCACCGTGGATGGCGGGCACCAACTCTGACAGGGTGGGAAAGTTTCTTTGGTGGTTATTTCCCGCGTCGTGACTTGTATGGCCGGATTTTTCTCTAGCAGTTGGCGGTATGGCGGTAGAATATCCACCACGACTAATCTGGATTAATTCTCGCGAACGCGGAAACTAACCTGTTCCTCTTCTCCCATTATAGCCATTTCAGTAATATTAGGACGACTAAAACATAAATGCCTATGGTTGTAATTGCCCGTTAAGGGTTGTGGGGATGTGGTTTTCCTTAAAAAATATCTGAATACATCTTATGGTGGTTGTCGTAACAGCTTGTGGTTTAATATCCCGAAAGATATTTTTAAGTCATTAGTGCGATATTGCCTCCCCGTGTAAGGGATTAATGCATCGAATGTGGCAAAGCCGTAAACCTGAGATACCTGCAGATGTGCGGCTATCTTTTCTCAGAGCGCTGTACGGCAATCGTACGACGCTTTGGTTCGGCTTGCTCGCGCACGTTGTAGCCTGCGTCGTCATCTATGTGAAAACTGACGACTGGCGCTATCTGGTTTTTGGCGGCATCTTCGCCATCATCGCCGTCGGCCGCATCTTCGACATGCACAAGTTCGACCAGGCAAAGCAGCAGTCGCTGTCCCATGCCGATCTCGACCGGTGGGAAACGCGCTATCTGATCGGTGCATCCGCCGTTTGCCTGACGCTCGGCATGTTGTGTTTCTTCTCAAGTTATGTGCTCAGGGATTCCTTCGCCGAACTTGCCAGCTTGACCGTGCTGCTCGCTTCGGTCGTGTCCATTGTGGGCCGCAACTATGCTTCGGCGAAAGCCGTTGTCCTGATGTCGGCCTGCACGCTTATTCCGGTTCTGGCCGGGCTTATTCTGGCGGGAACGCCGTTTCACGTCATTATCGGCCTGCTGCTGATCCCGTATTTCCTGTCCAATATCCAGATGGCCAACGGCCTGCGCGAGTTTCTCTTCGCTGCGGTCATGGGCAAGCGGCGCTTATCCATCGTGGCCGGGCGTTTCGATGCGGCGCTCAACAACATGCCGCAGGGCCTGCTGATGTTCGACAGCCAGCAGCGCATTGCAGTCATCAACAACAAGGCCAAGGCGATGTTGCAGATCGCCGAGCACACCAAGCTGCATGGCCGCAAGCTTGACGTTCTGCTGCGCTATTGCGCCAAGAAGGGGCTGTTTCCGCAAAACGACCTGAAAAACGTGCATATGCGCATGCAGGATCTTTTGCTCGGCAAGCGCACGCGCGACATTTTCCAGCTTTCGAACCAGCGTTATATTGAATGTATCGGCAACCAGACCCTCAATGAAGGGGCGGTTCTGATGTTCGAGGACGTGACGCAGCGCGTGGAAGCGGAAGCCCGTATCCAGCATATGGCGCGTTATGACGGCCTGACCGGCCTGCCGAACAGGAACTACTTCGAGACGCTGGTACGGTCGATGCGGGCCCATCAGGAAAAGGGCACGCAGGCCGCGCTCATTGTCATCGACATTAATCATTTCAAGCACGTCAACGATACGCTTGGCCATCATACCGGCGACGTGTTGTTGCGCCTGTTTGCGGAGCGTCTGAACTCGCTCGATCCGCAGCGTTTCGTCGCGTCGCGCTTCGGCGGAGATGAGTTCGTGGTCTTTGTCTTCAACCTGCGCAGCGAGGCCGATGTAACAGGTGTGATGGAACACATCATGGCTGTCGTGACCGGCGTTTACGATCTTGACGGCGATCAGGTTCATATTGATATCAGCGCGGGAATCGCGCTTGAGGACATCGGAAGATGCGATGTCGGCAGCATGCATATCAGCGCCGATCTTGCCCTCTATGAGGCCAAGAGCAGGGAAGACAAGCCCTGGTCGATCTTCATCGATGCGATGGACACCAAATATCGCGGGCGCCAGAAACTCAAAGCCGACTTGCGGCTTGCCATCGAGCATGGCGAGATCAAGGTCGTCTATCAGCCTATCGTCAGCGCGCAGTCCCTGCGCGTTGTTGCGTGTGAAGCGCTGGCGCGATGGGAGCATCCGGAGCTTGGCTTCGTTCCGCCTGCGGAATTCATTCCGCTTGCCGAGGAAATGGGCATCATCACCGATATTACCCGTTTCATGCTGGCGCAGGCCTGTGCGGACTGTCTGTCCTGGGGCGACCGGATCGGCGTGTCCGTCAATCTTTCGGCCATTGATCTGAAAAGCAGCGACATCGCGCGCGATATTGCCAATGCGTTGCAGAAATCGGGGCTTCCGGCGCATCGCCTGGAAGTCGAGGTGACGGAAAGCGCCATCATTTCGGACCGCAACAAGACCTCGATGGTGCTGCAGCGGCTCAAGAATGCCGGGATCAATATCGCGCTGGACGATTTCGGCACCGGCTATTCCAGTCTGAGCTACCTCAACACCTTGCCGCTGACCAAGGTGAAGGTCGATCGCTCCTTCGTGCGCGACATTACCACCGACCGGCGGTCGCTGATGCTGCTTCGCGGCGTTACCCAGCTCTCGCATGAGCTTGGGCTGGGGGTGACGGTCGAAGGTGTCGAAACCGAGGAACAGCTTGCGCTGATCCGTGTAGCGGCTGGCGCCGATCTCGTGCAGGGCTACCTTCTCGGCATGCCCGTGCCTGTCGAAGCGATCAGCGCCATGACCGCAAAGGCCGCGGCGCGCCGCGACGGCGGACGTACCGTCGCCTGATTATTCCCCAACCAGCAGCATCGCGAAAACTGTCTCGCATTATCCTGCGCGTCGAAGCGTGATGTGAAGTCAGTCCGGTGGACTGATTTCCGCGTAAAGGGCTTTTCAGTCTTGGCTTGAAAATGCTCTATCTGTTTGTTTTTACGCATGTCTTTATCCCGAAACCGGTTCCCGCTTTCGGGAGACATGCTCGCGCGCCTTGTCGTTGTCCGAATTTTCGAATGGCTGGAGTGCATGTCGCGTTTTTTACATAACTCGTCTGTACTGGTTCTTTTACAAAATGCATAAATTCGAATATTATTGAAATAATAGGGATGTTTTTCGGTTCCTTTATCGTGACACTATCACGATAGGAGGATTTATATAAGTATATGTAAATATACTTATATAAAGTCGATTTAAAATTCAATTCATTTATTTAAGGGGAGGCGATGAAACGATTTCTGCGTTACGCTTTGTATGGTTTTATTGGGCTTGTTGTTCTTGCCGGTGTCGGCACGGCTGTGTTCTGGAGGAAAATCCACGAAACCTGGGCTGTTTATCAGTATGCCCAGATGTTCAAGGGACCGGAAATTTTTGAAAACTTCCGCAATGTTTACAACCGCTATCCGTCGGTGCGTATTCCGCGTGAGGGCGAGGTCAGCCCGCTGCCGAAAGAGGAACGGCCTCTGCCGGAAACCTTTGTTTACAAGGGCGAGACCCGCAAGATTTCCGATTGGCTGCAGCGTGGCGGCACAACCGGGTTCATCGTCCTGAAGGACGGTGTGATCGTTCATGAAGAATATGATCATGGAAATAGCGAGACGACCCAGTCAATCGCATTTTCGGTTTCGAAATCGGTTGTTTCCTTCCTTGTCGGCAATGCCGTTCGGGATGGCTTGATCGATATCAACCAACCGGTCGACCACTATGCGCCGGTGCTGGCTGAGGGCGGTTACAAAGGTGTGACCGTCAAGAACGTGCTGCAGATGGCATCCGGTATTGGATTCAACGAGAACTATGGCGATCTCAATTCCGATATCGTTCGATATGCTGTCGAGCTTCTGACCGGCTCGATCACGAATTTCACCGCGCATCTGAAAAATGAGCGCCCGCAGGGAACGCTCAGCCACTACGTGTCGGCGGATACCCAGGTTCTCGGGCTGGTTCTGGAGGGCGCAACCGGTGTTCCTTTTCAGGATTACATGAAGGACAAGCTCTGGTCGAAGCTTGGGGCCGAGGCCGATGCATATTGGGCGGTGGACCCGCATGGCGAGGCTGCTGCTTCGGCAGGTATGAATGCAGTCCTTCGTGACTATGCGCGTTTCGGCCTGCTCTATCTTAATGAGGGTCGCAACTTCAAGGGCGAGCAACTCGTACCCGCGCAATGGGTGCACGATTCGGTAACGCCGGATGCGCCCTATCTGATGCCGGGTCGCAAGGATGCGCTTGGCAAGATTCCTTTCGGCTATGGTTATCAGTGGTGGACGCCGGTTGACTGGCAGGGCGATTTTAGCGCCGTCGGCATCTATGGGCAGTTCATCTATGTCAATCCGGCCAAAGGTGTGGTGATTGCAAAGACCTCGGCGCATTCCAGTTACAATGTCGACGGACAGGATATGAAGGACGAAACGATGCATGCGTTTCAGGCTATCGCCAACGCGCTTTGAGGGACCGTTTTCAAATTATGGCAGAAGCGTAAAATGGCCCGGAACGGGGCCATTTTGCATTTTCATCCCGCTTTTAGCGCGCAAAAGCGCTGTTCAATTGTGGCGACGGAGTGTTGATTGCAAGGCAATAGGAAGGCAGCGCACAAAGTTATATCTTTACACGCTGTTAAAGGTGCATATTCTGCGCACTGATTTGTGGGGTGCGGAAAATCGATTGCATGACGAATATGGCTGTTACAGGCGATAAACCGCCATTGTCTAATTTCGCGCGACAGCTGTTGCAGTTTCTCGATCGGGTGGAATATCGCCGCATCGTCCACGCGGAGGACCTCGAGGAAATCGGTCGTCTGCGCTACCGTTCCTATCGTACGCGTAATGTTATGCATGAGGCGGAAGTGCCGTCGATCGTCGATGATATCGACCGCGACAGCCATGCCTTTGTCTATGGCGTATATGTGGACGGGCAACTGGTCAGCACGCTGCGCATCCATCACATCACGCCCGATCATCGTCGCGGCACGAGCTATGCGCTGTTCCCCGATATTCTCGATCCGCTGCTTAATAGCGGCATGCATTTTGTCGATCCGACCCGTTTTGCCGCTGATCCGGAGCTTTTGAGCGAATATCCGGCCATTCCTTACATAACGTTGCGCATTGCTGCGATGGCGTCTGAATTTTTCTCGGCGGATCAATGCCTGGCCTCGGTCAAGCCGGAGCATATGGCCTTCTACAAGCGCATTTTCGGCACTTCTGTCATGGCCGATGCGCGCGAACATGAGGGCTATGGAATCAGGGTCGGGCTCGGCGCCGCTCCCATTCGCAATATCCGCGATGCGGTGGCCGTGCGTTTTCCGTTTTTCAAGTCGCAGCCGCATGAACGCCAAGCGATGTTCGGCGACATGCGCGGCAGTTCCGTGCCGCTGACGATTTTGCCGACGGCGAAATATACTGGTCTCGGCGTATAATACCAGGGCGCTGAGATGCTAACGCATCACGCCCTGAAAATGCTCAGTCGCCGCACGGGCTTAACCAAAACTCGATGAGTCAAACTCATCGAGTTTTGGTATAAGAATCTAAAAACAACGCCGGATATTAAACAATTAAATGTAGCCAGAGGGGTAGTTTCGCTTTACGAAGATTGCGGAACCGCTTCTGCGGAGAGAGGGTAGCTGCGACGAAAAGCCTTGCTGTCAATGCATGGGTTTATTCGGTCGCACATTGAAGATTGCAGTTATTTTCGCTTAACATGACGGTGTATGGGCGGAAATTCTGAATGGGTGGAACTAAAATGGCAGAACATCATACAACGGCTCCGGCTGAACTTGGCGCACCGATGGACTATGCTGAGCATGAGAAAACTTATGCCGGTTTTGCGGGCCTGGTTAAATGGGCCACGGTGGCGCTCGTTGCCCTTATGATTGCCATGGCGTTCGGCTTTTTTGCTGGTGGTTTCTTCTCCGCGACCGTTCTTTTCATTCTAGTCTGTGTCGCTGCCTGGTTCATCCTCTAGCGCATTCAATCCCTGCCGGATGAATACATCCGGTAGCGGTCCGATGCAGCTTTGGTGCTGAACCGGGATTAACCCGCACGATTTGATCGAATGCCTTGGCATGGGGTACCGTGCCGAGGGTTTATGCATGTCTGTATCTCAGTCTATTTTAACGAGCTCTGGAGCGCCTTGCGCCCAACCAGTATTCCAGCCGCATCTATGCGACGCCAAACGGAAAGATTTGGCTGCAAGATGCTCCGAAGCCCGTAATTCTGCCGACCGGAATCAACCCCGGATGAACGCCACGAAAGGGAAACCAGCTTGGCCCAGACGTTATTTATCCCGAAAGAGAGTGATCCCAGCGAGACCCGCGTTGCGGCGTCGGCGGAGACGGTGAAGAAATTCATCGCGCTCGGCTTCGATGTCGTCGTGGAAAAAGGCGCAGGCGAGAAATCGCGCATTCCCGATGCCGAGTTTACGGCAGCCGGTGCCCGCATCGGTACGGCGGCGGATGCCAAAACGGCGGATGTCGTGCTCAAGGTGCGGCGTCCAACGGATGCGGAACTCAAGGGGTATAAATCGGGCGCAGCACTCTTCGCCATGCTTGATCCCTATGGCCATGAAGACGCTGTTGCGGCGCTCGCCAAGGCTGGAATTTCGGCTTTCACGATGGAATTCATGCCGCGCATCACCCGTGCGCAGGTGATGGACGTCTTGTCGAGCCAAGCAAACCTCGCCGGTTATCAGGCGGTGATCGATGCGGCGGAGGTCTATGACCGCGCCTTGCCGATGATGATGACGGCAGCGGGCACCGTGCCCGCCGCCAAGGTGTTCGTTATGGGGGCAGGCGTTGCCGGTCTTCAGGCCATTGCAACGGCGCGCCGTCTCGGTGCTGTCGTGACGGCAACCGACGTTCGCCCCGCCGCCAAGGAGCAGGTCGCTTCGCTCGGCGCGAAATTCATCGCCGTCGAGGACGAAGAGTTCAAGGCAGCGGAAACTTCCGGCGGCTACGCCAAGGAAATGTCGAAGGAATATCAGGCCAAGCAGGCGGCACTTGTTGCCGATCATATCGCCAAGCAGGATATCGTCATCACAACGGCGCTCATTCCGGGCCGTCCGGCCCCGCGTCTGGTTTCCAGGGAAATGGTCGCTTCCATGCGTCCGGGTTCCGTGCTGGTCGATCTCGCGGTTGAGCGCGGCGGCAATGTCGAAGGCGCTGTCGCTGGCGAGATCGCTGACGTGAACGGTGTCAGGATCGTTGGCCATCTCAACGTGTCTGGACGTATCGCGGCGAGCGCTTCACAGCTTTATGCGCGCAACCTGATCGCCTTCGTCGAAACGCTGGTCGACAAGGAAGCCAAGGTTCTGAAAATCGACCCGGAAGAAGAGCTGGTCAAGGCAACGCTTCTGACCCATCAGGGCAAGATCTTGCATCCGGCTTTTGCCAAGGCTGAGACAGCACCGGCACCGACTGCGGTTGAAAAGCCAGCAAAACCAAAGGCTGCGCCGAAACCGAAAGCCGAGAAACCGGCGGCAAAGGCAGATGCACCCAAGGCTGCTGCAAAGCCTGCGAAAAAAGCACCTGCAAAAGCGCCGAAGACGACGTCTTCCCCCAAGTCTCCAGTTGATGGAGGAGAGGCATAATGGCCGATACAAATCTCGACAAAGCCCTTGAGGGCCTTAATCAGGCTGTGGACGCCGTGCGTCAGGCCGCTGAAAATGCGGGCGGCCATCCGGGCGGCTTGGGTGATGCAGCAGCGGCTGCCGCACATGCCGCATCGGGCGGTGCGATCGATCCGTTCGTGTTCCGCTTTGCCATCTTCATCCTGTCGATTTTCGTCGGCTATTACGTGGTGTGGTCGGTCACGCCTGCGCTGCACACGCCGCTGATGGCCGTTACCAACGCCATTTCATCGGTGATCGTGGTGGGTGCGCTTCTGGCCGTCGGCCTTTCGCTTTCGGGCTGGGCAACCGGCTTCGGTTTCATCGCGCTCATTCTGGCGAGCGTCAACATTTTTGGCGGCTTCCTGGTCACCCAGCGCATGCTCGCCATGTACAAGAAAAAAGAAAAGTGAGGCTGAACCATTATGAGCGTTAATCTCGCAGCCTTCCTTTATCTCGTTTCGGGCGTGCTGTTCATTCTGGCACTGCGCGGCCTGTCGCATCCGACAACCAGCCGCCAGGGCAATATGTACGGCATGATCGGTATGGCGATTTCCATCGTCACCACGCTTCTGCTGGCGCGTCCAAGCTTCGGCGGTCTGGCGCTGATCGTCGTCGGTATTGCCATCGGTGGCGGCATTGGTGCCGTCATTGCACGCCGCATCGCCATGACGGCCATGCCGCAGCTTGTTGCGGCGTTCCACTCGCTGATCGGTCTTGCTGCCGTTCTGGTGGCTGCCGCCGCACTCTACTCGCCGCATTCCTTCGGGATTGGCGAAGTGGGCCAGATCCACGGTCAGGCACTCGTGGAGATGTCACTGGGCGTTGCCATTGGTGCCATCACCTTCACCGGCTCGATCATAGCCTTCCTCAAGCTTGACGGTCGCATGTCGGGCAAGCCGATCATGCTGCCGGGGCGTCATGTCATCAATGCGGCTCTGGCCGCGGCCATCGTGCTTTTGATCGTTGTGCTCACGAACACCGAAAGCCATTTCGTGTTCTGGCTGATCGTGCTTCTGTCGCTGGTGTTTGGCGTGCTTATCATCGTGCCAATCGGCGGCGCGGACATGCCGGTTGTCGTTTCCATGCTCAATTCCTATTCGGGCTGGGCAGCGGCAGGCATCGGTTTCACGCTCGGCAATCTGGCGCTCATCATCACCGGCGCACTGGTCGGTTCGTCCGGTGCGATCCTGTCCTACATCATGTGCAAGGGCATGAACCGCTCGTTCATCTCGGTCATTCTCGGCGGCTTTGGCGGCGATACGTCCGACGGTCCGGCTGGCGAGGTCGAACAGCGTCCGGTCAAGCAGGGTTCTGCCGACGATGCTGCCTTCATCATGAAGAACGCTTCCAAGGTCATCATCGTGCCGGGCTATGGCATGGCGGTGGCGCAGGCCCAGCACGCGCTGCGTGAAATGGCCGACAAGCTCAAGGCGGAAGGCGTGGAAGTCAAATATGCCATCCATCCGGTTGCCGGTCGTATGCCTGGCCATATGAACGTGCTTCTGGCCGAGGCCAACGTGCCTTACGACGAAGTGTTTGAGCTGGAAGACATCAATTCGGAATTCGCGCAGGCCGATGTTGCCTTCGTGATCGGCGCGAATGACGTCACCAATCCGGCTGCGAAGACCGATCCAAAGTCACCGATCTTCGGCATGCCAATCCTCGATGTCGACAAGGCTGGCACGGTTCTGTTCATCAAGCGCGGCATGGGTTCCGGCTATGCAGGCGTGGAAAACGAACTGTTCTTCCGCGACAACACCATGATGCTCTTCGCCGACGCGAAGAAGATGGTGGAGAGTATTGTGAAGGCGTTGGACCATTAAGGGAAGGCAATAGGGCAGTAAGGCATTAGGGCAGTATGTTTGACTTGCAGACATGCTGCCCGTCTTCGCCTTACTCCCTTACTCCCTTACTCCCCTAAACATACTGCCGTATTGCCCTACTGCCCTAGCATGGCATCCTGCAAAGCGCGCAGTTCGGCGATCTTGGAGCCGGGCTGCGGTGCGGCATTGGCATAGGTGATGAGTTCGCCCTTCCTGATTGGCGCGATGACCGTGCCGTTTTGCAGCAGGCCGCAGGGAATGGCCTTGGCTGCACGCGCTTCAGGCGTCGTCATGATCCACGAGCGGTAGCAATATTGCCCGATAGCATCCAGATGATCGCCGGGCTGCAAGTCCTTCTTGGCGACCGCACAGACTTCCGCTACCGGCTTTGGCAGCGGCACCATATCGGTCTTGCCGTGAAGCACGACGCGAGCGACGGTGAGCGGCACTTCCAGCGAGGTGAGGTGGAAAGGTCGATGGAAGGTGAAGTAGGGGCCTTTGCCCATCTTCAGGTCTTCCAGACGCTCGACAAGGCGTGGATGTTCCATCTTAGCGATGACAAAGACGCCGGGCGACACACCACGCCCGATGGAATAATCGACCACACCGGTCTTGTTGAGAACGCCGCCGTCTTCCTTCGGGATCAAGGTGCGGTTCAGCTCATCGATTGCTGCCTTGGGGCCGTGCATGCCTGCAATATCCGGCACCAGGCCGGTTGCATTGGCGATGGCTGCCATCTCAACCATGGTCTTGGAACCGTCGATGAATTCCACCAGCAGGCGGACATTCATGTTCCGGCGGTCGGCTTCTTCCTGATAATCATCGGGCGTGGCGTCGAAATTGAGCGGATTGTTCTTGCCCTTGCCAGCGGCCACGACCTTGTGGCCCATGGCGGAAACGAACTCGATCAGCTCCATGCAGGATGAAGGCTCATCGCCCGCACCAAGGGAATAGATCACGCCCTGCTTGTCGGCCTCGGCCTTGAGGTAGGGCCCGATGGTAACGTCAGCCTCGACATTCATCATGACGAGATGCTTGCCGTTGCGGATGGCCTTGATGCCGGTCTCGGCACCCACTTCCGGGATGCCGGTCGCATCGATGATGACATCAAGCAACGGATTGGACAGGATCAGGTCATTGTCATCGGTGACGGCGATCTTGCCGCTTTCGATGGCGCTGGTCATCGCGGACTGGGTAGCGGCTTCTCGCGCGTTTTCTTCGTCGCCATAGGCGGTGCGGACAGCTTTGAAAGTGTTGGGCAGCCTGCGGGCGGAAAGCGCGCCGACTTCGATACCCTGCATCCGCGCCACCTGTGTGACGATGTCGGTGCCCATTTCGCCTGCGCCGATAAGACCGATGCGGATCGGCTTGCCGGTTTCTGCCCGCGCCGCGAGATCGCGCGCCAGTCCAACCAGTGCCACATTTGTCGTCATGAAACTCTCCGCAAAACTTCAAGGCCGCTTCTTCGCGGTAATTTTGTCACGCTTATGTTGATATAGGTGCGTAATAGATGAACAGTCTCTATATCAACACTGGCATGCGCGCACCTTCAAACTGCGCGACAAAATATACATCCTTTTAGAGGGCCACCGGAGCCAAAATGAGCAGCGTATCCCCTTTCGATCTCGTGATCTTCGACTGTGACGGTGTTCTCGTCGATAGCGAGCCGCTTTCCTGTCTTGCCTTTGAGCAGGTCTATGCCAATCACGGCATGAAACTGCCGGAAGGCACAGTCGCCAAGGGCATCGGCATGAAGCAGGCCGATATCATGAAGATGATCGAGGATATGACCGGGCACCGTCTGCCGGAAGAGGCTACGAGCCAGTTCTGGCCCGAAACGAAGATCCTGTTTGCCGAAGCCTTGCAGCCGACCGTTGGCATTGCCAATTTCCTGCGCGAACTGCCGCAAAAGCGCTGCGTGGCTTCGTCGTCGCAGCCCGAACGCATCGCGTTCAGTCTGGAAAAGACCGGCATCAGCCACTATTTCGGCGATGCGGTCTATTCGTCCAGCATGGTCAAGCGCGGCAAGCCAGCGCCGGACCTGTTCCTGTTCGCAGCCGACAAAATGGGTGTCGATCCGGCGCGTTGCGTGGTGATCGAGGACTCACCCTTCGGTGTCGAAGGAGCAATCGCGGCAGGCATGACGGCATTCGGCTATACTGGCGGCGGACATACTTATGCCGGGCACGCAGAAAAATTGACGGGCAAGGGTGCGCATCAGGTTTTCTCGCACTGGGATGATATAGCGCGGGAAATTCTGGTTGCCGCCTAAGTGTCTGATCCAAAAGTCGCCATGCCGGACTGCAAATGGCAATTTCTGCGCTTCCGGTGCTCATGTACATTTAAGTACATTGCGCTCCGGTTCTCGAAATCACCATTTTCGCCATGGCCTGCCACTTTTTGATTCAGACACCAGGCTTTATTGGTTAAACACAAGGCAAATCACATCAGCAGGAATAGCCAGCGAATGAAAGACGCAATCACGCTTGACCAGTTGCGCGAGGCAATCGGCACGGAAATCGGATGTTCCGAGTGGCGCGAAGTCACGCAGGAAATGATCAACCAGTTCGCGGATGCAACCGACGATCATCAGTTCATTCATGTCGATCCGGAACGCGCTGCCAAGGAAACGCCATTTGGCGGCACCATCGCACATGGCTTCCTGACGCTGTCGCTGCTCTCGACGCTGGCCTATGAAGCGCTTCCAATGCTGGAGGGTGCTACGATGGGCATCAATTACGGCTTCGACAAGCTGCGCTTCCTGTCGCCGGTCAAGACTGGTTCGCGCGTGCGCGCGCGCTTCAAGCTTGCCGATGCGGATATCCGTCCGTCAGGCCGCGTGGTCAATCATTATGATGTGACGCTGGAAATCGAAAACGCGCTGAAGCCTGCGCTGACGGCAACCTGGTTGACGATTGCCGTCGTGGCGCCACCGGAAGGTTAAGCCGCTTTGCGGTATTGAACCGGAAGCCGTCCTTCTTCATCGAGAGGGGCGGCTTTTTCTTTGTGCTCCGTCATCAGCTCGCGGAAGAAGAATGGGCCGTGCAGGAACATGCCGAAATCGTAGAAATTCTTCTTCTCCGCCCCGCGCATATAAAGCAGATGCATCAGGAAGAAATTGCCCTTCGACCGCTTGTAGCGGTTTTCGCTGTGCACGTTCTTGAAGCGGATGCGGTTGATAAGCGGCGGGTTGGCGGTCTTCAGCTTGAGGACCTTGGCCGGGTCCGAGCCGTAGAAATGAATGATGTCGGTCAGCACCTGAAATTCCGACCACAGGACCGAACTTTCCTCGATCACCACCCGCGCGTCCTCGCGTAGCGATTTTGCCTTGGGATGAAGCGCGATCATCATCAGACATGAGCCGATGGCAAGCAGAGAGACCGGCTGTTTTGCCAGAAGATCGGGACGCTCGCGCTGAAGGTCGGCAAGCGCTTCCACGGCTGGAACCGTGCCGAGACTATGCGCAACGATGATGACCTCATCGGCATCGCTGGCTTCGATCTTCCGTTTCAGGGCTTCCGCAAAGGCCTTGCGCCGCTGGTTGAGCTTTTCGTTGCGCCCGTGAATACGATCATAGGCCGCAGACCAGTCGTCCAGCAGATAGGACATGAAAAACCGGTCGCCGGGCTTGCGCACGAGCAGGGTTGCGACGATGGCGGCTAACGGCACCGACCATAAGAGATGCAGCGTCGAAAGGCCTGCGGCTATCGGTGCGAAGGCGAGCAGGGCAGCGATAGCCAGAATCGCCAGCGACAGCAGAAACGGCCACAGGAAAAACAGGACAAAGCGCCAGCTTGTCGTCAGATAACGCCACAGCGTTCCGGTGAGGAGGATGTTCAGGAATGCGTGAAAGCCGGTCAGCATCCGCTTCGGTGTCGAGCGCGCGGCGTAATCGTCGAAAATATCCGCTGTGCCAAACTGGCAGAACTCGGTTTCCGTCTGCCAGCCATTGCCCATGGTGACGGCGGTGGTCGTGCCGCAATCATCAGGCTCTTCCGTCATGGGCGGAAGCCTGGTCTTTGCCTTCCACAGGCGGTCGAAATCCTTCAGGGCCTGGGCGTGACGCACGCGGACGGCTTTCGGGTGCAGGCCTTCATAGCCTGTGAACTGGATAACGAGTCGTTTGCGGAGGGGCATCAGGAGAATCGGATAAAATGAGAGGGGGCATTATCGGTTTGCTGGCAAAATGCTATGCGTAGCCATTAAGGCCGAATTATGCGGGAAACGTGCGCCATTTAGCCTATTCACGCGATTGCGACCATAGTAAATCGTGCGCAAGCGGGTAATTCACGCAAGCCGGTGGGCAAAGTTGCATCTTGAGGTGGACAGGGTTGGCTCTTTCTGGTAATAGCCACGACCAATTTGCAGCGTATCCGTTGCGAAGCTTGGGAGCCTTTGGGCGTTGATCGGCCGGTCAGACCGGCTGAAATCGTTAAAAGACCCCCTAACGGCCTCAGGCTTAACCGAAATTCTAACCGATACGGGAATACACGTGCAGGTACTCGTCCGCGATAATAATGTTGATCAGGCTCTCCGCGCTCTCAAGAAAAAGATGCAGCGCGAAGGTATCTTCCGCGAAATGAAGATGCGCGGCCACTATGAAAAGCCGTCCGAAAAGCGCGCTCGCGAAAAGGCAGAAGCCGTTCGTCGCGCACGCAAGCTGGCCCGTAAGCGCGCTCAGCGTGAAGGCCTCATCGGCGGCCGTCCGGGCGCTCGCTGATCGACTTTAAAAACAGGCGCTGTTGAACAGCGCCTTTTTTGCTTTCCGGTGCTGGCTTCCGCTTGCGCCGGATTTTGCACGTTTTGACTTCAAATATTTGAGATCGTTTCCAGACATAGCGTGACGCGATCCATGTCGGCGAGATATAATTTCATCTATTCCGCTTCCATTTTTAATGCAGCGTTACGAAAAGTTTCTGGACTTCTCGCGCGCCATTATGTGTAAAAACAAATGATCAGGATATCCAACTATCAAGCGGACTATCTAATTATAAACCAAGCTTGAGAGTATGCCGCCTTTTTGCTGTTTTTATCTGCTGGTTGACGCCAGTATAGTACCGTAACAGACAGAATAGCCCGGCATGAGCAGGCCCTGGAAACCGGGCTGGCACGGGATGGAGAAGAGGCAGAAGGGTCTTGCGCCCTATGCGAGCTGAAAGGAATGCAGTCGTTGCCCACGCGCGTGAAGATGATGCAATCGTCCGGAACGAAAGTTTCGGGAATTGAAGCATTGGGTGGAACAGGCCGAAACGGCCTTCTCATTGCCGCCGCACTTCTGGCTTTGACCGTTGCCGGCTGCCAAAGCTCCACAACCACGGCACTCAGCACTGTCGACAAGGCGCAGGGGTCGAGCGAGAACATCAGCTCGCTGACAAGCGTGATCCAGAGCAATCCGCGTGATCCGGAAGGCTACAATGTGCGCGGTTCCGCCTATGGCAAGTCCGGGCGCTACAAGGAAGCGTTGCGCGATTTCGATCAGGCAATAGCGCTCAATCCGAATTTCTATCAGGCCTATGCCAATCGCGCGCTGGTCTATCGCTATATGGGCGACAGCGCCAAGGCCGTGCAGGATTACAGCAAGGCGATCCAGCTCAATTCGCAATATGACGCCGCCTATATCGGGCGAGGCAATGCCTATCGTCAGGCCGGACGTCTCGATCAGGCGCTCAGCGACTTCAATCAGGCTATCTCCCTGCAGACGACCGATGGTCGCGCCTATCACAATCGCGGCCTGATCTATCAGGCCAAGGGCCAGCACAAGCAGGCCATCGAAGATTTCTCCAAGGCAATATCGCTTAATTCCACGGCGCCGGAGCCATATAATGGTCGCGGCATTTCTTATGTGGCGCTTGGCGACTACGACAACGCCTTCGACGATTTCAACACCGCCATCACGCTCGACCAGAACGTGGCGGAAAGCTGGGCCAATCAGGCGCTTGTCTACGAGCACAATGGCGACAAGGCCAAGGCTGCGAATTCCTATTCGCGTGCCGTGCAGCTTGATCCGAAATACCAGCCTGCAAAGGATGGTCTGGCGCGGACGCGCGGATAACCTTTTAGAGCCTGTTCCAAAAGTCGCCCTGTGTGGCTGCAAATGGCAATTTGTCTGCGTTCCGGTGCTCATGTACATCTCATAGACGCATAGTTTTATCCGAAAAGTTTGCAACTTTTCGGGACCATGCTCAAAAGTACACTGCGCTCCGGTACTCGAAAATCACCATTTTCGCACACACATACCGCCTTTTTGATTCACGCTCTCATATTATCAAGAATTGAAGAGTGATAGCGGCGTTTTCCAAAATCGAAAGCGCCGCTTTTCTTTATATTTGGGCGCGATATATTGAATCTCATGTCGCTCTTCGATCACATCGGATTCAAAGCCCGTAACGTCAATCGCAGCCTTTCTTTTTACGAAAGCTGCATGCCCGAACTTGGCCTGGAGGTCATTGCCCGATCAGGCAGCGGT
This sequence comes from Brucella tritici, assembly GCF_008932285.1. Classification (NCBI taxonomy): domain Bacteria; kingdom Pseudomonadati; phylum Pseudomonadota; class Alphaproteobacteria; order Hyphomicrobiales; family Brucellaceae; genus Brucella; species Brucella tritici. Next base: position 108,473 of record NZ_WBVY01000006.1, read on the forward strand.
TTCTTCGTCAGCGGGGGAGAACGGGCGCCGGTTCCGTTTCTGTGGATTCACGGCGGCCACGATGGGGCGGGTGATGGCGATGACAAGCCCGGCGACCGTCTGCATCTCATGTTTACAGCCGGAAGCCGCGAGGCGGTGGAGGCGTTTCATGAGGCCGCGCTGAAGGCTGGCGGCAGGGAGAGCGGCGGCCCCGCCTATCAGGGGCCAGAAGAGATGGGCTATTACGCAGCGCTGGTCTTCGATCCCGACGGAAACACGCTGGAAGCGGGTTTCCGTGAGAGGAAGAGATAAGCGGGCAGGGAACAGATCAGGCGCGCAGGTTACGCTTGTCGAGACGGCTCACCAGCCGGTCGCCGATCCACTGGATGCCGCAAACCATGATGATGAGGATGATTACAACCGCGATCATGATCTGCGTCTCGAAGCGTTGATAGCCGTAGCGAATGGCGAGATCGCCGAGGCCGCCTGCGCCAATGGCGCCCGCCATTGCCGATGCGCCGACCAGTGTGATGATCGTGACCGTGAAGCCTGCGATGATGCCCGGCAGGGCTTCGGGGACGAGCACTTCGCGCACGATGGTCCAGCGATTTGCGCCCATGGAGCGTGCGGCTTCGATGAGGCCATGATCCACTTCACGCAGCGATACTTCCGCAATGCGCGCATAATAGGGAATAGCGGCAATGGAAAGCGGCACGATGGAGGCCCATGTGCCGATTGACGTGCCGACGATGAAGCGCGTGACGGGAATGAGCGCCACCAGCAGAATAATGAACGGAACCGAGCGGAAGCCATTGATGATGGCGCCAAGGATCGTGTTCAGCGTCAGGTTCTGTGCAAGGCCGCCACGCTCCGTCAGGATCATGATAAGTGCCAGCGGCAGACCGACGACGAGCGAGATCAGACTCGAAAAACCGGTCATGATGATGGTCTCCCAGAAGGAGCGCCAGAGAAGATCAAGCATCGCCTGAGACATAGCCGAGTACCTCCGTGGCGTCTGCATGGGTGTTGAGATAGGTGATTGCGGCGTCGAGTTTCGCCTTGTCCAGTGCGGGCAGGCCGATGAAGAGCGTGCCGACCGGCTCACCCTGGATCGTATCCATGCCGCCATGGATAAGCTGCGGTGCCACGCCGGTGGCAGCGGAAACATCGTTGAAGAACGCGCCTTTTGCGGCTGCGCCCGACAGCTTTACCTTCAGCACGGCGAGGGCGCCGGATTTCTCCAGCCGGTCGCGCCAGATGGCAGGCAGTTCCGGTGTCAGCACCTGCAACATGCTCTGCGTGACGGGCGATTGCGGATTGGCGAAGACCTTCCAGACCGGGCCTTCCTCGGCGATGGCGCCGTGGTCCAGCACGATCACGCGGTCGGCAATGCGGCGGATCACTTCCATTTCATGCGTGATGAGCAGGATGGTAAGGCCGAGCTTGGTGTTGATGTCTTTCAGCAGGGCCAGAATAGACTGGGTGGTTTCCGGGTCGAGCGCGGATGTCGCTTCGTCCGAAAGCAGCACAGCCGGTTCGGCAGCAAGGGCACGGGCAATGCCGACGCGCTGTTTCTGGCCGCCGGAAAGCTGGGCGGGATAGTGCTTTGCCTTGTCGGAAAGGCCGACCAGTTCCAGAAGTTCCGCAACACGCTTGGCGCGTTCAGCCTTCGGCTTGCCCGCGATCTTCAGCGGCAAAGCGATGTTTTCCGCAACCGTCTTGGCTGAAAGCAGGTTGAAATGCTGGAACACCATGCCGATGCGACGGCGCACGGGACGCAGTGCGTCTTCGCCAAGGCCGGTGATTTCGCGCCCTTCGATCAGGATCGAACCGGCATCCGGCTTTTCAAGGCTGTTGACGCAACGGATCAGCGTGGACTTGCCCGCGCCGCTGCGACCGATGATGCCGAGAATTTCGCCGCGCGCGACGGAAAGCGAAACGCCGTTGATAGCTGCCGTATCGCCGAACATTCGGCGCACGTCTTTCATCTCGACGATGGGCGCTGATGTGGCGGGTGGCTTTTCAATGGTCACGGTCGTTTCTTCTATAGTTTGATGCGCCGCTGCGAACAGCGGTTTGATTCATTCGATAAGGCTTCAAGGAAGGATGATGCCTGGCTCAAGCCATCAGCTTTTGCTGTGGCGATGCTTTAGGGCAATTTTTGTCGGTACGTCAATAAAAGCCGCGCCGGAAACGGTTCCGGCGCGGTCTTTCAAGCTTCTAAGGCAATTATTTCCAGGCCGGAATGCCGGTGCCCTTGTAGGCACGGTCGATTTCGGCCTTCACGGCGTCGTTCTGGAACGAAGCCACGAGGTTCTTCACCCATTCGGCGTTTTCATCTTCGGTGCGGACCGCGATGAAGTTGTTGTACGGGTTGTTTTCCTTCGATTCCCAGCCGATTGCCTCTTCCTTGTTGAGGCCCGCTTTTGCTGCCCAGTCGTTGTTCACAATGGCTGCATCGAGGTCATCGATGGAACGGCCGACAACACCGGCGTCGAGTTCCTTGATCTCAAGCTTCTTCGGGTTTTCGACGATGTCGATCGGGGTGGCCAGAATGCCTGCATCCGGCTTAAGCTTGATGAGGCCCTTTTCTTCCAGGACGCGAAGCGCGCGGCCTTCGTTCGACGGATCGTTCGGCACGCCGACCACCGCACCTTCCTTCAGCTCGTCAAGGCTCTTGTGCTTGCGCGAATAGATGCCGATCGGCCAGACGGCGGTGTAGCCGGCAACGCTGATCTTGTAGCCGTGCTGCTTGATCTGCTCATCCAGATAAGGCTTGTGCTGGAAGGCGTTGGCGTCGATTTCCTTGCGTTCCAGAGCTTCATTCGGCTGGTTGTAATCGTTGAAGGTCACGCGCTCGATGTTGAGGCCGTGCTTCTTGCCTTCTTCGGCAACGACTTTCCAGACGTCTTCGTCTTCACCGCCCATGATGCCGACCTTGATGGTCTTGTCTTCTGCGTGGCTCGGCGCCGACGCGAAGCCTACAGTCAGTGCGGCTGCGGTGAAGAGGAGGGCTTTCAGACCGGCGCGACGGGTCAGCGTATAGCGGGAAAGGACTGACGACATTTTGTTTTCCTTGTTTAAAGACTTTTGGAGAGCCGGTCCCGGAAAGCGATCTTTTGAGATGATCTTTCTCCCCCTGCCCACCTTGTTGCCGATAATTCCCTTTTGTCGGGCAATAAACAAGGAAAATTATTTCAGAATTTGCCAGAGCGATGATGCCGAAATTGCGTTCACAAGACGGTGAGCGGATTGCCATTTCTGCTCACCGTCTTCATAGGAATCTGGTTCTAGCGGTTGTCGGCAATAATCATCTGTGCGGCCTTCTCGGCGATCATGAGAGTCGGCGAGTTGGTGTTGCCGGAAGTGATGGTCGGCATGACCGAGGCGTCGGCGACGCGCAGGCCCGCAATGCCGTTGAAGCGCAGGCGCGGATCGACGATTGCTTCCGCATCCTGCCCCATGCGGCAGGTGCCGACCGGATGGAAGATCGTTGTGCCGATATCGCCGGCCGCCTTTTCCAATTGCTCCTGCGTTTCGTAAGTGGGGCCGGGCTTGAATTCCTCGGGGCGGAATTTCTGCAACGGTGCCTGTGCCACGATATGGCGCGTGATACGGATGGCGTCGGCGGCAACGCGGCGGTCGCTTTCGGTGGCGAGATAATTCGGCCTGATTGCCGGTTGGGCGCGATGATCCGGCGACTTGATATGGATCGAGCCGCGGCTGTCGGGGCGCAGATTGCACACGCTTGCCGTGAAGGCAGGGAAGGGGTGCACCGATTCGCCGAACTTTTCGAGACTGAGCGGCTGCACGTGATATTGCAGATTGGCGGTCTCAAAGGACGGGTCCGAACGGGTGAAGACGCCGAGCTGGCTTGGCGCCATGGACATCGGCCCGGATTGCCGCAGCAGATATTCCAGCCCGATCATCGCCTTGCCGACAAGCTTGTTTGCCTTTTCGTTGAGCGTCGGAATGCCGGTGACCTTGTATGCGCAGCGCAATTGCAGGTGATCCTGAAGGTTTTCGCCAAGCTGCCTGCGCTCCAGCGTGACCGGGATGCCCGCCTGCTGCAGCAGGTCGCCGCGCCCGATGCCCGACAATTCGAGGATTTGCGGCGATCCGACCGCTCCGGCAGCGAGAATGACCTCGCGCTTTGCCTTCACTGTGCGGGTGGTGCCGTTCTGGTCGAAAGTGACGCCGGTGGCGCGCAGTTCCTCGATCTCGATGCGGCGCACATGCGCGCCGGTTTCCACACGCAGGTTCTTGCGATCCAGTGCCGGACGCAGAAAGGCCTTGGCGGTATTCCAGCGAATGCCGCGCTTCTGGTTGACCTTGAAATAGGACACGCCTTCATTGTCGCCGCGATTGAAATCGTCGGTGGCGGGGATGCCCGCAGAGACTGCCGCATCGCGGAAGGCATCCAGAATATCCCAGTGCAGGCGGGCGCTTTCGACGCGCCATTCGCCACCCGCGCCGTGCAAATCGCTTGCACCCGCAAAATAATCTTCCGATTTTTTGAAGAGAGGCAGGACATCGTCCCAGCCCCAGCCGTCGCAACCGGCCTGACGCCACAGATCGTAGTCGCGGGCCTGACCGCGCATATAGATCATGCCATTGATGGAGGAGCAGCCGCCCAACACCTTGCCGCGCGGATAGCCGAGTGAACGACCGTTCAGTCCCGGTTCGGCTTCCGTGGTGAAGCACCAGTCGGTGCGTGGATTGCCGATGCAATAGAGATAGCCAACCGGGATGTGAATCCAGGCGTAATTGTCTTTTCCGCCTGCCTCCAGCAGCAGTACGGAGCGGTTCTGGTCTGCGGAAAGCCGGTTCGCGAGGGCGCAGCCTGCCGTGCCCGCGCCAACCACGATGTAATCGTAGGTGTCGGTCATGATCTCATATCCAGTAAAAGGCGGAGCCGCTATCGAGCGAGCGTGCGGCGCCCGAAATGTTGGTTAGCCGAAGAGTTTCTTTCCAATCCGCGATGCATAGAATTCGCCTACGATTCCTTTCCGGAAGAGGAGGACGCATGCCATGAAGATGAGGCCCGTAACGATTGTGACGGGGAAGTCGGATGTTGCGAGATAGTTCTGCAGCGCGACGACGAAGGCGGCGCCGACGATGGGGCCGATGAGGGTTCCGATGCCGCCCAGAAGCGTCATCAGGATAACCTCGCCCGACATCTGCCAGCCGACATCGGTCAGCGTTGCGAACTGGAAGACAAGCGCCTTCAAGCCGCCCGCGAGGCCGGCAAGCCCTGCCGACATGACGAAGGCTGCGAGCTTGTAGCGGTTGACGGAGTAACCGAGCGAGATGGCGCGGTTTTCATTTTCGCGCACCGACTTCAGGATCATGCCGAAGGGCGAGTTGATGATGCGCCAGATGATAAAGACACCAAGGACGAACACGGCCAGCACGAAGTAATACATGTTCATCGGCTGGTTGAGGTCGATGATGCCGAAGAGAAACCCGCGCGGCACGCCCTGCAATCCGTCCTCGCCATGGGTGAAGGTGGCTTGCAGGCAGAAGAAGAAGAACATCTGCGCCAGCGCTAGCGTAATCATCGTCGAATAGATGCCCTGGCGGCGAATGGCGAGATAACCGATGACGAGGCCAAGCGCTGCTGCGGCGAGAACGCCGAGCACGAGGCCGAGTTCCGGCGTGACACCCCAGACTTTCACCGTATGGGCCGTGATATAGGCAGCACCGCCGAAGAAGGCCGCATGGCCGAAGGACAGAATGCCGGTATAGCCCAACAGAAGGTTGAAGGCAGAGGCAAACAGCGCAAAGCACAGCATCTTCATCAGGAAGATGGGGTAGACCATGAAGGGTGCTGCCAGCAGCCCGACGAGGGCAATGCCGAGCACGATGATCGAGAGGCTGTTGACGGCAGGCGCCTTGCTGTCGCGCGGGGTCGCGGTTGCCTTGAGAGCGGGCTTGAGAGCAGTATCAGCCATATCAGGCCTCCTTCCCGAACAGTCCGGCGGGTCGAACCAGAAGGACGATAGCCATGATGACGAAGATGACGATGCTGGAGGCTTCCGGATAGAAGACCTTGGTGAGCCCTTCCGCCAGCCCCAACACATAGCCGGTGATGATGGCGCCGAGGATCGAGCCCATGCCGCCGACGACCACCACGGCAAAGACCACGATGATGATGTTGGAGCCCATCAGCGGGCTGACCTGATAGATCGGCGCGGCCATGATGCCAGCCACACCGGCAAGCGCCGCACCCAACGCATAGGTGAAGGTGAGGAGCAGCGGCACATTGATGCCGAAGGCTTTTACCAAAGTGGGGTTTTCCGTTGCGGCACGCAGATAGGCGCCGAGCTTGGTCTTTTCGATCAGGAGCCAGGTGCCAAGGCAGACGAAGAGCGAGGCGACGACGACCCAGGCACGATAGTTCGGCAGGAACATGAAGCCGAGATTGTGTCCGCCTGCAAGCGAAGGCGGCACCGCATAGGGCTGGCCGGCAGCGCCATAATAATAGCGGAACGTGCCTTCGATCACGAGGGCAAGGCCGAAGGTGAAGAGCAGGCCATAGAGCGGATCGAGATTGTAGAGCCGCGACAGGGCCACGCGCTCGATGATCGCGCCGCCCAGCCCGACGATGAGCGGGGCGAGGATAAGCGCTGGCCAGTAACCGATACCGAGCCAGCTCAACAGCAGATAACCGACAAAGGCACCCAGCATATATTGTGCGCCATGGGCAAAGTTGATGATGCGCAAAAGCCCGAAGATGATGGCAAGGCCAAGGCTCAACATGGCATAGAACGAGCCGTTGATGAGGCCGACCAGCAACTGCCCGAGAAGCGCCTGCAAAGGTATTCCAAAGATCATGGTCATTGTCTCAGACTCCCAGCGCGTGCGTGAGCGCCGCCATGCGGGCGGGCAGTTCGGCGGTCGGGAAGTTCTCCGTCACCACGCCATGGTCCATGAGATAGAAGCGGTCAGCGACCTTGGCGGCAAAGCGGAAGTTCTGCTCGACCAGAAGCACGGTCATGCCGCGTTTCTTCAACTCCACCAGCACATCACCGATGCGCTGCACGATGACGGGTGCAAGACCTTCGGTCGGCTCGTCGAGCAGCAGCACCTTGACCCCGGTGCGCAGGATGCGCGCAATCGCCAGCATCTGCTGTTCGCCGCCCGAAAGCTTGGTGCCGGGGCTGTTGCGGCGCTCATGCAGATTGGGAAAGAGTTCGTAGATTTCGTCCAGAGACATTGCGCCTTGACTGCCCCCGCCCTTGGTGACGACGGGCGGGAGAAGCAGGTTTTCATGCACGTTCAGGCTAGCAAAGATACCGCGCTCCTCGGGCACAAAGCCCAGACCTTCATAGGCGATGCGGTGCAAAGGCACACGCATGATGTCCTTGCCGCCGAGGGTGATACTGCCGGTGCGCTTGCGGATGATACCCATGATGGCGCGCAGCGTCGTCGTCTTGCCGACGCCATTGCGGCCCAGAAGCGTGATGGTTTCGCCGGGCCAGATATCGAGGTCGACGCCGTGCAGGGCATGGCTTTCGCCATACCAGGCATTGAGCCCGCGCACGGATAATAGCGGTTGGCCTCTAGTCATGTTCGGTTCCCATATAGGCGGTGCGCACGCGCTCGTCTTTGGAGACGGTGGCATAATCGCCGGAGGCGAGGATTTCGCCGCGCTGCAGCACCGTGACGTGGTGGGCAATGTCGGCCACCACCTTGAGATTATGTTCGACCATCAGTACCGCGCGGTCCTTCGCCACATCGGCAATGAGGGCGGCAATGATGTGGACGTCTTCATGACCCATGCCTGCCATCGGCTCGTCGAGCAGCAGCACTTTCGGATCGAGCGCCAGCGTGGTGGCGATCTCAAGTGCGCGCTTGCGGCCATAGGACAGATCGGCGGCCAGCGCATGACGAGCATCGGCAAGGCCGACACGTTCCAGAAGCTCGACGGCCTGTGCATCAAGCCGGTCGAGTGCCGAGAGCGAACGCCAGAATTGCGTGGCAAGCCCATTGGGGCGCTGCAATGCGACCTTCACATTTTCCAGAACGGTCAGATGCGGAAAGGTTGCCGAAATCTGGAACGAGCGCACCAGCCCCATGCGGGCCACCCTGGCCGGATCGGTCTTGGTGATGGTTTCGCCCAGAAGCGTGATCTCGCCACTCGACGGCTGCAAGAATTTGGTCAGGAGGTTGAATACCGTCGTCTTGCCTGCGCCGTTCGGGCCGATCAGCGCGTGAACGCGGGCATGTTCCACATCAAGATCGACATTCTTCACCGCGTAAAAGCCGCCAAACGACTTGCCCAGTCCGCGCGCCGAAAGAACCGTCCGACCGCCAGATGAGCCACCATCGTTCGGCCCTGCTTCAGGCAGGGCCGTCATATTGCCAGTTGCTGCGTTCATTCAACCAGCCTCTTACTGCGTTACCAGCGGGCAGCCGCTTTCTTCCGGCTTCATGTAGGCCTGATCGCCGGGAATGGTTGCAAGAACCTTATAATAGTCCCATGGCGCCTTGCTTTCATCAGGCTTCTTCACTTCCATCAGATACATGTCGTAGATCATGCGTCCGTTGGGGCCGACCTTGCCATGACGGGCAAAGACGTCTTCGACCGGCATTTCATGAAGCTTCTTGGCGACGGCTTCGGTTTCATCCGTGCCTGCTTCCTTGATCGCCTTCAGATATTGGGTGACGGCGGAATAGGTGCCTGCCTGGATCATGTTCGGCATACGGCCCGTACGCTCGAAGAAACGCTTGCCGAATTCACGCGATTCATCGTCACGATCCCAGTAGAAACCTTCAGTCAGCGTCAGGCCTTGAGCGGCTTCAAGGCCGAGACCGTGCACTTCCGACAGGGTAAAGAGCAGGGCCGCGAGGCGCTGCCCACCGGCAACGATGCCGAATTCAGCCGCTTGCTTGATCGCATTGGACGTATCGAGACCGGCATTGGCGAGGCCGACCACCTTCGCGCCAGAAGCCTGTGCCTGCAGCAGGAAGGAGGAATAATCGGTAGTTGCCAGCGGGTGGCGTACGGAACCCAGCACCTTGCCGCCCTTGGATTCGACGAATTTGCTCGTCTGCTCTTCCAGCGAATAGCCGAATGCATAATCGGCAGTGAGGAAGAACCAGGTATCGCCACCCTGCTGCACGAGCGAGCCGCCAGTGCCGACTGCAAGCGCATGGGTGTCATAGGCCCAGTGGAAGCCATAAGGCGTGCACTGCTTGCCGGTCAGTTCCGATGTGGCCGCGCCGGTGTTGATGGTGATCTTTTTCTTGTCTTTCGACAAAGCCTGCACAGCGAGGCCGACCGACGAGGTTGTCAGTTCCATGATGGAATCGACCTGCTCCGTGTCGTACCACTGGCGGGCAATGTTCGAGGCGACGTCCGGTTTGTTCTGGTGGTCCGCCGTGATGATCTCAATTGGCGCATCGAGCACTTTGCCGCCAAAATCTTCGGCTGCCATCTTGGCAGCTTCGAACGACCATTTGCCGCCGAAGTCGGCATAGACACCCGACTGGTCATTCAGAATGCCGATCTTGACCTTGCCGTCGGAAATTTCCGCTGCCGACGAAATGGCCGTGGCGGCGAAAAGCGCTGCCGTTGCAAGTGCGAGACATTTCATGAAGTGCTCCTCCCAATCAACACTTTGAGCCATTGCGGAAAAACCGCACGGCATCCTCCTTCAAGCAGTCTTTGCCAGACAGGAAACGACTTATCCTCTTTGTCGTTCATCCCTCCCTTGCGCCCGATTTGTTCCTCCGCTCGGGCTTTGAATTAGAACGGTAGCATTGACAAATGCGTACACGAACAACAATTTTTGAACACCGTCTGTTCAAAAACGTACAGATAGAGCAGCATAAGCTGCTGCAATTGTTTGGGAGGGGTGCATGCGGCAGTTCACATGGGACGATCTGCAATATTTTCTTGCGGTTGCGCGCACCGGCCAGCTCTCGACTGCGGCACGGCAATTGCGCACCAGCCATGTCACGGTTCTGCGTCGCATCGACCGGCTGGAACAGGCGCTTGCGACCAAGCTTTTCGAGCGCAATCCGCGCGGCTATCTGCTGACACCAATCGGCGAACGGCTGGTGAATTCTGCCGAAGTCATGGAACGTGAGGCGATGAAGTTCCAGACCGAGGCCACCGGCAATCTGGCGGCGCTGTCGGGCGTCGTGCGCCTTTCGACGCTGGAAGGTTTCGGCAATTTCTTTCTTGCCGACCGCCTGCCGGTGCTGGCGCAATCCTATCCGAGCCTGTTCGTGGAGGTGGTGACGATCCAGCAGATCATGTCGCTGTCACGTCGCGAGGCTGAATTGTCGATCACGCTGCATATGCCGCGCACCGGTCCCTATCACAGCGAGAAGCTGACGCCGTATCGGCTTTTTATTTATGGTCATCGCGATTATCTGGAGCGGCATCCGCCGATCAGGACGCGCGAGGATATGGCACGGCACCCGTTCATCGGCTACATCGACGACATGGTGTTCACGCCCGGCCTCGATTACATGCGCGAAATCCTGCCGGGGCAGCGCTGCACCTATCAAAGCTCCAGCATCCATGCGCAGCTTATCGCCACGCAGATCGGCTATGGCCTGTGCGTGCTGCCTTACTTCATCGCCAGTCGGCATCCGGAACTGGTTCCGGTTCTGCCGCGTGAAATGCATCTGGTGCGTGAATACTGGATGAGCTGCCACATCGATGTGGTGGCCGCACCGCGAATCCGGGTGCTGAGCGATTTCATGATCCGCTCGGTGCGCGAATCTTCAGCAATTTTCCTTGGGGAATCCCTGCTGCGGGCATGAATTATAGGGAGATGATCGTTCGTTGCCGGTCAAAGCATTTCCAGCAAAAGTGCGAAGCGGTTTTGCGTAGGATAATGCGTAAAAACAAAGAGATAGAGCGGCTCTACGATTCCGTCTTAACTGAAACCGCTCTAGATCGTACCGCCGCCAATGGCGAAAATGCATGTGATGACGAGCGCGGTAAAGCCGAACCCGATAATGAATAGATTAAGCGTCTTCATGTCCCCTCCTTTTCAACCCAGGGGCGTTATGTTCGACTTGCGGTAGAATGTCTACCTTAAATTGTAGTCGTCCAGACTAAAGTTGTGGAGCCTGATTTCAAACGGTTTCACGCTCGATATCACGGCGAAGCACAATTGCCGTAGTGAGATCCTCTACAGTTTCATGAGTGGCGATGAGATCGCGCAGGCTGTTGAGCCGGTCTATGGAGGGGACTTCAACCTCGACAATCAAATCAAGCTGGCCGCTCACCGAGGAAACCCGGCGCACTTCGGCATGGCGCGCCAGTTCATCGAGGAGACCGAGTGCCGGGGTGCGCTTGAGACTGACCAGAATCATGGCGCGAATGACATTCTTGTCGATCTGGCCGATATCCGCCCTGTAGCCGCGAATGACACCATTCTTCTCGAGATTGGCGACGCGCTCTCCGGTTGCGCTGCGCGAAAGACCGATGCGGCCCGCCAGCGTTTTCAGCGGAATGCGCGCCTCTTTGGAGAGAATGGCCAGTATCTCGCGATCTTTCGCATCCAGTTCCCGCATGGTTGGTTCTTTCGTGCTGCCGTAAATGTACCGGTCCATTCCGGCAAAGTGCCGGTCTGACCGACGCCTTTTCTGATGCCTGAAAATCGCGGACATGCCAAGCTCATCTTGTTACTTCCCATTCATATTCAACCCGTGAAGTGCCTCCCATGACCGATCTTTCGCATCCCGCTCCCGATTTTTCTCCGCAAGAGGCTGAAGTGCTGGCCCAGCTTCATTTCGGCGTGACGGCGAGTGCCTCGCCGCTCGACAGCGAGCGCGATCGCAATTTCCGGCTGAAGACGGGCAATGGATCGGGGGACTGGATTCTGAAGGTCGTCAATGCCAGCGAGCCGCGTGTCGAAAGCGAGTTCCAGACCGCTCTCCTGCAGCATCTGGCCAAGGCCGATCCGGCGCTTGCCGTGCCGCGCCTGAAGGCGAGCCTGTCGGGTGAGGTGCTGGCCTCTATCGAAAAGGAAGCGGGCAAGCCGCATGCGTTGCGGGTGGCAAGCTGGCTTCCCGGAACGCCGCTGGCCGAGGTCAAGCGCACCAACACGCTGATGCACAATCTGGGCGGTGCGCTTGGGCAACTGGACCGCGCCTTGCAGGGCTTCATTCATCCGGGCGCCTTGCGCGATTTCGACTGGGACGTGCGCCATGCGGGCCGGGCGCGTGACCGCCTGCATTTCATCGACAAGCCGGAAGACCGCGCCGTCGTCGAGCGCTTCCTTGTTCGTTTCGAGCGCGATGTCGCGCCAAAGCTGCCGCTGCAGCGCGCCCAGGTGATCCACAGCGACGCCAATGACTGGAATGTGCTGGTCGACCCACAGGACAACGAGCGTATCGCCGGGCTGATCGATTTCGGCGATGCGGTTCACACCGTTCTGGTCGCCGAAGTGGCGATTGCCGCTGCCTATTCCATTCTGGATATGGACGACCCGATTGGTGCAGCCGCAGCCCTTGCTGCCGGGTTCCATGCGAAATATCCGCTTTTGCCGCAGGAAATCGATCTCATATTCGATCTGATTGCGATGCGCCTCGTCACAAGCGTCACGCTGTCGGCCTCGCGCCGCGAAAAGACCGATGATAATCCTTATCTTGCGATCAGCGAAGCGCCTGCATGGCGGCTTCTGCACAAGCTCGATGCCATGAACCCGCGCTTTGCCACCGCCATTTTACGCAAGGCCTGCGGTTTCGATGCTGTCGACGGTGCGGGTGCGGTGCGCGACTGGATCGGTGCCAACCGAAAGAACTTCGCCCCGATCGTGCGTCCGCATCCGGCGACCATGACCAAGGCGCTGGTGCCCTATGGCGACCCGGCTCATGTGATGACGGTCGATTCCGCCGGGCAGCGCCCGAAGGAAGCCACCGCCTGGTGGGACGATTTCTGCGCCCGCAACCATGTGCAGCTCGGCATCGGCCCATGGGGCGAAAAGCGTTCTGTCTATACCGATGAGGCGTTCCGTTCGCGCTTTGTCGAAGGCGAGCGGCGTGTCCACCATCTAGGCCTCGACCTGTTCATGCCCGCTGGTACGCCTGTCTACACGCCGTTTGCAGCCACTGTGAAAAGCGTCGAGATCGAGACCGCGCCGCTTGGCTATGGTGGGCTTATCGCACTGGAACATCAGCCGGAAGGCTGCCCGGCTTTCATCACGCTCTGGGGCCATATGGCGCATGAAGCTATTGCCCGGTTGAAGCCGGGGCAAAAGCTCGCCGCCGGTGATCTTGTCGGCGCTATGGGCGACATGCACGAGAATGGTGGCTGGACGCCGCATCTCCATTTCCAGATTTCGACCGATACCGGCCTCACGGCGGCGGAAATTCTGGGCGTTGGCGAACATGCCTATCTCGATGTCTGGGCCGATATTTTCCCGGATGCCGCAGTCCTTGCCGATATTCCGGCAGAAGCCTTCCACCAGACCGGACGTACGCGCGCCGAGATCGTCAGCGCCCGCAAGGATATTCTGCTGCCGAACCTCTCCATCTCCTATTCCGAGCCGATCAAGTTCGTGCGCGGCGAAGGGGCATGGCTGATCGACAATCGGGGCCGTGCCTATCTCGATTGCTTCAACAATGTCTGCCATCTCGGTCATGCTCATCCGCAAGTGGTGGAAGCGATTGCCAGACAGGCCGCGATCCTCAACACCAATACGCGCTATCTGCATGACAACATCGTTTCCTATGCCGAGCGCCTGACGGCGACCTTGCCGGAAGGCTTGACGGTAGCCTCGTTTGCCTGCTCGGGCAGTGAAGCGAACAGTCTGGCGCTGCGCATGGCACGTGCGCATTCGGGCCAGCGCGATGCGCTGGTGCTCGACTGGGCCTATCACGGCACGACACAGGAGCTGATTGATCTCAGCCCTTACAAATACAAGCGCAAGGGCGGCAAGGGACGTCCGGACCATGTGTTCGAGGCCACCATCCCCGACAGCTACCGCGCGCCGGAAAACTGGCCGCTGGCGGAACATGGCAAGCGCTTTGCCGAAAGCATCGCCGAGCAGATCGAGGCCATCAAAAGCCTTGGGCGCGGCCCGGCTTATTTCATTGCCGAATCGATCCCGAGCGTCGCCGGTCAGGTCTTCCTGCCGGAATTCTATCTGCAGGAAGTCTACGCGATGGTGCGGGCGGCTGGTGGTGTCTGCATTGCGGATGAAGTGCAGGTCGGCTTCGGCCGTGTCGGCAGCCACTGGTGGGCGTTTGAAATGCAGGACGTGGTGCCTGATATCGTCACCATGGGCAAGCCCATCGGCAACGGTCATCCGATGTCGGCTGTGGTAACGACCCGTGAAATAGCCAACAGCTTCAACAACGGGATGGAATATTTCAACACATTCGGCGGCAATCCGGTTTCCTGCGCGACAGGTCTGGCAGTGCTGGATGTGATTGAACGCAACGATCTGCGCCGCAACGCGCTCGATATCGGCAACTATCTCATCGACGGGTTCCGTTCGATGCAGAAGCGCTTCGATATCATCGGCGATGTGCGCGGGCAGGGGCTGTTCCTCGGTATCGAGCTGGTCACGGATCGCAAGACCAAGGAACCGGCAACGGCTCTGGCCAAGAAGATCAATGATGGCGCGCGCGAACGCGGCATCCTGATGGGAACCGAAGGTCCGTTCGACAATGTTCTGAAAATGCGCCCGCCGATGATCTTCACGCGCGCCAATGCCGATCATCTGCTGAGCGTTCTGGAGGACAGCTTCGCGGCTGCACTGAAGTAGTTCGTAGTTGGGTAACTGAACAAACAACAAGCCCGGCGGCATGCTGCCGGGCAATGGATCGGCTTTGTCGAAATTCTGGGCCGAAACTCTGGCCCGAAACTCTGGGAGGAGGAACAATGAAAAAGATAGTTTTGGGTTCGTTATTGGCGGCAGGCTTTGCCCTGTCTGCTCAAAGTGGGGCGCAGGCGGATACGCTTTCGACCGTGAAGGAGCGCGGCAAGATCAATTGCGGCGTCAGTCAGGGCGTTGCAGGCTTTTCGTCGCCCGATGATCAGGGAAAATGGACCGGCTTCGATATTGATTTCTGCCGCGCTGTATCGGCGGCAGTCTTCGGCGATCCTGACAAGGTGAGCTTCATTCCCCTTTCGACCAAGGAGCGCTTCACTGCGTTGCAGTCAGGCACGGTCGATCTGCTTTCGCGCCAGACCACCTGGACGCTTTCGCGCGATGCGGGCATGGGTGTCCATTTCGTGGGCACTGCCTATTACGACGGTCAGGGCTTCATGATCCGCAAGGATCTGGGCATTGATAGCGCGCTTAAACTCGACGGCGCGTCGGTCTGCACCGAACAGGGCACGACCACCGAACAGAACGCTGCCGATTATTTCAATGCCAACAATATCAAATATGAGCCGGTGGTGATCGATTCTGCCGATGGTATCCTGAAGGCGTTTGAAACGGGTCGCTGTGATGTTTACACGACCGATGCGTCTGCACTTTACGCGCAGCGTCTGAAGCTTGCCGAACCCGATGCATTCACCGTTTTGCCGGAAGTGATTTCCAAGGAGCCGCTCGGACCTGCCGTCCGCCAGGGCGACGACAAATGGTTCAACATCGTTCGCTGGACCCTGTTTGCAATGCTTGAGGCAGAGGAACTGGGCATTACGCAGGCTTCGGCGGAAGCGGACCTCAATTCCAAGAAACCGGACGTGCGCCGTTTCCTCGGTTCGGAAGGCGATAGCGGCCAGCAGCTCGGACTTGAGCCGAAATGGGCCTATAATATCGTCTCCAAGATCGGTAATTACGGTGAAATGTTCGAGCGCACGATCGGCAAGGGCAGCCTGCTCAAGATCGACCGCGGCATCAATGCGCTGTGGAACCAAGGCGGGCTGATGTACGCGCCGCCTGTAAAGTAAAGATCAGAGCCTTCTATGAAAGAGCCCCGGGAAACCGGGGCTCTTTTGCTTTTACTGTTTCTTGGCGAGCCCCTGCTCGCGCATCTGGCTGAGGCTCATCTTCGGTGAAAGCGCTTCGGGATCGATGCGGATTTCGATGAGGCCCGGCTTGCCGGACTTTTCGCAAGCCTCGAAAGCTGGTGCGAAATCAGCAGTCTTTTCCACCACTTCGCCATGCAGGCCATAGGCGCGGGCAAGCGCTGCGAAGTCGGGATTGGCAAGGCCGGTGCCGGAAACGCGGCCCGGATAGGTGCGTTCCTGGTGCATGCGGATCGTGCCGTACATGCCGTTATTGACGACGATGAAGATGGCATTGGCACCATATTGCGCTGCCGTTGCCAGTTCCTGACCGTTCATGAGGAAACAGCCGTCGCCTGCAAAGGCAACAACCGTGCGTTCCGGCGCGGTGAGCTTGGCTGCGACGGCAGCCGGTACGCCATAGCCCATCGAGCCGTTGGTGGGTGCCAACTGGCTGCGATAGGTGCGATACTGGTAGAAGCGATGCGGCCAGGCGGAATAGTTGCCTGCGCCATTGGTGATGATGGCGTCGGCGGGCAGATGCGCGCGCAGCCATTCCATCACTTCGCCCATCTGCACATCGCCGGGGATGACCGGCGACTTGATGTTGTCGCGGTAATCGGCATTGGCGCTGTCGGTCCATGCCTTCCAGCGCGGCTCGGCAACCGGCGCAAGCTTTGCCGCTGCCGCACAGAAGGCAGGCATGGAAGCATTGACCGGAACGTCTGCATGATAAACGCGGCCCAGTTCTTCTGCGCCCGGATGGATATGGACGAGCTTCTGCTGCGGCACCGGAATGGATACCAGTTCGTAACCCTGCGTCGTCATTTCGCCGAGGCGGGCACCGATCACGATCAGCAGATCGGCATCGCGAACGCGCTGCGCCAGCTTGGGGCTGATCGAGGTTCCCATTTCGCCAGCATAAAGCGGGTGGGTGTTGTCGAACATGTCCTGGCAGCGGAAGGACGCTGCGACGGGCAGATGCATGTTTTCGGCAAATTTCTGCAGGTCGCCAATGGCTCCGGCATTCCAGCCGCCACCGCCGACGATCACCAGAGGCCGCTCAGCCTTTGAAAGCAGCGCCTGCATGTCCTGCAACTGGTCTGCACCTGGATGCATCTGGACCTGCTTATAGGCCGGCGTGTCGCTGATGGCGGCATAGGATGTCAGCATATCTTCCGGCAGGGCGATCACGACCGGGCCGGGGCGTCCGTTGACGGCGCGGTGAAAGGCCTGACTGACGAGTTCCGGAATGCGGGCGGCGTCGTCGATCTGGACGACCCATTTGGCCATCTGGCCGAACATGCGACGGTAATCGATTTCCTGAAACGCCTCGCGCTCGACCTGATCGCTGGCGACCTGACCGATGAAGAGCAGCATCGGCGTTGAATCCTGAAAAGCCGTGTGCACGCCAACCGAGGCATTGGTTGCGCCGGGACCGCGTGTGACGAAGCAGATGCCGGGCTTGCCGGTCAGCTTGCCATAGGCTTCCGCCATATAGGCCGCGCCGCCTTCCTGCCGGCAGACGATCAGGTCAATCGCGTCGCTGGCATCATGAAAGGCGTCAAGCGCGGCGAGATAGCTCTCGCCGGGTACGCAGAAGACGCGGTCGGCCCCATGGATGCGCAGCGCATCCACCAAAATCTGGCCTCCGGTACGGGCATTGGGTTCGCTCGTCATTGTATGCATTTCCTCAATCTCACCATGTCTGGCTCGCCATTCCGGCTTACCTTGCAAGGGCGGTTTTTCCGCCTCTTTTCAAAAAGATCGTCCCGAAATTCCGGACAATTCATGTGTTTGGGGGAACGGGAACTCATGGTCAGACGCACCCAAATGGCCGACAGGTGCACCGGGCCTTAGTCTCGCGGCCGAGTTTTACCCTCAACCGTCTGCTTTTCCTCCCAGTCAAGCACGCTGATATGAACATAGCCAGCGGTGCGAATACAGATTAAACATCATGACTAAACTGTATGAACTCATGATGCACCGGTATGGAGGAATGGCGATGGCCAGGGAAAACACAGGCAAGATCCGCGTCGGTATTGGCGGATGGGCTTATGAACCGTGGGACAAGAGCTTCTATCCTGAAAAGCTGTCGAAGAAGCGCCAGCTCGAATATGCCTCAAGCAAGCTCACATCCATCGAGATCAACAGCACCTATTATGGTCCGCAGAAGCCCACGACCTTCGCCAAATGGCACGATGAAACGCCGGAAGGCTTTGTGTTTTCATTGAAGGCACCGCGTTTTTCCACCAACCGCCGCGTGCTGGCGGAGGCGGGCGAGAGCATCGAGCGGTTCATGACCGGCGGCATGATGGAGCTGAAGGACAAGCTTGGCGTCGTCAACTGGCAGTTCATGGGAACAAAGAAGTTCGATCCCGTAGATTTCGAGGCTTTCTTGAAGCTTCTGCCAAAGCGTGTCGACGGGCGCGATGTGCGTCATGCGGTGGAAGTGCGCCACGACAGTTTCAATTCACCGGAGTTCATTGCCCTGCTGCGTGAATATGGTGTGGCCGTCGTGATTGCAGGCGACAGCGACTTTCCGCAGTTCGCCGATATGACCGCGCCTTTCGCCTATCTTCGCATCATGGGCACAGAAGAAAGTGAACCGCTCGGCTATAGCGAAAGCCATCTCGACGAGTGGGCGGCGCGCGCCAAGGCGATTGCGGCAGGAGAGCTTCCCGAAGGATTGAAGACCGTCACGCCGCCCGTTGCCGATCATGTCGCCCGCGATGTCTATCTCTATGTCATCAGCGGCTATAAGGCGCATAATCCGCATGCGGCCATGGCCTTGATCGAAAGGGCAAAATGATGCCTCGTGGCGACTGTTGATTTTCATCTGAGTCGCCCGAGCAATCATGTCAAAATTAGATCTTTCAGCGCTTGAATCCTTCGTTCGTACCATTCCGCAGCATTATAAGGGGCCGGGCGGCGCTGTCGCGGTGCTGAAAGATGGCAAGGTGGTATTGCGCCACGCATGGGGCTTTGCCGATCTTGCCGCGCGCAAGGCGATGACGCCCGAAACGCGCATGCCGATCTGCTCCGTCAGCAAGCAGTTCACCTGCGCCGTTCTGCTCGACAGTGTCGGCGAGCCGGAAGTTCTTGACGATGCGCTTGCCGACTATCTCGACAAATTTGCGGAAAAGCGCCCCAGTGTGCGCGACCTGTGCAACAACCAGTCGGGCCTGCGTGACTACTGGGCGCTGACGGTTCTGTGCGGGGCCGATCCAGAAGGCGTCTTTCTGCCCGAACAGGCACAAAGCCTGCTGCGCCGCCTGAAGACCACGCATTTTGCACCGGGCACGCATTATTCCTACTGCAATGGCAATTTCCGCATTCTGGCTGATTTGATCGAGCAGCATACAGGCCGTACGCTTATCGAACTTCTGTCGGAACGCATTTTTCAGCCAGCAGGTATGAAGACAGCGGAGCTTATCCCCGATACCGCGCTGTTCGACGAATGCATCGGCTATGAGGGCGATACGGTGCGCGGGTTCCTGCCTGCCGTCAATCGCCTTCACTGGATGGGCGATGCCGGCATCTGCGCGTCGCTGGACGACATGATTGCCTGGGAACAGTTCATCGATGCGACCCGCGACGACGAAAATGGAATCTATCGTCGCCTGAGCGGACCGCAGACTTTCAGCGATGGTGCAGCAGCGCCTTACGGTCTTGGCCTCAAATTCGAGGAAACGGGCGGCAAGCGACTGACCGGCCATGGCGGTGCTTTGCGCGGCTGGCGCTGCCAGCGCTGGCATTGCGCCGATGAGCGTCTCTCGGCAATCGCTTTGTTCAATTTTGAGGGCGGGGCGTCCGACGTCGCCTTCAAGCTGATGAATATTGCGCTTGGCGTTTCCACATCGGAACCGGTGCGGGTGGAAGCTGATGCCGCATGGTTCGGTTCATGGCTCGACCATGAAACCGGCCTCGTGCTGAGCCTTGAAGATGCCGGACGCGGACGCATGAAGGCACGTTTCGGCACTGGCCCGGAAATGATGGACGTCGTGGGCGAGAACGAAGCGCGTTCCTCGATGACCACGATTCGCCGCGATGGTGACACGATCCATCTGGCGCGTGAGGATGAAAATCTGAGCCTGACGATGCAACGCCTGCAAGGTGCGGCGAAGCAGGATGTTGCGGGGCGTTATCGCAGCGACGAACTTGAGGCCGATCTTCTGATCGTCAATGAGGGCGGTGCTTTTTACGGGGCCTTTGAAGGATTTCTCGGCAAGAGCGATATGTATTCGCTCTATGAGGCGGGGCCGGATGTCTGGCTGCTGCCGGTGCAACGCTCGATGGATGCGCCGTCGCCGGGCGAATGGAAACTTATCTTCCATCGCGATGCCAAAGGCGGGATAACAGGCATGACCGTCGGCTGCTGGCTGGCACGGCATGTGGACTACAGGAGAATTCAGGAATGAGCGAACTGAAAGTCAGAACCCGCGAGACGGGCGCCGTCGCCGAAATGCCGCATGGAAAGCTGCCTGTCATCACCACGCCGACCGGCGGCGTGGTTGAAATCGTCACCAGTGTCAGTCAGGCGGGCTTCAATCCGCTCGACCTTATCTATTCGTCGGTTGCGGCCTGCATGGCGCTCAGCGCGCGCATTGCCGCAAACAAGCTCGAACTGAAGGAAAAGCTGACCGATGTGCGGGTGGAAGTGAAGGGCGACAAGGCGCATGAAGGACCGTCGCGTATCGAACGGTTCAACATCACCTTTCACTTCGACGGTGATTTGACCGACGACGAAAAGCATCGCCTTGCCGAAATGGCCGAGGAAATCTGCACGGTCAGTAATACGCTGCGCGGCGAGCCGCAGTTTGATCTGAAGGTATCGTAACCTTCAGATCACATCCCGGATGCGATCGACGCCGAGCTTGATGACGCTTTCCATGGCCTGGCGTGCCTTCTGTGGATCACGCGACGCAATGGCGTGGGCAATGCGCAGGTGATTGGCCGCGCATTCGGCAATACCTTCCCGCGATGAGGCAGGAGACGAAAGCTGGAACGAGATTGCCAGCGCCGCCTCGATCAATCCGCTGACCGAGCGCATGAACGGATTGCCGGACATGCGCGCAATGGCCAGATGGAATTCCAGATCAACCTTGGCGATGGATTCAGGCGTGTGGTTCGGATCGTCGAACTTGGCGGCGAGCGCATAGAGTTCGACAATCTCGTCGCTGGTGGCACGCTCTGCTGCTGCTGCTGCTGCCGCCGGTTCCAGCGCCATGCGCATTTCGGCCAGATGATCCACGAAGACTTCATCGAAGCCTGCCTCGAAGCGCCATGTCAGCACGTCGGGATCGAAGAAGTTCCAGCTTGCATGGCCCAGAACGCGTGTGCCAACCTTGGCCTTGGGTTCGATGAGACGCTTGGCGGCAAGGGTTTTCATTGCTTCGCGCAGAACCGTGCGGGAAACGCCGAAGCGCAGCGACAATTCATGGTCTCCCGGAAGGATGGACCCTGCAGGAATGGTTCCCGCGACGATGCCGCGGCCCAGTTCACCCACCACGACTGCGTGGCTGTTATGGCGCTTGCGTCCGGTTATGGCCGTTTCCAGCAATCCCAATTCAGGCCTCCTTCATTCGTTGCCTGGCTAGCTATTTGTTTCAACGCGCATCTTGCCCGAAAACCGGTTTCCACTTTTCGGGATGCGCCTTAGATCCGAGAACCACGCAAGTCCTCGTTGCAGAGCAATGAACAGGAACAGCAATATACCGATTGCTATTTTCGTCCACCAGGAAGACAGCGTTCCGTCGAAAACAATATATGTCTGGATCAGCCCCTGTATGAGAATGCCGACGAATGTTCCGGCCACAAGGCCCGCGCCACCTGTCAGCAATGTCCCGCCGATCACCACCGAAGCGATGGCGTCCAGTTCTACCCCCACCGTCGCCAGCGAATAGCCGGATGACGTATAAAGCGTATAGACGATCCCGGCGAGGCCGGAAAGGATACCTGACATCGTATAGATGCCGATTGTCGTGCGGGCAATCGGAACGCCCATCAGCTCCGCCGACTGCTGGTTGCCGCCAAGCGCGTAGATATTGGCACCGAAGCGCGTGCGATGGGCGATGATGCCGCCGACAATGAAGACCGCAAGCATGACCATGGCGATGAATGTCAGCCTACCGCCGCCCGGCAGGCGGAAATAAAGCCCCTGCAAGGTGTCGAGAAACGGATGCGCGATGGGCACGGATTGCGTCGAGATGAGGAAGGCCGCGCCGCGCGCCAGAAACATGCCCGCAAGTGTGGCCACGAAAGGCGGGATCCGCAAGAAATGGATCATCACGCCCATCCACGCCCCGAACAATGCCGCGATCACCAGTATGAGCGCGAAAGCCACAAGCGGATGCACGCCGAGCTGCCCGACTAGCACGGCGACGAAGACGCTGGTGAAGGCGATGACCGAACCGACCGAAAGGTCGATGCCGCCGGAGAGGATCACGAATGTCATGCCGACAGCGGCTATGCCGAGGAAGGCATTGTCGGTCAGAAGATTGCCGATCACCCGCGTCGACAGCATGTTCGGAAACTGGACGATGCAGATCGC
The DNA here is from genome assembly GCF_008932285.1 of Brucella tritici. Classification (NCBI taxonomy): domain Bacteria; kingdom Pseudomonadati; phylum Pseudomonadota; class Alphaproteobacteria; order Hyphomicrobiales; family Brucellaceae; genus Brucella; species Brucella tritici. The sequence continues at coordinate 130,939 of NZ_WBVY01000006.1, forward strand.
ATAGGCGAGCAGGAAGATTGCAACCGTGGTCAGGAAAGGCAGATTGCGCAGTGCCTTCATTGCCGTGCTCCCTGCTGGCTCTGGTGGACCGGATTGGCTCCATTGCCCTTGCGCTCCGAGCGCAGGAAGGTAATGAGCTGGACAATGGCCGGCGACTGGAAGGTGAGCACGATCACGATGATGACGGCCTTGATGATGAGGTTGAATTCCGGCGGAAAGCCCGCCATCAGGATGCCTGTGTTGATCGACTGGATGATGAGCGCACCGAGCAGCGAGGCCATGATCGAGAAACGCCCGCCATTGAGCGAGGTGCCACCGATGACGACGGCCAGAATGGCGTCGAGTTCAAGCCACAGCCCGGCATTGTTGGCATCCGCGCCGCGAATATCCGCAGCCGCGATAAGCCCTGCAAGGGCAGCGCCAATGCCGGAAACCGCATAGACGCTGAACAGGAGAAAGCGCGCCTTGACCCCCGCCAGCATCGCTGCGCGGCGGTTGATCCCGGTCGCCTCGATCAGGAAGCCAAGCGCACTGGTGCGCACTGCAACGCCCACGACCAGACCGGCCAGAATCCATATCAGGACCGGGATCGGAATGCCGAGGAAGGAGCCGGAGCCAAGCGCTGCAAAGGAATCATTGTTGAAGGTCAGGATCGCGCCTTCGGTGATAAGCTGTGCGATGCCGCGACCTGCCACCATCAGGATAAGCGTTGCGATGATCGGCTGGATATCGAAGACCGCAACCAGAAAGCCGTTCCACAAGCCACACAGAAGGCCCACGCCAAGTGCTGCCGGAATGACGAATGCAAGCGGATAGCCCGCGACGATGAGCGATGCGGCAAAGGCACCGCTGATTGCCATGACTGCACCGACCGACAGATCAATGCCGCGCGTTGCGATTACCAGCGTCATGCCAACGGCCAGAATGGCAACGGGCGCTGCACGCACCAGAATATCGATCAGGCTTCCATAGAGCCGTCCGTTCTGGAAAGAAATGTCGAGAAAGCCGGGTGCGATGATGGTGTTCACCACCAGAATGAGCACAAGGGCGGCCAATTGCGGCACCAGTCTTTTGAGTTTTCTGGTCATGCGGGCAATCATGCTGCAGCTTCCTTTTCGCTTCCGGTCTCAGCGATTGCACGCACAATATTGTCGGCAGTGATTTCATCGCCCTTCAGTTCCGCCACATGGCGACGGTCGGACAGGACGATGACGCGATTGGCGACGGCGGCAAGCTCCTCGAATTCCGAAGAGATGATGACCAGCGACATGCCTTCAGCGCAAAGTTCGCCGATGAGCTTCAGGATTTCGGCATGGGCACCGATATCGATGCCGCGCGTCGGCTCATCGAGGATCAGCAGGCGGGGATCGGTGGCAAGCCAGCGTGCCAGTATGGCCTTCTGCTGGTTGCCGCCGGACAGGAATTTGATCGGCTTGTCAGGATCCGGCGGGCGAATATCGAGCGCCTTGATGTATCGCTGCGCAAGCGCCGTCTTCTCGCGTGATGAAATCGGTCTGGACCAGCCGCGCTTCGCCTGAACCGCCAGCGCAATGTTTTCCGCCATCGAGAAGTCACCGATGATGCCGTCTGTCTTGCGTTCCTCCGGACAGAAAGCGAAGCGCTCACCGATCGCCGCAACGGGCGAGGGAAGCCTTGTTTCCTTTCCGTCGACGGTCAAGGTGCCACTATCAGTCTGATCGACGCCGAACATCAAAAGAGCGGTTTCGGTGCGGCCGGAACCGAGCAGGCCGGCAATGCCAACGGCTTCTCCGGGCTTGATCGAGAGATCGAACGGCGCAACGCTGCCTTGTCTGCCGAAGCCTGCAAAACGGATCGGGGCAACCGTGTCGCGGCTTACTTCCTCGGTCAGCTGGCGGCGCACAGTTTCCTGCAACTGGTGGCCGAGCATCATGGAAATGAGATCGGTGCGCGGCAGTTCCGACAGGTTGCGGCTGCCGACCAGCCGTCCGTTGCGCAATACGGTGGCGCAATCAGCGATGGCATAGACCTGATCCAGAAAATGGGTGATGACGATGATGCCGAGGCCTTCTGCCTTCAACTGGCGCAGCACGCCGAACAGCATCTCGACTTCGCGTGCATCGAGACTGGCGGTCGGTTCGTCAAGGACGAGCACCTTGCCCGAGAGATCGACGGCACGTGCAATCGCGATGATCTGGCGGATGGCGACTGAATAGGCGGACAGAGGCACGCCGACATCGATGGTGAGGCCATAGCGGGAAAGAAGGTTCGCCGCATCCTTTTCCATCCGGCCCCGGTCAACCAGTCCGAAACGTTTCGGCTGGCGTCCCAGAAACAGGTTCTCTGCAACCGTCAGATTTTCGAGAAGGTTGACCTCCTGATAGACCGTGCCGATGCCGAGCGTCTGCGCTTCCGCCACGGAGGCGGGCGCAATCGGCTGGCCCTCAAGCAGGATCGAACCGTCGAAGCCGTGATAGGCGCCGGTCAAAATCTTGATGAGCGTGGATTTGCCAGCGCCGTTTTCGCCGAGCAATGCATGGATTTCACCCCGGTTGAGCATGAAATCGACATGGTCGAGCGCGGTCACGCCCAGAAAGGATTTGGTGATCGAACGGGCTTCAAGAAGCGGCATTGCGGCCGCCGATGGAGCGTCTTTTGCAGCCATGGCAGTCTTCCATTGCATTTTGCAAAGGTCATTCCGGGCCGCGACAAACGCGGCCCGAGGACGAGAGGATCAGTAGCCGAGACCCTTCTTGGCTTCATAGACGGCCTTCGGGTCGTCAGCCTGCGTGTAGAGCTTCGATTCTGTCTGGATCCACTTTGGCGGAACGGTGCCCTTGTCCTTGAAGGCTTCAATCGCGTCGAAGGCCGGGCCTGCCATGTTCGGCGTCAGTTCGACGGTCGCGTTGGCTTCGCCGTTCGCCATGGCCTGGAAGATGTCCGGCACGGAGTCGATCGACACGATTTTGATCTCGGTGCCCGGCTTCAAGCCAGCTTCCTTGATCGCCTGAATGGCGCCGACAGCCATATCGTCATTATGAGCGTAGACGGCGCAGATGTTCTTACCGCCACCCTCGGCCTTGATGAAGCTTTCCATGACTTCCTTGCCCTTGGTGCGGGTGAAGTCACCCGTCTGCGAGCGGGAAATCTTGATGTTGTCGTGACCCTTGATGGCGTCTTCAAAGCCCTTCTTGCGGTTGATGGCGGGCGAGGAGCCGGTGGTGCCCTGAAGCTCGACCACATTGCACGGCTTGTCACCCACATCCTTCACCAGCCAGTCGCCGGCGACCTTGCCTTCATGAACCTGATCGGAGGTAACGGCGGTCAGATAAAGGTCTTCCGGCGAATCGATCTGACGGTCGAGCAGGACGACCGGAATTTCGGCTTCCTTGGCTTCCTTCAGAACTGCGTCCCAACCCGTGGAGACCACCGGTGCGATGAGGATCGCATCGACCCCTTGAGCGATGAAGCCGCGAACGGCCTTGATCTGGTTTTCCTGCTTCTGCTGGGCATCGGCGAATTTCAGCGTATAGCCGCGCTTTTCGGCTTCCTGCTTGGTCAAGGCCGTTTCTGCGGCACGCCAGCCCGATTCCGAACCGATCTGCGAAAAGCCAACCGTCAGTGATGCAGCGGATGCGCTCGAAATCAGGGCAAAAGACGATGCAGAGATCAGGGCGGCCGTCAGGGCCGTCAAACTGCGTTTCATGATAGTTCCTCCCAATAAGGCCCTCCCGGCCTTCGCATTTATGAAGCATATAATATTACTTTATGGCAAGCACCTTTCGACATTTCCCAACAAAATGCCGGTGCGACAAACGGGCAATATTCCCATTTATAAATATAAAACAATGGCTTGTGTTTGCTATGCCCATCTGCTCTTCATGAACTGCTCCTGAAGGGGCATCAGCTTGCTTGACAAAGCAGGTTACGGCAAAATAGTCATATTAATAACACGAACCGTAAATTGGCGCCTTATGGTGTTTTTCAAGCGGTCGGGGTGAATTCCGCAACGGGTATGCGGAAAATGGGAGGTTTAATGTTACGTCTGGTCCAGTTCCGCGATGAAGGCGGAGAAATGTGTGTGGCTGCCTGCAATGGTGAGGGAGCGGCGCATGTCGTCAAGGGCGTGGCAACGACCTATGAGCTGGCCACGGCGGCAATTGCAGCGGGTATCAGCCTTGAGGAGCAAGTCGCACGCAGCGGTCAGGGCGAGGCGGTCGATATTGACGCTGCTCTGGCTGCGGGCCGTGTCGGTCTGCCGATTACACATGCCGATCCGGCACATCTCATCGTTGCCGGTACTGGGTTGACGCATCTGGGTTCCGCCGATGGTCGCGACAAGATGCATAAGGCAGCACAGGCTGCCGAAAAGCCGACCGATTCCATGCGCATGTTCCTGATGGGTGTCGAAGGCGGCAAGCCGAAGCCGGGCGAGACCGGCGTGCAGCCGGAATGGTTCTACAAGGGTGATGGTTCGGCGCTTGTAGCAACCGGTGGTGAACTGGTTTCGCCTTCCTTCGCCGAAGATGGTGGCGAAGAGCCGGAGCTTGCAGGCATCTATCTGATTGGCCCGGATGGTACGCCGTTCCGGCTCGGCTTCTGCCTTGCCAATGAATTTTCCGACCATGTGACCGAAAAGCAGAATTATCTCTGGCTTGCCCATTCCAAGCTGCGTCAGGCGTCGCTGGGACCAGAGCTTTATGTGGGCAGCTTGCCTGACCACGTGGAAGGCGTTTCGCGCATTCGTCGCGGCAATGAGGTGATCTTCGAAAAGCCGTTCCTGTCAGGCGAAGCGAACATGTCGCACACGATTGCCAATCTGGAACACCATCATTTCAAATATGAGCTGTTCCGCCGTCCGGGCGACATTCATGTTCATTTCTTTGGCACGGCAACCTTGTCTTTCTCAGAAGGCGTGAAGACGGAAGCTGGTGACCAGTTCGAGATTTCCGCCAAGCCGTTCCGTTATCCGCTGGTCAACAGGCTGGCTCAGGCAGCAGCTAAAAACCTTGTCGTGAAGGCGCTTTGAACATGGCGGCGGAACCGAACATCGCTCTCGCAATCGTCGGTCTGGGCAAGATTGCGCGTGACCAGCATCTGCCGTCTATTGAAGCCGTCGATGGCATTGAGCTGAAAGCCATTGCCAGTCGCAATGCCGGGCTGGACGGCCTGCCGTCTTTTCACGACATCGATGAGCTGCTGGGCAATGACGTTGCCATTGACGCGGTGTCGCTCTGCACGCCGCCGCAAGGGCGCTTTAGCCAGGCCTACGCAGCCTTGAAGGCGCGCAAGCATGTGATGCTGGAGAAGCCTCCGGGTGCAACCATTTCGGAAGTGCAGGCGCTGACGCGTTTTGCTGAAAAGCAGGGCGTTACGCTTTATGCGACATGGCATTCGCGCGAAGCCGCGGCCGTTGAACCTGCCCGCGAATTTCTGAAAGGCGCTGCAATCAAGTCTGTTGCCGTGTCGTGGAAAGAGGATGTGCGCCATTGGCATCCCGGCCAGCAATGGATCTGGGAGCCGGGTGGTCTCGGTGTGTTCGACCCAGGCATTAATGCGCTTTCCATCGTCACGCATATTTTGCCGGAGCGCTTCTTTCTCACGCAATCCGATCTTTATTTTCCCGAAAACCGTGCGGCACCCATCGCAGCCGATCTCAAGTTTCAGACGGAAAGCGGCATACCGGTTTCGTTCGAACTCGACTGGCGCCAGACGGGTCCGCAGACATGGGATATTCGTGTTGAGACCGATAAAGGAACGCTGCTTCTCAGCCATGGCGGTAGCCGCCTGACCATCGCAGGCGTGGAGAAAATGGCCGAGCCGGACCGCGAATATCAACGACTTTACAAGCGTTTCGTGCAATTGATCGGCGCGGGGCGTTCGGATGTTGATCTCGCTCCACTGACCCATGTGGCCGATGCGTTTCTGCTCGGAAAGCGGCATGTCGTCGAAGCTTTTGAAGATTAGGAATCGAGGTTGTCGTAACGCGGCCTCTCACCCACGCAGGACAATGAAATGAACAAGCCCGTCTCTCCGAAAACGCTAAAGCTCCGCTCGCGCGCCTGGTTCGACAATCCTGATAATGTCGATATGACGGCGCTCTATCTGGAGCGCTACATGAATTATGGCCTGAGCCAGGAAGAGTTGCAGTCCGGTCGCCCGATCATCGGCATTGCGCAGACGGGTTCCGACCTCTCACCTTGCAATCGTCATCATCTGGAACTGGCCAAGCGCGTCCGTGAGGGCGTTCGCGAGGCGGGCGGCATTGTCATTGAATTTCCGGTTCATCCTATTCAGGAAACCGGCAAGCGCCCGACAGCAGGTCTGGACCGCAACCTTGCCTATCTTGGCCTCGTGGAAGTGCTTTATGGCTATCCGCTTGATGGTGTCGTGCTGACAATCGGCTGTGACAAGACCACGCCTGCCTGCCTGATGGCAGCTGCAACCGTCAATATTCCGGCGATTGCGCTGTCGGTGGGTCCGATGCTCAATGGCTGGTTCCGTGGCGAACGCACAGGTTCCGGCACCATCGTCTGGAAGGCGCGCGAGCTGCTTGCCAAGGGCGAAATCGACTATCAGGGCTTCGTCAAGCTCGTTGCTTCCTCGGCTCCATCGACCGGCTATTGCAATACGATGGGCACGGCCACGACGATGAACTCACTCGCCGAAGCGCTCGGCATGCAGCTTCCGGGCTCCGCCGCCATTCCGGCTCCTTATCGTGACCGTCAGGAAGTTGCTTATCTTTCGGGACGCCGCATCGTGGAAATGGTGCATGAGGATTTGAAGCCATCGGATATTCTGACCAAGGATGCCTTTGTCAATGCCATCCGCGTCAATTCCGCCATCGGCGGTTCGACCAATGCGCCGATCCATCTGAACGCTTTGGCGCGTCATGTAGGCGTGGAACTGACGGTTGATGACTGGCAGAAATATGGCGAGGAAATTCCGCTTCTGGTCAATCTGCAGCCTGCCGGTGAATATCTCGGTGAGGACTATTACCATGCCGGTGGCGTACCGGCCGTCGTCAATCAGTTGATGGGGCAGGGCCTCATCAATGAGGATGCGCTGACCGTCAACGGCAAGACCATCGGCGAGAACTGCAAGAACGCGACCATCGAAGACGGCAATGTCATCAAGACCTACGACCAGCCGCTGAAGAAGCATGCCGGTTTCCGCGTGTTGCGCGGCAATCTGTTCTCGTCGGCGATCATGAAGCTCAGCGTGATTTCGGACGAGTTCCGCAACCGCTACCTGTCCGACGACAAGGACCCGAATGCCTTTGAAGGCAAGGCGGTCGTGTTTGACGGACCGGAAGATTATCATCACCGCATCGACGATCCGGCGCTGGAAATCGACGAGAATACGGTGCTGTTCATGCGTGGCGCTGGCCCCATCGGTTATCCAGGTGCGGCGGAAGTCGTCAACATGCGCGCGCCGAATTACCTTCTGAAAAAGGGTATCAGCTCACTGCCATGCATCGGCGACGGTCGCCAGTCGGGCACGTCGGGTTCGCCTTCGATCCTCAATGCCTCACCGGAAGCTGCCGCTGGCGGCGGTCTGGCAATTCTCAAGACCGGCGACCGCGTGCGTATCGATCTTGGTCGCGGCAGCGCAGACATTCTGATCTCTGACGAAGAACTGGCCGAGCGTCGCAAGGCGCTGGAAGCTTCCGGTGGCTACAAATATCCGGAAAGCCAGACGCCGTGGCAGGAAATCCAGCGCGCCGTTGTCGGCCAGATGGAAACCGGTGCAGTTCTCGAAAACGCGGTCAAGTATCAGGACATCGCGCATACGCGTGGCCTGCCGCGAGATAACCACTAAGGTTCCCCGGATGGCTCTCGATAAAAAGCCATTCGCAGCAGTTGCGGACTGGGGCACCACCCGGTTCCGCCTCTGGACGCTGGATGTCGATGGCAATGTGCTGGGCGAAAGCCGTGGCGATGACGGCCTGTTGCAGGCAAAGGGAGCCGGTTTCGAGCCAACGCTCGAACGGCACCTTGCTTCTGTTGACGCGCCGGATGATCTGCCCGTGGTGATCTGCGGCATGGCCGGATCGCGGACCGGCTGGATCGAAGCGCCCTATATGAGCCTGCCCGCTGGTCTGGATGGCATCGTGAAGGCTGCGGTGCGCGTGCCTGCGCGCCGTCACGTCATCATGCTGCCGGGTGTCGCGCGTCGGGACGAAACGGCGCCCGATGTTATGCGCGGCGAGGAGACGAAGCTTCTTGGGCTTGTGCACGGGGGCACGCATGATGCTGTTGTCGTCATGCCCGGCACCCATGCCAAATGGGTGCGGATTGCCGACGGTGGCCTTGCCGATTACCGAACCTTCATGACCGGTGAAATGTTCGCTCTTTTGAAGGAAAAATCGGTGCTGGCCGGTGCGCTGGAAGGTGCTGCGGCGGTTGATCCGAATGGTGTGGCTTTCGCTGCGGGCGTCAGGGCGTCGCTCGAAAACCCGGCACTGATTTCCAATGCGCTGTTTTCCATTCGCGCAGGCTGGCTCGTGCATGATCGCAAGCTGACTGACCTGCAGGCTCGTTTGTCGGGCTTGTTGATCGGGCTGGAAGTCGCAGGCGGGCGTACGCTTTACGGCAAACCCGAAGAAGTACTGCTTCTCTCGGACGACACGATGGGCGCGCTCTATGCCAGCGCACTTGAAATCGCAGGGCTCACGGTGAGGCGCGTTGCAGCCGATGAACTGGTGCGTGACGGTCTGTTTATGGCCGCAAAACACGCTTTCGGAGGAGCGGCACAATGAGCGACCGCATCGCATGGCCAAAGCTGCGCTATCCGCTGGTCGCGATCCTGCGCGGCATTCGTCCGGAAGAGACGGAAGCAATCGTTGGAGCACTGATCGAGACCGGTTTCGAGGCGATTGAAATTCCGCTCAATTCGCCGGAGCCTTTCGTTTCGATTGAGAAGGCGGCGAAGCTTGCGCCTGCGGGCGTGTTGATCGGGGCCGGGACCGTGTTGAGCGTCGAAGATGTGGATCGCCTCAACGATGTCGGCGGCAGGCTTCTGGTCAGCCCCAATGTCGAGCCGGATGTCATCCGCCGTGCCGGACAGCACGGCATGGTGACGATGCCGGGCGTGTTCACGCCGACGGAAGCCTTTTCGGCAATCCGGGCAGGTGCATCGGCGCTGAAGTTCTTTCCGGCCAGCGTGCTGGGCGCGGACGGTATCAAGGCTATATGCGCCGTCTTGCCGAAGGATATTCCGGTCGGCGCCGTGGGCGGTGTTTCCGAGGCTGATTTTGCGATCTATCGGGCAGCGGGAGTGAGCTGCTTTGGCCTCGGTTCCAGTCTTTACAAGGCCGGATTGACGGTCGCTGAGGTTCGCGAACGCGCTGAACGCGCGGTTGCGGCATGGGACAAGATCGCGGGCTGAGGAGGCTTGCGATTGAAGGAATTCCGCATGGCCGGAAGGCGGGGGCGGAAATTTTGGGAGAACGACAGGCGGAAAGCCTGTCCCAATTTGGGAGTGAGACAATGGCAGGCATGAAATCTCTAACACTGGCAGTCGCGATGGCCGCGCTTGCCTTTAGCGGCCTGGCGCATGCGGAAGACAAGGGTCTTGTCGCCGTCGCCATGCCGACGAAGTCTTCGGCGCGCTGGATTGCCGATGGCGACAACATGGTCAAGGTGCTGAAGGAACGTGGCTACCAGACCGATCTTCAATATGCTGAAGACGACGTACCTAACCAACTGGCGCAGATCGAAAACATGGTGACCAAGGGTGCCAAGGTTCTCGTCGTTGCATCCATCGACGGCACGACGCTTTCCGATGTTCTGGCCAAGGCACACGATGCGGGCATCAAGGTTATCGCCTATGACCGCCTCATCCGCGATACGCCGAATGTCGATTATTATGCGACCTTCGACAATTTCCAGGTTGGCGTGCTTCAGGCCCAGTCAATCGAAACGGCTCTTGACCTGAAGAACAAGCCGGGTCCGTTCAATGTTGAGCTTTTCGGCGGATCGCCGGACGATAACAACGCCTACTTCTTCTACAACGGCGCGATGTCCGTTCTGCAGCCTTATATCGATAGCGGCAAGGTTGTCATCGGTAGCGGCCAGACCGGCATGGACAAGGTCGCAACGCTGCGCTGGGACGGTGCAACCGCTCAGGCCCGCATGGATTCGATCCTTTCGGCCTATTATTCCGACAAGAAGCTCGATGCAGTCCTGTCGCCTTATGACGGCATCTCCATCGGTATCCTGTCATCCCTCAAGGGTGTAGGCTATGGCAGTGGCGACATGCCGATGCCGGTCGTTTCGGGTCAGGATGCGGAAGTGCCTTCGGTGAAGTCGATTCTCGCTGGCGAACAGAATTCGACCATCTTCAAGGATACCCGTGAACTCGCCAAGGTCACGGTTGACATGGTCGATGCGCTGATGACCGGCAAGGAGCCGGAAGTCAACGACACCAAGACCTATGACAATGGCGTCAAGGTCGTGCCGTCCTATCTGCTCAAGCCGGTGATCGTCGACAAGTCGAACTGGAAGCAGGTTCTGGTCGATAGCGGTTACTACAAGGAAGACCAGATTCAGTAATGCGGTTTCGGGCGTATCGGAGGATATGCCCGTAACCTTTCTGCATGCCATTGCCCCAAATCCCCAGCCCTTCGGCTGGGGTAGGCTCGACGGTTGACAGCGTTGTCTTTTCGTTGAGGGCAATGGCAAAGCAGATTTGTAATGGGAGCGAGCGATGAATGTAGCCAATCCTGTCCTGCGCGAGCAGCCTGACGGTGAGCCGGAAATTGCCGGCAAGCCGCTTCTGGAAATGCGCGGCATCAGCAAGTCTTTCGGTGTCGTCAAAGCGCTGAGCGATGTCAATTTCACGGTCATGCCGGGCGAAATTCACGCCTTTGTCGGCGAGAATGGAGCAGGCAAATCGACCTTGATGAAGGTCCTGTCGGGCGTTTATCCGCACGGCAGCTATGAAGGGTCCATCTTCTTCGACGGAGAAGAACGGCAGTTTCGCGACATCAACGATTCCGAGGCGCTTGGCATCGTCATCATCCATCAGGAGCTGGCGCTCATACCGCTCATGACGATTGCCGAGAACATTTTCCTCGTCAATCCGCCGGCAAGCTACGGGGTCATCGACCGCAGCACGGTGCACAAGCGCACTCGCGAGCTTCTGCAGAAGGTTGGCCTGTCGGAATCACCCGATACGCTCGTTACCGATATTGGTGTGGGTAAGCAGCAGCTTGTCGAAATCGCCAAGGCATTGTCGAAGCGCGTGCGGCTTCTGATCCTGGATGAACCAACCGCAAGCCTCAACGAGACGGACAGCGCGGCATTGCTGGCGCTTCTGCGTGAGTTTCGCGCGCAGGGCATCACGTCGATCCTCATTTCGCACAAGCTCAATGAAATTCGCGAAGTTGCCGACAAGATCACGGTGCTGCGCGACGGCAAGGCCGTGGCGACACTTGATTGCAATGCGGGCGAGGTCGAGGAAGACGACATTATTCGCAAGATGGTCGACCGCGATCTGGAAAGCCGTTACCCGAAGCGCGATCCGAAGGTCGGCGAGGTGATTTTCGAAGTCGACAACTGGTCAGTGCATCACCCGCTGCACCCAGAACGGCACTCGGTCAAGAACGTGTCGTTCAAGGTGAGGGCAGGCGAGATCGTCGGTATTGCCGGATTGATGGGCGCAGGCCGCACAGAATTCGCCATGAGCCTGTTCGGGCGTTCATGGGGCACCAATATCAGCGGCGAGGCGCGCATCAACGGCAACAACGCCGATATTTCCACTGTGGCGCGGGCCATCAAGGCGGGGCTTGCCTATGTGACCGAGGATCGCAAGAAGCTCGGCCTCGTCCTGGGCGAAAACATTTCGCGCAACATCTCTCTCGCGCATTTACGCGGTGTCAGTCCGAAAGGCATCATCGACGATATTCGCGAAATGAAGATCGCGAACTCCTATCGCGAGCAGATGAGCATTCGCTGCCGCAATGTCTATCAGGAGACAGGCACGCTTTCCGGCGGCAACCAGCAGAAGGTGGTGCTGTCGAAGTGGCTCTTCACCGGGCCTGACGTGCTGATCCTCGATGAACCTACGCGCGGCATCGATGTCGGCGCGAAATACGACATCTACACGATCATCAATTCACTGGCGGATAGCGGCAAGGGCGTGGTCGTCATTTCTTCGGAAATGCCGGAGCTGATCGGCATCTGCGACCGCATCGTCGTCATGCATGAAGGAGCCTTCGTCGGCGAAGTCGCCGGCGAGGAAGCAACGCAGGAAAACATCATGCGCGCCATCATGCGGAATAAGGGAAAACGGCAATGAGCGAGAATATCATCGGAAGCAGTGGATCGAAAGCTCCGGCGAGCAGCGTGGGGCGTTATCTCAAGAACAATCTACGCGAATCCGGCATGCTGATCTCGCTGGTCGCGATCATGATCTTCTTCCAGATCGTGACTGGCGGCGTGCTGATGAAGCCGCTGAACCTCACCAATCTGGTCCTGCAGAACAGCTATATCGTCATCATGGCGCTCGGTATGCTGCTCATCATCGTCACCGGCCACATCGACCTTTCGGTCGGCTCGGTCTGTGGCTTTATCGGTGCGCTTGCTGCCGTGATGATGGTGAAATGGGGCGTGCCGTTTCCCATCGCAGCCATTTTGTGCCTGCTGGCAGGCGGCATTATCGGTGCTATGCAGGGCTTCTGGGTCGCCTATTTCAATATTCCGTCCTTTATCGTCACGCTGGCTGGCATGCTGGTCTTCAAGGGCCTGATGCTTGCCGTGCTTGGCGGACAATCGGTCGGCCCGTTCCCGGTCGTGTTCCAGAAACTCTCATCCGGCTTCATTCCTGAAATCATCGGCACGACAGGCGGCGTCTATCTGACGTCGCTCATCATCGGCGTGCTGCTGGCCGGTTTCATGATCTGGCAGAATGTGAAATCGCGTCAGCGTCATATCGCGCATGAAGTGGAAACCGAGCCCTTTGGCCTGTTCGTCATCAAGAATATCCTGTTCTTTGCGGCGATTGCCTATCTGTCGTTGCTGATTTCAATGCATCGCGGCTTGCCGAACGTCCTCATCATCATGGCCGTTCTGATTGCAGCCTATGCGTTTCTTACCAATCGGACCGTACTCGGGCGGCAGATTTATGCGGTGGGCGGAAACCGGCATGCGGCCAAGCTTTCGGGCGTGAAGACCGAACGGCTGACATTTCTGGCTTTCGTCAATATGGGTGTGCTGGCGGCGCTTGCTGGCCTGGTCTTCGCGGCGCGCCTCAACACGGCAACGCCCAAGGCCGGTATCGGCTTTGAGCTGGACGTGATCGCAGCCTGCTTTATCGGCGGTGCTTCCGCGTATGGCGGTGTGGGCCGTGTGACAGGTGCGGTGATCGGCGCGCTCATCATGGGCGTGATGAACAACGGCATGTCGATCCTCGGCATCGGCATCGACTATCAGCAGGTCATCAAGGGGATCGTGCTGTTGGGGGCTGTCTGCATCGACGTCTATAACCAGAAACGCTGAGGCGAGGATATTGCGGCTCTGACGGCCTGCAAAGAGCGCTTTTCTCGCTTCCGGTGCTGTTCTGTTTTGGGCGCAATCGTTTCAGGTTTGTCTGTCGCTGCGCTTATCCCTCATCCTGAGGTGCGGAGCGAAGCGTAGCCTCGAAGGACGAGGGCAGGCGCAGTGGGTTTTCCCTCGATCCTTCGACAAGCTCAGGATGAGGAGCGAGGGAAAATGGTTACGTCATGCCTCAGATTGCCGTGCGGCGGGCATGGTCGAGATAGATTTCGCGCAGGCGCTGGGCAACCGGACCGGGTGTGCCAGTGCCGATGGTCTTCTCGTCGATGACGGTGATCGGTGTGACGAATGTGCCTGCGCTGGTAAGGAAAGCTTCCTTTGCCGCATAGGCTTCATCGATGGTGAAGAGGCGTTCTTCCAGCTTCATACCGGTCTCGGCGATCAGTTGCAGAAGCGACATGCGCGTGCAGCCGGGCAGGATGGAATTACTGTTCGGGCGCGTGACGACGACATCGTCTTCGGTCACGATATAGGCGGTGGACGATGCGCCTTCAGTCACATAGCCGTCTTCGATCATCCATGCTTCGTCGCAACCGGCATTCTTGGCGATTTCCTTGGCGAGTGCCTGCGGCAACAGGCAGACCGTCTTGATGTCGCGACGCTTCCAGCGCAGGTCGTCCAGCGAAAGCACGCGGGCACCGGTTTTCAGTGCGGGCTTGTCGAGCAGATTGGCTTCCTGTGTGAACAGGACGACCGATGGCTTCATGCCCTTTGCAGGTACGAAATCGCGGTCGCGTCCGTCGCCGCGCGTCACTTGCAGATAGACCAGACCTTCGGTCAGATTGTTGCGGCGGATCAACTCGCGCTCAATGGCTACGATCTCGTCTTCGTTCATCGGCATCGGAATGCCGATCTCGCCGGTCGAGCGTCGCAGGCGTCGCATATGCGGCTCGCTGTCGATGAGCTTGCCTTCCAGCACGGCGGTCACTTCGTAAATACCGTCACCGAACAGGAAGCCACGGTCAAAGATGGAAATGCGCGCATCGTGGGCGGTGACATATTTGCCGTTGACGTAGACGATGCGGTTTTCGAGTTCTTCTGCTGAAACGGCCATGATGGAATGTGTCCTGAAACGAAAAGACTGCGATCAAGTCGCAGTCTTTTCATAGGTCACTCGGCTGCAATGGGAAACAGCTATTTTCAGGCAGCCTGCTTTGCTGCCGCAATGGCTTCGCTGCGGATTTCTTCCGTCAACTTCAGGCGCAGTTCGGAAAATTCCGGGCTTGCCTTGACGTGGTAGGTGCGCGGATGCGCGATATCGACCGGCGTGATCGATTTGATCTTGCCCGGACGAGCCGTCATCGTAACCACGCGGGTCGCCATGAAGATGGCTTCCTCGATGTCGTGGGTGACGAAAATGACCGTCTTATGCTCCCGCTCCCAGATGCCGAGCAGCAGCTCCTGCATCAGTCCGCGGGTCTGGTTGTCGAGCGCGCCGAAAGGCTCATCGAGAAGCAGGATCTTTGGATCGTTGGCGAGTGCGCGGGCAATCGCCGTACGCTGCTGCATGCCGCCCGAAAGCTGCTTTGGCCAGTGATCTTCAAAGCCGCGTAGTCCGACCTTGTCGATATAGCTATCCACGATTTCACGCGCCTGCTTTTCCGGCACGCCTTTTTCGCGAAGCCCGAAGCCGACATTCTGCCGGATGGTGAGCCACGGAAACAGCGTGTAGGACTGGAACACCATACCGCGATCTGCACCCGGTCCGGTGACAGGGTTGCCCTCCAGCATCACGGTGCCGGTGGTGGGCTTGTCGAGACCGGCGATGATGCGAAGAAGCGTGGACTTGCCGCAGCCCGAGGGACCGAGGACTGTCACGAAATCATTTTTCGGGATGACGAGGTCGGTCGGCTGCAATGCCAGTGTCGGCTTGCCGCCATGGACGCCCGGAAAAGTGCGGCTCACGCCCTTGATGACAAGTTCCTGGTCGCTTTTGGTAACCATTATGCGAACCTCCATGCAAAGAGCCAGCGGTTGAAATATTTAAAGGCAAGGTCCGAGATCAGACCGATGACGCCGATCACGATGATGCCGAAGATGATCTGGCCGGTGGCCATCAGGGCCTGAGAGTTGATGATCATGTAGCCGATGCCGGACGATGCACCGATGAGTTCGGCAACGATCACATAGGTCCATGCCCAGCCGAGCACGAGGCGCAGCGTTTCGGCAATGTCCGGCGCACTGGCAGGCATAAGCACGCGGCGAATGATGCCGCTGTTCGATGCGCCAAGCGTATAGGCGGCTTCAACAAGGTCGCGCCGTGTGTTGGAGACCGTCACGGCGATCATGAGGATGATCTGGAACACCGCACCGATGAAGATAACCAGCAGCTTCTGGGTTTCACCAATGCCTGCCCACAGGATCAGCAGGGGCACGAAGGCGGAAGCCGGGAGATAGCGGGCGAAGGATACGAAGGGCTCCAGCAGGGCTTCGATGGGCTTGTAAGCGCCCATGGCGATCCCGAGCGGTATCGCAACGACGCTTGCCAGCACGAAGCCGCCCAGCACGCGCCAGACCGTCATGCCGATGTCGTTGAGGAAACCCTGATTGGCAATGAGGTCCCAGCCGTCCTTCACCATGGTGATGGGATCGGCAAGAAAAGTCGGGGAAACGAAGCCGCCCAGAGTGGCGATACCCCAGAACACAAAGAAGAGAATGAAGAATAGAATACCCAGTAATATCCGGGGCTGACTGCCTATCGGCTGCAAGGGCTGCATATATTTTTCCGTTTGATCGCGTATCTGCCGCACTCGACAGGCGGAAAATGAGGAAGCCCGGACGCGTGGTCCGGGCCGGCGCATGAAACGATGTTACTTGATGAAGCTTGTGTCCACGATATCGTCGAGATTGGGCTTCGACTTGATAACGCCTGCCTGCAGCAGGAGGTCGGCGGCTTCGGTCGAGAATTCCTTGAATTCCTTCTCGAAGAACTTCTGGTTGGCCGCCTTGTCCTGCCAGCGAAGATAATCGGCCGATTTGCCGAAATCCTCGCCCGACTGCTTCACGTCCTTGCCCATGATTTCATAGGATTTGGCCTTGTCGGAAGCGATCAATTGCAGCGCTTCAAAATAACTGTCGGCGAGTGCTTTGGCAGCTTCGGGGTTCTTTTCAAGGAAATCGGGCGTGCAGCCGACCGTATCCATGACCGCCGGATAATCAAGCGTAGTGGCCAGAATCTTGCCCTTGTCGGGTGCCGCGCGCACGGTGGAAAGATAAGGCTCGTAGGTCATGGCGGCGTCGTTCTGGCCTACCACGAAAGCCTGTGCAGCCGGTCCCGGCTCCATATTGACGACCTTGACGTCCTTCGTGGTCATGCCGTTCTTGGCAAGCATGAAGGCGAGAAGGAAGTAAGGCGATGTGCCCGGTGCAGAAGCGGCAACCGTCTTACCCTTCAGGTCGGCGAAGGAGTTCACGTCGGCGCGTACCGCGATGCCATCAGCACCGTAAGACTTGTCCATCTGGAATATCTGCTTGGTTTTCACGCCAGCCGCGTTCCAGACGATCCATGTTTCGACGGTGGTGGCCGCGCACTGGATATCGCCGGAAGCGAGCGCCAGATGGCGGCTTGCCTGCGGGATTTTGGTCAGCGTCACATCGAGGCCGTTTTTCTTGAAAATACCGGCTTCTTTCGCAAGTGTCAGCGGAGCAAAACCGGTCCAGCCGGACAGGCCGATGGAAACGGCAGTTTCCGCGTGCGCAGCCGATGTGATCGTGAATGCTGCTAGTGCTGCCCCGGCGAGCAATGATTTCTTCATGTGTAGTACCCCTTTTATAGTGAGACTTTTTTGTCCCTTCAGTCCTGTCAAATTAACAGGACCGTGTCGTCTGTCCAGAGAGTTCGTCGCGGATATTTGAGCCCTCCCATCTCCTGCGAACAGTCATAAGCTACTGGTCAGGCTGGATTAATTGCGATCAGGTAAGCAGTTCCCTTCCCCTTTAGTTCAAGAGGCAAGGCGTCGCAGTTTATGAAGACTGCGCAATCATGCTGCTCAAGTTTTGCGGTTTTACCTGCAAATGTCAGGTCGACCTGACCTTCGGCGCAGAAGAGAAGCACCGGATTCCCGTCGGCCTGGGTGAGCGTGGTGCCCCCGACAGGCAAGCGCCGGACCGTATGGATAAAACGCCCGCGCCGGGTCATGACGTTGAGATCGGTAATGGCCGATCCGATCAGTCGCGCGCTGGAGTGCGCATCGGCGGCAAAGAACAACGGCGCGCTTTCATGGGTGAGGATGTTCGTCTGTTCCTCGACGTCGAGCAAGATGCCATCGCCCTCCAATACTGACAAGGTGCGATCGATGCCGGGGAAGATGGAGAACGGACCATCGCTGGCGACCGTTGCCATGGAAACGCGCCAGTCGAAATTATCGACTGACGCACCTTCGGGATAGACTGCAATTTCAACCGTCACGCCTCCGCCGTTCTTCCACGGCATGCGGCGATGACTTTCTGCCTTGCGGATAGAGAAAGCCATTCGACCTCAATTCCCAAGGATGGCTGGAAGGCGCAGGCCCTGTTGCTTTGCCCAGTCGAGCGCCTCTTCATAGCCCGCATCGGCATGGCGCATGACGCCGGTTGCCGGGTCGTTCCACAACACGCGGCCGATGCGCTGGTCGGCATCTTCCGAACCGTCGCAGCAGATGACCATGCCCGAATGCTGGGAGAAGCCCATGCCGACGCCGCCGCCATGATGGAGCGATACCCATGTTGCGCCCGAAGCCGTGTTGAGCAGCGCATTGAGCAGCGGCCAGTCGGACACGGCATCCGAACCGTCCTTCATGGATTCGGTTTCGCGGTTTGGCGAAGCCACCGAGCCGCTATCGAGGTGATCGCGACCAATCACGATAGGCGCTTTCAATTCGCCATTGCGGACCATTTCGTTGAAGGCGAGGCCAAGGCGGTGACGGTCACCGAGGCCGACCCAGCAGATACGGGCAGGCAGACCCTGAAACGCAATGCGTTCCTTCGCCATGTCGAGCCAGTTGTGCAGGTGCTTGTTGTCGGGCAGCAGCTCCTTCACCTTGGCGTCGGTCTTGGCGATGTCTTCCGGATCGCCGGAAAGGGCAGCCCAACGGAACGGTCCAACGCCGCGGCAGAACAGCGGGCGGATATAGGCAGGCACGAAGCCCGGGAAGGCAAAGGCGTCTTCCAGACCTTCTTCCAATGCCATCTGGCGGATGTTGTTGCCATAATCCACCGTGGGAATGCCTGCATTCCAGAAGTCGAGCATGGCCTGAACCTGCACCTTCATCGAAGCACGGGCGGCTTTCGCAATACCCTTTGGATCACTCTCCTGCTTGGCGCGCCATTCGGCGACTGTCCAGCCGATTGGGAGATAGCCATGCACCGGATCATGCGCCGAGGTCTGGTCGGTCACGATGTCAGGGCGCACGCCGCGCTTGACGAGTTCCGGGAAGACTTCAGCGGCATTGCCGATAAGCGCAATGGACTTTGCCTCGCCTGCCTTGGTCCATTCATCGATCTTCGCCAGTGCTTCATCGAGGCTGTGGGTCTTCTCATCGACATAACGGGTACGCAGGCGGAAATCAGCGCGGGTTTCGTCGCATTCAACCGCAAGGCAGCAGGCACCGGCCATGACGGCTGCGAGAGGTTGCGCGCCGCCCATACCGCCGAGACCGCCAGTCAAAATCCATTTGCCCTTGATGTTGCCGTCATAATGCTGGCGACCAGCTTCCACGAAGGTTTCATAGGTGCCCTGAACGATGCCCTGTGCGCCGATATAGATCCACGAACCGGCTGTCATCTGGCCATACATGGCGAGACCTTTCTTATCCAGTTCGTTGAAATGATCCCAGGTTGCCCAATGCGGTACGAGGTTGGAATTGGCGATCAGAACGCGTGGTGCATCCTTGTGGGTACGGAACACGCCGACCGGCTTGCCCGACTGCACCAGCAGGGTTTCGTCTTCATTGAGTGTCTTGAGGGTGGCGACGATGCGGTCGAAATCGTCCCATGTACGTGCTGCGCGGCCAATGCCGCCATAGACAACCAGCTCATGCGGACGTTCGGCGACATCGGGGTCGAGATTGTTCATCAACATGCGCAGGGGCGCTTCGGTGAGCCAGCTCTTGGCGTTGAGTTCGTCTCCGCGGGGGCTACGCACTTCGCGCTCGTTGTGGCGTGGGTTGGACATGGTTTCCTCCTCAGGATTTCAAGTCGGCGGCAATCGCTTCCAGCCGCTGCAAAAGGGTTTTGAGATGCACACGAAGCTTGCCCGCCTTGGCTTCGTCATAGGCAAAAGGCACGGCTTCGGTCGCAAGATGGGTCGATTGGGCAAGCTCCATCTGGATGGCGTGAACGCCTGTTTCCGGCTTGCCATAATGGCGTGTCGTCCAGCCGCCCTTGAAGCGCCCATTGAGGATCGACGTGTAGCCATCGGCCCCAGCGGTCACTTCGACAGCCGCAGCCTCGATCTTCGGATCGCAGGTCTTGCCCATATCCGTGCCGATGTTGAAATCCGGTAGCTTGCCTTCAAACAGGAACGGGATATGCGAGCGGATCGAATGGCAGTCATAGAGGATGGCGACGCCATGGATCGCCTTTACCCGTTCAATCTCGGCGGCAAGCGCCTCGTGATAGGGCTTATGGAAGCGCGCAATGCGGTCTGCAATATCGGCTTCCGTCGGTGCTTCCCCGTCTTTCCAGATGGCAATGCCGTCAAAGTCGGTTTCCGGGATCAGCGTCGTGGTGTTCTGTCCCGGATAGAGGCTTACACCCGCCGGATCACGATTGGCATCGATACAATAGCGGTGGAAGGTGGCGCGCACCGTGGTCGCGCCCTCGATGAGGCCGTCATAGAGCTGGTGAATGTGCCAGTCGGTATCGGCGAGAATCCGGCCATTGTCGTTGAGACGTGACCAGATATCCTGCGGCACATCGGTTCCGGTATGCGGCAGGCCAAGAATAACAGGGGACGTGCCCTGCCGGACTTCGAACGGGCTCATGCTCACGCCTCCAGAGATGGCAGGATGCTGCTTGAAACCGCACCGGCAAGCACGCCGTCAGCGACCAGATCGGCAGCGTTCCTGAGGTCGTCGGCCATATAGCGGTCGTCTTCCAGCGTCGGCACGCGCCCGCGCAACACGGCAATGACCTTGGCCAGTTCCGGGCTGGTGGTCAGCGGCTCGCGCAGCTCGACGCCCAGCGCACCGGTCAATGCTTCGATGCCGATAATGGCATTGAGATTGGCGGTCATCTGCAACAGGCGACGTGCGCCGTGGCAGGCCATGGACACATGGTCTTCCTGATTGGCCGAGGTCGGTGTGGAATCGACAGAGGCTGGATGCGCCATCTGCTTGTTTTCGCTCATCAGCGCGGCAGAGGTGACTTCGGCGATCATGAGGCCGGAATTGAGCCCGGGCTTGCGGGCGAGGAAGGCTGGAAGACCGAAGGAAAGTGCCGGATCGACCAGAAGCGCAATGCGGCGCTGCGAAATCGCGCCAATTTCACAGACGGCCAGTGCAATCTGGTCGGCGGCGAAGGCAACAGGCTCGGCGTGGAAGTTGCCGCCCGATACTGCGCGCCCGTCCGAAAGAACGAGAGGATTGTCGGTGACCGCATTGGCTTCGATTTCCAGCGTGCGCGCGGCCTGTCGCAGAATGTCGAGGCAGGCGCCATCAACCTGCGGCTGGCAGCGAATGCAATAAGGGTCCTGCACGCGCTGGTCGCCTTCGAGATGGCTCTGGCGAATGACGGAACCTTCGAGCAGTGCGCGCAGTGCGCGGCCAGCGTCAATCTGGCCCTTATGGCCACGCAGCGTGTGGATTTCCTCGTGGAACGGCGCATCCGATCCCATGGCTGCATCAGTGGACAATGCGCCGGTGATGAGCGCGGTCTGTGCAGCGCGATGCGCGCGGAAGAGACCTGCCAGTGCGAGGGCAGTCGAGGTCTGCGTGCCGTTGATAAGTGCGAGACCTTCCTTGGCAGCCAGAACGACAGGCTTCAGCCCGGCTTTTTCCAGTGCCTTCGCGCTGGGCAGTCGCTCGCCCTGATAGAAGGCTTCACCTTCGCCGATCATGGCCGCAGTCATATGTGCCAGCGGTGCGAGGTCGCCAGAGGCGCCGACAGAACCCTTTTCAGGGATCATCGGTATCACGCCTTTTTCCAGCATGTCTTCGATGAGGGTGATGACCTCAAGTCGCACGCCGGATGCGCCGCGACCGAGCGAAATCAGCTTCAGCGCCATGATGAGGCGCACGATGTTTTCCGCAAGTGGCTCGCCGACGCCGCAGCAATGCGACAGGATCAAGTTGCGCTGGAGCGTGGCGACATCGCCTGCCGCGATGCGGATCGAAGCGAGTTTGCCGAAGCCGGTATTGATGCCGTAAACCGGTTCATCCCCCGCTGCGATTTCCGCAATGCGCGCTGCCGCCTTTTCAACGCCGGCATGGAAGGCAGGATCGATGCGGACGGAGAGGCCATCGCGATAGATTTTTTCCAGCGTTTCCAGCGGGACAGAACCGGGCTTGAGGATGATGGTCATAGAAGGCTCCATAAGAGCGCATCCCGAAAAGTGTGAAGCGGTTTTCGGAAACGATGCGCGGTTCGAAACAACAATTAAAGCTGGCCCTTGAACACCCGCTTCCAGAGCGGGTTGAAGCCAATGCGGTAGACGAGTTCAGCCGGACGCTCGACGTTCCATATGGCGAGATCGGCGTCCTTGCCGATTTCGAGTGTGCCGGTCTGATCGAGAAGGCCGAGGGCGCGGGCCGCTTCGCGGGTGACGCCTGCGATGCATTCATTGACCGTCATGCGGAACAGAGTTGCGCCCATATTCATGGTGAGCAGAAGCGAGGTCAGCGGCGATGTGCCCGGATTGTTATCAGTAGCAAGCGCCATCTTCGTGCCGGCCGCGCGGAAGGCTTCGACTGGCGGCTTTTGCGTTTCGCGAATGAAGTAATAGGCGCCGGGAAGCAGAACCGCGACGGTTCCGGCCTTGGCCATCGCGGCAGCACCTTCCGCATCGGTATATTCGAGATGGTCCGCGGAAAGCGCACCATAGGCGGCGGCAAGCGCCGCACCATGCAGATTGGACAACTGGTCGGCATGAAGCTTGACCGGGATATTATGCGCCTTGGCCGCATCAAAGACGCGGGCGATTTCGTCGGGCAGGAAGGCTATCCCTTCGCAAAAACCATCAACCGCATCAGCCAATCCTTGGTCGGCAATAGCCGGAAGCATGTCGTTGATGACGCGGTCGATATAGGCGGCCTTGTCGCCGTTCATTTCCGGAGGCAGTGCGTGCGCGCCGAGGAAGGTGGTGCGGATTGCAACGTCGCGCTCTACACCCAGACGGCGGGCGGCCTTCAGTGACTTGATTTCGCTGTCGCGGTCGAGACCGTAACCGGATTTGACTTCGACAGTGGTGACGCCTTCGGCAATCAGCGCATCGAGACGGGGCAGGGTTTCGCGCACCAGATCGTCTTCACTGGCAGCGCGCAGGTTTTTGACCGAGGAAACAATGCCGCCGCCAGCGCGAGCGACTTCCTCATAGGATGCGCCGTTGAGACGGAGTTCGAATTCATGCGCGCGATTGCCTGCATGGACGAGATGGGTGTGGCAATCGATCAATCCCGGCGTGATGAGCCGGTTGCCGCAATCTATCTTCTCGAAGGATGCATATTCAGCGGGCAGGGTATTCTCCGGACCGATATAAGCGATCTTGCCGTTTTTAACGGCAAGCGCTGCATTGTCGATGAGGCCCAGGCCTTCGGAGTTTTCACCCAGCGTGGCGATACGGGCGTTGCTGAAAATGTAGCCTGTTTTATCTGACATGAGCGTTTTCTCGCTTCCCCTGTTTTTCAATAATGTATATACATATTAACGGAACCGCCAAGAGAAAAAATGCATCCATTTGCGATCTGTTGAAAGATCGGCGCGAAAATTTGGCGAAGTGAGGAGCTTGTTCGAATGTCTGCCGCAGCCACCAAAAAGCAATTTATTCATGCCGGACAGGCGCTTCTGCAAACCGGTTGGGTGAATGATGTGCGGCTTGGCATGGCGGATGGAAAAATCGCATCTGTGGAAGCTGGCGTCAGCGCGCAGTCGGGTGATGAACATCATGCAGTAGTCATTTCCGGGATGCCAAACCTGCACAGCCATGCGTTCCAATACGGCATGGCTGGATTGGCGGAGCGGCGCGGCCCGTCTGCCGACAGCTTCTGGAGCTGGCGCGAGATCATGTACAAGTTCGCACTCACCACGTCGCCGGAACAGGTTGAAGCTGTGGCGTTGCGGCTCTATGTTGATATGCTTGAAGCCGGTTTCACCCGCGTCGGCGAGTTTCACTATCTGCATCACGATCGCGATGGCACGCCTTACGGCAATATCTCGGAAATGGCCGACCGCATTGTTTCCGCAGCCAAGGCGGCGGGCATCGGCCTGACGCTTCTGCCCGTCTTTTATGCGCATTCGGGTTTTGGCGGTGCTGTTCCGAATGAAGGACAACGGCGGTTCATCAACAATCCTGAACGTTTCGCGCGGCTGATCGAAGGCTGCAAACAAGCGCTTGCGGGTTTCGACGGTGCGGTTCTGGGTGTTGCACCACACAGCCTGCGCGCCGTGATGCCGGACGAACTCAACCTCGTAACGAAGCTTCTTCCCGAGACGCCGGTGCATATCCATGTGGCTGAACAGGTGAAGGAAGTCGAGGACTGTGTCGCCTGGTCGGGCAAGCGTCCGGTCGAATGGCTTCTCGACCATCAGGATTTATCTTCGCGCTGGTGCCTCATTCATGCGACCCATATGACCGATGACGAAACGCAGCGCATGGCCAAGGCCGGGGCGATTGCCGGTCTCTGCCCCGTGACCGAAGCCAATCTCGGTGACGGAACGTTCAACGCGACGGTGTTTACTTCTGCTGGTGGCAAGTTTGGTGTCGGCTCGGATTCCAATGTGCTGATCGGCATTGGCGATGAATTGCGACAGTTCGAGTATTCGCAACGTTTGCTCCATCGCGCCCGCAATGTGCTGGCTGAAAATGAAGGCTCGACGGGGCGTGCCCTGTTCGATGGCGCAGCGGTGGGCGGCAACATTGCCATGGGCCGTGCAGGCGATGGTTTGAGAGAGGGCGCTTCGGCCGATTTTGTCGCACTTGATATGGCGCGCCTGCCTCATGCGAAAGGCGATGCCGTGCTGGATGGATGGCTGTTTGGCGGTCGCGCACGACCGTCCGACGTGTGGGTGCGCGGCGTTAAACAGGTGGAAGGCGGGCGTCACCGCTTGCGTGATCAGGCGGAGCGTGCTTTCCAGAAAATCCTTGGCGAATTGCTCGCCTGACAGGAGACGGCATGGCTGGCGAAGATTTGATCGCAAAGAATGTACCGGTGCTTTCGCTGCATCAGCGTATTCTGGACGATATAGAATCGCGCATCCTGTCGGGAGAATGGCTGCCCGGCCATCGCATCCCCTTCGAGCACGAGCTGACGGAGCAGTATGGCTGTTCGCGCATGACGGTGAACAAGGCGCTGACCCAGCTTGCCAAAGCAGGACTGATCGAGCGCAAGCGGCGATCCGGCAGCTTCGTTTCCTTTCCGCAATCGCAGGCGGCGATCCTGGAAATCCACGATATCCGCGATGAGGTGGCAGCGCTTGGTGCCGCCTATCGGTTCGAGCTGACGAGCAGGCGCGAGCGACTGAGCGGACCTGCCGATGCACGGCATATCGATATGCCGCGCCACACGCCGCTGGTTGAGCTTGTCTGCCGTCACTATGCGGGCAAGCGCGTCTTTGCGCTGGAAGAGCGCATTATCAGTCTGCATGCTGTTCCGACAGCGGCGCAGACCGATTTTGCCGAAAACTCTCCGGGGCCATGGCTGGTTTCGTGTGTGCCGTGGAGCAGCGCAAAACACTCGATACGTGCGATTGCCGCCACGCAGGAGAATGCCGGGATGCTTGGCATTCCGCTGGGCTCGCCCTGTCTGGTGATCGAGCGCCAGACCTGGAATTCCGACCAGCCGGTGACGCATGTGCGTTTTACCTATCCGGGCGATAGCCATGCGCTGGTGGCGAATTTCACGCCATCGCAGGGTTAAGCCTGTGTGGCGTTGAGTATTTTCAGGGCGTGATGCGCTAGCATCTCAGCGCCCTGGTATAAGCATGTCAGAAAGAAAAAAGCCGCCGCAGGGGAACAGCGGCGGCTAAAAGGCAGCGTGACCGGGGTGCAGGTCAGGCTGCGCGTTTGATGGCGTCGCCGAGGACGGACACGATCGTGTCGATCTGTTCCTTTTCCACGATCAACGGCGGCGAAAGCGCGATCACATCGCCAGTTACGCGAATGAGCAGGCCCTTCTTGAAGCAATCCACGAAAACATCGTAGGCGCGGGCGCCCGGTGCATCCTTGCGGGACGAGAGTTCGATAGCGCCAACCAGGCCGAGGTTACGAATGTCGATGACGTTCGAAACGCCCTTGAGCGAATGGAGCGCTTCCTGCCAGTGATTGGCAAGCTCTGCACCGCGCGTCAGCAGGCCTTCTTCGGCGTAGACTTCCAGCGTTGCAAGACCGGCAGCGGCTGCAACCGGATGGCCGGAATAGGTGTATCCGTGGAACAGCTCGATAGCGTTTTCCGGGCCGGTCATCAGACCATCATAGACCTTGCGGGCGGCGAAGACTGCGCCCATCGGGATGGCACCGTTGGTCAGGCCCTTGGCGGTTGTTACGAGGTCAGGCACGACGCCGAAGTAATCAACGGCAAACGGCGTGCCGAGGCGGCCAAAACCGGTGATGACTTCGTCGAAGATCAGGAGGATGCCATGCTTGTCTGCCGTGGCGCGGAGGCGTTCCAGATAGCCCTTCGGCGGGAGGATGACGCCAGCCGAACCGGACATCGGTTCAACGATGACGGCAGCGATCTTTTCAGCGCCATGTAGCTGGACAAGGCGTTCCAGATCGTCGGCAAGCTCGATGCCGTTTGCTGGCAGGCCCTTGGAGAAGGCGTTCTTTTCGATGTCGAGCGTGTGGCGAAGGTGGTCAGCAGGAATCTGCGGGAAGACGCGACGGTTGTTGACGAGGCCACCGACGGAAATGCCGCCGAAACCGACGCCGTGATAACCCTTTTCGCGGCCCAGAATCATGGTGCGGGTGCCCTGACCGATGGCGCGCTGATACGCGATGGCGATCTTCAATGCTGTATCGACCGATTCCGAACCGGAATTGGTGAAGAATACGCGGTCGAGTTTTGCATCCGGTCCGCCCGGCGCAATGGCTGCGAGCTTTTCTGCAAAGTCGAAAGCCACATTATGGCCCATCTGGAAGGTGGGTGCGAAATCCATCGTCGAAATCTGGCGCTCGACAGCCTCGGTAATGCGCTTGCGGCCGTGACCGGCATTGCAGCACCAAAGACCTGCCGTGCCATCCAGAACCTGATTGCCGTCAGTGTCGGTGTAATACATGCCCGAGGCACTTGCGAGCATGCGCGGCGCGGCCTTGAACTGCCGGTTCGCGGTGAACGGCATCCAGAAGTTCTCAAGGCTAGGCGTGTTGGTTTTGGTGAGCATAGTTACCTCCTATTTGCAGGCAGCAGGCCACGCTTTGCGAAAGGCAACAAGTCCTTTTCTTCAAAATATTAAGCTATTGTTTTTATGTGGGATAATTATCAAGTTTGTGCTATATCGAACATCATAAACAGAAGGGGAAGGTTCGATGAGCATCGATATCGGCGGGAGGCTTCGTTATGTGCGCATGCGGCAGAATCTGTCGCAGCGCGAGCTTGCCAAAAGAGCAGGCGTGACCAACTCCACCGTATCGCTGATCGAGGCCAATCAGTCCAATCCGTCCGTTGGCGCATTGAAGCGCATTCTCGACGGTATTCCCATCGGCATGGCCGAGTTTTTCGCGCTCGAACCGGATGCGCCGCATAAGGTATTCTATCAGGCTGAGGAGCTGGTGGAAATTGGCAAGGGTTCGATTTCCTATCGTCAGGTGGGCGACCATCTGTTTTCGCGCTCATTACAGATACTGAAGGAGCGTTATGAGCCGGGTTCCGACACGGGAAAAGTGCTTTTGATGCACGAGGGGGAGGAAGGCGGCATCGTCATTTCGGGTCGCATCGAAGTGACTGTCGGCAGTGAGCGCCGCATTCTGGGGCCGGGCGACGCCTATTATTTTTCCAGCAAGCTGCCGCACCGGTTCCGTTGCGTCGGGCCGGTGCCATGCGAAATCGTCAGCGCCTGCACGCCACCGAGCTTTTGAATCGCCTCGGAAAGGCGATTCAATTTCGTGCATGTGTTCTTATTCGTAGCGGGAGATGCCGAGATCGTCGGCCCGGATATCCGGCTTGTTGCCGGAAATAAGGTCGGCGAGCAATTTGCCGGAGCCGCACGACATGGTCCAGCCGAGCGTTCCATGACCAGCATTGATGAACACGTTGTCGTAGCGCGTTGCACCGATGATCGGCGTGGAATCCGGCGTCATCGGGCGCAGGCCGGACCAGAAGGTTGCTGCTTTCAGGTCGCCGCCGGGGAACAGGTCGGTCACCGACAGATCAAGCGTCGCACGCCGCGCGGCGGGCAGGTCCTTGGTGAAGCCCGAGACTTCCGCCATGCCGCCGACGCGGATGCGGTCGCCAAGCCGGGTGATGGCGATCTTGTAGCTTTCATCGAGAACTGTCGAAACCGGAGCGCGATCCTCATCGATGATCGGCGCGGTGATGGAGTAGCCTTTCACCGGATAGATAGGGGCGTTGAGGCCAAGCGATTTGACGAGCGCTGGCGTGTAGCTGCCAAGCGCAACGACATAACGGTCGGCGGTCAGAACGCCCTCGGAGGTCTCGACGCCGGAAACCTTGCCGCCGGACATCAGCAACGACTTGATGTTGACGCCGAAGCGGAATTTGACACCGAGCCCTTCGGCGATCTTTGCCAGAGCGTTGGTGAACTTGAAGCAGTCGCCGGTTTCATCGTGCGGCAGACGCAAGCCGCCAACGAATTTGTCCTTTACGCGGGCAAGTGCCGGTTCCACCTTGGCGCAGCCCTCACGGTCGAGGACTTCAAACGGCACGCCGTCCTGACGCAGCACTTCAATATCCTTGCCGATGCCGTCAAGCTGGTACTGCTCGCGGAAGAGCTGGAGCGTGCCCTGCATGCGCTGGTCGTATTCGATGCCGGTTTCCTTGCGCAGGTCGACAAGGCAATCGCGCGCATATTCGGCAACGCGTACCATGCGGGTCTTGTTGACCTTGTAGCGGCTGTCGGTGCAATTCGCGAGCATCTGCATGAGCCAGCTATATTGAGCCGGGTCGCAGGTTGGGCGCAGGATGAGCGGCGCGTGCTTCTGGAACAGCCATTTCGCAGCCTTGAACGGAATGCCGGGTGCGGCCCATGGCGAGGCATAGCCTGGCGAAACCTGACCTGCGTTGGCAAAGCTTGTTTCCAGTGCCGGGCCTTCTTCGCGGTCGACAACGGTTACCTCATGGCCGAGCTTGGCGAGGTAATAAGCGGTCGTAACGCCAATAACGCCGCTGCCGAGGATGGTGATCTGCATGTTCGCCTCTTGTCTTATGCTTTTATGCCGCTCGCGCCGCTCTCCACGTAGACACGTGCATAACGGTTGCCGAGCGCAGTCAGAATTTCATAGGGAATGGTGTCGCAGTCGCGCGCCACGTCTTCGAGACGCTGATGCGGACCAATCAGCTCCACAAGGCTGCCGAGTTTCAGCGTGCCTTCCGGCAATGCGCTGACGTCGAGCGTGATCGAGTCCATCGATACACGTCCGATGATTGGCAGGCGCGTATCACCAAAGAAGGCCGCGCCCTTGTTGCTGAGAGAACGGAACCAGCCATCGGCATAGCCGACGGCAATTGTGGCCACCCGCATTGGACCTTCGGCGATATAGGTGCCGCCATAGCCAACCGCCGCGCCCGCGCCGATGTCGCGCACCTGAATGACGCGCGCCGAAAGGGTGAGGACAGGAACGATCTCGCTTTTAGGTCCAACGCCATAGAGCGCGACGCCGGGGCGGGCGAGGTCGAAATGATAGGTCTTGTCGAGGAAGCTGCCGCCGGAATTGGCAAAGGCGACCGGCAATTTTGGCAGACGCGCAAGCAGGGCGGTCATATTGGCAAGCTGACGGGCATTTGCCGCATTTTCCGGCTCATCACCGCTTGCCAGATGGCTGATGATAAATTTGATGTCGATGTTGCCCAGAAGAGCTGAACTTTCCAGAAGGCGCTCGAATTCCTTCGGCGACAGGCCGAGACGCGACATGCCGGTATCGAGCTGGAGCAGGGCGGGCAGCTTCTTGCCTTGTCTGGCGGCGAGCGTCGCCCAGTTTTCAATCTGTTCCAGCGAGTTGAGTACTGGCACAATGCCTTCGCGGGCGCAGGCTTCTTCTGTTCCCGGCTGAAGACCATTCAGGACGTAAAGGGTCGCATCGGGCTTGAGAAACGGCTTCAGCGCAATGGCTTCGCCGAGATGAGCGACGAAGAAATCACGGCAACCGGCATCGTAAAAGGCAGGCGCGACACGGCTGGCGCCGAGCCCGTAGGCATCGGCCTTGACGACGGCTGCGGCGCGGGTGGGCGCTATATGACGGGCAATGGCCGAATAATTGTGGCGCAGCGCCGACAGGTCGATGGTCAATACGCCACCGGCAGCAAGATCGCGCTCATCCTGTGAAAATTGCATCGACATATCAACCATTTACACGGCTCTTTCCAAACTGCTCACTACTCTACGAGAACGCTTGGAACGTCGTTGTCGATATGGATCGCCTGCCGCCCAAAGCATATAAGCCTTGGTTGAGAAACCTTGTGACTCCTCACTCCCAAAGCTTGCCCGCATATTAGTCGAAGACTATTCGAATGTTTTTGCTATTTGTCGCATATTATGCGAATTTTCGCACATCTTGCGCATATTTTAGCTTTCAGGTTGAAGATTATTCATGCCAACGCTCGACGGTATCGACCGCAATATCATCCGCTGCCTGCGCCGGGACGGGCGTATGACCAACAGTCATCTTGCCGGCGAAGTGGGGCTTTCGCAGTCCGCCTGTCTGCGGAGGGTGCAGATATTGGAGGAAAGTGGGGTCATTCGTGGCTACACGGCCATCGTCGGCTCATCCGATGGTGACGAGCGGCTGGTCGCCATCGTGCGTATTACGCTCGACCGCCAGACGGAGGAATTCCTGAACCGTTTCGAGGAGGCCGTGCGGCGGCACCCGGAAGTACAGGAATGCTATCTCATGACAGGCGACGCGGATTATATTCTGCGCGTCGAAGCGGAAAATGCCGCAGCCTATGAGATTATTCACAAGGAAATCCTGTCGCGATTGCCCGGTGTTGCGCGCATCCATTCCAGTTTTGCCATCCGCACAGTGCTTCTGTCAAAAGCGCCGACTTCACGCAGCTGAAATGAAAAAAGCCCGGTATTGACCGGGCTTTCTATTCGAAAGATCACTGTGTTTAACGGAATTCGTAACGAAGACCGGCACGAATTGTGTGCATGTTGAAGCCGTTGTCCTTGGCCTGTGTTCCGGTGGCGCCCGGTCCTTCAGCATTGCCGTAAGGGTTGGTGCTGCGATCTGCTGCGTCGAAACCATAGGCTTTGCCGCCATTGATGCGCATATAACGATAACCGACATCAAGCTTGAGTTGCTCGGTCAGATCGTAGCTGACACCGGCCATGAGAGCCATTGCAAAGCGCCAACTGTCCAACCCGTCCTTTTCGCTGGAATAGGTGCAGCCAGCGCAGACTTCATGGGATTTCCAGTTATCATATTTGACATAGGCAGCGCCCAGACCGGCACCCAGATAAGGCGTGACTGCTCCAACACGCGGCAGGTCAACATAGGCGTTGGCCATGGCCGTCCAGATATTGGCCGTGGACGAATCCTCGTAGTTGCAATTATCCTCAACCGGGTTGAAGCCTTTGCTGGATTTCACATAGCTTGGGCAGGCGGTGCGCCCGTTGATGCCCGCGCGGAAGAAGTCGAGCGTGGCATCGGCGCGGAACATGTCGGTAAAGCGGTAACCGACACCCACGCCGTAAGTCGCGCCTGCCTTGAGGCTGAAATCGTCGTAGCGCAGCGTATCGTCAATGCCGCGATAGGGCGGATCGTACTGGTTCCAGAAGCTCCAGTCGCCATCCGTGCTCGATTTGAAATTGTAACCGAGGTCGCCACGAATATACCAGCCGGAGGAATTAACCGGTTCCGGCATGGGCTCAATGACAGGGTCTGCAATTATATCGGCGGCAAATGCCGCTCCTGATCCCGCCATCAGACTGATAGCCACGATGGCAATGGCGGAAGTGCACTTCATCGGTTCCCACTCCAAATCCGAACAGAAAAACGGCCACGAGCCGTACTGCCGAACATGGTAAAGAGATATGTTTAACACTTGGTTATTTTTAAGTAACCTTGCGGTGCATCATTCACCGGTACTCGCGTATGGCGCGATATTATTCAAGTAATTGCTAAAGTACAGGAGCCGAC
The DNA here is from genome assembly GCF_008932285.1 of Brucella tritici. Taxonomy (NCBI): domain Bacteria; kingdom Pseudomonadati; phylum Pseudomonadota; class Alphaproteobacteria; order Hyphomicrobiales; family Brucellaceae; genus Brucella; species Brucella tritici. The sequence continues at coordinate 162,922 of NZ_WBVY01000006.1, forward strand.
ACGGGGCCGGCTCTGGACATTGTCAAAAGTTTATGGCTCAAAAATTTATGGAATGGATGATCGACTTGTCGATATCGTTGATATCGCGTTTGCCGCAGAGCGCCATCGTGACATCCAGTTCCTTGCGGATGATTTCAAGCGCCAGCGTTACGCCATCCTTGCCCATCGCACCGAGGCCATAGAGGAACGGACGGCCGATGAACACACCCTGCGCACCGAGCGCGCGGGCTTTAAGCACATCCTGACCGGAACGGATACCGCCATCGACATGCACTTCGATCTTGTCGCCGACAGCGTCAACGATCGGCTGCAGCATGGAGATTGAAGACGGTGCGCCATCGAGCTGACGTCCACCGTGGTTTGACACGATGATTGCGTCTGCACCTGACTTTGCCGCCATCCTGGCGTCTTCGGCATCGAGAATGCCCTTGAGGATGAGCTTGCCACCCCATTGTTCCTTGATCCAGGCCACGTCGTTCCAGTTGAGCTGCGGATCGAACTGTTCCGCCGTCCAGGAGGAGAGCGAGGAAAGGTCGGTAACATTCTTGGCGTGACCGGCGATGTTGCGGAACGTGCGGCGCTGCGTGCCCATCATGCCAAGGCACCAGCCGGGGCGGGTTGCCATCTGCCAGATATGCTTCGGGGTGAATTTCGGCGGGGCGGAAAGGCCGTTGCGGATATCCTTGTGGCGCTGGCCGAGAATCTGAAGATCGAGTGTCAGTACCAATGCCGAGCAACCGGCGGCCTTGGCGCGACCGATCAGATTCTTCACGAAGTCGCGGTCCTTCATCACGTAGAGCTGGAACCAGAACGGCTTCTTGGTGACCGAAGCGACATCTTCGATGGAACAGATGCTCATGGTCGAAAGGGTGAAGGGAACGCCGAAGGCTTCTGCCGCCTGCGCGGCGAGCATTTCGCCGTCGGCATGCTGCATGCCTGTCAGGCCAGTCGGGGCGAGCGCCACCGGCATCGACACTTTTTCACCGATCATTGTTGTTTCGAGCGAACGGTTCGTCATGTCGACGAGGACGCGCTGGCGCAATTTGATCTTCTTGAAGTCGTCTTCGTTGGCGCGATAGGTCGACTCGGTCCAGGCGCCAGAATCCGCGTAATCAAAGAACATCTTGGGGACGCGGCGCTGGGCAAGCCGCTTCAGATCGGCGATTTCAACGATGTTGGGCATCTATCCCACCCCTTGTGGTAATTTTTCTTGACCAATCGCATGACGGATCGCGCGACTGAAATCAAGTGCGAACAAGTATCGAATAACAATTGCCTCGCGGTTAATTGAAGGACCAGGCAATTCCACTTATGATATTGGCACCCGCCCAAGGCAAGTTTATGCCAACTGAAGAAGGCGGGCTCGCAACTGGGTTAGAGGGTAACGGATGAGCAAGGCCACCAAAACCGGTTTCATTGGCAAGCGATCCGCTGCAGCAGGCGGATGGGGCGCATTGAAAAGCTGCGGCAAGCAACTGCTTGCAAGCGGCGCTCCGCTCTCCGGTGCGCGCACGCTTCTCAAGGCAAACCAGCCTGACGGGTTCGATTGCCCCGGTTGCGCCTGGGGTGATCCGGAACATGGCTCTTCCTTCGAATTTTGCGAGAATGGCGTGAAGGCTGTCGCCTGGGAGGCAACCGACCGGCGCACGACGCCTGCCTTCTTCCGCGAACATACGGTTTCGCAGCTGCGTAGCTGGACGGATTACGATCTGGAGAATACGGGTCGCCTGACCCATCCGATGCGGTACAATGCCTCGACCGATCAGTATGAAGCCATCGAATGGGATGAGGCGTTCAGGACTATCGGTGATATTCTCAAGAGTTTCGACAGCCCGAACCGGGTTGAGTTCTATACGTCGGGTCGTGCCTCGAATGAGGCAGCGTTTCTCTATCAGTTGTTTGTGCGCGCCTATGGGACCAACAATTTCCCCGACTGCTCTAATATGTGCCACGAGGCTAGCGGTGTTGCGCTGAAGCAGTCGGTTGGCGTCGGCAAGGGGACCGTCCTGCTGGAAGATTTCGAAATGGCCGATGCCATTTTTGTCGTCGGCCAGAATCCGGGCACCAACCATCCGCGCATGTTGGGCGATCTGCGTCGTGCCGCTGAGCGCGGTGCGCGCATTGTCGTTTTCAATCCGATCCGCGAACGCGGGCTGGAGCGGTTCGCCGATCCGCAGAACAAGCTTGAAATGCTGCATGGCGGCAGCGAAGCCATAGCGAGCGATTATTTCCAGCCGCGCCTTGGCGGCGATCTTGCCGCTTTCCGTGGTATGGCCAAGGCGGTTTTCGCGGCGGACGATGCGGCGCTGGCCGAAGGCAAGCCCTCCATCCTCGACCGGGAATTTCTCAGCACGCATACGGCGGAACTGGAAGCCTATCGGGCCGTTGTTGACGCGACATCGTGGGAAGAGATCGAGGACCAATCGGGACTTCTCCGGTCGTCGCTGGAACGCGCGGCAAAAATCTATATGGAATCGGAACGGGTCATCTGCACCTGGGCGATGGGCATCACCCAGCACCGCCATTCCGTCATCACGATCCGCGAAATCACCAACTTCATGCTGCTGCGCGGCAATATTGGCAGGCCCGGCGCTGGGCTGTGTCCGGTGCGCGGCCATTCAAACGTGCAGGGGGATCGGACCGTCGGCATCAATGAACGGCCTCCGGTCGCATTTCTCGATGCTCTGGAAAAGGAATTCGGCTTTGATGTTCCTCGTGAGCCGGGACACAATGTTCTGGGTGCCATTGGTGCCATGCTCGACGGGTCTGCTCAGGCATTTATCGGCCTTGGCGGCAATTTTGCCCGGGCCACGCCGGATAGCCCGCTTATTTCCAAAGCGCTTTCCGGCCAGGGGCTGACGGTCCATATCGCAACCAAGCTCAACCATTCGCATCTGGTGCCGGGGCGGGAATCTTTCATTCTGCCTTGCCTTGGCCGCACGGAGATCGACCTCAATTCCAGAGGTGTGGCGCAGATCGTGACGGTTGAGGATTCCATGAGCATGGTGCACGGTTCAGGCGGCATCAATGCGCCTGCATCTGCGCATCTGCGCTCGGAAGTGACGATCATTGCGGGTATGGCGCAGGCGACGCTTGGGCCACAGCCGGTCGACTGGCTGGAGCTTGCCGACGACTACGATCTTATCCGCAACCATATCGCCCGTGTGCTGCCGGACTTCTATGATTTCAATATGCGTGTGCGGGTTCCCCGCGGCTTCCATTTGCGTAATTCCGCCCGCGAGCTGGAATGGAATACGACGAAGGGCAAGGCCACATTCTGGACCGGGGGCCTGCCGGAAGCCGTCGAGCATCAGCAGGCACGCGGTATACCGGGGCGTTATGTGCTGCAAACATTCCGCAGCCACGACCAGTATAATACGACCATCTATGGCATGGATGATCGCTATCGTGGTGTTTATGGAGAACGGCAGGTCGTCTTCATGAATGCCGCCGATATGGCCGATATCGGTGTCGAGGCCGGTGACCGGGCTGATATTGTCGGCGAATTCGACGATGGCGTGGAGCGTATTGCCCGCGATTTCCGCTTTGTGCCCTACGACATCCCGCGCGGCTGTATTGCAGGCTACTATCCGGAAATGAATGTGCTGGTGCCACTCGCCAGTTCGGGTGATGAAAGCTACACGCCGACCTCGAAATCGGTGATTGTTTCATTCCGTCCTCTTAAATCGGCTGCCGCATGATGGATGAGGGCGAGGCGGAATATATGGCGTTCGTTGACGCTCTCATGACGGCGTCCCGCAATCTCACCGGGCTTGGCGCCGGGATTGTCGCCGCGCTGGCGCTGGGTATAGCGTCAGACAGCCGAACTTTTGCGCGGTTATTGGGTGTTGCGCACGCGCTGGTGCTGCGGGAAATTTCAGTGCTCGGGCAAGATCATGGTTATGTGCGGATCAGGCAGCGCGATCCGCGCACGCAACGCACGCGTTATGAATTGAATGCCGCTGGGCAGAGACTTGTCGAGGAGGCAAAGCTTTAGAAAGCTGTTCGCAGCAGCCAATATTATTGAATATCAATATATCTCTATATTTCTATTTATATACGCTCCCGTAAGGGGCAAAGCCTGTCAATTGTTTTGTGTGAACATTTTCGAAAAGATTTTAACAGCGATAACTATGATTCAACATCTTTTACAACGCCGCTTTTCTCTGCATGGCTTTAGTTGCATTCTCAACAGAACCGAACCAGTGAGAATCGTGTAAATGGCAGTAAAATCAATCATTTACGGTTTCCAGAATGGATGGAGGCGCGTTGCGAGCCAGCTCGCGGCTTCCCGTTTTGGAAAGCGGGGTATGCTCCTTGTCTGTCTGGGGCTGCTTGTGCCGGGCATCGTGTCTCCTGTGCGGGCGGACCAGCTTAATGTCGTACCGGTGGCGGTGGTCAAGGCGGTCGCAAGCGATTACCAGCCGAAACTCACATTATCCGGTGCGATAGCGGCGCGTTCTCTCGTCAATGTTTCGTTCCGTTTGAACGGTCAGGTCGTGCAGCGTCTGGTCGAGATCGGCCAGCATGTGGAAAAGGGCCAGCCTCTCGCCAGTATCGACGATGTTGAACAGCAGGCCAATCTGCGCGTTGCGCAAGCCACAAGGGACGCCGCGCAGGCGCAACTCGTACAGGCACAGGCCAATTTTGTGCGGCAAAAGGCCTTGCTGGCGCAAGGCTTCACGACGCGCAGCACCTATGACCAGGCAAACCAGAACCTGCAGACGACGCAGAGCGCTCTTGCAAGCGCCGAAAGCCAGCTCAAGGATGCGCGCGACCAGTTGTCCTACACCGAATTGCAGGCGCCTGTTTCAGGCGTGATTACCGCGCGCAACGTCGAGGCCGGGCAAGTGGTGCAGGCGGCGCAGACAGCGTTTTCTATTGCCGAGGATGGTCCGCGTGACGCGATCTTCGATGTGCAGGAAACGCTGGTCAACCATGCCAAGATCGGTATGGGCGTAACGATTGCGCTTCTGTCCGATGCTTCGATCAGCGCCGAAGGCAAGATCCGCGAAATTTCGCCGGTGGTGGATGCGCAGACGGGCACCGTGCGGGTGAAGGTGGGAATAGCGCAAACGCCACCGCAGATGGCACTCGGAGCCACGGTGACGGGGACGGTGCATATGGACAGCGTGAAAGTCGTGGTGCTGCCGTGGAGCGCGATGACTTCGGATGCAGGACGCACGGCTGTCTGGAGGCTATCGAAGGATTCCAAGGTGGCAACGCTGGTTCCGATAAAAGTGCTTGCCTACGAAAAGGGGAGGCTGCTCGTTGAGGGTGGCCTGCAGGAGGGCGAGCTGATCGTCACCAAAGGCGCACAGATGCTGCGTTCCGGCGAACCGGCTGATGTCGTGCAGGAACAGGAAGGGCTCGTTGCACAATGAAGACGGCAATCCAGTTTCGTGCGGTCCGGTCAATGGGCTATGTCGTCATGCTTGGCGCAGCGGTTCTGCTCAGCGCCTGCGGCAAGGAAGAAGACAAACAAGCGGATACGGACATTGCGCGCCCGGTTCTGTATATGGTGGTTGAACCCAAGCCTGTAACGCAGACGGGTTTTGCAGGTACGATAGAGCCGCGTTATTCCACCGATCTTGCGTTCCGTGTGCTCGGGCGGATTATCAATCGTCCCGTTCAGGTGGGCGATCTCGTGAAGAAGGGCGAGATGGTTGCGATGGTCGATCCGTCCAATCTCGATCTTGCCGTTCAGTCGGCACGGGCCGATCTGGCGAGCGCCGAAGCGCAATTTGCCAATGCCTCGGCAAGCGAGGAGCGCCAGCGTATCCTCCTCAAGGGCAATAATGTCTCGCAAGCCGATTACGATGCGGCGAAACAGGCGCGCGACAGCGCCGAGGCGGGGCTGGAAAAGGCTCAGGCGGGGCTGAAAAAGGCGCAGGACCAGCGTAGCTATGCCGTGTTACGCCCGGATTACGACGGCGTCATTTCGGCAACGAATGCTGAAGTCGGGCAGGTGGTTGCGGCGGGGCAGACCGTAATGACGGTCGCGCGTCCCGATATCCGCGAAGCCGTGCTCGATATTCCTGACAGCATGACGCAGTATTTTGAGCCGGGTACGCCATTCAATGTACAGCTTCAGGCCGATCCGAAAGTGACGGGACAGGGAACGGTGCGCGAGGTTGCGCCCCAGGCAGATGCACAGACGCGCACGCGGCGCGTCAGAATTGCTCTCGATAATCCGCCGGAAGGCTTTCGCCTTGGCGCTACGATCCGGGCAGCCATGGCTGCACCCGAACAGAACCTTGTGACGATGCCAATTCAGGCCCTGCGTGATGAAAACGGCAAGACTGGCATCTGGGTCATCGACCCGCACAAGCAGACGGTTTCCCTTCATGATGTGCAGGTTATCGAACGACGCGGCGACAGTTTTGTCGCCGGGGGTGTCGATGTCGGCAGTTACGTTGCGATTGCCGGTGTGAACGAGTTGAAGGAAGGACAGAAAGTCCGCCTGGACGCGAAAGGAACGGGCCTGTGAAGAAGGGTTTCAATCTGTCTGACTGGGCTCTGAATCATCGGTCCCTCGTCTGGTATTTCATGCTCGTCTTTCTGGTGGCAGGCCTGATTTCCTACATCGATCTCGGTCGCGAGGAAGATCCGGAATTCACCGTCAAGACGATGGTCGTACAGGCCAACTGGCCGGGGGCTTCCGTTGAGGAAACACTCAATCAGGTTACGGACCGGCTGGAAAAGAAGCTCGAAGAGCTGGATACGCTCGACTATACGCGCAGCATAACCACCGCAGGCAAGTCGGTCGTGTTCGTGTTTCTGAAAGATACGACGCGGGCCGAACAGGTCAAAAAATCCTGGACGGAAGTGCGCCATTTTCTGAACGATATTCAGAATACGCTGCCGCAGGGCGTTCTCGGGCCGTATTTCAACGACCAGTTCGGTGACGTTTACGGCAACGTTTATGCCTTCACGTCGGATGGTCTTTCCATGCGGCAGTTGCGCGATTATGCCGAGAGCACGCGGACCAAAATTCTGACACTGCCCAATGCAGGCAAGGTCGAGTTGATCGGTGCGCAGGACGAGGCGATCTATCTGGAGTTTTCGACACGCCAGATTGCGGCGCTGGGATTGGACCAACAGGCAATCCTGCAAGCCTTGCAGGACCAGAACGCCATTACGCCTTCCGGTGTCGTGGAAGCCGGGCCGGAGCGCATCAGCGTGCGCGTCAGCGGGCAATTCAATTCGGAAGCCGATCTGCGTGCAGTGAACCTGCGCGTCAATGATCGCTTCTTCCGTCTTTCCGATGTCGCGACGATCACGCGTGGCTACGTCGATCCGCCCGCATCCATTTTCCGGGTAAACGGGCAGGATGCGATTGGGCTTGGCATCGGCATGAAGCCGAATGGCAATCTTCTTGAGTTTGGGGCAGCCCTTGACAAGATGATGAGCGAGGTGACGGCAGAACTGCCGGTTGGCGTCAATGTATTCAAGGTCGCCGACCAACCCGAAGTCGTCAAGGATGCAGTTTCGGGCTTTACCAGAGCGCTCTTCGAGGCCGTCGTTATCGTTTTGGCCGTAAGCTTCGTCAGTCTGGGCGTACGAGCGGGCTTTGTTGTTTCTCTGTCGATCCCGCTGGTGCTGGCAATCACCTTCCTGGCGATGTCGCTGATGGATATTTCCCTGCAACGCGTATCGCTTGGCGCGCTTATCATCGCATTGGGCCTGCTGGTCGATGATGCGATGATTGCGGTTGAAATGATGGTGGCGCGGCTTGAGCACGGTGATCCCATCAACAAGGCCGCAACCTATGTCTATTCGCATACGGCGTTCCCGATGCTGACGGGCACGCTCGTCACCATTGCAGGGTTCATACCGATCGGGTTGAACAACAGTCAGGCCGGTGAGTATACGTTTACATTGTTCGTGGTGATCGCAGTTTCGCTGATTGTCTCGTGGATCGTGGCGGTTCTGTTTGCGCCTCTGCTGGGTGTCACTTTCCTGCCGAAGAAGATGAAGGCGCATGAAGAAAAGCACAGCCGCTTCTTCATGATCTTCTCGCAGGTCCTGCTGGCATCCATGCGGCATAAATGGATCACCATCGCCACTACCATCGTGCTCTTTGTTGTGTCGGTTTTCGGCATGGGCTTCATCCAACGACAGTTCTTCCCGGAATCGGACCGTCCGGAACTGGTGCTCGACTGGACGCTTCCGCAGAACAGCTCCATCGCCGATACCAGAGCACAGATGGAAAAGTTCGAAGCGACGATGCTCAAAGACAATCCTGATATAGATCACTGGAGTACCTATGTCGGGGAAGGTGCCATCCGCTTCATTCTTTCTTTCGATGTGCAGCCTGCAAATCCGTATTTCGGGCAGATGGTCGTCGTTGCCAACGATATCGAAGCGCGTGATCGGCTCAAGCAGAAGTTCAACGAGGTTCTGCGCAAGGATTACGTCGGTACGGACGTCTATGTAAAATATCTGGAGCTTGGACCGCCGGTTGGCCGTCCGGTGCAGTATCGTATCTCGGGACCGGACATCCAGAAGCTGCGTGGCATCGCGCAGGATTTTGCCGGTATCCTGAGCGCGGATAAGCGGCTCGGTGTCGTCAACTATAACTGGAACGAACCGGGGCGTGTCATTCGCGTCGACGTTATGCAGGACAAGGCAAGAAAGCTCGGCATTTCGTCAAAAGATATTGCAACGACTCTCAACGGCATCGTTGGCGGGATCACAATCACGCAGGTGCGGGATTCGATCTATCTGATCGATGTCATAGCTCGGGCGCAGAAGCAGGAGCGGGACTCGATCGATACGCTGCAAAGCCTTCAGATCGCAACCGGTAACGGGACATCGGTGCCCTTGGCGGCGATTGCGAATTTCCGGTACGAACTGGAGCAGCCGGTTATCTATCGTCGTTCGCGCATTCCGACGATTACGGTCGCTGCTGGCATCATCGACAAGACGATGCCGGACACGATCGTCAAGGATCTGGCGCCAGCAATCAAGACTTTCGCCGACAAGCTGCCATCGGGATACTATATCCAGACGGCAGGCACGGTGGAGGAAAGCGGCAAGAGCCAGGGACCGATTGCTGCTGTTGTTCCGCTGATGCTGTTCGTCATGGCGACGGTGCTGATGATCCAGCTTCAAAGCTTCCAGCGGTTGTTCCTTGTGGTGGCTGTGGCGCCGCTCGGTCTGATCGGCGTGGTGGCAGCCCTGCTACCAAGCGGCAAGCCGCTTGGTTTCGTGGCTATCCTCGGCGTGCTGGCATTGGTCGGTATTCTCATCCGAAACTCGGTCATTCTGATCGTGCAGGTCGAGGAACATATCACCGAGGGTATGCATCCATGGGATGCGGTGACACAAGCCAGCCAGCACCGTATGCGACCCATCGCGCTGACGGCGGCGGCGGCAAGTCTGGCGCTGATTCCCATTGCGCGTGAAGTGTTCTGGGGGCCGATGGCCTACGCCATGATGGGCGGTATCATAGCGGGCACGGCGATCACGCTCCTGTTCCTGCCGGCGCTTTATGTCGCCTGGTTCCGGATCAAGGAGCCGGAGCACAAGCCGGATGAGCCGCCAGCCGAGGCACATCCCGCTCCGCAATCGCATTAAACAAAAAGCCCGGTCACGACCGGGCTTTTTTCATGCGATTGTCACTTGCCATTGGTTCTATATAGGTTCTATTATGTAAAGCATGAATAGAACCACATTGATCACGGCTATCGAAGAGCGCGGTTTGCACGATCCGCAGCTTACGGGGCCGCTTTACCGGAACCTTGCGCGTATTCTCGGTGAGCTGATCGAGGAGGGGCAACTTGCGCCCGCTGTCGGACTGCCGCCGGAGCGCGATCTGGCGGAGCAGCTCGGCGTCGGCCGCATCACCGTTCGCAATGCCTATAAGGAATTATTGACGCAAGGCGCAGTCGAGGCGCGACGCGGCAGCGGGACTTTCGTTGCCGAGCGGCCTGCCCGTATCAGCCAGCATCTCTGGCGGCTGACTTCGTTTTCCGAGGATATGCTGTCACGCGGCAAGGAGCCGGGCGCGCGCGTTGTCACCAACAAGGTTGACAGGCCGTCGCCCGACGAGGCTTTCCGGCTGGGGATCGGTGTCGATACGACGGTGGTGAGGCTGGATCGTCTACGTCTTGCCGATGGCGTTCCGATGGCCTTCGAGCGGGCTGTGGTTCCGCGTCATTATCTGGATAAGGATCGTGTCGAAGAAGCCTCGCTTTATGGTGCATTGGCGCGGCGTGGCCACAAGCCGGTGCGCGCCTTGCAGCGCCTGACAGCAGTTACACTCGACCCCGGTACGGCACGCCTGCTTGGTGTGCATCGGGGAGCGCCCGCGCTTTTGATCGAGCGTGTCTCGCATCTCGAGGACGACCGGATCGTTGAATATACCCGTTCGCATTATCGCGCCGATGCCTATGACTTCGTCGCAGAACTGAAAATTGGAGAATGACTATGAACAGCCCTTCCTCCCTGATGCTGCAGGAAACCGAACAGTCACCTGCCGTCGTCGCCGGTCTGCTTGAGAAGGAGGCAGGCACATTCTCGGAAATCGCGCGCATTTTCCAGAAGAACGAGCCTGCCGTCATCACGACCGCTGCGCGCGGTTCGTCCGATCATGCGGCGACATTCTTCAAATATCTGATGGAAATCACGATGGGCATTCCGGTAGCATCCATCGGGCCATCGGTGGCATCCGTCTACGGTTCCAAGCTGAAGCTCAAGAACGGACTGCACTTCACCGTGTCGCAGTCCGGCGCGAGCCCGGACATTGTTGCAGCGCAGGAAGCTGCCAAAAAGGGTGGTGCAACCACAATTGCGGTCGTGAATGTCGTCGACAGCCCGCTTGGCAATGCTGCCGATGTCGTGCTGGCGCTTAATGCCGGTGAAGAAAAGAGTGTTGCCGCAACCAAGTCGTTCATTGCTGCGGTTGCAGCGCTGTCGGGCGTAGTCGCTTCGGCCAGCGGCGATGCAAGCCTGCGGGCCGGGCTGCAACGCCTGCCAGAGGCGCTTTCTGCAACACGGCCCGATGGTCGCGAAGCTGTTGAAAATCTGCTTTTCAACGCTCGTTCGCTTTATACCGGCGGTCGCGGCACGGCCTTTGCGATTGCGCTCGAAGCGGCGCTGAAGGCAAAGGAAACCGCCAATATCCATGCGGAGGCATTTTCGCTGGCGGAATTGATGCACGGGCCGATGCGTCTTGTGGAAGAGGGGTTCCCGATCATTTCCTTCCTGCCGCGTGATGAAGCTTTCGACACCAACATGCAGGCCCTGAAGCGACTGCATTCATTCGGGGCGAGCATTGTGTCGCTGTCCGATGTGGAGACGCCGGGCTTCCGACTGCCATCGGCAAGCACGGGCAATGCACATCTCGATCCGCTGGTTTCCCTCATCAATTATTACCGCGTCATTGAAGCGGTCACGCGCCGCAAGGGTTTTGACCCAGACAAGCCGCGCAATCTCAACAAGGTTACGGTGACGGTATGACCAGGAAATCGGCAATAGCAGGCGCACGCATTTTTGATGGCGAGCGCTTTCATGACCAAAGCGCGCTGGTGTTCAGCGATGGCAAGATCGAAGCCATTGTGCCGGAAGCTTCGCTTGGCGAAGTCCATGATGTCGAGCGCCTGAACGGTGGCGTTCTGGCGCCCGGCTTCATCGACGCACAGGTCAATGGCGGCGGTGGGCGCATGCTCAACGATCAGCCTACGCCCGAGACCATGTTCACGATTGCCAAGGGGCATCGCAAATATGGAACGACAAGCCTTCTGCCGACGCTGATCACCGATACAACGCCGGTACGCGACCGCGCCATTGAAGCGGCAATTGAAGCGGTCAAGGCCGACAAGGGCGTTGCCGGTCTCCATCTGGAGGGGCCGCATCTGGCCCCGGCACGGAAGGGCGCTCATCTGGCGGAACTGATGCGTCCCGTCAATGATGCCGATATTGCGCTCTATATCCATACGGCAAGGCAGGTCGGGACATTGCTGGTCACGCTTGCTGCGGAACAGGTCACACCTGAGCAAGTGCGCCGCCTGAGCGAAGGCGGTGTCGTCGTCAGCATCGGCCACAGTGACACAACAGCCGAAGAGGCGTTCAAGCGCTTCGATGCTGGTGCACGCAGCGTCACCCATCTTTTCAATGCCATGAGCCAGATCGGCCATCGTGCGCCGGGGCTTGCCGGTGCGGCACTCGATCATCCTGATATCTGGTGCGGCATCGTTGCTGATGGCCACCATGTTGATCCGATGGCGTTGCGGCTCGCACTTCGAGCGAAGCGGGGAGATGCCCATCTTTTCTTCGTAACGGATGCCATGGCTCTGGTTGGTTCGGACTCTGAAAGTTTCGAAATCAACGGGCGTGCTGTCCGTCGCGTGCCGGGCGGCATCTGCTCCAAGCTTGTGCTGGCGGATGGCACCATTGCCGGTTCCGATCTCGATATGGCATCGGCGGTGCGTTTCGGCGTGGCCGAACTGGAGCTGACGCTGGCCGAGGCACTGCGCATGGCGAGCCACTATCCGGCGCGTTATTTGCGTCTCAATGATCGCGGCACGTTCCGTCCCGGCATGCGGATGGACGCAGTCCATCTTGACGACGGGCTGTTTGCGAAAGCCACATGGCTTTCGGGCGAAAAGCAGATAGCAGGGTAAGGCTGATGACGGAAATCACCGATCGTTATTTCAATGATCTGATAGCCCGGCTTTCCGGTCTGCGTGATCGCCTTGCTGAGCCGATGGCCAAAGCCGCCGAACTCATTGCCACGGCGGCCAAGGCAGATCGTCGGGTCTATGTGTTCGGCACCGGCCATTCGCATATGATGGCGGAAGAATTGCATTATCGCGCGGGCGGACTGGCGATTACCGTGCCGATCCTTTGCGGCGCGATCATGCTGCAGGATGGCGCGGTGGCAAGCTCGCATTTTGAGCGAATTGAAGGGGCCGTGTTGCCCATTCTCGAACGCTACGGCATTCGCGAAGGCGACGTGTTGATCGTCGTGTCGAACTCCGGCGTCAACGCCGCTCCCATCGAGGCGGCACGCTTTGCGCGGGAGAAGGGGGCTGCCGTCATTGCGGTCACCTCCGTCACCTATTCCAACGCCATCGCCAAAGGCCGCACGCAATTGCTTTCTCTGGCCGATGTCGTACTGGATAATGATGCGCCCGCGGGCGATGCGGTGCTGGAAGTCGAAGGCAGTGCTTTGAAGGTCGGTCCGGTTTCGACTGCCCTTGGCGTCACGATCCTCAATGCCATTTTTGCCGATGTAGCGGCCAGGCTGGTGGGCGAGGGCGATGCACCGATCTATCTCAGCGCCAATATGCCGGGCTCAGGCGAGGTGAACCGGGAACTTGTCACCCGGTATCGTGACCGCAATCCGCATCTTTGATCAAATTAGAGCAATCTTTCTTCCAAAGTTGCTTGATAGCGCAATCCGGTCAGTGCATTACGCATTCTGGCATGGCGGGGGCCGCATCGTGAACTAGTTTCAAGGCGCGTGCCCTGGCTTGCGCCTTCGAAAATTTGAGGAAGTCCGATGCATAATTTTGTCCTGACCGTCACCTGCAAGTCCACCCGCGGTATCGTAGCCGCGATTTCGGGTTATCTTGCGGGCAAGGGTTGCAACATCATCGATAGCGCCCAGTTTGACGATCTGGACACCGGCCGTTTTTTCATGCGCGTCAGCTTCATCTCCGAAGAAGGCGTTGCTCTCGATGTTCTGCGTGAAGGCTTTGCGCCCGTGGCAGCTCCGTTCGAGATGGAATTTGAGTTCCACGACAATGCGCAACGGACTAAAACGCTTCTGATGGTTTCGCGTTTCGGCCATTGTCTGAACGATTTGCTTTATCGCTGGAAGATTGGCGCGCTGCCGATTGATATTGTCGGCGTGGTGTCGAATCATTTCGATTATCAGAAGGTTGTCGTCAATCACGACATCCCGTTCCACCATATTGCCGTCACCAAGGCCAACAAGCCGGAGGCAGAACAGCGCCTTCTGGATATTGTTGATGATACAGGCACCGAGCTTGTGGTTCTCGCACGCTACATGCAGGTTCTGTCCGATCAGCTGTGCAAGAAGATGTCGGGCAAGATCATCAATATCCACCATTCCTTCCTGCCGTCCTTCAAGGGTGCGAACCCTTACAAGCAGGCTTATGAGCGCGGCGTGAAGCTGATTGGCGCGACGGCACATTACGTGACCGCTGATCTTGATGAAGGTCCGATCATCGAACAGGATGTCGCCCGTATCACCCATGCACAGAGCGCAGCCGATTACGTGTCGATTGGCCGTGATGTTGAAGCGCAGGTTCTGGCGCGCGCAGTTCACGCACATATCCATCACCGTTCGTTCCTCAACGGCAATCGTACCGTCGTATTCCCGGCCAGCCCAGGGTCGTTCGCCTCCGAACGCATGGGCTGATTGACCAGTCGATATTTACGCACTGACGGTCTGCAAATGGCGCTTCTCTGCGTTTCCGGTGCTCATGTACCTTAAAGTACACTCCGCTCCGGTTCTCGAGAAAGCACCATTTTCGCCGCGGCACTGCAAAAATCTCAACCGGTCAATACGTTGCGTCTCATAAAAAAACCCCGCCGAAGCGGGGTTTTCTTTTGATCTGATTTCAGACCGATTAGTCGATGTCGAAGGAAACGCCCTGTGCGAGCGGCAGAGCCTTCGAGTAGTTGATGGTGTTGGTTGCGCGGCGCATGTAGCCCTTCCACGCATCCGAACCCGATTCACGGCCGCCGCCGGTTTCCTTTTCGCCGCCGAATGCGCCGCCGATTTCAGCACCCGAAGTACCGATATTGACGTTTGCAATGCCGCAATCCGAACCTTCAGCCGAGAGGAAACGTTCTGCTTCCTGCAGGTTGAGCGTGAAGATCGAAGAGGACAGGCCTGCGCCGACTTCGTTGTGGCTTGCCAGCACGTCGTCGAAGTCCGAATACTTCATGACGTAAAGGATCGGTGCGAAGGTTTCTTCGAGAACCGGACCCTGCTGCTTCGGCATTTCGACGATGGCCGGACGCACATAGTAAGCATTTTCATGGCCAGCATCGACGCGTTCGCCGCCCTGTACCTTGCCGCCGTGAGCCGCAGCTTCCTTGAGCGCCTTCTGCATGTTGTCGAAAGCTTGCCTGTCGATCAGCGGACCGACCAGAGCGCTGGTTTCGAGCGGCGAACCAACGGTGACGCTGGCATAGGCCTTCTGCAGACGCGGAACGAGAGCGTCGTAAACGCTTTCATGCACGAACAGGCGACGCAAGGTGGTGCAGCGCTGACCGGCGGTGCCCATTGCGCCGAAGGCGATTGCGCGCAGCGCCATGTCGAGATCGGCCGACGGGCAGACGATACCGGCATTGTTGCCGCCGAGCTCGAGGATCGCACGAGCGAAACGCTTGGCAAGGCGTGGACCGACTTCGCGGCCCATGCGGGTCGAACCGGTTGCCGAAACGACCGGAACCTTCGGGCTGTCGACGAGGACTTCACCAACTTCGCGGTCACCAAGCAGAAGCAACGCAATGCCTTCCGGTGCATCGCCGAAACGCTTCAGTGCGCGCTTGAAGATCGCATCGCAGGCAAGAGCGGTCAGAAGGGTCTTTTCAGACGGCTTCCAGACGACCGAGTTGCCGCACACGATTGCCAGAGCGGCATTCCAAGACCAGACCGCCACGGGGAAGTTGAAGGCAGAGATAACGCCGACAACGCCGAGTGGATGCCAGGTTTCCATCATGCGATGGCCAGCCCGTTCGGTTGCGATGGTGAGGCCGTAAAGCTGGCGCGACAGACCGACTGCGAAATCGCAGATGTCGATCATTTCCTGCACTTCGCCGAGGCCTTCCGAAGGAATCTTGCCAGCTTCGAGCGAAACGAGACGGCCAAGGTCTTCCTTGGAAGCGCGTAGCTCTTCACCAAGCAGACGGATCAGTTCGCCGCGCTTCGGTGCCGGAACGTTGCGCCAAGCGCGGAAAGCTTCATCAGCCTTGTCGATGATCTTGATGGCATCTTCCTTGTTGTGGGTCTTGACCGCAGCAATCTGTTCGCCCGAAACGGGGCTGAAACCGGCAAGGTCGCCGCCGGTATAGGCGGATGCATCTACGCCGAGTTTGGAAAGCAGATCGGCGGCTTCCTTCTTCACGTCGATTTTTCTAACAGCGGTGTTCATGGCTTTCCTCTCTGTAAGAGTTGTTTGCGCATAATCCTGTCCGAAAAGTCTGCAACTTTTCGGGGTTATGCGTTTATTCTGCCGCTTCGAGGCCCTTCAAGCCTGCCTTAACGGCTTCGATGGATTCGCGTTCGATGCGGGCATAGTGCTCGAATTCATTAAGCACTTTTGCACCCAGATCATCCTCGAAACGCTTCTGGTTGGGGCTTTCAACAAATTCCTGTGTGTCGTCATCGCCCAGATTGGACTGGAATATACCGGCAGCACTCACCGGCAGGAAGTCCTCATAGATGATCGGGTCGAACTGAACTGCACCAGCTTCAATCAGAACCTCAATATCGGTGCCCGGCTTGTAAGCTTCAAGCTTTGCAGCGTCCTTGACCGAATAGGCGAAGTAGCCGAGGCCTTCTTCGCGCACGCCAGCCCATGTGTCCGGGAAAGCCGCAAAAGTGTCGCTCAGCGCCTTCACATATTCAGCTGCATTCGAGCCGTCTGGGGCAGGGCGGGCAACGGCGCGGGTGTCGTTGAGCAGCTTGTCGTAAAGCGCGCGACCCTTTGGCGTGAGCGCTATGCCGCGTTGTTCGATTTCACCGAAACGGGCAGTGTGCGAGCCTGGCGTCCAGGTGCCATCAGCACTGACGAAGGATACTTCTTCTTCCAGCGCCTTGAACGAGGTCTGGCGCAGAAGGATCGGGCACTTGCGGGTTGGCGGGCCTTCGACGACTGCCTTCGGATTGATACCGCGATCCGGCATCTGAAGCTGCACGGCGTCGATGTCGAGCGTGCGCGGCGTCAGATGGTTGATATGCGGGCCCTTGAACGACACGACATCAGCGATCAGGCGATGAGCGTCATGCAGGCGATGATAGAGTTCGGCGCTGACATTGGCATGGTCGTGCCAGCGGAAGGTTTCCAGCACTTCTGCGACAAAGACTTTTGCGTCGTCGTCGTTGAGGCCACCTTCGGCTTCAGCCTTTTCGACAAGTGCGATGACGCCTGCGGTGAAGATGTTGCGCTTCGACAGGACGTCTTCCGATTCAGCGCGCAGCTTTTCATCAGCGATGAGATCAAGACGCAGAAGCGAGGTGAAGACGCGGAACGGATTGTACTTCAGGGCAGCATCGTCAACCGGGCGGAAGGCGGTCGAATGAACCGGGACGCCTGCGGCGCTGAGGTCGTAATAACCAACCGGGAACATGCCCATGACCGCAAAGACGCGGCGCATCATGGAAAGTTCGGCAGCCGTGCCGAGACGGATTGCGCCGTGGCGTTCTTCCGAAATGCGCTCAAGCGAATCTGTTTCCGTCAAACGCTCATGCAGGTGGCTGTCATCGGCCAGCACCTTGGCATTCACATCGGCAACGAGTTCCATCAATGTGCCATAAGCAGGGACTTCCTGCTTGTACATGGCGGACATCGCAGCCGAGAAGGCAGAACGGATGGCGTCCGGCAAAACGAATTTCTGGTCTTTCATGGCGAAAATTTCCGTCGAGTGGGGCATCTTCGGGTGGTGCATGTCTTGTTTGGGAGGATCATGCATGGATTATGATGAAAATGTATCATATAGACCGTTTTGCGGTTATGCTTGCGACGAAAGCAACTATGTTAATGCGAGAATGGAATGAAGCTGAGCAGACGACTGATCCCGGACATCGCCACGCTGCAGGCATTTGAGTGCGCCGCCCGTCATGGCAGTTTCACGCAGGCTGCGCATGAGCTCAATCTCACCCAGAGCGCGGTCAGCCGTCAGATCAAGGATCTTGAAAGCCAGCTTGGCGTCCTGTTGTTCGAGCGCATCCGCCAGCGCATTCTGCTTTCCGATGCAGGCAGGAAATTTCTGCCGGAAGTGCGGCGTCTTCTGAACCAGACGGAAGATACGATGTTGCGTGCCATGGCTTCGGCGCAATCAACGTCTTCTTTCAGTGTGGCGACCCTGCCGACATTCGGCACGCGCTGGCTGATGCCGCGCATTTCCGATTTTATCGAAAAGCATCCCGGCATTGCCATCAATGTCGCGTCGCGCTCTGGCGTCTTTGATTTCGAGGAGCAGCCATTCGATCTGGCCATCCATTATGGACAGCCGGTCTGGGCACATGCCACCTGTACCTTTCTGTGCAGTGAAGTGATTGTGCCGGTCGCCAGCCCGAGCCTGTTGAAAGCGCGCCATCCATCCGCACCGGAAGAGCTTGAAAACGAGCCCTTGCTGCATCTTGCGACGCGGCCCAAAATGTGGGCGCAATGGTTTGAAAGCTGCGGTGTTGAGGGACGGTCTGCCTATCGGGGGCACCGGTTCGATCAGTTCTCGATGGTCATCGGCGCGGCACTGGCCGGTCTGGGTTTTGCGCTTCTGCCACTTTATCTGATTGAGCAGGAGTTGCTCAGCGGTGAACTGGTCATGCTTTTCGAGAAGCCGATGCGCACCGAGAACGAATATTATCTGGTTGTACCGGAAGGAAAACTGGAAAATCCGCTGACGCAGGTGTTCTGTCAGTGGATTGCCGGGCAAGTCGGGAATACGGATTATTCGATGCTGGTTCATTCCAAACCGGAATGAATTGTTGCGCAAATAGCGCTGTCCAAGCGACTTTCGCGGCGTGAAATAGAAGCAGTCGGGCGGATAGCCTGTTTTTCACTATATGAAATGGTTGCTCTCAATGTTGAACGATCCCCGCTCCCATGGTCTTTGGGAAAAGACCGCCCCTGCAGCTCCCAAGACGACTGCGCTGCAAGGTGATCTGACTGCGGACGTGGTGATTGTTGGGGGCGGTTTCACCGGCCTCTCGACAGCTCTGCATTTGGCCGAGAAAGGCACGCGAGCCATCGTCCTCGAAGGTATCGAGATCGGTTATGGCGGTTCGGGCCGCAATGTCGGTCTGGTGAATGCCGGCATGTGGGTCATGCCGGATGATCTGCCCGGCGTGCTCGGCCAGAAATATGGTGACCGGTTGCTTGATGTCCTCGGCAATGCGCCGAAGCTCGTCTTCGAAATCGTTGAGAAGCACAAGATCGCCTGTGAAGTAGAGAAGCAGGGCACGCTCCATTGCGCCGTCGGCAAAAAGGGCCTGAAAGAACTTCAAGACCGCCACGAGCAGTGGGCGCGCCGCGGCGCGAATGTGAAGCTGCTCGATGCCAAGGAAACCGAAGCCAAAGTTGGAACCAAGGCTTATGCCGGATCGCTGCTTGATCTGCGCGCCGGTACGATCCAGCCGCTTGCTTATGTGCGCGGGCTTGCCCATGCTGCCATTGCCGCTGGCGCGACCGTGTTTACCGGAAGCCCGGTGATCGGAGCCGAGGAAAAGAACGGCAAATGGGTGGTCAAGACCGCCAAGGGTTCCGTGACGGCAAACTGGGTCGTTGTGGCGACAAACGCCTACACCAATGCGCCATGGCCGGAAGTGCGCGCCGAGCTGGTTCACCTGCCATATTTCAACATGGCCACGAAGCCGCTGTCGGATAATATCAAGCGCTCCATACTGCCGGAACGTCAGGGTGTGTGGGACACGAAGGAAGTTCTTTCGTCCTTCCGTTTCGACCAACAGGGTCGCCTTGTCTTCGGAAGCGTTGGTGCGTTGCGCAATACGGGTGCTGCCGTGCACAAGGCATGGGCGAAAAAATCGTTGAAGCGTCTGTTCCCGCAGATTGGCGAAGTCGAGTTTGAAGCCGAATGGTATGGCAAGATCGGCATGACCAATGACAGCCTGCCGAAATTCCATCGCCTCGCGCGTAATGTGGTTGGGTTCTCCGGTTACAACGGTCGTGGCATCGCGCCGGGAACAGTCTTCGGGAAATTGCTTTCGCAGCTTGTTTCAGGTGAGATCAAGGAAGATGATCTGCCGTTGCCGGTCAGCGATCCGAAGGAGCAGAATTTCCGCGGTCTGCGTGAAGCCTATTACGAGGCCGGTGCTCAGGTTGCGCATGTTGCCGAGATCGTTATCTGATCTGTTGATCTTTTTACTGGGAATGCGTTTGCGGTTGTCATAAAACCGCATTGCAATTCCTCTAATGCCATCCGTATCTTCTCCATACTTGGAGATACGGATGGCTGTTCGGCAAAACATTCAATGTCTTACAAGCCTTCCGATGGATAAGATTCCGCCGGGAGGCTTTTGTTTTCCGGGTTCACGTTGCAGGATGTTTGACAGGTGCACCATGAATGGAAATGATCGTGCCTATCGCCATGGCAGTATCTGCGCGCTATCACTTCGCACGCGTCAGGATTGCACCGGCATCGCTGGTCATGCTGGCGAACATTATACAGAAATTCGAGGAGCGAATCCCATGAACAAGATGCTGAAGCGGGCTGCTGTCGTACCTGCGCTTCTTGCTCTTTCCATCGCCGTGGCTCAGGCCGATACGCTGACGCTCTATACGTCGCAACCGGAAGCGGATGCGACCAAGACGGTCGAAGCTTTCCGCAAGGCCAATCCGGATACGGATGTGCAGATCTTCCGTTCCGGTACGAGCGAACTCCTCACCAAGCTTGCCGCCGAGTTTTCGGCTGGCGCGCCGCAGCCTGACGTTCTGCTGATCGCTGATGCGGTGACGATGGAAGGTCTGAAGAAGGACAAGCGCCTTCTGGCTTACACGGACGCCAAGGTTGATGGTTTTGCAGCGGATAGCTATGATGCCGACAAGACTTATTTCGGCTCCAAGCTGATCACCACCGGCATTGCCTACAATACCGGCGCAGCGCAAAAGCCTGAACATTGGGCAGATCTCGCCAAGGCCGACTATAAGGGGCAGGTTGTCATGCCGAGCCCGCTTTATTCAGGCGCTGCGGCCTATCTCCTGAGCGGCTTCGCGCTCAACAAGGAACTCGGCTGGGATTATTTCAAGAACCTCAAGGCCAATGAACTGGCAAGCGTCAAGGGCAATGGCGCTGTGCTGAAGTCGGTTGCGAGTGGCGAAAAGCCATATGGCATTCTCGTTGACTTCATGGCGCTCAATGCCAAGGCCAAGGGTTCGCCGATCGAGTTCGTCTTCCCGTCGGAAGGTGTTCCAGCCGTAACTGAACCAGTTGCGATCATGGCAACTGCCAAGAATGTTGATGGTGCCAAGAAGTTTGTTGATTTCATCCTGTCGGATGATGGCCAGAAGCTGGCACTTGAGCAGGGTTATCTGCCTGCCAAGGAAGGTGTAGGCCGCCCGGCATGGCTGCCGGAAGGCACCAAGATCAATATCATGTCTATCGACACCCAGAAGGTCCTCAACCAGACTGATGCCGACAAGAAGCAGTTCTCCGAGTTGTTTGGCGGATAAGGCATCTCGATGCGCATCATGAAAGATCTTCAGGGCCGCGATGCGGCCCTGATTGCTGGCGTAACCCTGATCGTCGCTGTTCTGTCGCTTTTGCCGATGGGCAGGCTGCTGGTGGAACTGGTCGCACCACAGGGACAGCTTTCGACCTCGGCGCTGGTGGAAACGCTTGGCAGCCAGTCGACCTGGATTGCGACGTGGCATTCGCTGCAGATCGGCATTGGCGGTACCGTACTCGCGCTCGTGTTCGGTATTGTTGCGGCGTTGCTGGTCGGTCTCACCAACATGCGCGGACGCAATGTCTTCGTGCTTTTCTATGTCACGCCGCTGCTGATCGCCCCGCAGGTAACAGCGCTGGCTTGGCTCCAGCTTTTCGGGCCTTCGAGCCAGTTTCTCAAGATCATCGGCATGGCGCCACCACTTGGCAGCCGCAATCCGCTCTATTCCGTCTGGGGCATTATTTTTCTGCTTGGTGTGCAATACGGACCGCTGGTCTTTCTGATTGTACGGGCGGGCCTGCGCAAGCTTCCACGCGAACTGGTGGAAGCGGGTCTGAGTGCAGGTGCCAGCAAATGGACCGTTCTGCGCACCATTATCCTGCCGCTGATGACACCATCGATCATCGGTGCTGCCGCATTGGCTTTCGTGTCGTGTGTCGGCAATTTCGGCATCCCTGCGTTTCTGGGAATTCCATCGAATTATCTCGTTCTCCCAACGCTGATTTATCAGCGTCTTGCGGGCGGCGGGCCAGCCGTGTTGTCCAGCGTCGCCGTGCTTTCGGTGCTGATCGGTATCATCGCCATGGCGGGTATCGCAGCGCAGGAATATGCCTCGCGCCGCCGCGATTTCCGCATTGTTTCGACGTCGCTGCCTGCTGCACCTTTTGTGCTTGGCCGCTGGCGTGTGCTGGTGGAAGCTGCGGCGTGGCTGCTGATCGCGATCGTGCTGTTTCTGCCGCTGATCGGCTTGACGCTTTCTGCCCTTGTTCCGGCCTACGGTGTGCCGCTGACTTTTGCGACGGCAACAGTCGAGAATTTCCGTTTTGTGCTGCTTGAACATGCAGGTGCGGCGCGTGCTTTCCGAAACAGTGTTGTTCTGTCGTTGGCGGCGGCGGGTTTTGCTGTGCTGATCGCAGTTCCGCTTGCCTATATGCTGGCTTGGCGTAAGCGGCGCTGGACGCCGATCCTCAATTTCGCAGCCGAGATGCCCTATGCGTTACCGGGCGTAGTTCTCGCGATTGCCTCTCTGCTGATGTTCTTAAAGCCGCTGCCAGTGGTTGGTGTCAGCCTCTACAACACGCTCTGGATCATCCTCTTTGCCTATCTTGCGCGCTTCTTCGTGCTGGCGCTGCGGCCAACGGTTGCTGGGCTGCACCAGATCGACCGTGCTTTGGAAGAAGCAGCGCGCGTTGCGGGGGCGGGGCTTTTCTATCGGCTGCGGACCATTATATTTCCTCTTGTCGCACCAGCGACGCTTGCAGGCGGCGTGCTCATTTTCATGACCGCATTCTGTGAGCTGACGGTTTCAGCGCTTCTCTGGGCGTCGGGATCGGAAACGCTGGGCGTGGTGATGTTTTCTTTCGAACAGGCGGGCGATTCCGCCTATGCGGCTGCCATATCCATTCTGGCCGTTGCGGTGACATTCATGCTGATGCTTGCAACAAATCTGTTTGCACGGCGTCTTCCAAACGGGGTGCTGCCATGGCGCGACTGAAAATCGCTTCTGTTTCCAAGGCCTTCAATGAGTTTCAGGCCCTTTCTGAAGTGTCGCTCGATGTGAAGGACAGCGAGTTTGTTGCCATTCTCGGACCATCGGGCTGCGGCAAGACCACGCTTCTGCGGATGATTGCCGGTTTTGAAGATGTTGACGGCGGCGAAATCCACATTGGTGACAGCCGCGTTTCCCATGTTGACGGTAGCGTGCCACCGGAAAAGCGGCAGGTCGGTATCGTCTTCCAGAATTATGCGCTCTGGCCACATATGACGGTCGCTGAGAATGTCGGCTATAGTCTGCGGGTGGCAAAGGTTGCCAAAGCCGAACGCGAGGCTCGTGTGAAGCAAGCGCTAGCGCTGGTCGATCTTGACGGTTTTGGTGATCGCCGCCCGGCCAATCTTTCGGGTGGTCAGCGGCAGCGTGTGGCTTTGGCCCGCTGTCTTGTAGCTGCCCCTTCACTGGTATTGTTTGACGAACCGCTTGCCAATCTCGATGTGCATTTGCGTGCTTCGATGGAAGACGAGTTTGCGGCTTTCCACAAGCGCACGGGTACGACGATTATCTACATCACGCATGACCAGGCCGAGGCCATGGCGCTTGCAGACCGGATTGCGGTTCTCGATCATGGCAAGCTTCAGCAGTTCGATACGCCGCGCAAGCTTTACGAAGAACCGGCCAGCGAAATGGTCGCGTCCTTCATCGCGCATGGCATGGTTCTGCCTGCGGAGGTCGTGTCTTTTGCGCAAGCGGGACATTGTGAGGCGCTGGTGCTGGGAAGCCGTGCGCAGGTGCGTTGTTCCGGCATTGAAATGCCGCGTGCCAATGCGCAGCTCTGCGTTCGCGCAGAAGATTTGGCATTGACCGAAACCGGTGGCATCCCTGTGCGGGTCAAACGTTCTGTCTATCGCGGTGGCGGTTCGCGCATCGAGGCGCATCCGCTCACCAAGCCGGATATTCATCTGCATTTTGAAGTGCGCGATCCGGTAAGACTGGAAGAAGGCGATGAGGTTCGCATCGCTATTCGCGGCGGCTGGATCATTCCAACCGATGAAATGCCGGTGAGAAAAGTCTCAACCGGCTTTCCAATCGGCAACAAGATTTAGCTTATTTCTTCTTCATCGCTTCCAGAAGGGCTGCACCGAAACCACCGGTTGACGGCTGTTCCTGTTTGCGTGGAGCGAAGTTTTGCTTCTGTGCAGGTTTCGTGTCGCGCTGCGCATTGTTGCGTGGGGCAGGGGCTTCGCCACCTTCCTTGCGCATTGTGAGGCCGATGCGCTTGCGTGGCACATCCACTTCGGTCACGCGCACCTTCACCACATCACCAGCCTTGACCACTTCATGCGGGTCTTTGACAAACTTATCAGCGAGTTGCGAAACATGGACAAGTCCGTCCTGATGCACACCGATATCGACAAAGGCACCAAAGGCTGCGACGTTTGTGACGGTGCCTTCCAGCATCATTCCGGGTTTCAGGTCCTTGATGTCATCGATGCCATCGGCAAAGGTCGCTGTCTTGAATTCAGGACGCGGATCGCGGCCTGGCTTGTCGAGCTCGGCAATGATGTCGCGCACAGTTGGCAGACCAAAACGCTCATCGACAAAGACGCGCGGATCGAGGCTTTTAAGTGCTGCGCTATCACCCATGAGGCTGCGCACATCGCGGCCACAGGCGGAAACGATCTTTTTGGCAACGCCATAGGCTTCCGGGTGAACGGAGGACGCATCAAGCGGCTCGGTGCCGTTGGCGATACGCAGAAAGCCTGCACATTGTTCAAAAGCGCGGTTGCCGAGGCGGGCGACTTTCAAAAGCTCCTTGCGGTTCTTGAAGGCTCCGGCTTCATCGCGATGCGCAACGATTGCTTCTGCGAGAGACTTTCCGAGACCCGATACACGCGCCAGCAGCGAAGCGGATGCCGTGTTGAGATCAACGCCGACAGCGTTCACTGCATCTTCGACCACTGCATTGAGCGAACGCGCCAGACGGGACTGATCGACATCATGCTGATACTGGCCAACGCCGATGGATTTCGGCTCGATCTTGACGAGTTCTGCCAGAGGGTCCTGCAGACGGCGGGCGATGGAAACGGCACCGCGCAGCGATACGTCGAGCTGCGGAAATTCGTTCGCTGCGGCTTCTGATGCCGAATAGACCGATGCACCTGCTTCCGACACGATGACTTTGAGCGGTTTTGGCGCTGGCAGGTCGTTGAGCATATCCACGACAAGACGTTCGGTTTCGCGGCTGCCTGTGCCGTTGCCGATGGCAATCAGCTCGATCTTGTGTTTGCGGATCAGGCTTGCGAGCTCGGCCTGGGTGCCGCGTACATCGTTCTTTGGTGGAAACGGATAGACTGTCGTTGTGTCGAGCAGTTTGCCGGTGCCATCGACGATTGCGACCTTGACGCCGGTGCGGATGCCTGGATCAAGACCCATGGTGGCACGCGAACCGGCAGGTGCGGCGAGCAACAGGTCCTTGAGGTTGCGGGCGAAGACGTTGATGGCTTCTTCCTCGGCGCGTTCACGCAGGTCGCGCATGAGATCGAGTGACAAGGAGAGCGAAAGCTTGACGCGCCATGCCCAGCCTGCAACTTCCATCAGCCAGCGATCGCCGGGCAGGGTTGCGCCGATGTTATAGGCGGCTGCAATTTTGCGTTCGACCGGCTTCACAGGCGAGGTATCGTCGGCATCGATTTCAATGTCGAGCGACAGAAAATCCTCGTTGCGACCGCGCAGCATGGCCAGAGCGCGGTGGCCTGCAACATTTGCCCAGCGTTCGAAATGGTCGAAATAATCGGAGAACTTCGCGCCTGCGTCCTGTTTGCCATCGACAACGTGCGAGCGCAGCACGGCGCGATCTTTAAGATAGTTGCGCAGATTGCCGATCAGTTCGGCGTTTTCTGCAAAGCCTTCGGCGATGATGTCACGCGCGCCTTCAAGGGCTGCTTTCACATCGGCAACTTCACCGGTGAGATATTGCGCAGCAATCTCTGCGGGGACCAGCCTGCGGTCGGTCAGAATGGCTTCCGCAAGCGGTCCAAGACCGCGTTCGCGGGCGATTTCCGCTTTAGTGCGGCGCTTGGGCTTATAGGGAAGATACAGGTCTTCAAGCTCGGCCTTGGTCTGGACGCCTGCGATTTTCAGTTCGAGTTCCGGCGTCAGCTTGTTCTGACCTTTGATCGATTCGAGAATGGAGCTGCGACGTGCCTCGAGTTCGCGCAAGTAGGCGAGGCGCTCTGAAAGCTGGCGCAGCTGCGTATCATCAAGGCCGCCGGTGACTTCCTTGCGGTAACGGGCGACGAATGGCACGGTTGAGCCTTCGTCAAGAAGACCAATGGCGGCGATTGCCTGTTCCGGCTTTGCATTGATCTCAGCCGCTATAATCCCGGCAATGCGCTTAATATCGTTGGCCATATTCATTCCAATCTCAAATCTTTACGGCGAACATAGTCGGATGCCCGTTTGACGCAATCAAGGCCGTTATGGTGGTCCACAGGAAAGGTATGGATTTGGAGGTTCACGGCGATGTGAACGCCTCACCCCTTTTTAAATCGGATTCAATCAATACTTATATCGGGAAATGACGATACGTATCAGAAGATCAGCGAGGTGACTGCGATGTCGGATGTTCAGCCTATACCTTTGGACGAGATACTCAAGGCACTCGCGAATCCTGTACGTCTCGACATTTTGAGCTGGCTCAAGGAACCGGAGAACCATTTCTCCGATCAGCACATGCCTCTGGAGATGGGCGTGTGCGCGGGCCAGTTCGAACGGTGCGGCCTCTCCCAGTCGTCCGTTTCTGCTCATTTGTCCGTGCTGACGAAAGCGGGTCTGATTACACCCCATCGCGTCGGCCAATGGACCTTCTACAAGCGCGATGAGGAGGCGATAACCGCCTTCATCAAAGCTGTGTCCGATCTTTAATCCACCTGCCTAACCTTTCCCATTTGCCCAATCTTTCCCATTTGAAGGAATGTATCTATGGCCACATTGTTCGATCCAGTCACCATCGGTGATTTAAAGCTTGCCAATCGCATCGTCATGGCGCCGCTGACGCGTAATCGCTCGCCCCGTGCCGTGCCGAATGATCTCAACGTCACCTATTATGAACAGCGCGCAAGCGCCGGTCTTATCATCACCGAGGCAACGCCGATCAGCCATCAGGGACAGGGCTATGCCGATGTGCCGGGCCTTTATTCCGATGAGCAGCTTGCCGGCTGGAAGCGTGTAACCGATGCCGTGCATAGCGCAGGCGGCAAGATCGTCGTGCAGATGTGGCATGTGGGCCGTATTTCGCACAATACGTTGCAGCCAAATGGTGGCAAGCCGGTGGCGCCTTCCGCGATCACGGCCAAGTCCAAGACCTATCTGGTTCAGCCTGATGGCACGGGCGGCTTCGCACCGACCTCCGAACCACGTGCACTGGACAAGAGCGAGCTACCGGAAATCGTCGCCACCTATGGCAAGGCGGCCAAGGATGCGGTTGAAGTGGCCGGTTTCGACGGTGTGGAAATCCACGCTGCAAATGGCTACCTAATCGACCAGTTTCTGCGTTCGGGCAGCAATCACCGCACTGATGAATATGGCGGCTCGATTGAAAACCGTGCCCGCTTCCTGTTCGAAGTCGTTGACGCCGTGACGAAGGCGGTTGGTGCTGGCAAGGTTGGCATCCGCCTTTCGCCGGTGACGCCGGCCAATGACGCGTCGGATTCCGATCCGCAGCCGCTGTTCGACTATGTGGTCGAAAAGCTTGGCTCTTACGGTCTTGCATATGTTCACATCATCGAAGGTGCGACCGGCGGTCCGCGCGATTTCCAGCAGGGTCCGCAGCCATTCGATTATGCGCGTCTCAAGCAGGTCTATCGCGATGCGGGCGGCGAAGCTGCCTGGATGGTCAACAATGGATATGATCGTGAGCTAGCGGAAGAGGAAGTCGAAAGCGGCCGCGCTGACGTCGTGGCCTTTGGCAAGCCGTTCATCTCGAATCCGGATCTCGTTCGTCGTTTGAAGGACAACTCGCCGCTTAATGAGTTGGACCAGCAGCATATGTATGGCGGTGGCGCCAAGGGTTACACGGATTATCCGATCCTCGCCTAATAGAAGTGAAAAAGCCGGAGTATCCTCCGGCTTTTTTATTACAGACGCGCTCGCGTCGAACGTGGTGTTGCCAGCAGAAGATTGGTTTCGCTGGCCTTGATGCCCGGCACCAGCCTGATGCGGCGCAGCACGGCATCAAAATCGGTGAGCGTGGCAGCGCCCAGTTCCACCACAAGGTCGAAACGGCCATTGGTGGTGTGGACGGCGGAAACTTCCGAAAAACCGCCAAGCGCCTTGACCACACGGTCGGCGACATTGCCTTCGATTTCTATCATCATGATGCCGCGCACCGGCAGATCGACAGCATCCGAGCGCAGGATCACCGTATAGCCGATGATGTCACCGGAATTTTCCAGGCGCTCCATGCGCGCTCGCACGGTGGCTCGTGAAACGCCGAGATCGATTGCAATATCCGAAATGCTGCGTCGTCCATTGTGGCGCAAAAGCGTAATCAGCTTTTCATCCAGATCGTCCATGTTTTCTCCATTTTGAAAAGCCAATCCGACATTCTGATAAACCAAACCGTTAAAATTGCCAATCCGGTTGCTTCACATCGCCAAGCGTAAATGGTCAATCTAGGGCAATAATTTCTTTGGAGTAGCACTTTATGCATTGCAAGATTTTGGGATTGCCGGTTCAGGAAGGCACGGGTCGTCTGGGCTGCAATATGGGACCGGACGGTTATCGTGCCGCTGGCATTGCGGATGCAATTCGCGAACTCGGTCACGAGTTTACCGATCTCGGCAATCTGGCCCCGGCTGAATTGCGCCCGGTGTCTCATCCTAATCCTGTAATCAAGGCTTTGCCGCAGGCTGTTGCCTGGATCGAAGCAATCAGCGAAGCCGCTTATCGTGAGAGCGAAGAGGGTTTTCCGATCTTCCTTGGCGGGGATCATTTGCTCGCTGCCGGCACCGTTCCGGGCATCGCGCGCCGTGCCGCTGAAAAGGGTCGCAAGCAATTTGTGCTGTGGCTTGATGCGCATACGGATTTCCATACTCTGGAAACGACGGGCAGCGGCAATCTGCATGGCACGCCAGTTGCCTATTACACGGGCCAGAAGGGCTTTGAGGGCTACTTCCCGGCTCTGGCAGCACCGATTGATCCCGCCAATGTTTGCATGATGGGTATTCGCAGTGTTGATCCGGCAGAACGTACTGCGATCAAGCAGACCGAAGTTGCCGTCTATGATATGCGCCTCATCGATGAGCATGGTGTGGCAGCCCTGTTGCGCCGCTTCCTGCAGCGCGTGAAGGACGAAAACGGCCTTCTGCACGTCAGCCTCGACGTCGATTTCCTAGAACCTTCGATTGCGCCTGCCGTTGGCACCACGGTTCCGGGTGGCGCGACCTTCCGTGAAGCGCATCTCATCATGGAAATGCTGCATGACAGCGATCTGGTGACGAGCCTCGATCTCGTGGAGCTTAATCCGTTCCTCGATGAGCGCGGACGTACCGCAACTGTGATGGTCGACCTGATGGCGAGCCTGCTGGGCCGCAGCGTCATGGACCGTCCAACCATCAATTACTGAATTCAGGAGGCCGCATTCGTAAAGCGCCGGATGGGTTCATCCGGGGTAGAATGCTCAAGCTAATTGTATTACGCGCATCTTGGTCCGAAAACCGCTTCGCACTTTTCGGGATGCGCTCAAGGAGCAATAATGACCCAACCGAACCTCAATATCGTCCCCTTCGTCAGCGTCGATCATATGATGAAGCTGGTGCTGTCCGTCGGCGTGGAAACTTTCCTCAAGGAACTCGCCGACTATGTCGAAGAAGATTTCCGTCGCTGGGAAAACTTCGACAAGACACCGCGTGTGGCTTCGCACTCGAAGGAAGGCGTGATTGAGCTGATGCCGACGAGCGACGGTACGCTCTACGGCTTCAAATATGTGAATGGCCACCCGAAGAACACGCGTGAAGGTCTTCAGACCGTCACGGCATTCGGCGTTCTTGCCGATGTGGGCAGCGGCTATCCGATGCTGCTGACCGAAATGACCATCCTGACTGCGCTGCGCACTGCCGCGACTTCGGCAGTAGCCGCCAAGCATCTGGCCCCGAAGAATTCCAGCACGATGGCCATCATCGGCAATGGCGCGCAGAGCGAATTCCAGGCTCTGGCTTTCAAGGCACTGCTCGGCGTCGACAAGCTGCGTCTCTACGATCTTGATCCGGAAGCGACTGCCAAGTGCATGCGCAACCTGCAGGGCGCCGGTTTCGACATCGTTGCCTGCAAGACGGTCGAAGAGGCTGTCGAGGGTGCGGACATCATCACCACCGTGACCGCCGACAAGGCCAATGCAACGATCCTGACCGACAACATGGTCGGATCGGGCGTGCACATCAATGCGGTTGGCGGCGACTGCCCCGGCAAGACGGAACTGCACGGGGATATTCTGCGCCGTTCGGACATCTTCGTCGAATATCCGCCGCAGACCCGCATCGAAGGCGAAATCCAGCAGTTGCCGGAAGATTATCCGGTCAAGGAGCTTTGGGAAGTTATCACTGGCAAGATCGCCGGACGCAACGATGCCCGCCAGATTACGCTGTTCGACTCTGTCGGCTTTGCAACCGAGGATTTCTCGGCTCTGCGCTATGTGCGTGACAAGCTGAAGGATACCGGCTTCTACGAAAAGCTGGATCTTCTTGCCGATCCAGATGAGCCGCGGGATCTCTACGGCATGCTGCTGCGTCACGAAAAGCTGCTGGAAGGCGAAAAGACCAAGCCAGCGGCCTGATCCGTTCTCTTGAGCAGCTTCCACCTTTGGAAGATGGGCTCTACCTGTTGCAACCCTGCCGCGCTTGACGCACGGCGGGGTCGAACTGTCGCAATCAATGCGATAAATCCTTGGTGCCGTGCGCGATTTCCATTATTGCAGGATGTGATTTCTGTGATGGGGTGCATTGGGCATGGGCGACAGGGTGGCAAACGAAACATCCTTCAGACAATCGGGAAATACTGTGCGGTCCGCCGCCAGTCCGGTCGTCTTCTGCGACACGCTGGGCCTTTATCAGGCGCCCGTCGGCCAATCTCTCGATACGGTTGTGGTCTTTGCAAGCCCCTGGGGGCTGGAGGAACTCTGCACGACACGCAAATTCTGGCGCATCATCGCCGACGGACTTGCGGTGCGCGGGATAGGTTCCTTCCGCTTCGATTGGCCCGGTACGGGTGACGGACGCGACGACATCGACTTTTCCAACGGGCTGGAACTCTGGTACAATACGCTTGCCGAAGCTGCCCGGAAGGCGCGTGACCTGTCGGGGGCAAGCCGTATCATCATCATTGGACAGAGCCTTGGTGCCGCGATTGCTGCCCAAACGGCGGCCCGGATCGAAGGTGTTGCGGCATTGGCGCTTCTGGCACCTGTCATTTCCGGGCGGTTCTACACGCGTGAACTGGCCGTCTGGTCGAGCATGGTCGATGCCGATCTGGGACTGACGGACGAGCAAAGGATCAAGAACAGCGTTTCCATCGCATCGCTGACAATGCAGCCGCAAGTGGCTGCTGATGTGAAGAAGATAAATCTTCTGTCGCTGGAGACAAAGCCTGCGCCTCAATGTCTTTTGCTGGCGCGGACGGACCGTCCGAACGATGCCGAACTGGCAACGCATCTGGAAAAGCTTGGCGCTGATGTGACGGTTGAAGCCTTTACCGATTATGACAAGCTGATTTCGAACCCGGTCATCTCACGCCTGCCGGTGGAAGTTGCGGACCGGCTTGTGGACTGGGCGGCAGGTATTGCAGGTTCCGCGCCCGCACGGAACAAGCCGGATGAAAGTGCACTTGGCGGTACTTTGACGGGCGATGGTTTTGTCGAAACGTCTGTCTCGTTCGGTTCCGACAATCGCCTTTCCGGTGTTCTCTGCGCCCCCTTGGGTGAGCGGCGGGGCAGGGCGGTCCTGTTTCTCTCCGCAGCCTATGATCGACGTATAGGATGGGGACGCACGACTGTCGATATGGCGCGTAAGCTTGCGCGGGAAGGGATAGCGTCACTGCGCTTCGATATTGCGAATGCAGGCGACAGCCCGCCCAATCCGGGGATGCCGGAACAGGTACTTTACACCAACGGGGCAGAGGCCGATGTTGCCGAAGCCCTCGACTATCTCGACTCCATTGACTGGGGCCGTCCTGTGATCGCCGGGCGGTGCAGCGGTGCTTTTCTGGGGTTCCACAGCGCCTTGAAAGATGAGCGCGTTTCAGGCGCGGTCCTCGTCAATCCGGAGACATTCTACTGGGCGCCGGGACGCTCGGTCGAAGATGCAGTTCGAGAAGGCAAGCGCACGCTGGAGGATTATGGCAGTCGCGCGCTCCGCGCCGAAACATTCCAGCGCCTGTTTCGCGGTGAACTGGATATCCGTGCCATCCTGCGCAACCTCACGCGCGGGGTTGCAGGGCGTATTCGCGGTCTGGCACGCAAGCTTCTGCGCAGCCGCACAGTGGAAGGACGGGCAGTCTATTCGGCTTTTGACGAACTGAAGCAGCGTGAGGTGCCACTGGCGCTCGTTTACGCTGAGAAGGATGTTGGGCGCGAGCATTTCAATTTCTATTTCGATCAGATGGGCACCGGCCTGAAAGGCTTCGACAATGCGTCAGTCGCCATCATTCCAGATGCCGATCATAATCTCACACCGGAACATTCGCGCGAAATCTATATCGACACGATCCGCGCAATGACCTTACGGGATTAGAACCAGACGATCCGTGACGAACCGGCGATGCGGATTTCTCCAGACGGCTTTTCGGGTGTCGCCTTACGCGGAATAAGGGCGATGCGTTTCGCCTCGTTGGGAGCAAGGTGAAACCAGTTCTCGGCAGCCCGCCAGTCACCGGCATCGATGCTGACAGATTGGGCCAGAACCAGCGTTTTCAGATCGAGGAACCAGTTTCCGTTCTCTTCGATGAGAGCCACTTCGATAGTGGCGTCGTGAAATGCCTTTGTTCGTCCGAGCGGAAAGTGAAATGCCTCGGCAATCGTAATGTCATTGCGCTTCAGTCGCGCCACCGTCACGTCATGGGCTGGAGGGCCGAAACGATAGGCATACGTCACATCGAAGAACGTGCCGAACATATCCGTTGCAGCGATGGTGATCGCTGAGCGGCCGGCAATCGAAAGATCGCGACGACCGGAAACCACCGGCTGCGAACCGGCACGCAGACATGCTAATTCAAGCGAAAGATCAGCGGTTTCGGCCTGTTCGTTTAAAACATGGATCGCGAGGCCATTAACGCCTTCGTCTGTCAAGGCGACCTGCTGTGGACGGAAAGCGCGTTTCAGGCCATGCCATGAGGCTTTGGGTTCACCGGTCGCATCGATCATGCCCCAGCCCGCGCCGGGCAACAGGTCCTGAAACATCCAGAGTAGGCCACCGAAACAAGTACTTCCCGGTCGTCTCCATTCGGCGAAGGTAGCTTCCATCACTTCCGCTGTGACAGCACGGGAGAGGTGGAGATATTGTTCCACATCTTCGCGTCGCAGTCGTGCTGGATCGTAACCGTATAACATCTCCAGATAGGCGTCCCGCACATCCTCGAAGTCCCATGAAACGCCACGGTCACGGGGCACACGTGCTTTCCAGCGCGGATCGTGAACCGGCGGCACATCGAGATGGGTTTTCAGCGTGCGCGCTTCGGGCACGTTGGAGAAGGCCAGACATTCGGTCGCAAAACGTACTTCCGCACGCCGCGCATCTTCCAGTGGACGGCAATAGGCGCTGACACCATAATAATGGCTGACGCCTTCATTGCTGATAAAGGGGAGGGCACCATCACAGGGCGAATTCGGCACATAGGGAACATCGGGGCAAAGCTTGCCGACAATACCGGGCAGGATCTCCTCGGTAAGCGGGCCTTTCCAGGTCGCTTCCGGCAGGCCCATCATTGCGCCCTGCTGGTAAATTTCACTGCCGCCACAAAAGACCGTCAGCGATGGCGCATGTCGGACAGCGGTCAGAAGCTGAGACGCTTCTGCCTGCACCTTTGTGACAAATGCTTCGTCCTTCACCGGATAGTCGAAATTGGCGAACATAAAGTCCTGCCACACCATGATGCCCAACTCGTCGCAAAGCGCATAGAAATCCGGTGTCTCATAGGCGGTGATGCCGCTCAGCCGCAGCATGTTCATGCCCGCTTCCTGCGCGAGCTTCAGCCATGGTTCGTAATCGTCGCGGGCGCCGGGAAGGCGGACGATATCGGCAGAACTCCATACCGCGCCGCGGCAGAAAATCTTCTCGCCATTGATCCTGACTGCTAAGCCCTTGCCGTCCGACCCGCGATCAACCTCGATGCGGCGGAAGCCGGTGCGCCCGAGCGGGCGTAGTTCGCCGTCAAGTGAAAGTTCGACATTGTGAAGCGCTGGATTGCCGTGCGTGTGCGGCCACCACGGTTTGACGCTGGGAAGCATCAGTCTTGCCGTCCACTGATTGCCAGTCTGGCGCTTGCAGGCGATTTGTTGCCCTGCGCAATGGAGAATGGGTGCCTCGGCCTTGCCGCTATAGGTAAAGCTGACCTGGAGTTCGCCATCACCGGTTTCGGTCAGTCTTGCCTGAATGGCGATGTCGGATATGGCTTCAGCATCGGAACGGCTGATTGAAATCGGACGCCATGGACCTACGGCATGCACTTCCGGGCACCAGCCCGGCATATAGCCGAGTGCTGTTGTGCGGATAAGGCGCAGGCCTTGTGTGTTCATCAGTTGCGTGCGCCAGCGGGCACGTGGGCCTTTCTGGCTGAGGCGAGGCGCGAGCGCGCGAAAACACAGGGCAAGCTCGTCCTTGCCCGTCAGTGTAACCGGCAAATCATAGCCGAGAAACATGCTGTCGGTTTGCAGCAGCAATTCGCCATTGAAAAAGATGTCGCATATCGTGGCGAGCCCGGAAAAGCGGAGTATGGCGGGGCCGGGTGCCTCCTCGATATCGAGGAAATACCAGGCTTGCCTGTTATCGAGCGCTACGGGATTGTTTCTGTCGAAACGTCCTGATTTCTCCAGAGCTTCCGCCACTGTGCCGGGCACCGGCGCGTCATCGATCGCCGTACCAGACTTCGCGTCAAGCGGCGTTTGCGCCGCATCCGGGCCGGTGATGACAAGCCGCCACCCGGTCGAGAGCGGTCGGCTGGTCGAGTTTAGTTCAAGCCGCATCGCGACCAAGTTCTGCTACAAGCGCTGCCGTCATCCGATCCCAGGCATCTGCCGCCGGTTGTAGCGTTCCGGCCAATGCGTCGAATTTCTTGCGCATGACCGCACGGGCGAGCTGGAACTGAACAGCCTTTGACGTTTCCGCAATCTGCAAGGCGTCTGCCGAGGCCGCTGCGAAGTGCTTTCCTTGGCCGAGCCAGTCGAGATGACTTGCCGCGAGTTCGAAATTGGCGCCGAGCTGGCGCAGCGTGTTGAACGCATATTTATGGAAGAAGCCGAACGGGCGTTCCGCGATTGCTTCGACCTGAACTGGGAACACGCTGGCAAAAGCGCGGATCGGGTTTTCCTTCGGCCTGCGCGCAAAATGGCGCGTCAGAAGGATTTCGGCGATGCGTCGCTGATGCGCCTCATCCGGCACATGCTTCGGAAACTTGGCAAATTCCGTGTAGGGCAGGAAGGGCAGGTCGGTTTCCGTCAGATGACGCTGGAAAACGCCGTCGAAATCCTCACCTTCGAGGTGATAGAAACCGCCATTGTGGAAATAATCGAGCGAGCGGTTTTCGACGTCCATACGGTTGATGGCGATGGTCGTCTTGCCGTGTTCTGTGCGGTAGCTGACGCCATGCGTATCCGGCATGAAGTAGCTGTCCATTTCGATCATGCACAGACGTCCGCGCGCGATCTGCTCGGCGACATGGCTTTCCACATGATCAAAAATCGCAAGCTCCGTCGCCCGAACGCCATAAAGGGCTTCAAGGTCTTCCAGCGGCACCTTGAAGAAGGTGAACTGGTCGCCCTCGAAATCCTGTGTCAGCGTGAAGCCGAGCATGGCTTCCGGGGCGGCACCCAATGTTGCCAGCACTTCGATCCAAAGATCGACATAGCAGTTGGTTTCCGGCCAGATACGCGTCTGGGCATGCAAAGCGTGCGGCGTGTAACGGTCGGGCGCGATGTTCGGAAAAACTGCCTGCATGGTCGCGATCAGCCCCACAATTCCTTGCGTACGTTTTCCGGCCAGATTTCAACATCCAGACCGTGATGATGGAAGAGCGCCAGCGCAATACGTTCCAGCCCGAACCCGACGCAAGCCGTGTGTGCCACGGCACCGTCATCAAGCGAGAGCCCCCACTTCACGCCGAACTGGTCCTGATGATAGTTGAAGCTCATGCAGGCGGTCGGCTTTTCGACGCTGGTGATCGGGATCAGCAGTTCGAATTTCAGGTTCTGGTCGCGCTGGTTGTTGACCAGCAACTTGCCAGCACGTCCGAAGAACGGGTCGTTGGCGACGTCGATCTCGACCGGCAGTTCAACCTTCTTCATCATTTCCGTGCCACGGTCGATCCAGAGCTGGCGGAACGACATCACATCGGCTTCCGTGCCCATGCGCACATATTCACGCATGCGGAAAAGCTGCTGGCGGGCAGGGTCGACCGACGGTTCATGGCGGAAGCAATAGGATTGCAGGTCGTAGAGTCCGCCGCTCTGCGGCAGCGGTCCACGCTTGGCGACTGTCGGATAGAGCGGATAACAGGCCGCAGGCGTCAGCACGATGTCCGTCGCCTTCTGCTCCAGCGTCCAGTCCGTGCCTTCATCCATGCATTTGATGAGATTGACGTGGTCAAGCTCGCAGCCGCAGAAGCTGTGCACCGTGCCAGCGAGCTGCGGAAAGCTTTTCATATAGCCACTTTTTTCGAAAAAAGCGCGATTCATGCCGGGGGGGAAACGGATCGCTTCGGCACCGTCATTGCCTCCGGTGCGGTCGATCAGGCGTTCAAATGCCTGGATGACATCTTCGAACTGGCCGGAGCGTCCGTAAAGACCTTCCACGCCGGTGTCGATCAGGAGACCGGAATCGAAAAGCCGGTCGAGAAATGATCTCTGAGCATCCATGGCAATTATCCCAAAAGGCTGGTGTTCTGTTTGTGAATGAGCAGCATGGTGGCCGTATTGCCGAGGATGCGCTCGTTTGAAATCATCAGCTGCGCGGAATGCGCGTCACGCAAATGGCGGCCAAGGCTGAAAGGCGTACCGTTCTTGTAGCCCATGATGCCGCAGACCAGCATGGCGTGATTAATGATCTGAAGGATCGTCTGTGACGCGGCAATCTTGAGATTGTTCATCGCAATCGCAAAGCCCATCGAGGCCAGCTTGTCCGGATCGTGCTTCGCTTCGCGATATGTCTTGAGGCAGGCGACGATTTCGGATTTCAGCATTTGCAGCATGTTCGATGCTTCAGCCACACGCAAGGCGCCCGGTTGCGGCGCGCCCGGATTGCGCTTTGCGGCGGCACGCACGAATGCCTGCGCCCGGTTGACCGCATCGACGGCGATGCCATACCAGAGCGAGCTCCACAGCGTATGCGACTGCGCCAGCATGGATTGCGCTGCGATTTCAGCAAAGGGATGTGGCAGAATCTGCACCTTGTCCGCTTCGCCACGGAACACAAAGCCCTCCGAGCAGGTGCCGCGCATGCCGAGCGTGTCCCAGTCATGGGTCTTTTCGAGCGTGTACTGGTCTTTCAGGAACACGGTCATCACCTGATCCGACGATGCGGCATCCTTGTGGGAGCGCGATGTGATCAGAATGGCATCCGCATGAGAGCCATAGGAAATGACGGTGGCATTCTTTTCCAGACGGCAGATATTACCTTCGACCTCGATAGCGCAGATCGAGTTGCGCAGATCGCCGCCAATGCCCCCTTCGGTCGTAGCCGAAGCAAGCAGAAGCTGGTCTTTTGCGACCTTGCGCATGAAATCCCGGTGCCATTCGACCGTCTGGCCGTGTTCCACCAGGCTCGAAAGCTTGATGTGATGCATGGCGAAAATCATTGCGCTCGACGCACAGGACTGGCCGAGAACGCAGCACAATTCCGCAATCTGGTCGATTTCCGCGCTCTCTCCACCGAACTCGCTCGGCACCTGAATGCCAAGCAGGCCCTCGGCCTTCATCGCATCGATAGCTTCACACGGGAAGCGGCCTTCCTTATCGACGCTATCGGAAAATTTACCCGCTATGGCCGCAACGCGGCCCACTCGCTCTGAAAGACTGTTCCCCGCCCCGGCATTCATTATGCAGCCTCTTTGTCCTTGAGAATCTGGGTGACCGTCTGTTCGATGGCCTTGATGCTCGCGAAAGATTTGCGATTGAGATACTGGTCCGGAAATTCGATGTCGAACTTGTCTTCCAGGCCGAGCATGAGCTGTACCGAGGCAAAGGAAGACAGGCCTGCGCTGTAAAGATCAGCGTCGTCTGCAATGTCCGTCACCTGGCCCGGCAGTCCGCCGACCTTGGCCAAAAGTTCGCGAATGGATTCATTCATAGTTTAACTCCCTGCATATCCGCTCAAGTCGAAGCTTCGCGTCTGGGTTGACGCGATACACGATCTATCGAGCTTTCAAAAAAGCTGCGGTGACTGTTCGAAATTCTGCCCCTTTATGCAAGTGATATGTTGCGAATATTAGTGATATCGCAAACACACCAGCATGCGTTTGGCCTTTTGTGCTCCCACAAGCCTTTATTTTCTGTTGACGTGACTGAACTACAGTCCGCCTATTCTGTGGACGTGCTTATATAGTTAAATATTCGATGACAAGATATGTTGCATTGCGCGCAGGGGTTGCGTGCGACCCTGGTTAAAGCGGACGGCGTGAATGCCGTGGTGCGGAAATCCGGCCTGTGTTGGTGGCGATTGCCATTTCAAAGCTGTCGGCAATGCGTCGGGCCCGATCAATGAAAATGATTGCGGCTTCCGGAGGGAATATTTCGCGCGCGGTTTTCTCGAAAAGGTCGAGCCAGCGGTCGAAATGTTCGTTCTTCAGCCCCAGCTTGAGATGCGGCGCCATGGGGCGCCCGTCATAATTGCCGGTCTTGAGGATTACCGACGACCAGAATGCAGCAATCTGCGCGATGTGATGATCCCAGTCGTGAACTGCATCGGCAAAGATCGGCCCGATGACTTCATCCTCGCGCGCGCGTCCGTAGAATGTGGCCACCAGCTTTTCAATGGAGGCCGGATCGATGGACGGATGAGGCTGATTGATGAGAACGGTCATGATCACTGTTTGATGTCGTTGCGCCGGAAAGCGGACTCTGAGCCGGATATAGTCGCTGCACCGGCTACAATCCAGTGAAGTGTTGCCGCATGGCCATCAACTTCCCGTTGGCGAAACCGCTGTCACGATTTAATAGTCTAAATGTCTAATATAGTTGAGGGAGAGATGAATGCGGGTGTTTCTGCTTGCGGGTCTGTTGACCCTGGCGACAACCGGAGCGGGCTTTGCCGCTTCGTGCGAACAGAATTTCAAGTCCGAGGGTGTTCCGCTCGTCACTGCGATTAGCTATCGCTCGACACAAAGCTTTGCCGGTGTGAAATCATCGACAGCTTTGCAGCGTCTGGCGCAAGCCGTCGCAGCCGAAGGGTTTTCGGGCATCAAGATCAACAAGCAACTCGCTTCCATAGACGCTTTTCAGGAAACGACCGGATCAGGCCGCATCCAGACCTTGCGCGTCACTGCACGGGCGCAGGGCAAGGGCACTCGTGTTGACGCGATCTTCAGTATTCAGGCGGGGCAGGCGACCAGCAAGTCGGTGGTACGCGACGGACTATGCCGTATCATCGCTGCCGCAGCGAATTAAAACTTATAGCCTGATGGCTATTGCCGTCAGGCTATCTTCTGCATCAATTCGATACGGTTGCCGAATGGGTCGTGGATGTAGCAACGCTCATAACCTTGCAGTGACTCATCCACGATAGTTTCGATGCCTGCTCGCGTCAGATGCGCAATCATTTCGTGCAGGTCGTCGACCAGAAATGCAGGATGTGCCTTGCGTGCGGGCGTGAAGGGGCGCTCGACGCCCAGATGAAGCTTGATTGCTCCATTCTCAAACCAGCAACCGCCGCGAGCCGCCAGATTCTCAGGCTTTGGAACTTCCGAAAAGCCGAGGGTCGAACCATAAAAATCGCGCGCTTTCTGCTCCTGACCTTCAGGCATTGCCAGTTGAACATGATCGAGAGCGATGACTTGCATGAATGTGCCGACGTTAAATAATGACGCGCACAACATAAAGCGCATCGATAGCCGGTCAAGCTATAGGCATTTGACACAGATGTCTGGAGAGGGAGAACGATGGTAGCGGAGGAGGGATTCGAACCCCCGACACAAGGATTATGATTCCTCTGCTCTAACCTACTGAGCTACTCCGCCACACGTCGCTTTACAGAGACAACTTCATGATCGCCGTTTCCGGTGGGACAAATCGTTGTTCCTGCAAGGAATGGCGGCGGTATATGTGCGGAATGAAATGCTGTCAAGCACTCTTCGCATAGCTTTCGTCTTGTTTTCTATCATTTGCACCGATAAGGAACTTTGCATCAGCAAAGGCATAGTTTTATGGCACCTCGTATTGCGGTTTTGGGTTGCGGCTATTGGGGCGGCAATCACATTCGTACCCTGAAGAGCCTCGGTGCCCTTCAGGCAGTCTCGGACTCAAGGACAGAACAGGCGGAACGCTTCGCGACCGAGTTCAATGTTCCGAGCATTCCCGTCGATGAATTGTTCACGCGTCCAGACATTGATGGCATCGTTCTGGCGCTGCCAGCGCAGTTTCATTCACAATATGCCATTCAGGCAGTGAAGAACGGCAAGGACGTTCTGGTCGAAAAGCCAATCGCGCTCGACATTCCGGCTGCAGAAGCCGAAGTGGAAGCTGCCCGCGAGAACGGTCGCGTGTTCATGGTTGGCCATGTGCTGCGTTTCCATCCGGCCTTCGAAAAGCTTCTCGACATGGTGAAAAGCGGCGAGCTCGGCGATATTCGCTATGTGCATTCGCATCGCGTCGGGTTCGGCAAGTTCCACAACGAGTTCGATGCCCTGTGGGATCTTGCGCCGCACGACCTTTCGATGATTCTGGCCATTACCGGCGAAGAACCCAACGCGGTTCGTGGGGAAGGCGTCGCGACGCTCGATCATCTCACCGATATAGCCCATCTTCATCTCGATTTTCCGAATGGCATCCGCGGCCATCTGTTTGCGTCGCGCCTGAATGCCTATCGCGAGCGCCGCCTGACAGTCACCGGCACAAAGGGCATGGCCGTGTTCGACGATGGCGAGCCCTGGGATCGCAAGCTTGCGCTCTACAATCATGAAGTCTGGCGGGAAAACGATCAGTGGTCTTTCAAATCCGTCGAGCCGGTCTATATCCCGGTTGAGGAAGGCATGCCGCTGACACGCGAATTGCAGCATTTCATGCATTGCATTGAGACGCGCGAAAAGCCGCGTACCGATGGCAAGGAAGCGATCAGCGTGCTGCGCATTCTTACGGAAGGCACTGTCCGGCACCCGCGTTAAAAGGGAGTCGTGCGATCCGGGTAATCTGCGTCAAGCGGTGTTACAGGAATCGCAAAACTTTGAACGCTCTGGCCATAGCGGGGCAGGGCGCAAGCGAATAAATAGGTTGCCGAGGATTCGCATATCCATTTGTGCGGGCCAGATATATTGGAGCCAACATGCAGTTTATTGATCTTGGAGCGCAGCGCGCGCGTATCGAAGACCGTCTCAATGCCGCCATTTCCAAGGTTGTTGCGGAAGGCCGTTATATTCTTGGACCGGAAGTGGCCGAATTCGAAAAGAAGCTCGGCGAATATCTGGGCGTGGAACATGTCATTGCCTGTGCAAACGGCACCGACGCCTTGCAGATGCCTCTGATGGCACGCGGCATCGGCCCAGGTGACGCTGTCTTCGTTCCGTCCTTCACCTTTGCTGCCACGGCGGAAGTTGTTGCGCTGGTCGGCGCAGAGCCGGTGTTCATCGACGTAGATGCGGAAACCTACAATCTGAATGTCGAGCAGCTTGAAGCTGCCATCGCCGCTATCCGCAAGGAAGGCCGCCTGCAGCCAAAGGCGATCATTCCGGTCGATCTGTTCGGTCTGGCTGCCGACTATAACCGCATCAGCGCCATCGCCGACCGCGAAGGCCTGTTCGTCATCGAAGATGCTGCGCAGTCGATCGGCGGCAAGCGTGACAATGTCATGTGCGGTGCGTTCGGCCATGTCGGCGCGACGAGCTTCTATCCGGCCAAGCCTCTCGGCTGCTACGGCGACGGCGGTGCTATGTTCACCAACGACGCCGAACTGGCTGATACGCTGCGTTCAGTCCTGTTCCATGGCAAGGGCGAGACCCAGTACGACAATGTCCGTATCGGCATCAACTCGCGCCTCGATACGATCCAGGCCGCTGTCCTTCTGGAAAAGCTTGCGATTCTGGAAGACGAAATGGAAGCACGTGACCGTATCGCCAAGCGCTACAATGAAGCGCTGAAGGATGTCGTCAAGGTTCCCGCCCTTCCGGCTGGAAACCGTTCGGCATGGGCTCAATATTCCATCGAGAGCGAAAACCGTGACGGTTTGAAGGCACATCTTCAGGCGGAAGGCATTCCTTCGGTCATCTATTATGTGAAGCCCCTGCACCAGCAGACCGCATACAAGCATTATCCGGTTGCACCGGGCGGTCTTCCGGTTTCGGAAAGCCTGCCGAACCGTATTCTGAGCCTGCCGATGCACCCCTATCTGTCGGAAGCCGATCACGACAAGATTATCGGTGCTATCCGTGGTTTCCACGGCAAGAAGGCCTGATCAGACTTCCAACCTGATTGACGAAAAACCCGGCAAAAGCCGGGTTTTTTATTGGGTGCGCCGAGCATGGCGCGTGGTGCGCAAGCATCGCTCGACCGGGATGGTATCCGTTCGATGACTTGGAGGTGAAAGTCCTCTACGGGCCCTGGTGATGGGAACCGTTAGCCGAACAGCAAGGGCG
>NZ_WBVY01000007.1:0-177678 GCF_008932285.1 Brucella tritici
ATGCCGTCGATCCGCTCGACTGGCTATCCCAAACCCTGAACCGTATCGCTCAAGGTTGGCCTGTAACCGAAATCGAAACTCTGATGCCTTGGAACTTCAAGTCTAACGCCATCGGCTGACCGCTTACTCTATATGGCTTCGGTCATTGTTTTAGGTATGGCTGCATCATCCTTCGCGGCTTCGAATGTATCAATCGACGGCGAATGGACACATTCTTACAAGGTCGCAAAGAGTACCTATGAGCATTCGATGGTTCTGAAAGAAGCCAACGGTAAAGTTTCCGCAGACGAATGGATGACGGAATATTCGGGCGGCAAAAACGGCCGCAAGAATTCGGAAATAAGAATACCTAAAGAGCAATGGAACGGGGCGCGAGATGGGGACACGATCTCAAATGCGAGAGCAAACGTCACCTATACAATCATTGATGCAAATACGCTGAAAGAAGGCTCCGGAGACCTCTGGAAGCGTCAGTAAGGTCACAAATTCCTTTGGATTCTTATTAACTGGGCCATTGAAACGCCTATGGCCCAGTTAGCAAAATGCATCCCAGAGGGCCGAACGTCGACTCGTCTGTATTATGTATTCGATTGTCGCAATGTAGCACCCGCATTCTTAGTAGGATCTCAGCTACATGTTGATGCGGCTGATGCCTTCGCCTCGTTGGCGGCTTGGTCATGGACGATGGCTTGCTGGAGCGATTGTTCGCGTTCGCTACCGGATAGAATTGATGCGCAGTAACGTGATCTTTTTGCACCCTCGCGATTAATCAGCTCAGCTCCTCGTGAATTCAGGCAAGCTCCGCCAGAACTGGCCTTAGCCTGGACATTTTCAATCCATCGATTGAACGGCGTGTTGGAATTCCCTTCACAATCGGCGCGGTCGTCCGGTGGCACTGGGGGGAATTGTGAAAACGACGAGGATGGCGAATAGGTGTCGTAAGATCTCGATCCGCCGACGTTGTTCTTACCAACCTCAGTGAGCTGTTCGTTTTGCGCCCGTTGAGCGAGCAATTCTTTCAGTCGAGCTTGTTCCTCAGGGGTATGATGAGAGGGGTCTACCCCGAATGCGTTGTCCATTAGCAAATTGTTGTCGGAAAGCATTTCTCTTTTTACGCATCCGACAATTGTTAAAGACGCACACAGGCTTAAGACGACGCCAAGCTTGCCCATTTTCATTCCTCTTATCCCCAACGCTTATTATCGCTTCCAGACTAGAAATCGTTGGCATTTTTTCCCTCCCCCAATTGGGTGAGGTGCGTGATTACCGATTTTCATATATTCTGTACGACGGGGCATTACGGGCTGGGGAACCGTCAGAATGGATATCGACATTGTAAAATTGGATAGCGCCCTCGACAGAGCACTTGAAGCTGCCTTCGATACGTCGTTGTGGAAGGAAGTCATTGGTGGAATAGCGGATGCCACGGGATCGTTTGGTGCGAATATCATTCCAGCATCAAAGCGGAATCCCGATCTGGTGATACATACGGAATCCCTGTCGGCGGCTTTCGAAGACTATTTCAATGATGGCTGGTATGCGAATGAATGGCGGTTGCGGGCTTTGCCGTTTTTGAAGAGGGGAGGGACAGCCTGCGATCAGCAATACACGCCAAGGGATGTCTTTGAGAAAAGTGCATATTACAAATTCCAAGCGAAGTATGGCATTGGTCGCACATGCATGATTGGCTGGAATGCTGCTCCAGATGACCTCCTGGTTTTGACATTGCATAGACGGCTCGATCTGGATTTCTACGACGAAGACGAAGTCGCCATTTTCACACGGATGCGGGAGCGATTGATGATGTCAGCGGATCTCATGCGTCAATTACATGAAAGCCGACTTGGCG
The DNA here is from genome assembly GCF_008932285.1 of Brucella tritici. Classification (NCBI taxonomy): domain Bacteria; kingdom Pseudomonadati; phylum Pseudomonadota; class Alphaproteobacteria; order Hyphomicrobiales; family Brucellaceae; genus Brucella; species Brucella tritici. Next base: position 1,850 of record NZ_WBVY01000007.1, read on the forward strand.
GCATGGCCGATGCATATGAGATGGCTGGAGTGGCGGCAATCTTCTTTGACCGTTTTGGCAAAGTCACTCAGGTGACATCGGATGCCGAAGCAATGCTGGGCGTCGACCTCTCTGTCTCAAACCGGGAATTGAAATCCCAACGCCACAACGAAACATCCCGGATACGCGAACTAATGCAATCCGTCGTCGACGAGAAATGGCTTTTACCGGATCCGAAGCATATGGGTCCGGTCTTGATCGAGCGGGAAGGCAAAAGCCCGTTGATGCTGCGTATTCAACGCCTCGGTGGAAATTTGCCCGACTTCTTCGCGAATGCCATCGGAGTAATTCTGCTGGACGATCCCGATAACGATAAGGTGGCATCGCCTGAAACGCTCAGAACTGTTTTCAAGTTGACGCCCAAGGAAGCCGACATCGTTAACAAGCTGTGCAAGGGGATGTCGCTGAAGGAGATTGCTGAAAGCTCTTTCCTGTCATACGAAACCGTACGCACGCATTTGAAATCGGCGTTTGCAAAGACGAAAACGAACAGGCAATCTGAGCTGGTCGCCCTGGGAAGCAAGATCCGGTCTCCTGATTAGATGGCCGTCAGGAGAGTTCTGTACCGACGACGGACATCCTACAGGCATTGAACCTGTTGAGGTAGATGGAATACGGTTCCAGCGACCGTTTTGATCGCAGCGCCTTCGAGATCGAGCTCGCATCCCGATACGTCGTCATCTCGGCAATGCAGCTGTCGAAGGTTGGCGCTATGGTATCGTCGTCCTTCGCTTTCTGGAGCAGATACTCCTCGCAATAAGACGCTGCGCATTGTTCTATACGTGTACGCATTTCTTTGGAGAGAGGAGCCGCCCGAGTGTCCTGGATTGCGTATGCGATGCACTGCACACCGGAGACCATTTTAGGCCGCGACCGTGAATTCTTCGGAATTCGAACGGTATGCGGGTCGTCTGACGGCAGCCTGGTGAAATAAGAATATCTGTCCACCTTATAATCGACAATTGCGCAGGTGGCGTCGGATTTTAGTTCGATAGTCGAAACGTTTTTGGTCGATTTCGATCTCAGGATTCGCGCTTTGGCATCGCAGTTTCCAACTGATTTCGAATAATCGCATTCGGACGACTGAGCCGGATACGAGCATGCGACGGCTGCTGCTATGAGAACAGGCCATTTGAAGTTGGACGCCATTTTCTTGTCCTCTGCCCCAAGAAGTTAGACATCAATCAAACTCCGATTAGACGGCTGACGCCTCACCCAATCGGGGCAGAGAAATGAAAAAAGAGGGATTGTTAGCATTCGTGACAAAGCGTTCCATTGCCCACAGCGTCGCAGTTCAAGGCGTCAAACGCAATTAAGGTAGAAAGTTATATAGCAATGGCATATTTCGCGAGCGCAAGTAGTTATATGGATATATATATATATCCGTATTAAGGTCATGGAGGGCGACATGATCGTGACATTGCATGCAAGCGAACGGATGCAGCAGAGGGCAATACCTCGGCGGGTAGTCGAAGCCATCATTCAATATGGGGCAGGGAAAATCGTCCGTGGGGCCGAGAGCATCATGTTGGACAGGAATTCGCTGAAGATGGTTGCAGAAACCGATAGCCGACTGGCTCTCCATCGCGAAGGCAATCAACAGGTCTGTTATTCCCCGTTCGATTATGTTGAGACGTCCGCACGTCTCGCAATCGTCGGCATCACGCCCGGCATGACGCAGGCTTTAAATGCCCTGAATGCCTCAGTGATGCAAAGCTGGCAGTCAGATCCATCGTGGAGCCCTCCGTACCGCAAAAATGACGGCCAGCTTTAGCGGAGCTATGCGCTCCAACCTGGTCGAGATGCTCGATTACATAAGCGTTGCTAATCTCTTGCACACTCCATCGACCGCTTCGCTGTTTGAATTTGGTTCCACAGACATGCACTTCACGTCTGCTCTGCAGTATCCAGTTTTCGTTGACGGCAACAATCACGCTGGCAAGCCGTCTATGCTCAAGACACCGCTGCTTCGGAGCATGGTTGAAACCCAGTTGGCTGAGGAAGCCAGACTGCTCTCTAATGCCATCTGGTTGCCGCTTGGACCACTGGCTGAGGAAGCAGTTCTTCATCTCGCAGGTAAAGGTATGCTGAAGCGGAACAACATTCTTAGATGAATATCCAGCAAGACGGTTTGAATATCCGGAAACTTTCACTTCTATCAGGGATGACCGAAGCAGTTTGTCGGGCGTCCTTAAGCAAAGAAGGCTTTAAGCTGGATGGCAGCCAGTTTGATGCTACCGATTCCCTTCTATGGCTTTCAAAACGTCGCAGCTTTATTCCCAACAGAGGGATCGCCGCCGAAGGGGAAAAGAAAGCAATTACGGAAGCATTGCTTTCCGACCACTCAATGGTTTTCAGTGATGTCATTACTGACCTTAACAGGCGGTTTTCAGCGGACATCAATGCGTTTACTCAATAGATGTCAGACAATGACAGAGACTAGATATACAAGCTTCTAAACGGTGTTAAGGTCGTCATCAACATCGATCTGCTGAAAGCCATCGCAGAGGAATTGGGAGCCCAGGAAGCTGTGTTCGTCGGCCGCGCTGTTACGCACCTGCTTTCGTTTGAGTGAAATCGAGGGCGGAGCGGATCTTTGTCTGATCTGCTCCGTTGAATTTCTGGCGACCAGCCGCATGCGGTGGTTTACCCCTTCGGCAACAAGCACAATTTGCTATGGTTTTTCACGCCTGACATGTTGCAGACGACGTATTTGACCTTCCACAGCGGTGTGCGCGTGTCACTCACAGATGCTATCTTGCCGCCCGGCTGTATACGACCTGGACTTCCCCATGCTCCGGTATTCGAAAACGTACATTTATTCTCGGCACCTTTATCATAGTAGCAGGCAATAACTTCGATTGGGAATTTGCATGTATTTGTGATTGCAACGCTGTCCCAGTCAATTTTTCCTCGATTGGCACGTGGCTTAATTTGTGCACACTTGGAATCCGCGTAAGGTGCACGACCGGTATCTGTGTCTTTCTTCGGAGCATTTCGGTTCTGTGCCCAAGGATTTGCAAATGAAGAGCCCGAAGTGTTCTTCTCTATAGAGGCCGCCCTACGGTCGGCACGATTGATTTTCTCACGATACTCACGAGCATTTTTTTTGATGTCCGCTTCTATATCGACTTCTGTGTTAGGGATGGATTGAAGAATGATTCCTAAACCATTTGCAATGGCGGCCGCAGATGCGCCCTTCCTATTAGTTTGATTCCCTCTGATAGAACAACTACTGCAACCATTGCTCTCGACCCCTTTTGTGCTCGTATCTGCTATAGATTGATCGATACCAATATATGCACTAGCAAAAAGTGTTATGATGATGAGGGATGAGCTGTGGATTGACCGCATCACTTTGCCCTTTCGGCTGTTACAAGATTGTTTCGGTCACTAGAGACGAGACTATCAAGAAACATAATGTATTGTTCGGGGTATCCACGTCGCTTGGCCTGAGCCAGGGCATTCTTTGAAAGTTCTAATTGTAGAGCAACGTTTTTATTATATTGTTTAACTGTCTTCGCTATTTGCAACCATCTTTCACTATAGGGAGTGGATATTTCCTTATCAAACCTGACCAAAGTTGTAGCCTCGTTGGACGGAAGAAAAGAATTAGATGATTGGATGTAATCATTTCGAGATAATGGAATCCCACTGATTGAAGAATAGCTGCTGCTATTATTGAAAAAAGTAAAACAGAGGTATCCGCTTACATATTGTTCTCTGGTGAGCACCTTGTGTCTGTTTAATCTATTGTTAATTATAGCGTATATCGTCCATTTATTCAATTGAAATGGTATACGGTGCGTCTTGTCATAGTAGTAATATTCCTCACAAAGTGGTGATGAAAAGTATTGAGGTAATGCATAGTTATTTACATAATACAGCGCTTGTTTGTAATCCTTAAGATGGAGAGAAGAAAAGATCGCACCCGAAGTGTCATGATAACATTGAGATGAATTCTTGTTGTTTGAGTGACATTGCCGTTTCAACAGTGCTGCGGAGCGATCCAATTGTGTCTTGGCTTCTGAGGCCGTCCAAGTTGGTAGTTTCCTTTCCGCTGCCGAGGAAAATGATGGCAACGAACAAACAGTCAGACCAACGGATATAACCGCTAACAAGGATTTGATATCTTTAAAGAGCGCCACTTCCTGCATTTTACTCTCTCATAATAGGCCGCATTTGGATTGGGCAGAGAATAAAGGCCACATGCAGACAAAATCTCCTCCCAAACGGGGAGAGTTGACCACATGGGTCTTCTTCTATACTCACGAAGCGGTACGGTGTTAAAAACGTGACGGCGAACAGGACTGGCCTTGGCACGACGAATATCGATAGCTGCCACGCATTTTTGTGATCGATGATCTGCCACCTGGACGAACGCTATCCATGCAACCACTGTTACAAGATCCGCTGTCACGCCAATAGACGGTGATGGGTACGTTGCAAATGTTGATAAGAAAGTCAGCAAGGTTGTTGCTAACGTGGTCAATTGTTAAGCAGTGGTTTGCACCTTGGGCGTTGGCATTTTGAGGTAGTACTGGAACTGCAACGCTACCCAATAGCATAGTTGCTGCAAACGATAACGTTAGCTTCCCCAAGTAAAGGTTTCGAAGAATTCTATTTGTTTTCGTGTTCATGGCTTCCTCCCTTTCCCGCACAGGATAGATGCAGAGCCAACTAGTTTACCTGCCCCAATTGGGGGAGTTATACTTAAGCGGTAGATATTGCACTGTCAGCATAAATGCCTGTGATCCGTCCGGTTTGAAAGAAAAAGGGAGCCGAAGCCCCCTGGAAAATTCGCTTACGATTATCAAGAACAGGCCGCTTTTGCCTGGGCCTGAGCTTGTTGAAGTGTGTTTACATACCGTGATCTCAACTGCATGAGGTCGGGCATGTGCCGACAGTTATCGATAAGTGCAATGCTCTTTTTCATTAACTTGATTTGAGCACGAGCAGTTGGGCAAATGCCAACCGCGTTTTGCGCCAGGTTTGCCTCATTCCGAATAGCGGAAGCCATGTACTCGTCAGAACAGACGTCCTTCGCATTGGACAGTGTCGGGATGCTAAGAATGCCAACGGTAGCAAGAATCACGATAGTTTTATTCATTTCATTTCTCCCCAGTTATAGGGAGATCATCTCTTTCGCACACATAATTTCCGCCCCCAATTGGGGTAGACGTGAATCTCAATGTTCTGGAAACTGGATGTCAGTGAGCTTGAGTTGCACAAACCATATCAATCTCCGCCCTCACATGCATCTGAAGCATTCTTGCACGACCAGCCTTCGACCAGTTCATGTCTCGCATCCCACATTCCCGGCTCTTTTAGCTTCTGGATCATTTGCTTTGGCGATACGAACTGACGGGGATGTTTGACACTTTTTTTGCACACAAGCGGGGAACTGGAGCAGAGTTCCGCAATGAATTGATACTCTCTACCGTTATTTCTATTCACAGCGGACGGCGAGGTTTTTGCATAGACGTTGCCGAGATCCTTCAGAAGCGGTTTTCCGTCGAAATTTGATAATCTGATATCCAGCGGAAATATATCGCCTTCGCCGACGCAGTCGACATCGGGATCAGCATTCATACCCTTCAACTGCGTTGCTACAATTGCATCTATTCGGCGGCCGTGTTTTTTTCTGTAACCTGCGATGCGCGCCTCTGCACCTGATGTAAGCGTGAAGCGCTTTGGACACGCTTCGATGAGAGCGTCGGCGTAACCGATTGCACTTAGACGATCTTGGTCTTCGCTTGAAATCTTAGCCGCGTTGGTGGGAGATGCAAAGGCAATCAATACCGTAAATGCAATCGCGCAAGGTATTCTGGTCTGCTTCGAAGTCAACTTTATGCTCCTCTCGTGCCGAGTATCATTCTGTCACTATTCCCAAAAACTTGGACATGGATGCCATTATCCCTGAGTTTCTTGTCGTGGCCGTTGGCAATAAATGAAACGCCTTTTGGGCCTCTGACATCAATGAGATAGCGAACGTCGGCATCGAGGGTGAGTGGGGCTTGAGGGTTCGTCCCTATTTCAACGATGCTTCTGTGAAGGGGCGCGATATCAGTATTTCCAGCGTATTTGGCAAGTGCATGCAGTTGCACCAGATATCTGCAACTCGCGCGACAACCCTCGATAAACGCTTCCGCATTTCCATGTTCTCTAAACCAGGCACTGTATGTCGCGTGTTGTGCCATCGTGGCCGGAACCTCCAACGCTCTCGCACCACTGTTCTCCGCGAGTTTTGCTTCCCAAAGCGCTATGCGCCATCCATCGGCATCGGGTTCCAGCGACGCGGCATCTAAACGATACGCTGAGGGCCTAACCTTGCCTGGGAGCAGAAAGGAAAGAGCAAGTTCTAGATCGAAGATTCCGGGGTTCAACCCAACGACTTCATCGACGAAGTCCTTCTCACCACCCTGCTTATAAAACGACCCAGAGATGCGTTTCGTGAGCAGTTCTTCTGCCGCGTTAGCACTGGGTGGAGATACGCGAATGTGGCTATTCGTACCCTGTTTGGGCAGGTCTAGATATTTATGGTGAGTTTCTTCGTAGAATGAACGGTAGGTGCATCCGACTTTAGCTATCTGATTTCCTGCGCAATAAAATGATAAATAGCCATCACGCACGGCAAGGCGAAGGGATGCAAATTTTCCGGCTGCTGTTCTCTCAGATGGCACTCCAGACGGCCGCCAACGTAGCAGCAGTTCGCGAAACCAGTGGTGTTCGTCAACGGTGGCAGATGTTAGTCGCGATGGGTCGACCCGACGTTTAAATTTGGACATAGATCATCTCGTTACTGGAATTATTTGGAAGACATGGGTTTTCGTTTACACTTCCATCCATTCACCGTCCTTTGAGGGAACGACATTGTCGAAGAGTTCGGAAAACCGCTCCGGGAAGAACGTATGAATGGGAACCAGCCTCTTCGGGGCTACGGCATTTGCGTATCGTTGTAAGTCCAGAATATCGGCATGGCCCGATGTATGGATTGTCTCCATAGGAACACCTAATGCTTCGCAAGTGGCGATAAACTTCAAACCGGATTCCTCCTGCAGGTATCCGTCCCATTGCGACCAGATAGCTCTCGCCCCTTCCAGAGCGCCGATCTGAGAAAGTTCTGTCATCATCCACGGACGAACGATCATTACTGAGCTCGAAGCGATATTCGTCAGCCCTTCGGGATAAATCCGGCGACCTTTGTAGCCGTCGACCAAATGGGCGATCCCGTTGCGAACAAGATGGCGTCGTTGAAATTGCGGAATGAAAACCTTCACATCGTCCCAGCCATCTGATGGCTTGGGAATAGACGCGGTCTCTGTCGCCTTTAGAACTTCGGCTCCGTATGCATCAACCAGTAGCTGACGACCATTGCGTTTGGCTGCTCGATAGACGCTCACCACGCGGTCGATATTCTGGACTGAACACGCAACCAACAGCATCCCGGACGTTCTCGTAATCGCTTCTCGCAGGCGCTCCTCAATCTCCGCTTCGGTTTCAAATCTTTCAGATGCGGTCAATCGACCAAGGCTGGACCCTTCCATCAGCATCACGTCAATGGCTTCAGGAGGATTGCCGATGAAACCTTCAAACATCCTGGCTTTCCGACCATGTCCGCGCACATCGCCTGAATATAGAACGCGTTTTCCAGCTGCTTCTATAACCAGGCTGTAGGCATCAAAACCCGAGTGATCCATGAGATGCGGCGTGATCTGGAATGGCCCAATTTCAAAGGTTCTTTTATGTGAATAGGTGATGGCATTCGGCGGGGCATAGCCGCCTGGCACAAATGGTTCTGCAGCCTTTAAAATGGATAGGGTTTTCTGCCCCAGATAGACAGGAATCTGCTTATCTACCTTTGGCAACAATCCCCAATGATCCCGATGCCCATGACTGAGAACGACGCCCTGAACGTTTTGAATATCGGATATGGCAGGTAGTTCGGCGTCCTCATATTCGACATCGAGCGGTTGCCCCAGATCAACGAGAATTCTTGCTCCGTCGTACTCCAGCTCGACGCAAGAGCCGCCAATTTGATCGCTTCCGCGATGAATGCAGATTTTCATATTTCCCCCAATAGCCCTGCTATATCGATCATCTGTTTCGATTGTCAGTCAAGCCAAGTTTTCAACACTTCGATAATGCGGGTCGCCATCAACTGTAACTTGCTCTTCGGGCAGCTTGAACGCACCCTTTATTAAGGACAACAAATCTTCACGCATGATCTTCCCATCGCACAGAAGGAGAAATCTGCGCGTGTTTCGGCAATATGAGACGCGGCCGCGTGGCCATTCCTCATATTCGAAGGCGTTAGCAATGCCTCGTTCTAATGGCGCTGCCTTGGATTTTCGCCAGCGGTTCCAGGTAGTATAATGCCCGGTGCCGTAGGTGATCATATCGCCATATGGCTCGCCTTCTGCAATCGGGCAGGACGCTGACAAAAGCCTGATACTGCCCTTCCACTGCACAAACCAGAAGATCCCCACTTTGCCGACGTTCATTTCATCCATGCTGAATTCCCCTTTCAGGCTGTAGATGTTCTTGCGGCACTGGGACGGGATTAATCCATTCGATCTCGCCCAACGTCCGGAAGTGACGGATGGCGTTTTCAATCACTCTGCGGTCGATGGAAGGTTCGTCGACAACGATGTCCAAGCCGACCTCGTTGGGAAAGCTTTGGTCGATCTTGAAATACTCGTAGATTTCGGAAGTATCGAAACGTTCCGACTGTTCAGCATCGAGAAACGCGGCACGGGCGGTAATAATGAAGGCATTCCAAACGGTTTGACCGTCAGTGCCAACAAATAGAAAATCGAACCAATCCGAGCTGTCATCCTGCTCATCTAATTGCAATTGGCTAGTGAACAGTCCGCCATAAATCGGGGTGTCCTTTAAAATCCGCCATCGCCAGCGAATGAAGGCATCGCGGCGCTTGGGATAGGGCAGGCTTATGAAAGGGCGTTTGATACGATCCAAATATGGATACTCCTGATCGAAATCGCGGGCAGGATCGCTCGCCCATGTAGATACATTTCAAACGCCGAGATATTTACACCTTTTTGTCAAAAAGATTCCGTGTGGCGGAAGTGCAACAGTTTTGGATGGGTTTGGGCGTCGTCTTTGACGAGTGTTCGAAATCCATGAAATGCTCTTTCAGTTCCGAACCACTCGATCAGACAACGCCCGTATACGACGTCATCCTGCCGTCCTCATCGAGATCGATGAAAGCACGTTTGCCGCGTTTCCCAACAGCCATGAAGACGAGCTTACCCGGATGGGCTTCCAGAAACCGCAATGCTTGGCCATCCGGTGCGTAATGCGTGATGTCCTTGCCATCAGTCTCGGTGAACCCGTTATCGCTCAGAAAACGCACGTTATGGCGATTGACGGCGAATGCACGGAGCCGCCTGGGTCGCTGATACAATCCAGTCAGCATGCCAATTCCCGTAAGAAATGCGGTGACTGCAGCGCCAATCATCACAGCCAGCATGATTGTGCCACCCGCTTCGCTTTCTTTTGAGGTGACGGCAAGGCCTTCAAATGCGAGAATTGAAGCGGCAATGAAGCCAATCGCAATCAACAAGATGCTGCCGATATAAGTCAGAAAGAGGGTGCCCAGGACACCACGATCATGTCCTCTTACAAGTCCGCGACCGCCAATGAAAGGGCAAAAGATGACAGCGAGCAATAGCAACAGGTTGCCGCCATTCTTTTTCGTGCCTTTGTAAATATCGCGTCCCAGCGAAAGCCCGAAGCCAGCAACGGCGGCTCCCCCGACACCAGTTGCAATTAATGCCAAGGTCGATTTATTTTTACCGAACTTCATGTTGATCCTGCAATTTTGTTATCATTTATTGCGAAATTGACGAGGGCTTGCTTGCAGTTCCGGTATGGTTCTCTTTTATTACATCCGTAATATTTACTACAGAAGCTCTATCGCTGTTTTTATTAACTTCCAGCTCCATCGACTTAAATTTTGTAATAAGTTCTTTATTTAGATGCCGCTTTTTCAAATTTAATAGTTTTTTGCATTCTTTAAGGTTTTTATTATCTTTTATATTGGAAATCTGGGTGTCGCTTAAAAATACACTATGAAGCCCCAGTATGTTTTTCCCGTTTAAAAGCACGCGATAACGCCGAAGGCTTTTATACGAAAAAACAAATAATATTATGGCTGCTATAAGAAGTATGGAAGTGGCTGTTCCATAATAGGATGGATTGTAATTTAATGTATGGGTTACGACGGAGCCAAATACCAAAAATATGCATATGCGGAAAAGCGAAATTAAAAAAGACGTAACTATGTTAAATCGACGAATAGTTATAGCATGATTTTTGTTCTTAATGAAATTGCAGGCAGCCTCCATCTCTATTTGCAACGAAATATGCTTAGAAATTCTATCGATAGTTGATAGTGCGTCATTGATCGCCTGTTGTTTACTGATATTTTTTAGAGAGGCACGTAATGCCTCATTCTTTTCCTTCTTTGACTTTTCAGAAATTAGATCTTCAAGATAAGGTACGACCTTCGTGTTGATTTGGTTCAAAGTATAGCCATAGCGATCCATAAATTTGATCGCATCGTCCACCCATTCTTCGCTGATATCAGCAGCTTCCAAACGTCGGCAGACAGCCTTCCAACGTTCGTTAGCTTTGATTTTCTTCTGCTTTTTTCGATGTGAATCCACACTGGAATTGTGAAGTGAAGTCATCACGATGTCTGCAGGATCCAAAGATCGCAAAGTGCGATAACGTTTAGCCATCTAATACCCCCTCATATCGTCTTTAATGACCGTGCGCTAATTGGTCATTGCAGTCCACGCCGTCTTGTTACGAGATTACCAATTCCCTTAGTCATCGAGTATGCCAGCCACGCAGACCACAAAACCCACCCCAGAACGCCAATCATAAGGGCTGCTAGCCAGTATGCCAGTTTGCCCAGTTTGATAGCCGATTTGCCCAGTATTTTGACGACAGCAGACGTCTTTTCTCCAAACCTGGATGTCAGCTTAGTAAACCGCGAAAGATCCTTGGCATCGTCGGCATGCTCCAGCACCCGAAAGGTTGTCTTCACTCCGCCGACCTTGGTGATCACAGTGGCATTGCTGACAAGTGTTCCCACTTCGGAAGCGACATTCGGCTTAATTGCACCCTTGAAGCTCATTTTGGCAGCGCTGACGTCAATGGGCATCATACTCTTAATCAGGGCACCGAAACCCGAGAAGTCGCCCTTCATGACGTCAGACCATTTTAAATTCGAAATGGTTGATCGGACTTCACGGATGGCTGGTGTTCGGAAGGTTGGCAGCTTGACTTCAGAAAGCCCCTTCCGGAGCGCGGTCACATCAACCATCTCCGATGCCAGCTTCCCAACGTGGTTTCGCAGCGGCTTCGAAAGCTTGCCCGCCTTGTTAGCCGTTTTCACTACGGATGCGCCTATGTCGACAGCGCCCGTACCTGGAATGACAGTCGCCAATCCGACGAGCGAGAGGCCGAGCGTAATCTTGTCGTAATCCTGACCTTGAATAAGATAGCCACCTTGGATGACGGCGTCACGGACATCGCCCACCCCGACATAATCGGCTGCCAGTGCTCCGCCAATGGCCGTCGCAGACGTAGCTTCACCGGTTGTCGCGCCGTTGATGAAATCCTTTATATTGCGTAGTCCATACTGGAATACGGACTCCTTGCTCTTTTCCACGAGTTCAGAAGGGATTTCATGGCCGCGTTCTAGGGCAAGGGCAACAAGGTTGCCAGCCTCAGCGATATCTTCTTCCGCGAGTGAGGCTTCGATTTCGGTAATGAAGTCGTTGGTCGACAGCTGGTTCAAGCGAAATTCTGTTATCGCCAGCGGATCCCAATAGTTGAATGCCAGCTTTACAGCGGCAAACTGCGAAGACGAATAAAAGGCCAGTGCTGACGCAACCAAGCAGATTCCGCTCGTAACTCGATATCCGTTTCGAATATTTCGCAGTATCGCCATCTGAAACCCCAACCCCTGAGATTTCGATAGCGCTAATTCAGACAGGCTTCAACGAAAATTGTTTTAGCAGTTCGTCGATCAGTTATGGCCGTCGTGTAAACATTGAAATCATTGTTCTAAAACCCCGTCAGCGTAGTCGCGACCAAACCGGATATAGCTTTCATCGCCTTCGGTGTGGACAGCAAGAATGGCAGAAGCTGGTAGTGCGGTCTTAATCGAAAGATCGAAACCGAGCCTGTCGGTTTGGAAGCCATGCCTTCGAGCGAAACCGTTCACGATGTCTTTGGCGGCAGAATAACAACCGAAAATTGGCTGACCATTTCCATCCGTAAGAGGAACGGCAATTTCGAAGATGCGTCCATGGCCGATAGATTGCACGCGTGTCAGCAGATCAGGATCTTGGCTCTCGTCTATCCAGAAATACCCGACCTCGCCGCCCCAGTTGTCCAAGAGCAGGCGGACTGAATTGTCCTCGGGACGGAAAGCGCCAGTGGTCATCCAGAAACCCTGTCGAGCACGCAATTGCTCGGGATCATTCAGCGGTGAAGATGAGAATATGCGATCACCTTCTTGGATAGTCAGATGTCCAGCACTTACAAGACGTCCAACCCGTTCCGACAAGCGAACAAATGAGTCTTCTGTGGTAGGCGCATAAAACCCGTTCGTAAAAACATCCTCGACCTCGAAGTCGACCATGCGGGTGAAATGGAACGCACGGATAGTTTTCGCTGCCATCAAATCCGAAAGGCTTTCTACAGTTCGATTGTAGGAGTCGGAGAAGGGGTTGCGAGGGCGGAGTCGCCATTCTTGAAGACGTTCTGTTTCTTCGTCGGTCTGCTGCTCGATGCGGTGGTACCTGATAATCGTTTCGGCGTGTTCTTTCAGGAATGCATGGATGTCCTCAGTGAAGGTCTTCGCGTTCCATGTGGAGATAATTTCTGTCTTCATGATTTACTCTGTCGGGTGTCTGATCGTTTGATTAGATGTCGGTGATTTGCCTGTCGGTGTCGATGGGTATTAATAGGTGTCGGTGATGATATTTTTTGACATCGGTGATGGTCGTTTTTGATGTCGATTTTGATGAAGTTTGATGTCCGATATTTTCTCCATGATTTCCCATGAGATTCATATCGACATCGGGGTTGAAATGGATGGATGCCCCGTTTGGGGCTTGGACTTTACACAGGACGCGACTGCGACGTGCCTGTGTCGCCTGCGGCGGGCTTTTGGGGTCGAAAACCCAGACTTTGTGGTCGAAAACTTAGTGTTAACACCTTGACTTTCTTGCCGCCGGTGGCCAACATTAAGAATATAAGCGTTAAATACTTATTGGTATCCGGTTTCAACCTCATTTTATTTATATAAAATTGTTCAACCTGATGTCCAACTGTAGCGCATCAGGAGACGAATATTATGGCTAAACAAATTTCGACTAAGGAGGATAAGTGGTCAACGCTTGGTTTGAAGCTGAGACCTGACGATAAAGAGATCGCCGACGAATATCTTTCCAACTGGGGTGCCCTACGTGGCGTCAGTAAGGGCGATGCGTTTATGCATTTGATCCGCAATGCTCAACGTAACGTAGACGAAACCGATAGCATGCGGTCCCGCATCCATGAACTGTCAGATTCCATGTTTTCGGTCGAGCAGTCGGTATCCGAGATTAAAACAGTGCTGAAGCTGATAGCATTCCGTGGCGATCCTGATGCGGTCATTCGTTACTACAATGAGGCCAACGGTTCCGCTTCTCATCAGAATTCGATTTCAACCCGTGAAGATACCGATCCCGTTGATGATCTGAGTCTGATCTCGATGTTTTCCCAGATCAAGACCTCAATTGATGATGATACGAGTTCGCAAACAGGTCTACACCATCGCGGAATTGGAACCGTTGCAGGTTCAAAACGGGTTGAACGCAATTTCATGAAGAAGCGGCATTCTGCCAACTAATTGATACATAATTGTAAAAAATCGAGTTTTAAAAGGAGATAATAATGATCACGATCTATAACAGAAACAGCAATACTGATACGCCTGAATGGGTTGCCGTCTTTTCTAATAGTGGAAGCTATTATGAGCGCTATCGGAGAGCGCAACTCGTCAATGTCGTCGTCGCAGAAATCCTGAAACAGGATTTCACTGATGCTGCATTCGAGACGCTTTATGCCGCCACACCGGAAGGCACAAGTTTCGAAATGGTCGAATTCAAGAATGACTCACTCTTCGAAATCCGATTTCGTATAGACGCAACGCTTGCGAAAGATCTGGAGGATTCCGGCACATATTTATTGGCCACCGAGTTGTTCGATAGCTGCCTTGAATTGGCACTGGAAGCGGTCGACAAGCGCAAGAAAACTCGGAGTCGCTAATATGGCAGTTGGGGTTAATCCGGTAAACTTCATTGGTTATCTGACCAAAAATCCCAGCGAGGAGACCGATGTCACGCGCGCGGATGAAGTGATTGATTTTAATTCGGAAACTGTAATCATTGAACAGGACATCGAGGCACTTAAAAAGTCGGATTCGCGCAATCAGACAGGCAGTGATTACTATTCTGCTGGTACATCGGACACCTATGGCGGCACGTTCTTCAGACCTGCTTTAACCGAACAGGCATTAGCCAGTGTCATGAAAGTCAAGGAAGGCACCAAAGCGAAGGTCGGCAACGGCTTGCGTATATTGGATGGCGTGCAATCGGGTTCTAAATTGTCATCTGCTGTTGTTCGTAGGCTGGCAGAAGGCCGTGATCCAGTCACCAATGAAATCCTGGCACCCAAGACCGCCAAGTATTTCGATGACCTTCGTCGACATCCAGAGAAGATGGTCGATAAAGATGGCAATCCTAAAAAACTGCCACGCGTCGGCGAGGACCTGACATTCAGCATCGACAAGCCGATTTCAGTGCTCTGGTCTTGGGCGCGTCTTAAGGGCAATCAGGAGCTTACCAAAAAGATCGAGAACGTCATCGAACAGTCAGCGGCGAAGTCTCTCCAGGCAATGTACGATGCCGGACAAATTCAGACGCGACGTGTGATCAAGAAGCCAATGTTCGACACGAATGGCCAGCCTGTCATCAATGAGAAGACAGGAAAGCAGAAGACGGAAAATATAGAATGGATGGAGCCTGTTAAGGACTTTACGGCAGCGCTCTATCTCCATCAGACGGCCAGACCTACAGGCGACGGTACATCACGTGGCGACCCTAATTTGCACGTGCATGCCTTGATCATGAAATCGTCAATAAGACAGGATGGCACGATTGGTGCTATAGAGAATAACGCTCTTGTACTCATGCGCCCAGTTATGGACGGCCTCTTTAAGACTGCGGTCATCGAAGGCCTACAGAAGATGGATGAGTTCCGCGATCTGGACTTCGAAATGGGCGAGAAGGGCCTCAAGATCAAGGCTAGCGATCAGGCTCTCTTTGACAGCGTCGTCGACAATTTTAGCAATCGCAAACGTGAAATCGACGCCGCTTTGGAAGAGCGAGGCCTAGACCGTTCAAACCGGGAGGCCGCAGAAATAGCCGCAAAGAGTACCAGAGGCTCGAAAGACGATCAGCCACCAATCGAGGAGCTCGAAGGCGATTGGAAGCGGGATTTTAACAGGCTGTTGGGCGATAACGATTTAATGTCGATCCTGTCTAAAAAAGAAGTCCGACAGGAAACGCGTGAGGAGAAAATCGAACGTGTCGCTCAGAATGCGATAGCGCGTCTTGGTGGGCATCGAACAATCGTCTCAGAGGTTGACGTGCTAGCCGAGACGGCTCGTGCGTGTGTGTCAGAATTCAAATTCGAGGAAGTCCAAGAAGTCGTTCGCTATGTGAAAGAGAAGCATCTCTATATCGCCGAACCGGATGCCGATCAGCGTATCCAGTGGGCGGTCAAGCACCTGGCTGAGAAGGAAACCCAGTTCCTGCTCGACATCAAGAACTCTCCAGAGATGAAACCGATGCGTTCAGATCAGGAAATCGAAGATGCATTGGCTGAAATGCAGGCCAAGCATGATGCCGATCCGAAGACCAATAAGATGCTCAATGAAGAGCAGGTTGGCATGTATAAATATGTGCTGTCGTGTAAACAGCAGGTGGTCTGCGTAGAAGGCAGTGCAGGCACTGGCAAGACGTTTTCGATGTCCACAGTCCACGAAGCTGTGAAAACCGCTGGAAGACGCATGCTTGGGCTCAGTCCGTCATGGAAGGCCGCGAGCATTTTGCGTGATGACATCTCACTTGGCAATGATGCATTTTTTGCGACCGCTAAGTTTATTGCAGAACACCGGGCTGGCAAGGTCATGATCGATGCAAACACCGTCATCGTTGTCGACGAAGCAGGTATGATGGGTATCGAAGACGCCCAGTACATTCTGGAAGCAGTTAAAGCTGTTGGTGGCCGTCTTATTCTTCAAGGTGATACCAAGCAGCTGGCACCAGTCTCAGCTGGAGATCCTTTATCGCTCGCTATCAGAATGAACGGCGGGTACCGCCTCAATAATATTGTCCGCCAGAATGACAATACCAATGAGGAGACTAAACGTCTGACCGCCCGCATGCGCGAGGCATCCGGCGAGTTCGTAAAGTCCGGCCTCGAAGGTCTTAATAACAAGAATCCAGAAGGTTCCAGGGACAACGCTGACGATCCAAATAAGAAGCCTGCGAAACACAAAGGCGACCCCCATATCGCCAAAGCTCTCGGTATCTATCAGGAAGAGGGCCGCATAATATTCGCCAAGACGGCGGGGGATGCCTATACGGAAGTCGCGCAGCGCTATCTGCGGAATGCACAATTGGAAAAGGGCAATCTTAAAGAATGCCTTGTCGTCACAAATCGAAACAAGGACGTCCATGCGCTGAATCAGAATATCCGCCGTGCCATGATCAAGGCAGGCCACTTTGGGGATGTGGAAGTCGAGTTTGATGCCTATCGACGCGATGAGAAAGAGGACACAGTCGGCCACAAGCTGAGGCTAAGGGCAGGGGAGCGGGTTATTTTCGGCGGCAAGCAATTTACTGTGAATGCGGCGAGCGGGCTGATGGTCAACAACTCTGACATGGCGACAGTTGAACGTGTGACCCCGCGCAAGGGTCAGGAACCACTTATCACACTGCGTTTCGATAAGACCCAAAAGCATCCAGAAATTCTTACAACTGTGACCCCATCACAATTGGCAGCCGAAGACCGTTTTGCAGATCGCAAGCCACTACCAGTATTGCAGCATGCATATTGCGTCACCGTGCATGCCGCTCAGGGAACAACGGTCAATAGATGTCTCGTCGCTAATATCAATGGCATTGATTATCGTCTCGCATATGTGGGCCTCACCCGTCATCGTCATGATGCTGAGATGGTCGTCAACGTCGGCCGCATGGAGGTCAACGCCATGGTGCGCGATGCCCTGATTATTCGGGATGAAGATGGCAAACTGATCATTCCACATCCAGAGGACAAGGAAGACGTCGTCCTCAACGAGGAGGATTATAAACTCACCGAAGAAGACTACATGAATCGTCTGATCTTCGAAGCGTCTACATCTGAGAGCAAATCGAACTTTTCTGACCTCAGTTTCTACAAGACCAAAGACGGCCTTGATGCTTTTCTGGCAGACGGGAACCGCTTTCAGACCCATATCGAAAAGTTGCGCGAGGAGGGCAGGCTGACCGAAGCCGATCTGGAACGCCGTATTATCGACAATAAAGCCCGTCTTGACAGCATGAGAAGTGCTGCATCGGTGTCAGGTACTTTGTCTCAATACGATATCCAGAATTTGACGAACGGCAAACCACAGTCTTCAAGCGATAACGCTAACCAGAATTATTCAAAATCATTTGTCAATGGTGTTGCTTCCAGCAATGCTAAAAACACGAATTCAATCACTATCAATCAGCGAACCATGGAGGAGCTGAACGACATCAAGAGGAGATACAACGTGACTGAGCAGACCTTAGAGAAAATGAGAATGGACATCCCGGCGTCGGGCGTGAAATGGGATGTCGATCTGGAAACCAGATATCGGAATGAACTGGAAATGTTCATGATTGAACATGGTGCGGTTCCAAATCCTAAGCAGAAATCGACGGCGATGTCACTGGCCTTCTGCGATGGCGTAACGAACGGGAAACCCAACAATGTCTGGAATATGTCCCGCATGAAGGATGGAAACTGGATCTACAACCAGTGGAATGATTCCGGTCAGAGTGGTCGTCTGGAAACCTGGCTGATCAAAAAAGGCGTCGTAAAAGATTACTTGGCCGCCGAGGCTCTGCTCTCAGAGAAATTCCCACTTCATGCTGTTCGTAATGGCCAGATGCAGAGTGAAGCGCTTGCTATGCGCATCGTCCAGGACCCCAAGCCCAAGGAAATTTGGGCGGCTTATGAGCATTCGATCAAGCAGCAAACATCGGTTTCGTCATTCAAGGCTGGGTACGGAGGTTTGGACGGCCTTGATAAGCTTCAGCAGGCAATAGAGGAGGGTAAGCTGTCAGGTGCCTTTGGCGATGTCGAGAAGAGGGCCAAGATTGCAGAAAAGTGGAACAGAGTACTGGTTGCAGGGCAGAAACCTGATGCCACGGAAAAAGAGATCAAGCGTGCGGATGCAGCCCTTGAGGTAATCAATGCTGGCAAGACGATGTTTGAATACGAATGGAAACACGTCCTCGAAGAGTCCCGTATCACCGATAAATACCCGAAAGAGCGCGCTCTCGACCGCACCACGATGTTGGTTTTCAAAAACGATGTTCGTCGATCTGCTTTCTACGACCACAGTTCCAAAGACTGGAAAGACGGGCTGTCTTTCGCTCATAGAGACGTCATCCGCTACGGCACGGTGACGGGCATAGAGACAAAACTTCCTCCGGCTACCACTCGTAGTGGCAATGACGCCATGACTTCAAGCTTCTCACAATTTGGCGGGAAGGGTGTCGCAATGATGGGATTTAAGAAGTCGCCTGATATCGAGCATGTAGTCATCTGCGAGTCCGGTGTTGATTCCTTATCTCATTGGCAGAAGAATAATTTGCCTGCAGAAGCCAAGGACTGGACAATCAAAGAGAGAAATCAGTTCTCCGATGGCTGGTGTGAGAAGAACAAGACCTTATACCTGTCAGTATCGGGTGGAATGTCCAATGTTGCCGAGGAAGCCATTGAAATCTTGGCGAAAAAGAATCCGAATGCGAAGTTCACGGTGGCAATGGATAATGACATCGCCGGATATGGTTTCCGTGACAAAGCCATGGCGGCCATCCAACGTGGAAACCCACAGGCAGAAGCCAAAGACGCATCTCTTCCAATTTTCTACAAGGATTGGAATGATGTTGTGAAGGCCGATGCTGGTAAGCTCAACGGCACCGTTCGTTGGCCAGCTGATATCGACAAAGACATCGTGCAGAAGGTCATGACGATGGCAACGGATCGGCCTCATGAGCTCCTGAAGGTGTCGGATACCGATCTCGAACGTTATAAGACGGAGAACATCGTCGCCGCCGCCAAGGAATTCAAGGCAGCACACCCACACTTCGACGATATGCGGAACGCCGCTTACGAGAAGGTCGGTATTGCGAAAGAAAATATCCGTCAATGGGAGCCTGAAGCTTTCAGGGATACCGGATTCAGCGACAAGCAGATTGCTTATATCCAGACTCGTCGTCAGGAAGTCTTGGATAAGCAGAAAGAGGCAGTTGCGGATCAGCGCAGGCTAGTCGAGGCCATAAGGAATTCGGAAAAGAAGTCAGTTCAGACGCCTGCTTTCACCAAGCCTGATTTCAAGAAACCTGCAGAGGTAGACGTCTCTAAGCCGACAACTCCGACGCCTGTTAGAGCATTCACGCGCCCAGAGCCAGAGAAGCGCCGTCCAGATGCCGCCAGACCATTTGGACGTCCGGCTGGCACGATTGAAAACAAAGTTCGTGAAGCTGACGCCAAGGCGCGAGAGAAGGCGGCCGCTGAACGGGAACGCCTGCGCAGAGAGGCCGAACGCGCTGCCGAGAAGGAGAAGCCAGCGGTGGCCAAATTTTAATTGAAGGGGAGATTGGTTTATCTCCTTTCAAATGGGGAAAGTTTCAATGACTATTGGTGATGATGGCGAGGTTATACATAGCAATTACAACTGCAATCGGACGTATATAAAACCCCTTCCAGGCAATAAGTTACCGAGGTTTGCGCCCAATATCGACGATTAAGTCTGCAAAGATATTGCCCCGTTCTCGGTATGAAACCTTGTAGACAGCCCCGCTATCTTCCAGGACCGCATCGGCACCATCGCTAGATCGCCCGAATTTCACTCTGTCACCGTAACGAGTGTAAAGGTCCCTGAATAATTTAAGGGCGACACTTCTTGTTTCAGCTGCCACAGCTGGGGTCACAGTCTTGTCGTCCTTGGCATAAGATAAAGAGATCCCACTCAAGAATGCAGTTTCGAGCACGCGTTTACCCATCCAAGGATGGATGATTACCGGATCACCACGCTTAATCCTGTTAATCGCGAACGAAAATGGCTCCATTTCCTGATTGAACTGGAACCGACCGTAAAACTTGACGCCTTCCCAATCGATATCAGCGGCTTCAATTACTGGAACGACAGTGCCAGTGAAAACGTTCTTGGGGCCACCTTGGACGTAATAGTCGAGTGATTGCCCTCGGAAATTGAAATTTTCACGATATGGAACATGTTCGACTTTGGAGCTCTTCGCCAGTTTGCCAGCGGATGCCCAGAATGAGTTCACTATTTCCTGATAGGTCCGTTTTCCAATTGTGACCGGTCTGGGTTCCAACATTCGGTAATTGTTGATGTCGAACGTTACTGTGCCGTTTGCATAGCCAGATTCACGAAGTTTACAAACCACCTCGTGTGGCCCGTCCGCAAAGGCGATCTTTCCAAAAAGGACGGGAGGCGTCGAAACGCGCTGTTCGGAGCAAGAAGCATTGGAAGCGTCAAACTGACCAGCTGATGCGCCAGATGAGAGAATGGCTGCCAGCATCAACAAATATGGAGAAAGCTTAGCCATTGGTCATCTCCTTAAGCAATGCGTTTCTGCACGCCTTAGCTTCTTTTTCGCCAGCAATTGCAACGCATCTGTCTTCATGCCTCTCACACATATCGAAGAGAGATTTCAACGGTTGCTTATTTGGGAAGATTGAAAAGAAATATTGCTGAGGAACCGTTTGGCCCGCTGCTGGGTTGCCCCATACTGTGCGAAGGCTATAACGGATTTCATCAAAATCTGACCATTTCGCGGGAACAAAATCGCGTTTTTTGAACGCTAGATCGGTTATACTGGCGTTATTTTTCTGAGCTGCTTTTCTAATTTGGTCAGGCAGCGATACGTCCTTTTGCTGACAGAAGGGGGAATTCGGTGCATATCCGGGGCCGCTCTGACAGAAGCCAATTCCCCAGTTGTTCGGATTGAACCCGATCAAGGTAAAAGTGCGCCCGAAAGACTGAGCGCCGCCATTAAACACCTCGTTGTCCGGGAATCCTGGTGGGGAGGGCAAAAAGCGGGTTTTGACCTCTGCCATATGCGTCGCAGCATTCGGAATATTCAGTTCATTTATAGCGTCTGTTCGATCAGTTGCGGAAAACAGAATCTGCTTCTTCGACGCATCGCACGATAGGGCAACCTCGATAGACGCTCCCTCGTAATCAAATATTTTCCTCGCAAACCGTGTGGTTGCCCCAGTTAATGGTTCAGGTTTCTCTGTAACGTCCCAACCGGTATCGGGTTCACTATTTTGGTCGGATGCCGAGGACTTACCTGCGCCCAAGCCGGACCAGAAATCGTTAAAAAATTTGGCAACCTCGTCTTGAGCATTTGCAGTCGAGTCTTCTTGTAGGCGACGAACAAAATCCATTGGCGATTGGTCGCTTGGATCATCAACTCGAAACGAACTGGCGGCCGTGTTGGAAACCGACTCTTCGGCAGGAATTTCCTCGCAGCCGTCACACTCTTCGTCGCCTTCGATATCAGAGACGTTTTCATAGAGTTCGTCGATACGCTTATCAAAAGACAACATTGCTGGCCCTTGAACAAAGTCCTGCATGCATGCCGCAGCAACCCTGGCGTTATCTGGTGGGCATAGTTTTTCAAGATCACCGACCAATGTGTAATACTCCTCGCGGAGCTTGATAGCCGACTCTTCTTGCGGGGAGGGCGCATACTTAAATCGTTGATGATTGTGATTAATCATATCGAATACGCCGGGATTCGAGCAAACGATGTTTTCGAATTTGGAAGCTGGATTATTGCAGTCGAAAATTTCGTCTTTATCGAGCTGCATGCCCGCGTTTGTTGAATTTGGCGCGGCAATGCCACACGTCAACGCCAAAACGGCGAGCTGGATAGTTCGCTTCATAATAAATTGCCCCGATGTATACCCAATTTTGTTGT
This sequence comes from Brucella tritici, assembly GCF_008932285.1. Lineage (NCBI taxonomy): Bacteria > Pseudomonadati > Pseudomonadota > Alphaproteobacteria > Hyphomicrobiales > Brucellaceae > Brucella > Brucella tritici. Next base: position 24,253 of record NZ_WBVY01000007.1, read on the forward strand.
AGCACTTACGCTAAAACTGGCAAGTGCTCGGCATAAGGTTCGTGCAAGTTTTGGTTGTTATCCGAGACATTCATGCTTCGGGGGTAGCTATGGGTTTGTACGGAATGATGCGTACGGGCGTTTCAGGGATGAACGCTCAGGCAAATAAACTGAGTGCGGTGGCAGACAATATCGCGAATGCCAGCACAAATGGTTATAAGCGCGGATCGACTGAGTTTTCGTCTCTGGTGCTGCCATCAACGTCTGGCAACTACAATTCCGGCAGTGTCCTGACGCAGGTGCGTCACAACATCGGTGCGCAGGGCGGATTAACATCAACGAGTTCAACGACAGATCTGGCTCTGGATGGCAATGGCTTCTTCGTTGTGCAGGACGCCAGTGGCATGCCTTATCTGACGCGGGCTGGATCGTTCGTTCCCGACAAGAATGGAGATCTGGTGAACGTGGCTGGCTTTACGCTCATGGGCTATCCCTATCCGTTCACTGGTGCGGGTAACGGTTTCGATGGCATGGTGCCTATCACACTGGGACAGAGCAGCTTTCCTGCAGAGCCGACCACCAACGGCACTTTCACCGTGAATCTGCCTGCGAATGGTCCAGACGTGGGGCAAGCAATTGTCAATGTTCCACCATCGGAGAACAGCCCGTATAGCGCGTGGAACCGCAAGCTGACGACGGCTAGCCTGAATAGCGCTGGCGAATTCGTGACCACGGAAACCTATTTCACCAAGATTGCTGATAATCGCTGGGAAGTGACCATTGTTGAAACGGATGGCGCTCCTTCGACAGGTTTTCCCTACGACCTGACGGGCGGCGATGTCGAGTTGCGTTCGGTCCAGCTCGACTTCGACCCGGTGACGGGGGATCTTATCGGTAGCAATCCGATTGTTGGATTCGATCCGAATGATCCCTTCCTCGTCGATCTGTCCGGATTCACGCAGGCAATAGCGGGTGGTTCGACGCCCGCTGCAAAGATCAATACGAACCTGTCCACGTTGGCACCGATCCTCGACACGGCAGCAGGTGAGCTGCCAGCATCCGCGAACAGCACCGCAAGCCGCCCGACTGAACGGATGAGCCTGCGAGGCTACGCAGGTTTCCCAAACAATGTCGGCCTCGACGTCTATTATACGCGTACAGGGCCGAACACATGGGAAGTGGCCGTTTATAACGCGGCTGACGCGACAAGCACCGGGGCTGGAGCTCCATTTCCTTACAGCAGCGCTCCGCTCGCCCAGACAACACTGCAATTCGATCTGGCAACAGGCGCTCTAATCAGCGGCGGCAGTCTCAATGTCACGCTTCCGAGTGGAGAGACTTGGCCAATCGATTTCAGCGACAGCATGTCTTTGGCCGACTCCAGCCTGATGGATAATGAGGGGGTATTTGCGGCGCTAAACCTTCCCGCGACTGATCCAGTTATCAAGCCTTCGGTGTTAGGCAATACGCCTGCCGACAATATGGCAAACAGCGCTTATTCGCATAAGACGTCCTTGATCGCTTATGATGATCAGGGACGAGCCGTGACACTGGATGTCTATTTTACCAAGGGCGCGGATTTCAACTGGGAAGTGGCCGTTTTCAATCGCGACGACGGGTCACCGTCTGGCGGATTTCCCTATGGCGCTCCGGGTAGCGCACCTCTTGCCACGTCGCTGATGCGGTTTGATCCCCAAAATGGCAGGCTTCTGGAAGGTGGTACGCTTGAGATAGCAATACCCAACGGTCAGACCATGACGCTTGATCTTGCAGCATCAACACAGCTTGCAGGCGATTATCAGATATCTGCGGCTGAACTGAACGGACAAGCGCCAAGCGCAACCGTCGATACCGTTATTGGAGAAGACGGCATCGTTTATGATCGCTCTGCACAAGGCGACATGCTCGCGCGTTATCAACTCGCGATAGCCAATGTCGCAAGTCCAGACAAAATGACTGTCATCAGCGGAAACGTGTTCTCTCCTTCTGCTGAATCTGGCGACGTCACGCTAGGAACTGCAGCATCGAACGGAAATGGCAAAATCAGGACTGGGGCGTTGGAAAACTCGAACGTCGATATTGCGCAGGAACTGACCGACATGATCGAAGCCCAGCGTAGCTACACGGCGAATTCGAAGGTTTTTCAGACAGGTTCGGAGCTTATGGACGTTCTGGTCAACTTGAAGAGATAACCGCTATTTCATAAAACTGCTGTTGTCGTGGAGGAGGGGGTCTCAATGCTGCGAGCGCTTTTACATAGCAAGGATTTAGGCACACAGACCATTGGTGCCGAAGGAAAGTTGAGCTGGCGACAAATTTTTAAAGCCTCAGAAGATTTTCTGACTGCCTCCGTTTTCAGTCGTCTATGCTATCTCGATGGCCCAGAGTTGTGGGAAATTTTGCGTGAAGCATCCGGTCACGCTCTTCCATCATACAAGCTTGCAACGTTACAAAATGTCGAATTCTGGCCGCGTTGGAGCCTGTCTTCGCGTGATTTCGTTGAACCGGACATTTTTCTGCAGTTCAGCCTGGGTGATCCGGAAGTGCTCGTTGACGTTTTGGTCGAAGCCAAACTAGGTGAGGGGCTTAGCCAATACTCTGATCAGTGGATCGCGGAAATCGAAGCATACACCGAACAGTTTCCAGACAACGACCGCCATCAACTATATTTTTTGGCAGTGGGCGGGCTTGGATCGAATATTAAACGAAGAACTGCAGACTTAGCAGCTCAGACCATAAAAGCTGTGGGGCATGCAAATATTTCAGGCACCAGTTGGTCGAAGCTCACTGATGTCGTTCACGCCCATGCTCACCGGAAGGGTCCAAAATCCAGAATTCTGGATGACATTCTTGAAGCGTTGGCTTTGTGTGGGGAACGGCGTATCGACGCGTTATCTACGCTCAAGAGTGTGAACCGTAATTGGTCTCTAGATCAGATTAAATTGCTAAAGGTGGCCTGAATGAGCCTGGATATAACGCTTACTGAAGTTCGTTATGCATACAGGTTTATATGGGAATTCCAGCAGCGAATTCTTGATACCGTCCGGCTGATATCTGAGCAGTTTGATGACCGCTTGTTTTATCAGTGGTCAAATTACAAGGCGTCACCTATCGCTCGGACGGGGACATCGCCATTCAATTTCGCCCCAGAGCATTTTCTGCCCCTATACGGGGCATCCTTTCTTTTCACGTCGTCTGACCCTGAGCGTGCTAAGCTTCAAAAGGGGAATTGGATGCTGGAAATATGTGTGGCTCCGGACACAGCGCATTTGAAATCCTATCTAGCTGATTTGCCGTTTGATCCGGTCGCATCTGAGTTCGGAACCCCCGAGACCACACAAAGCATAATTCGTCTGATCGTATGGAAATGCGAAAGCGAGTATTCAGATGGTTCAACTTGGCTTCATGATGTTTGGGGCAGCTTAGATTGGCCACCTCTGGATGCCGATGGTGAGATATTTACACAGCTTGAAGGCAGCATCATCAGTGTTGCAATGTCCGCAAATATGTCTCAGCTATCTGATCGACAGCAAATAATTGACTTTTCGTTGGAAACCAAAGAGTTGATATTGAGCAAGCTGAATTTATAGAATTGCCCTCAACCTGGAGAATGCGCCATGGACGAGCTAAATCTGAAAACCGATACGCGACAGGCAAATTGGCGGCGTCAGAATCCTCAGAAGTATCTCGCGCATGTGGCCGTTCAGCGTGCATTAGGGAGCGGCGAACTGGTCAAAGGATCATGTGAGATCTGTGGGAATCCGTCTGTGGATGCCCACCATGATGATTACTCAACTCCGCTTCAGGTAAGATGGCTCTGTCGCCAACACCATATCAGGGTGCACGCCAGTGGTTGTGACGGTGACTTGTTTCCGGTTGAGGTGCCATTACCCTAAAGGGCATGATGCTATTACCCTATTGATTTTAAGTTGGTTTTTGGAAGAAAATGACATCATTTTACGGTGATCGCCACAGTGTACAGTCCTTTTTGAAACAACATGGTGGCAAATTCTACGTCTACGTTCTATGTCGACCTGACGACACTCCATTTTATGTTGGTAAAGGTACCAATCGTCGTGTTCTTGATCACGAAATGGAAGCACTGCGAAATCACCCGATTGGTGAGGCAAATCCTTTTAAGTCGAACATCATTCGCAAGATATATCGAGATGGCGGAGCAATCCGATACAAGATAGACAGCGTGTTTGATGCCGCTGATCAGCTGAAATGTTTGGAGCGCGAGGCATCTCTGATCGCCGAATACAAGCGTTTTCACGAGGGCGGCACATTATCCAATCTTGCCGGAGGTCTTGGTAACTTGTCGGGAGTAGCTCCTTTCAGTCTTGAAAGACATGCTGCGACATTGGCGGGATCGCCCGAGGATAATCCTGACAGAGCTGTTCTGAACGAATTTTTGCTCGGCTTCGGGCACGTGGGCAGTGTACCGATAAAACCTCTAACGCAGATCAGCCGGATACTTCATACGCGTCCGCACAATAATCCACGGAAGCCAACACCGAGGACTGCATATGCTTTGCTAGCCAGTGCTGTAGCCCATGGCCTAGCTCTGAGTGATGGCGTTAGGATTCCAAGACGTTTTTCATATAAATCAGTTGAAGCAATAATAGAAAACGGCGTTGCCAGCGACCTTGTAAAAGCAGGTGTGGCGGAGCTTATACCATCACAGAATCCCATAGATGAGCTTTTCGAGATGTCGAGCGAGCAAGTCGCTATCTTAAAGTGTTTGGTGGGTGAGCAGGTTTTGCAAGATCGCGGTTTACTGTAATGAATTCAGCTACCCCAATACATCGAACCCTATCTCCCTGATGAGTTCCATAACATACGTTATGCCATTAAACCATTGAATCTATTAACTATTTTCTGCTAAGGCCATTTCAGAAACAATAACCAATCCCTCATCACATCGCGCCCTTGCTCAATTTCCGCCATTCCCATGGCTCGACAAAGGTGCCTTGCCAGATGCCAGCCTTTCGGTATTGAGCATCCTTTTGAGCGCCTGAATACGCTCCTTTTGAATACATTGGCCAATCGAGAGCGTGTCCATTCCGGACGAGCCACGTTGCTAAATCCTGGCCGAAGGTATTCACGCATGATGCTACAATGCGACTATATTTATCGATATCGCGTTGCGCGCAAATAATCGGCTGCGCCTCATCGAGATAGCTGGCCAGCTTCATCGAACCGATTTGTCCGCATCGATACTCGCTGCCGGATCCATCTTTACATGTCTGCGCACCCTCTGGTGCGTCGATGCCCCAAATCCGAATACGCTGACCATGAATTTCGATTGTATCGGCATCAATGACAGATGCGCGTCCCGCTATTGATCCACGGGGTTTCACAGGTTTTTTAACTGTCTTCGCGTCTGATGGTGCGTAAAATGAAGACGACGAGGAGGTTCCCCTGGCCTTCGCACCGCCGAGTTCATACGTGCAAAGGGCTTCTGAAGGTGGAGAGCCGCAGTTCTGAGCCAGATTTCGAAAACTGGCACATTGTCCAGTCGCATGAACACGCCAACCGGGACCGCCTTTGCAGCCGCAGCCACGGCACTTACCCGATATCTGTATGACTGGTCGCGATACCTGCTCAGCAGGCGGCTGCCAAGCCACGACCGATGCCGCCAAAATCACCCCCAACATGCCCCTGCCCCTTTTCCTTCCCTCAGTCGTTGAAATGCACTTGAAGTGCCTGAAGCCTTCGTTTCATCTCGTCTTGTGAAAGCTGTGCAGCCACGATTTCGGCCCTCGCCCGGTTTCGTATTATCTCATCGTTGGTGAGAGGCTTCGAAGTCGGCTTCACCTTGACTGCCGATTTTGTCGTTACCCCATCCATTTTGGCCTCCGACTGTCTCTTTTGTTCCGGTTTTGTCGATCCTTTGAAAATCTCCGACAGCAGAAAATAAACAAGACGTGGGTTCCAGAAGTCGCCGCTAGGCGTCTTTCTGCCAGCCTTATTCAGCAGCAATGAAACCCGCGCAGGTTTCCGCACCCCACCTTTTGCAAACGTGAGAATTGTAGGTTTTAGTTCCGCTGCGAGCTCCCGAAGGCGCTCCTTTGTGCCGCCCAGGAATGCTAAATCCTCGTTCCGGAGCTCAGGTCCCTTGTTCTCGTAACCGGAATTCTTCGTCGGCGGATCTCTGTCACGATGGTATGTACCACGGTTCATTGACCGCATTTTTGACTTCAAGCCCATCCCCTGCCCCGTAGACGTCAATTATTCGTTCGGATCGGTACCCGCATACCCGACTTGCATTCCTTTTGCGACTTCAGCGACCGCCCTCGCCGCCTCGTCGGCCGACCAGCCAGCTTCGACTGCATCATTGATCAAATCACGGATTCCAGGAATATCCGTACCGGACAGCGCAGCAGCTGCTTCGGCTTCCGATCCGCCTGACAGGGTTGCCTGTTCGATCAAGTCGGAAATCCCTAGAGAAACGGCTTCCTGACAATCTATATCGCGGTCTGGATAATCCCCTTCTTTCCGTGGTCCTAGCATTTCGGTTTCCTCCCAAGATTACCGCTATGTCGGCCGTCATTATTTCATTGAAGGGAGATAATTCAAGCTCAATAACTAATGCAGTCGACCCTTTCCTTTCTCGTCCGTGATTTCCTTCCATAGCCCCGATCTCATCTGCTCCAGAATATGGTCCGCAACTGGTATAGGAATAGCCCTGACCAGCCTGAGCTTATCGAGATCGATAGGTGAACCAAGGCGGTAGTAACGGGATCTGGTGCGCATCCAGCCCTCCGCCACATTGAATCCCATTAGAGGACTAGTCGTGACATAAGGATCATCGATAGATGGATGCCCATCAACCTGACCTCGCGCACGCAAAAAATGGCCTTCCTGAACGATCCACCAGCCGTCGAGAAACGGAGCGGATGCCAGCGCATCATCTGATGGCTTGGTGACGGCCTCTTCAAGTAGTTTTTCGATATCCATTACCAATCTCCCTTACATCATCATCGAATTCGAATTTTCGCGCTTCATGGCTTCCCCCAAAATGAACCGATACATGCGGTCGAACTGGCGCAGGGAGCCGCCCTTGGCCGTGAAGAATGACTTCAAGGCACCGTATTCATCGCCGTCCAGTGTTGGTAGGAACTCCGGAATGACTTCCATCTCGACAGCAATTCGCTTCCTCATTGATGCCAGAATAGTGTCGAGGTGCTCGACTGATGCCTTATGAACGACAAAGATCTGGAAGCGGTCGATCAATGCCTCTGGTAGGCCATCCAGACTATTCGCAGTCGCAATCCAGGTGACATGAGAGAGATCGACATTAGCCATCAGACAGCCGTCGAAACACATTTCTGGATTACTGAGCATACTGAGCAAGGCACCCGCTGCCGATCCATTTTGGCCGCCGACGCGAACCCCTTTGTCGATTTCATCGATGATAAGGCAGGCATCCGCGCTTTCGCTAGCATGGATAGCAAGAAATGGTGCAGACGGCCGCGATGCCGCCCAACCGCGATTTACGGGCGCAATGCCTGCGCTATCTGCACTTCCCCCAACTGAAATCAGAGTTGGCTTGTGGCCAAAAATTTCGCCGACACGACGAGCCAGCGACGTTTTTCCGGTACCTGGTTCGCCAACAAACAGCATCGGCTTCAGCTTCGGAACAGACACACCAAGCGATCTCTGCAGTTCGAGGGCAACCTCAATGGTCTCTGCGATTTTTGATGCCCATGGCCACTCTCTCTTAATTGCAGCTTGGAACTCACCCTTTTGAGGCATCACTCCCTTCAACGGAAGCGGAATTGCGATTGAGTTAACAAAACGCTTATGAATATTTTTACCTTCACCTGAGTCAGCATCACCGATTTCTTTCACAACGGTAATATCCCGGGCCTTTTTAGGCGCGCTTTTATATGATTTTCTAACAGGACGAAGCTCAGGCTTGGATGAATTCTCATCGAAATCCATCGCTGCCAGAATTGCCTCCACGGACTCGTCGTACCTATCATGAACAGCGCGATGAGTTGGCCGCAGTCGAATTCCTTTTGTCAATTCCCGTTCCTTCTCCTTCCAACGCCTGATGGTGTTGGTGAAGTCTGGCACCATCTTCAGGCTGTTTTTGACATCTGACTTTTTCCAGACCTGCAAGAAAGCGTTGATTTCGCTCAGATATAGAGAGAGTGCCTCAGCATTTCCGAAGCAGGCAGCGACCCATAGCAGGAAACGAGCATAAGACGTAAGCGCTTCAGCCTCGCGATTGTTGTCGCAAATCAAGGATTCAGCGAAGTGGACCTTCGCCATGTTGAAAGCGGAGGCTCCATCTGTAATTTCCATACTAAGCATGCTTGCAATTTCCATCGCACGAGATGTCGATTCTGGATCTGCAAGCCAGATAGAGGGATCGAGGACCTCATTCTGCCCTAGCTTTTCTTCTGCCTTCTTAGCCATTGGAAACTCCTTTGACCTCATCTGCCATTCGCCAATTGTGATTGGGAGGAGAGAGGATTTGGCTCCTCGTATCAGCTTCACAACAACTTGACAAGAAGCGATTATGAATTTAGTAAAGGCGCATCGTGATCGCAGTGGGGGCGCATTCTCTTTCATCTTCGATTGCAAAAAGGAGATGACGGATGAGTACATTTTTGACTGCCGACACGCATTTTGGTCACCCATTGATGTTGACCGCGCTAAACAGGCCTTACTCTCACGTGGACGAGATGGATGAGGCCATGATTTCCGCTTGGAATGCCGTAGTTCATCCAAAGGACACCGTTTGGCACCTCGGCGACTTCTCAATGAAGCACGAACAGCGTCGGGTCTCCGAAATCTGGCACGCGCTCAACGGCCGCAAGCACCTGATCATTGGCAATCATGATGTCGATAAGAAGGGAGATCTGCTCCCTGCTCTGTCCCGACTGGATTGGGTCTCGGTTTCCCATTTTGCGGAGATCAAGCACGATGGCCAGCGGATCATGCTGTCTCATTATGCGCCTTACGTCTGGAACCAGGCGCATCGGGGTTCGTATGCCGCATTCGGTCATAGTCACGGTCAGGTGGTAGGAATGCCTGGCACGATTGATGTCGGGGTCGACAATCAGGGCTTGAAGCCGATCTCGGTCGAGGAATTCATCCGACAGGCGGAAGACAGCATCATCAACGCTCAGGAAGTTGTGAATACCATTTCCGACCGCCTGATTGGCCTTACAGACGTCTGGAAAGAAAGGGCGAAGGCCATCAAACAGAACCGCCGTCGCATCAATGAAGAGGAGGAATCCTCAAGCTCATTCCGCCTCTAACCCTGGTGGTATGCAAGCCGACAGGTCAGCCTAGTCGGGACCAATACCAGAAAGGAGAAAACGGTATGCGACTTTGGGTGATTTCCGACCTTCATTTATTGAAAACAACGCCTTCCGAATTCGGATCAAAACTTCGAATTCCAGAGGCTGATATTTGCGTACTGCCAGGTGACATCTGTGATGACCTCGAAGCTGGCCTGCAATGGGTGGCAGCGATTATTGCCCCACACATGCCCGTCATCTTTGTGCCGGGAAATCACGACTTCATCGGTCGAAGTCTCACCGGTACCGTGCCTGAAGCGCAGAGTATTGCAGCGCATTGTAGCGGTAATGCACACGGACGGCATCCGATCCGTGTACTGGATAACGAGACCCTAGTCATTGACGGCGTACGTTTCATTGGAAGCACCCTATGGACTGATTTCGCTATCCTCGCGCCTCCAAATGCCGATGCCGAGACTGTTGAGAAATATAGAAACCAAGCGTTGGCCAATATGCGTGGCGCGATGCCGGAATATCAAGCCGTCTACGTCAATGAGGTCTTTGGAAACGTAATTCCCAAGCTGATGACGCCCAAAGATGCCTATTGGCTTCATCTCGATAGCCGTAGATTTCTGAAAGAGGAATTATCGACGCGGTTCGATGGGGAGACCGTTATCGTAACTCATCATGCGCCGCATCCAAATTCTATTTCAAGTTTTCATGGCCGAAACAGTCTGACGCCGGGGTTTGTGTCTGATCTGAGTGATCTCATTCATGACCATAAGATCGACATCTGGGTCCACGGGCATGTTCACGAGACATTCGATTATCGGGTCGGCGACACCCGCATCTTCTGCCATCCAAAAGGCACTGGCAATCCAAACTTCAGCTGGCAGGGCGGTCTGCTCGATATTCCGTCTGCAAGCCCAGCACCAACTTTTAGGAGCAGCAAATGAAGCTATGGATTTGGAGTGACCTGCACCTTGAGTTCAATTCTTCCGATTTCAGAACTCTCGACGATATTGTACCGCCTGCTGACGCAGACATCATCGTCTGTGCAGGCGACCTTGCTTGGGCAAGCCACTATCCACGTCTTACAAGGCATATAGTGGAAAAGTTTGACATGCCTCTGGTGATTGTTCCTGGAAACCACGAATACTATTCTCAGGATTCATTCGAGAGTGCGCTTCATCTGATGCTTGACGTCGCTCAACGCTCGATTGACGAAGACTGGGCGCACCCTGTTTATGTGCTCCAGCGCAAGACCCTTGTATTGGGCGACGTTCGTTTTGTCGGTGCCACGGGATGGGTCGATTTTGCATACGGTCTAGAAGGCCTTGATGATACCGAATTCGAGAAGGAGATCGCTCATCGTTTCCATGAGGCTCCGCATATTCTGAATGATTTCAAGATGATTTGGAGAAGGTTAGCTCCTTTTGTGTTCAGTCCGGGGAGAATGCTTCAGCTTCACCAAGAAGACCGAAATCACATTCTGTCAAAGATTGAGGAGCCGTTCGATGGCAACACCATCGTGTTGACGCACCACATGCCCTATCCGGATTGCACTCCAGAAATGTATAAGAATAACAAATACAACTACCTGTTTGCGTCATCAGAGAAGGCATTCGGTGAACTGTTTCATAGCGATATGGCACCCGATCTTTGGATTTGTGGCCATACGCATGAAGCCTTCGACATCGAGGTAGGCCGGACGCGGATCGTCTGCAATCCGCACGGATACGACCACGAAGCTTACACAAATGGCTTCACATGGGACAAGGTCATCGACACTGACGATCTCCGCCCCCAACCCAGCAGGAGCTTGTGATGCGCCTTTGGATTTTCAGCGATTTGCATGAAGAGTTAGGAACGGTCAGAGATTTTCCAGACCGGAAGCCTGATGCTGATCTGGCCGTCATGGCTGGTGATTGGACGCATGCTGATAAACTGGAAGAGACGGCGAAGGCATTCATTGAGCGATTTCAGATGACAGTAGTCTATGTCGCTGGCAATCACGAATTCTATGACAGCTTGGGGCGTCGCTCAGCGTTTGAAACCGATCAGCTAATCCTGAAGCTTGCTGAAGCCAAATCGAAAGTATGGGATCACCGCCTGTATGTCTTGGATGAAGATACGGTCATCATCGATGGCGTAAGGTTCATCGGGGCAACTCTCTGGGTGGATTTCCTGATGTCGCTGAAAGACAAAAACCTGTTGCCAACGCGGATGAGACAGGCCACCCATATGCTCAATGACTTTGAATCCATTCGTATGCGCAGCGGACTACGCTTCGAGCCTTCTGACATGCTGGAACTTCATCATTCGAATGCGGAATATATACGGCGCGAGCTGGCCAAGCCTTTCGATGGCAAAACGGTGGTTGTCAGTCATCACTTGCCGCATGAAGCATGCACGCCGGAAATCTATCGGGGCGCAGAAGCAAACTACCTTTTCGCATCCTCGGCCGAGGCATTTGGTGACATCTTTGAAAGTGAACATGCGCCAGATTTATGGATATGCGGTCACACCCACCATGCAATCGATATCCAAATCGGCCGCACGCGGATCGTCTGCAATCCGCTCGGATACTGGTGGGAACAACTGTCAGGCAACGGGTTTAGAAGCGATCTTGTGGTCGATCTGCAGGAAGGAAAATAGCCGTGAAATATGATGCACTGAACCCTTTCAGGGAGATCCAGCGGCTCGCTGGAGGTGAGACTGTGCAAGCTATTGTGCTGTCGTGGTCAACGATGAATCTGGTCTCAATGAATCTTGCATTATTGCCTGGCAATCTTCCTGCGCTTCCAAAAGAGAAAGCGGATACGCCGTTATCGCTGGAGGAGGCTCGCCAATATCTGGATTTCAACCTTCAGCCATATGAGCCCGGATATCATCCATTTGTTGCCTGGACAGAAAACTGGATCATCACGGTCACAGGTGAACGACCGAGTTATATTCGCTACCCACGAAACCCTTCGGCCTTCCTACCGCAGGCGTAATCTCAGTGAGGAGATAAGCAAATGTCTGGAAAATTGCACAAGATTGCGGGCGAACTCGGTGTCGTGGCTCAAAATCTTGATGGCAGATTCATAATGATGGACGTCCGATCTCTCGATGATCGACCGCCGCAGGATCAACTGTGGGTCGTCGTTGATTTCGACACCCCGGAACGCGAACAGGCCATCGAAAAGGCGAAGCAGATTGGCGACCAGTTTGACGTGCCGATCCGGACCTCGCTCTATGACGATATGGATCAAGACTTCATGGAAACCATGTCGGTCAGTGCAGCTGTCTATCAAATCGGTGAGCGATGGCAATTTGCCAAGCTAATACGCAAACACCCTCGCCTCTCGCGGCCTAAGCTCCACGGCTGGGAGATCGATGTTGGATGGGTGGACATCGTTGATAGATTTTTTGACGTCGTTGACTGCGTTGTGCCTGAAAGCGTTGGGTTTGATGTGATTCAGATTAAAGAGAAATTTGGTGGTCTCCGTCTTTATTGCCGCCCAGTTCGTCCGCAGCACAAAACAGAACAGATCGACGATGACGTCGTAGTCAATCTTCGGCCTCGCAAACTAGAGGCTTGGGAGAAGGAGTTCCAGTTGGCCAAAGTTCTGGCGGAGCAGCGGTCGTATTTCGTCTGCGAGCGTTGCGGACAACCTGGGCGTCTTCGAGTTCGTGGTGGATACTATTTTACGGCTTGCGACGAGCACGCGACAAAAGATGGCCATATTGCCGAGATCGTTGTTAGCCAATCAGTCATCCCCATCGACGGACGACGCTTGAAGTACGATCACAACCAAGATCAGATGGTGGAAATCGAACCCATTTTTGAAGATGTCGATGGCCTGACGGATATGGAAGTCCGAGCAATTCATCGCAATCTGCGAGAGCAACATGAACTCGATGATTTTACCGTGCTTTATGCCGTTAAGCGCCTCGATTGGGGCAACACGGGAGCCGGATATTTCGCTATTATTCGCCTGAACGAAACCAAGGAAATCAGACTGATCGAAACCGAAACGTGGGGACAACTCTCGCTTCCAGCTGAGGATGTAATGTCAGACATCGTCAAGGAATACCGTGATCTCGCAGACAAAACGGAGGCGATGCTTGAGCGGTATCGCGAGCTGAAGAGTTTCAAATGACCGATGTAAATGAAATCTTCCCGCCCATCGACTACACAGACATCTGCGATGTGGTGCAACGAATTCGCATGCTTAATTGGGCGGCAACTTTGAACTCAGTAAGGCAGACTCCAACTATCAAAGGCTGGCTGACTCACGACGATCTGGATTCCTTTTTACCGTTTATCGAAGCCTTGAATGCCCAAGTTCGGGAATTCGAAGATGGTAAAGCCAAAGACGTCGCGCGCCGTCTGATTACCGAAACCGAGAGGGTTTATGCAGCCCTTCAGATTGGTGGAATTCGCACACCACCCGTCGACGAAGTCCTGAAGCGGTACGTCAGTGGCAACATTGGTGAGAATACCGCTAAAATCGTGCTTGACCTCGATTCACGGCAACTCAGGGATGCTCTGCAGTCTCACGGACTGCCAACCATGCAGGAATCCAATTCCGAAGCCGAGGAGACTGTCGACTTCTCTTTTTTTGAAGAAGCCGAATTGATGCATATTATCGGAAGCTGGCGGCCATGATGTTCAGGTCGTCACCAGGAGGCTTGTTATGACATCGAAATCTGATGATGACCCCAAGATTGCAGAACTCGATGATTTGGAAGAGGCAACGAGGTTGGTAAAGGCTGCGAGGGCAGAAAAAAGGGCAACAAGGATTGCCAAATATGGTGCCGATTACCCACCTGATCAGCTTAAGACAATTACTGATAAGGAAACCGAGTGAGACAACGAAAACCCCACTATTGAGTGGGGTTGGTTATTGAATTCAATTGGCCTGCAATTTGTGGTCTTTGAAGAAGATAGAGAATGACGTAACTATTGTAATGAAATTTGGCCTATTAGCGGTAAGATTCCAAATGCCACCAACCATGTTAGCGACCAAACAACCGCATACCATAAGAGAATAGTGACACCGATAGTAAAGCTGCGCCTCTTTTTTGAAAATGTTCGCCCAGTATTCTTTATTGCATCGAACCAACCTTGTTTTAGTGGAACATGGTAAACCAACGCTGTTAGTGCAAAAGCTAGGCAGATCCATGTTAGATAACCCATATTGATTAATGTGAGAATTGGTCCGATTCCAGAATGCGGATTTCCAGCAAAGCAAATAGCCCATACAAATTCAACAACAAGCAACGGGATATGAAATAGGACTACGTGTATTAATAATTCTGCCCAGAAAACTAAACCTCTAAGCTCATATTTTGATAGTGCTCTTCCTTGTGGCATTGACATGACTTTTCTCCTTAGAAACTGTCGTCAACATGTGAACCAACGTCTGCTTTCGCTTCAGTTGGTGCAGCTGGCGATTTTTCTTTCGGATTGGGAGCAGTCGTAATCGATGCCACCGAGGTTTCACTTGAAGGCACTGATTTCTGAACAGGTGCGATCTCAGGCTCTACTTCGTCGACAATTGGTCCTGCAGCGCGTTCTGCCTCCACGTATTCTTCGTGTGACATTTCATCAGCCGCAGTAGCGTCAACGCTGGCAGTTGCCGTCTCAGTCACTTCGCTGACAGAAGTCTTGCCTACCTCCTTATCAATCCCTGCATCAGCAGGCTTCGACGCCAATTGACTACCGGTTTCATCTTTTGTCGCCGCCTGAGCAATCAACGCGATCATTGTGGCGTCCAGTGTTCCAGTCTCTGGTAGCGATCTATCTTTCTGGAATGCGAGAACTGCTGCTGAAGTCGCCTTGCCTGCAAAACCGTCAGGCTTTCCAACCTGCTCATAGCCGAGAGCGGCAAGATGCTCCTGCGCAGACAGGATAGATGGATCGGCGACTGGTTTTACGGCTTGGTTTGCGACAACGGCAGAACCTGCGGCGGCTCCAGCTTTACCTGTATTCGACTTAGCAACAGATGTTGCCTTACCATTATTACGGGACGCCGGGGCCTTCTGTTTGGCTGTGGCTTCTGCAGGCTTCTGCTTGGATTTTTTTTGAATGACATGTCCGGCACCACAACCGACAAGACCGCCCCCGATTTGAGCGAACTTGCGTGCGTTACCGCCAACAAACGATCCTGCAATAGCTCCTACAGCTCCACCAATGGCGCAACCGCTGCCTCCAGCAAACACACTTGGCACCGACGATACACTGACCGCCGATGCCATTAATATTAGTGTTCCTACCTTCAATAATTTCATGTGCCTATCTCCTTTAACAAATAGCATAATATGCAATTAAGCATAATTATAGTTCTTACCACTTGTCGGCGCAAGGCACCAATTATCAGCTTGCCGCCGATGGCCTATCAGCCTGCTGAGCTATCTGAGATTGTGAATGGGCAGCAATCGCCTTGGTTTCCTCGACATCCTGCATAGTCACGCGCACGGAATGACCTTCAGATTGCCTCTCTTCGACAGCCCTTTCGATGCCCGTCATTTCAGCATCAGGTTCAGACTTACGGATAGCTGACATCTGATCTTGCACTTCGCCATGGAATTGCTTCTCCATGGTGTCAGCATAGCTCTTATCGCCAACTTTAGCCTTGGAAACGGTGGCCTGTGCCTGATCATGGGCTTCCGCATACTTATCAGCGGCAGTCGCTTTCTCTTCATTGGTTTCCGCTTTGGCATAGTCGGCCGCCGCTTCACGAACTGCTGACATATGACCGTCGAAGGTCTTTCTATCGTTCATATAGTCGTTAAATTCCTGGTTGAGCGCCATCTTCTTGTCTTCGGCCTCCAGGATCGCATCGATGTCACCAGATTCCGTGGCTTGCTCGTATTCCTGATCCGCGCTGACAGAAGCCTGTTTAAAATCAGAGGTGATCTTGTCATCGATGGTCGATGCCTCAGATTCAGCCTGGCGATTTATTTCTTCGACACTGCTGGCAGCACTCGTATCCGCGATCTCAGATGCGGGTTTGGAGGCATCTACCTCAGCAGTTTCGATGTCCTGATCTGGCATTTCGGATTCAACATCTGTTTCGACTTCGGCGTCTGCCTCAGCTTCTGTCTCGATTTCCGGTTCGTCTGCATCGACGTCAGGCTGTTCCACCTCGACTTCGGGTTCCTGAATTTCGATGTCGTCTTCGATTTCGTCGACATCGGCTTCCAGTTCGATTTCTGGCTGTTCGACGTCAATTTCGGGTTCTTCAAGGTCAGCTTCGATTTCAGCCTCTTCAACATCCATTTCCATGGCGTCAATTTCGACTTCAGCCTGAATCTCATCATCAATGGACACCTCGGATTCCAACTCAGCTTCCTGGATGTCGACATTTTCGATCTCGGCATCGACTTCCACCTCGACAGGCTCCTCGACCATGCGACCGTGCATATCGTATGTCAGATCATGAGCTTCCTCAGTCTCTACATCGGAGTCCAAATCTTCCTGAAAACGGTCATCCGAGTCCTTGAGGTTGTCAGGATCTATTTCAACCTGATCCTCGTCAGCATCGGATTCCATCTTGCGAATATGTTCTTCCAGAGCTTGCTCTGCACGCAATTCCGCCATCAGATAATCGTCGTCATCAACCGGAGTTTCTTCATCGCCCACCAGTTTCCGGTTATGCTCTTCCAATGCCTGCTCGGCACGGGCTTCAACTAGATACGGGTCATCCTCATCACGGTCGGCATCGGCTGTCATGGCAACTTCGTATGCTTGATCGTGTTGATCGGCTTCATCTTTGCTCATTGCGTATTCGATGTCAGCAAATGATTTGTCGGCTTCTGCATCAGCAACTTCGAGATCATGATCAGCAACTTCGACAACGCGAGGCTGTTCGAGAGCGACCTCGTATTCCTTCATTGTCGCCAATTCACGCTGTATGGCATCCGCCTGTGCTTCGAGCTGTTTGATGTCCTCAAGTTGCTCTTTGCAACGATCAGAATCCGATCTGCCGTCGATGTGCTCGTATTTCGCAAGCACATCATGTGCCGTATCACGCTCATAGCAGAGTTCCTCGTATGCAATGCGCTTCTCGTAATATGAAGCCTGATCTTCTCGGTCGAACTTGCGAGCTTCATCGGCTTTCGATTTCAATTCGTTAACGCGCTCGTTGTGCAGATTCTGAATATGGCTCTTGCGCGCCTGCATCTGACGGATGACGATGAAAGCCGAAGCTTTGTCTGCCGCATGAATGGTCTTACCTACATCCTTGTTGAAGACCTTGGTGGCCCCTGGTTTGATGGCAGATGCGAAATTGGCATTCCTATAGTCAACGATGCGATTATCGACCTCTGCAAATGCCGTTTTCATATTTGCCTGGAGCTGTTTCCGCTGTTCGCTTGAGAGAGGTTTATTCTCTTTTTGACGAATGGATTCAATAAGCTGCCTATTGGATTCCAAATCCTTGAAAGGGGTCGGGTTCAAGTTATGATCTAAACGGCGCTGGCGCAATTCGTCTTCAGCCTTTGCAAGCCTTGCCTGCGCTTCTTGCGCCATCTGGCGTTCCATATTTGAGATACGGATGCCTTCGGTTCTCAAATCATTGGTGCGCTTTATCTGCTCACGCTTGGCGTCCAAAGCGGCATTCTGGGCGGCTGTTTCATTCATCTCGGCTTCGAGATTTGCCTGAACCTGCTCAAGTTCTTCCAGCGAAAGATCGTCTTCAATGATACTGTCATCAGACAACTGCTGATCACTTTCCACGACTGCGGCGTGAACAGTTTCGGCACGACGAATGTCAGCCGCCAGGGCTTCCTGTGTTGCTAATTCGACTTCGGCGTCTGCAACGGTTTGTGATGGTCTAAGTTTTAATGCCATTAAATACCTCCTTTTTAATATCTGCGGCTTTATGCAATTATGAATACTTGAAGTTATCGGCGCAATAGACAAGTATTCAATGCGCCGACAAAGTATGGCTTATGACGAGTGCATAGTCATATCGAGTTCTTCCATCATAACTCGACCACCACGAAGCCAAATCGCGAAGGCATGGTTCTGCGCCAGATTACCAATCTCATCGGCCGTCATATAAGGCTTCTCAGTGAATTCCTTATCCGCCTTCTCGATGTAGTCCATTCGCGAAACATTACGATTATGCGTCTCGTTCTGAGCCCCTGCCTCGTTGTCCTCATGTTGAGCAGCGTCAACCTGATCGCGATATCCAAGATCAAAATCACGGAAAGGTGTCGCAATACTGTTATTCGAAACAATTCCGCCTTTGAGATTTAGCGAACCGAATAATCCCCGCTTGAAACGATTAAACATTAACTTTGGTTTCGAAATACCCAGTTCGTTTATAAGTGCAGGGAAAGTTGACCACGCATTTGGAACCCACATGCGGTCATAGATGCCCATACCACTCTGTTCTTGGGCATATTTCTTGCTGGCCTCGTTGTTGGTCTTGAAGAACAGCTTATTGACGAAGTTCGACAGCAGAGTATTTGTTGCCGTTTCACCAATTGCATGAGTCAGGGCATCTATAGTCTGAACAGCTGCGAATACCGTTGTACCAGTTGAACGCGCAATCGACAGGAAGAAAGTATCAGCAGTTATACCGCCTTCACTTGTTGCATAAGCATGGAATTCATCAATCACACATAATAGCGAGCTTTCCTGCGTCTGATCACGTGTTTTGATCAATGCATCGATATGTGGCGTCGTAGCTTTTTCTATGGAAGTGGGGTCTTTCCCTTCAGATAAATACTGATCGCGAAGTTCTTGCTCTACCTTCCGCGCCTTCATCAATTCGCGGCCGTGACGACGGATTTCCTTTGTATATCTTGCACTATCGATATTCACTCCGGTTATCTTCTCTTCGACTATGTATTCGAACATATTCAACTTAAGACTATCCCAGTCACCTGTGATGTCACTTGCGGGATAAATCGAATTCATAAGTGTATTTGCTTGATCGCGAGTTTCTGGCTTCCGCAGGTAGTTCTTGACTTGGGTCAGTTTCTTGCAGGTTTCCTGCAGTTCGCCGAACATTCCATTTACGTAGTCATCGATACGAAGAAGTTCTTCGCGAGCGCGGGAAGAAGCTGAGTCACGCTGCTGAGCCATTGTATAGACAATGGTTTTGATGAGATTGGCAATCAGGAGACCGCCCTCTTGCTCATCAGCTGGCGAAATTGCGACGCCGACCATGCCGCCGTTGAAAATACAGTCAATAGACTGAAAGGTTTCCCCTTTAATTTCACCGGATGCGAAACGTCTTGCCAGATTGCCCGTACCAGCAATGATACCAATGACGTCCTGAATATTGGATGTATAAGACGTCTTTGTTTCAGGTGCGAGCGAGCCAAGTTTCTCAAGCCCGCGAGCGGACTCAATCACATCGGATGGGAAAACAGTTGGGTCTTGCTGCGCAACTTCCAGAATGCGGCGGACAACGGTATCACGCAGCAGGTCTTCGGTTGCTAAAGCCAGAATTCCAAGCAAGGAGTAGTAGGTGTACTCACGTGCACCCCAGATTTCCTTTAGAAACTCGGGATTGGCAGCGGCATATCTAAGGATTTCAGCAGCTTGCTGAACGTTGGACCCCGCACCGTTGATCCATTTTCCACCGTCTTTGCCGCCCGCTCTCTTGAAAGCCTGACCGATAAAAACCTGACCAATCTGCGGCGGCGTCAGATGCTTCAGAAGATCGAGTCCTACCCCTCCATCCTGGGTCGAATATGTGATGTAGGTACCTCGAAGGTCTTTCGGCATCGCCGCGCGAATGGCTGTCGCCAAAATGCCCTTGCCGTCAAAAACGATAATACCCGCCTTCTGACCAGTTTTCTGCGCAGCCTGAAGGAAAGCAATACTAATAGGCTGTATAGCGAGCGTGGTCTTGCGGGAGCCAGTGAAGCCCATCACCAGCATATGCTGTCGGAGTCCTTCAAAGTCAGGTCCAACGATGACGCCAGCACGTGGAGCAAATGGTTTTCCACGTTCCTCCAGACGTCCAGTTGATTTGCCAATACCAACAAAAGGCTGATTTTTGAGACGACCTACCAGCTGGTAAGCCATGCGAGTATAATTCTCGATCTGATTGAGATAATTGACGGTGTCGTTCTTATAGAGATAACGACCCTGCCTGGTCGGTTGCGAGTATTTTTCCGTCAAGTCGCGTTTAATGCGCGGCAGCATTTCATTGATCGTATTTGTAAACGCGATCTTCTGAGCAAGATTCGATGTCAAAACCGCAACACCGATGCCTCCAACGGCTGTGATGAGGCCTGAAATGGCAGCATGACCGCCTTCCATTGCCAGTTTGACTAGAAAAGCGGTAAAGTTAAACGCTTCCCCGATGACTCTCGTAATCGGGTCCAAATACATCCCATATTGAATTTCTGTATATGACGGCCAGCTGAAATTTTTGGAGATCACTGCGACCGACATGATGATGGCAATGGAGGACGTCGTGGCGAACATTTTCTTCCAAGCCTGACGCCCAGCACGATCAGCAGCTTCGAACAGTAATTGTTCGTCTTCGATATGAAAATCCTTGAAGCCCAGTTCACCAGGCGCACTACGATTAACATCCGGAAGGCGACCGTTCACAACAGGCACTGAAAGAGCATTAATCGGCAGATTGAGCCACAAATAGGGGGCGGTATCGCCAAAACGCGCTTGCGCATACTTTTCAAGTTCGCCGTTCAATAAGTAATCCTCTGGCGCACGGATCGTTTTCTTACCGTCATCGGACTGATTAACAAGGGTTCGAGCAGCGACCTGATCGACATGCGTGTAGAACTTTTCGAGACGCTTATTATTCTGATCGGACACCTTCTCTTGATGGAGGCCGAGGAAATAATCGAGCGTCTTCCTGAAACGAGACGGTTTCTTGTGTAAGGGTTCATTGATATCGTGATCGATAATTGTCATTGTAATATTTCTCCTTTTAAAACAGTGACTTGATTAATTCGGATTGAGCACCAAAATCGCCCTGCTTGCACTCGCTGACGTACTGCTGACCAACAATGGTTTGGCAGCTGAGACGATTTCCAAGGCTAACGACATCCAACTGCAATTTGCCATCGACATAGGCCGCCAGCAGAAACTGGTTTTTTGAATTCTCAGGAGCGATATAGACGCCCTTTTGCGAAAGAGCTTCGATGGCTTTCGGATTATTCAGGAAAGTATCCGGGCGCGTGACGAATGCGCCGTTCTTCCACTTAGAGACTTCATCACGTGTCTGGCCGCCGTAACGCTGAAAGTCGGTCAGAACCGTATTGAAGAAGTTGACATAATCATTGGCATTTTTGAAAGCTGACGGGCCATGGAACGGGACCTTGGAATAGAAAGTAAGATCGCTGAAAACTGGCTTCTCATTGGTAGTCGCAAAGGTCTGCTTAAGGCCTGCAACAACTTGTGACACGTCGCCATAATTGCAGCCATCCTGGGCCTCTCCAAATACCGTCACACAGCTATTGTCTGAGGCATTCAAAACGCGAGCAGCGGGCTTTCCATCAACTGATGCCGCTATCAGAAATCTCTTATCAGAAAGCTTCGAAACAACGCCGCTTGAAGTCATAGCATCAATGACTTCAGGAGTATTCCAGAAACCCTTTAGAGGCGCGAAAACTGGCAATGCCTGCAATTCGGATGCGAGAGTCCATGTGACGGTATCCAGAGCACCTCGATATTTCTCCCAGTAACTCGTCGAGGGCGACACATTCCTCGCCACGAATTTCGTCATCGCGTTGAATTCTTCAGGCGTCAATGTCGCTTTGCCTGGATCAAGTGTAGGCAGATTCAGATACCAACGGTCTGGCACCGTCATCTGGGCTACCGAATTGTTTTCCTGAGCGCCGCCAGCATCAACGACTCCATACATCTGCTGCAAGATCACAGGCGGCTCAGAGGCGTCCTTTTTGATTGTCTTGCATTCATCAGCAAGCGCTCGACCGAAGACATTCTGACAGCCATCGGAGCCGATGATATTGATACTCGGAGTCCCATCGACATATGCGGCGGCAATGATGTTTCCATCTGTGTTCGACTTTGCAATAACACCTGTCTTCATGGTTTCAACATTGGCATCGGATTTCCAGAAATCAGATACTGACACAATAGGCAGGCCGACATCTTCGAGGTCCAGCGTCAGGCTTTTGGCGTCGAGCCAGGCGTTCCAGATTTCAGTAGAGTTTTCCCGACCGCTGTTCTCAGCAGACTGGATTTTGGAGAGGCGTTCGTTGAGTTTCGATACTTTTTCAGAATTGTCGGCGACAATTCCCTGAAGAGACAACGCCTTTTCAGCGAAGGTGTCGAAGCCCTCCGCATTAGCAGCGAAACCGGATTTTAAAGGCGTATCTTGGGCAAATCTCCAACGTATATGGCCGACCTGCCCATCCGGAAGCGTTGCACCCGTATCGTAGTCGACGATATGGCTGATGACCCACGCCTGGAGGTCGAATGGTTTTGTGCGGGACGCTGAATCTGTCCCTGTTATAGCCTCATCTTCGAAGAAATTTTCGTCATCAACATCCGCAATTTCATCGTCGCTACCAACAAGGCTCGATACCAACGTGGAGGGTGCGGTGAAGATAACGCGTGGAAACGACAGGGCGGCCGATGAAATAACGGGGGAGGCAAAATATAAGGCCGGGAGACCAGCTGCGACCAACAAAGCCGTCGCCATAAGGCGTGCAGGCTGCTTGCCATTTTCAAAACGAGCCCAATTTGTCAGCTTCTGGAACTGCATGTGTCCGCGAGACACGAGCATATCAATCAGCCGTTCATACCCTTTGAAGAACTCGTATCCACTTGGAATGATTTTGTTTACGAGTGCCTCGACGGCTTCCTTTTCAGTCCTCGCAAGCAACTCCTCGCGGAGTTTCCTATCTTCTTCCAGATGATCGACGACCTCATTTTCATCAACACTTGGTTTCTGAAACTTGTCTTTTAGCTTATCTCTCATAATGCCTGACGCCTTCGTTGCGGCACCAGACAATTTATTAATTGCCTTCATGATTACTCCTTTAAACAATCACGTATTTTTACGGTTATGCATATGGTAAGATTGGATCATGAAAGTCACAATAGCCGACGAGAAAAAGAGCGAGATAACCCGCCCTGTTCAATCCACTATCAATATTATTTCAGTAAGACGTCGTCGATGTTGCTTGTGTGGAAGTCTGTCTTGCAGCCGCCGCTTGTAATTCTCTCTCGGCATCGACCTGCTGCGTCATGTGATATGCAGATTTAGCAGCAAGGGCGACGGATTTCTCCGAATACCGAGGCTTGTCTTCATTCACATGTCCGACCTCATATGAACCATGCTTGTCCTGACGGCAATATACACCCTTCTCAGATAGCGCAGACTTTACCTCTGCGAGATATTGCCTGCTGTTGTCTCCAACTGGGGTTACTGATTGACCTCCGCTTTTTGCAACAAGTTCAAACTGCGATTTGTTGTAGGCCAGTTTCACATTATCGCCAGTGACAGACGTCGTCTCCACCACTCGGTTCGGATTCTTCTTCAGTACCTCAGTGGCGTTTTCCAGCTTCTTCTGGTCGATGACGACAAAACTTTTGACGCCAAGCTGCTCGTGAACGGATTTCTGATCTTCAGCACGCTGCGTCTGTACATTTTTCGCTGCAGTGATCACCGAACTCATGTTCTGGAATTCGCGGTTTTCAAGCTTCAGATTTCCCGGTGTTGCCATAAAGCTCTTCACACCGTCTGGGCGTTGATAATGTTCCTCTTTGGCCGTCAGGACGTATTTCCCGCTATCATTTCTGGTTAGGTCGTAGCCTTCTCGTCCAAGCGAATTCTGCATACGCTCAAATTTGGAGGCCTCTTTCTGCTCGTGGATGGCAGCCGCCTGAGACATGATGGTTTTCTCGTTTACAGCATACATGTCCTGCTCGAATGCTTCGGCGAACGAACCTTTTTCGATAGCACGTGAATTCAAACTTGGACGCCCGTTGTCATCCAGAGAAACGAGCATTGCCATCTTGCCATCAGATACATTGACGCCATTGTCACGCAGGTACCGCTCATCATACTGGCTGGCGACCTCCTCGGGCACATCAAGTTTGATCCAGCCCTTTGAATTCATGGTGTCCTGTTTCAAAAAATGGAGATGATTTTCAACACGCGTCTGGCTGACGGCATCCGATTGCGCTGCCTGCTCTTTGTGAAAATTCGTCACCGAATTCTGGATACCATCCTTGTATTCAGCATGGATCTGATCGACGACAGAAAGCGCCTCATTGCCGAGCTTATTCTGAAAGGTGGATTCCACATCGTATGGCTCGATAATCTTCCCCTTGTCAGATACCTCGACCTGAAGCGTGGTCGTGCCATCCTGATTATCTTTCAGAATTCGTGTGTCGTGCAGCTCATCCAGAGCCTCGGATGAAGCGTCTGCCAAAACATGGGTTGGCGTCGGCATGGTGATGTTTACAGCGTTGTCTGTGTCCGGCAGTTCTGTAGCAACGAAACTGCTGCTATCGTTGGAATTCTCACGCCAGTACTCTTCCGGTGAGATGCCATTCATCAATAAATTTTCATCAAATAGTGAGACTCCATCGCGGTAAACCGTACGGTACTCTTCGACAGACATATCGTGATACTCAGCTTCTACGATTTCTTCTGCCTCAATCTCATAGCGGAGCTCCTCAAGCCGCTCCAAAGGGGACGGCTCGACCATGGAATATTCGTGATCGTCATGATCCGGCCTCAGATACTCATCAGGCGTGTTTTCAATCGACATCTGCTGATCGAATGAGGTTTTCTCACTTTCGATACTGTCGGCCACCATACTGGCGTTCACACGGCTGATATCATTGAGATAACCATTAGCTTCCGCGCTAAGCTGGTAGTCGTGTATGCGGGAAATGTTGTCCATCCCGCCAATTTTGTCAGCGTCATAGTATAGTGTATCGACACCCTGATCTGATTGAATCAGCGTATTAGACGCTATTAATTCGGCGCGTATGCTTTCAGGCATCTGGTCGAATTTGCCCATCACCCCGACAAGATAAGTATCTCTGGTCTCATCATAGTGAGCGAAGGTCGCCTCGCCCCGGAATTCCTGATCTTTGAGTAGCTCAGCAGTGAAATGAGCGACACCCAATGGGTCATATTGAGAGGAGGATTGAGGGGCGTCTTTTGCCCTGTTTCTGTCATTGTCCGGATCAAGCGCAGTTTTCAAATCAGCACGATTGGTGTCGATCAGATTCAGCAGGGCATCCTTGACCTCTGGAGTTTTGAAACCTTGCGAATTTGCGGGGTCAGCGTATCTGCGGATGCCAAAAGCTCCATTGCCTTTGTCGAGCAAGATCATTTCTACCCGCTCTTCACCTCTATGCGTGACGAACTTTGCATATCCTTCGGTGTCATTATTTTTAAGCGTCTGAACAATTCTATTATCCAGCATGGAAACCGGGAAATGCATCTTGTGAAGCGAAGGATTGCTTTTACTGGTATCGAATATGGTAATCATAAGTATCTCCTGAAACGATAAGGCAACTCTATTTGTTGCGATTATGAATAATTATGAGGAGAGACTTACTCAGTGAAAAGCCTTGAAGTCGAATATTTCCAATTGTAATAAATTCACTTAGTAAAATCGATGTCGGTCAACCTTTTGGTTGGCCAATAAAACTTGTATTGGCACCTGAGATATCCGCCGACAGACTTCTATGCAGCACTGTAGGCCGCTACATCCGATTGCACTCGCTCATATGCAACAATCGATTTCGTGATTTCGGTCGGTGATTTGAGCCCATTGGCAACGGCCTTCTGATCCGAAAACCGATGCAGGCTATATGTACCGCTTTCCACACGCAGAAACAGGCCTTTCTCAGCGAGGTCGCTCTTTAATGCGCGCAGGTGCTCGTCGCTGTCCTTCAGAACGATATCAACCGCTCTATCGCCGATTGATGCCACTAATCTTGCCATCTGCTTATTGATCGACACCCTGATGGCATGACGCGATATCGAATACACCTCGACGGATTTCGTGCTTTTCAAATTCAGGAGTCCTGCAGGTGCCAATTCCGAGGTCACTTTTTTAAAAGCAGCGGCATCTAGAACAGTATAATGGGTTTTGTCGTAATAATGTTGAAAAGCCTGCGCAAACTGCTCTGTGATGCCGTCTATCGCGTCGGAAACCGTCTTTGGGTGACAATTTGAAATTGTGACATATCCAAGATCGCTGTCCATGCTTGCAATGCGATAACCACCCACCTCCAGCTTTGTGATGCTGAAATTCAACTTTTCGAGCTGGCGGACAATTTGAGGAAAACGTTTGGTTTCCATCTGTATATGGCGGACAGCGGCCTCAGCACAGATCGTGACCACATTTGCGCTAAAGAAATCTTCTTTGAATGCGCGCGTGGTCAGACTATCGTGGTTAGGGAAGACTGGGTGCGGTCGACCGTCGACATCGATGTCGATCTTTATGGCAGCGCAATCTCCCAAAACCCAGACACCGTCTGCCCGCAAAAGTTCCTGAGCGCTATCGTCGATGTATTGATTGCCGATTTTCCCAAGAAACATGCCGCGATGATCGAGGGTATCGACCTTCATGAAACGAAATTGCGCCTTGATATTGTCTATCGAGACCGCGTGTTTGGTGACTTCAAAGGCAACCTCAGTCACGATGCGACTGCCCCGGTAGCTGATGGCTGGGTGACGGCCTGTCTGGATGTTGGACGAGTAAGCCGTCGCTTCAGATCCTCAGCCGTCTTATCAGCATCACGAATGGAAACTACCCATTGCGCGTTTGATGCCGTTTTCCACCGCTCATGGTCAGCAGGTAGATGATTGGTGTGAACGCCTACCCAATAACCATCGCGGTCGTCTTTAAAAATCACGATACCGTAGTCGCTGTAATACGCTTTCACCTCCGACAAATGTTTGGATGATTCAGCGGGGATGCAATCCCGAACGATCCGACCATCCCATGCGACGAGGAACAAGCCGTGCTTATCAAATTGGAACGTTCTCGGCTCATTCAGTATGTTAACGCCTGCATGCGAGGCACCCACATCGGTGGCGACAAGGTTGCGGCTAATATCATTGTAAGTACCATCCGAAATCACATCAAACGGTCGGTCATCCGGTGTACTTCCAACGACAGATGCCAGCCTTGTTCTCTCTTCAATTTTCTTGCGAGCAATCTGGCGAGCCTCTTCGATATCGAAGGCCGTCTCTTTGGACGATGGAAGCGAGGCACTGCCCTTCTCGAATCCGATACTCGTATCAGAGAAATCGACAACAATATCGCCGTCAGCATCACGCTCAAACTCGATGCCCTGCCCCTGAAATTCAGCTTCAAGGCTCGCGAAATCGGTTTCAGCCTGTGTCTTAGCTTCCTCTCTCAGCTTACTCCACGCATCAATAGCAATAGCCTTAATCGCCGTCAGGTGATCTTCGAACGCATCCTCCTCAAACGACGCCACGATGAAATCATCGCTTGAGACCAGTTCAGGCAACTGCGGATGCGTGACATCTACAGTCAGTGTCACAAAATACTGGCCATCCACGTGTTCAATTTTCGACCCCGAGGCCTTTAAATAGTCGATATCGTAACTCTCTATCAGCAACTCATCGATTTGAGAGCGGTATTCAATTTTTAGTCCTTTGGGATTCCTGTTTTCGCTTTCCATATATACTCCTTTAAGCAAATAAACGGTTATGCATTAATGGTATGTCTATCGGCCGCAAGTCGCAACTATTTGTTTCTTGCTAGTATTCTTCTTATCCTGAAGTCATCAACAGAAGGAGATACACATATGAATAATGCAAAGAAGAAACCGATACAGATACCCCAGCAAACGATGAAGAATTCCACGTCTGCCAATGCTATATCGGCGGGAAAGCAGAATTGGCTGCTGGCGATACCGAAATGGCTCATGAAGATGATGGCCGCTGTTTTGAAAATGGTGAACAGGGTACTGAGCGTCTTCGGCATCGGCCCAGTCGGCAATCCGCATTCGGCTGCAATGCCGAAACCAGCATCATCTGTAGCTGAATCCGATGCCTCACCGATGAATGAGCTTAAGAATGAGCCGTCGATGGCGCAAATGGCACAGTTGGTACCTGTCGCCACGGTAGCTAAAATATTAGAATACGCGAAGGCCAAGCCTGAAAATCGAAAGCAAGTTGACCTGTCACAGCTTTCCATGGATCACAAAATCTGGCTGTCGACATTGAACCAGGCGAAGCTGGATCAGCTGGCCACGATGAAACCAAATGATGCCCTCGCAGTCGTCTATAAAGGCGTGTCCGAGCTACAAGCCAGAAAGAGCGGCATACTCAAGTCTGATAGAGCAGCACCACAAGAACCGTCAATGGTCGAAGCAATTGCTGAAGAAGTCCGATCCAATCCGAAAGCGAGACGCCTTAAGGATCGATTGGAGGAGGAAAGAAAGTTGAGAAAGGAGCGCAGTGCTCCTGCCTTGAGGATGGCGATGGGGTAAAATGAAATCAATAAAAAAGGGCGGTTTCCCGCCCTGTTTTGTAAGCTAATACGAAATAATCAGCCACCAGTTGCTTCTTTAATCTTGTCATCGACATATGTGTAAATTAGAAGCGCTGACAATATAGCAATACCTGCACCGAAATACGACCACGCAAAGTTTGGATTTACACCATATTCTATAAAGGTTTGAACGACACCATCCTCTGGTCTAAACAGCTCAGCAAAATACAAAATCAACAGAGCTGAAACACTTTTCCTTAGAGAGAGGTTCTCCAAACCAGAGTCTATTGAAATTTGCCTGCAGAAATCCACAATATGAATAAGTGCATAAAAACACAGAGCCGCACCAAGATCTCCAATCAGCATAGATATTATTACATCCGATCCCGCAAACAGGAATTGGTGTGGAGCATGACCATAATATAGGCTAATTACGGCAGAGGTTATCACAGCCGCAGCTAAACTCACCTTCTTTGAGTGAATTGCTATGAGGTCGAGTACGGCACTGAAAAATGGGTATTCTCTTTTTGTTTTTGTTGACATTTAAATCTCCTTTTTTATCAAAAACAAATACAGCATTATTCGCGCTTATGCATAAATCAAATCATTAAAAAACCGCCGATGAAACACGCTGGCGGTCAAATATAATCAGACGTCAATAGCATTGAGCAAAGCAAGCACTTCTGCATCAGCCTGGTCATCCAGCTCATCAATCTTGTCCCGAATACGGATAGCCAGACCACGCAGCAGTTCAGCACGCTTAAAACCGTCACTGACATTACGGTAAGTCTCAAAGTGAATCTCAAATCCAAGCTGAGCCTCAAATGCCGCAATCTCAGTTGAACCAGAATAAATGTTCCGACGACGATCATCGAGGCGGTCAAGAAACATCTGCACCTGGGCCGTCAATTGAACAAGGTTGGTCTTCAATTCCGCCAAACGCTGCTCATTCTGCGCCAGAATTCTGTTTTCCGTACGCTCCCAACGGGCTTCCCGGATACCATGTGCCAGGTTAGTGAGACCTGATGCGATTACGGTACCGCCGACTGCCACGGATGCATAGAGCATGCTAAGATCGGGTTCTCCCTTGCGTGCCATGTTGAAATCTCCCTATTTGTTTCAGGTGCCAACATCACAGCTGGACATACTGAATTATAAGCGATATAGCATAACGCGGATAAAAACACAACTGATTTCAGGAGGTTCCCGTGATTTACGGATACGCCAAGCGCTCGATCAGCGATACTGATGCCGGATTCCAGGATCAGGTGCGAGTAGTAACGGATCAGGTAAAGCAGTACCTCTTTAGCCGACATTTTTCCATGTCAGAATCCGATGCTAGCTCGCGAGTTGTCGAGGAACTGGTATCTACAGCCCAGAAGACGCGGCCCAAGCTGGTTGCCCTTGTTAATCGCATGGAAATTGGTTCGACACTTATCATTACCTCCCCAGACATGGTCGCTGGCAATGTTCGCGGCTTCCTTGATTTTGTTCACGAGCTAAACAAAAGGGATGCTACCCTGATCGTTGCGCGGCCTAATATATTTGTCAATGCCAAGGACGCGCTTGTAGATCCCATCACTTTCGACCCCAATGAAGCTAGCTTGGTGTCACCGCTTAAGATAGTGAAAATGCTGGCGGCGATGGAGTCTGCCTTAGATGAAGAAAAGGACCGTGAGATAAAGAGCGCGAAAGTCGGGGCCAATAAGGGAGGACGGAAATCGGCACTCACAGATGATCAGATAGCTAGATTCAAGGAAATGCAGGCAGAAGGCTATAATCAACTCAGTATCGCAAAAACACTCGGCGTATCCCAGTCTACAATCTCCCGCTACAACTCGGACCTTATAACGAAGGTCGGTAGAGCTAAGAACGCCGCATACAAAGAGGATCCATCAGAGCGTCGTGCCAAGCGTCGCATCTATGAAGCTACGTACCGCGCGCGTAAGCGCGCACAACGCAACGCTGAAAAATCATCGGATTCCGAAACAGGCGGTGGCGAAAGCTGACATTGATAATGGTCGCATAAAGTGCTAGATGTCATACAATAATGACGTTTTGTGCTACATGGAGCATCAGCAATGCCTAAGGGACACGAAGAGCTTATGCCTGCAGCCAGCCCTGTTTCTCCGAGAAAGCGAGCAAGCTTGGCTGAGAAGCTCGCCACCATTCGGTCATTCCGCATCAAGGAAACGCTATCCGCAGCGCAGAAAAACGGACTGATTGGCGTTGGCAAAGAAGACCGGATCAGTGCGCGGGTTAGCCATGAATTGCTTGCGCAGGCGAAGTCACGCACTGGCATTGAGGGAACGTCTGAACTGCTCGAATTCGCTCTCGCAAGCGTAGCGCTCGAAGACCTGTTTGAAGAGACCATGACGCGCCTCGATGGCACCGTAGACAAAGACATCAAACTCGGATTCGATTGATCGTGTTTGATGTCGATGCCGCAACGAGGTGGATGCGCAGGTTTCCAACAAAGACCCTCGCCCGTCGTCCTGATGACCAGCTGCCATTCATTGACGAGGAACCAGTTGGTGGCCAACCCATTCTGCTGGATACCTGTGTCTATATCGACCGCCTGAAGGGCGATATCCCCGACCACATTCGGGATCGTCTGCGCGCGAGACTGAGCCACCATAGCTCGACCGCAATTCAGGAGTTGGCGCATACAATCGGTGTGCTTGATCCCAATGATCTCCGAACTGCAGCGGTACAGAAATCCATCAGCGACATCATCAAGGCAATGCCCGATCATAGGGTAATTATACCCGACCTCGATGTGCTGGGTCGCGCTGCTGTACTCAATGGCGTCATCTGTCGTATTCAGGGCTATAGCAATGATCAAAAGCTTCGGTGTCTGAATGACTGCACAATTTTCCTGCAAGCACTGAAGTTCGGCCTCGTTCTGGTAACAAGAAACATTTCTGATTTTGATTATTGCTTACAACTCGTTCCAACAGGGCGAGTTCTTTTCTATAGAACCTGACCCCGCAATTTGCTTTATTAATGGCCGACAACAATACTCTTTGAATAAGGAGTATTATTATCATGTTGGCCAGCAGCACTTCCCAATTAAATCGCATTAATAAGCAAATTGACCGGATATATCCCTCAATCGGCAAAATTGATTTCAGGGAATACCAAAGCGCTATCAAAAATGCCAATTCAGCGCTGGCAGGTCGCACTGACATCAACGCTATCATGTACCCATCCAGTTTCGACGGGAGGGTCGGCGTGAATCTCAATACAGGCAAAGTTATCTCCGGAAATCCATTGTTGCGACACATGCAACAGTCTTCGCAGGGATACCTGCTGGAATTCGAGCGGGCGATCAAAGAAAGCATGTCAGCAGGTGGTGGTCATTCCGGCCAAGAAGGCCATGGAAAACAGGCTTCAAGGCACGACGGACATGACGGTATCGTGTCAACTTGTGCGACGACAGCTTGGGAAGAGCGAACCCCAATAGAGTCAGCAGGCTCGTCTTTACCTCCGCCTGCCCCAACATTTTATGCACTTGCACCTCCGGGGTCTGAGGAATTCTGGTTAGTAACCCGCCATGAAAGGCAGGGATGATTTTATTGGAGGAGAGAGGCACAGGCTTCATCAAATTGAACAATAGGGAGGACGATACATGACAACTTGGAACCCGCACGAGAACTGGCGTCCGGTGATGCCATTTAGCGAGCTGATAAAACAACCGGATATCAAGGACATCATCGAAGGAGACAGCA
The DNA here is from genome assembly GCF_008932285.1 of Brucella tritici. NCBI lineage: Bacteria > Pseudomonadati > Pseudomonadota > Alphaproteobacteria > Hyphomicrobiales > Brucellaceae > Brucella > Brucella tritici. The sequence continues at coordinate 56,675 of NZ_WBVY01000007.1, forward strand.
CCGATGACACTCTGATGCGCATAAATCGGCAAATTGAGAGGATACACCCGAATATAGGGAAATCCGTTTCAAAGGTCGAATTCACCTTAGCAATGGAAACGGCGACCGAGTTTACGAATGTCCAGCAAGGTCAGTCCATCCAGACTGAGCGCAACTTTCATCGAGGCTCGACGGCCACGCTATATCCAAGCGGATTCGATGGAAAAATTGCAATCGACCTGTCTTCTGAGAAATTCGGGAAAGTCACATCGACGTCTCGTGATATGCAGCAGTACCTGCGTTCAAGCCAATCTGAACCTTGGCTAAATTGCCACGTTTCCCGATCATTGGAACTGCGAAATCAGCGCGAAGACATCGAATACCGGAAAGAGCACACATTCAGCACCAATGATATGAAGGTGTTGGAAGCCTTTGTTGATGACTCATCGCGGCGCTTTTCTCAGGCTGTCAGGCACGTCATCACAGACAAGGAAAGAGGCGTAACGAAAACGGATGACCCGCAAATGTCGCTATCTCTGGTAACACCACGTGGTGCAAGCGGCGCTCGAAAGGCCTTGTGGGAAGATCAGATATTCAAACCGGAATCTCAATCATCAAGGTCTGCAGTCGCATCAGCCTGAGGTCTCTTTTCAAGAAATCGTTGGCAAATCTCATACGCTGCCATCCCGTCACCCTTCGATAGTGCGATTGCAAATCCACGCCACCAGTTTTCAGCCTGCGCAAACCGTGGATCATCGGCGACCTTTGCCATTACCTTCGAGATCAATCCATCCATCGCGGTGTCCGCACGGGCAATATGAGACCACCGATCATGCAGTAGCTCGACGTAATATTTTTGAATCCAATCTGGCCTGCTGCCTGAATTGATCAGATCGAGTGACTTATAGAATTCCTTTGTCTGATCCTTGAAGGCGGATGTCAGCATAAACTCGAATTCTGCTGGCACCTTCTTGAGATCAAGACTGGGTCGAACAGCCTTCTTATCCTGACCTGAAGTCTTCTCCGTTTTTAGATCAGCAGTCTTGGAAGACGGGAAAATTTGCCAATTGTGCCTGCGTTTGAATTCGACAGGCTTTGGTCCGTAAAGGGGTTCGCGCAATCTTTCCATTAAGCGGTCAATGAGGCCGATATTGTCGGCAACCTCACGTTGGGTATAGATCTTGATACTGTATGACAGGTCAGTCATTTTCTGCTCGATGACAATACTGCGCTGTTCTGAAACCTTTCGCAGATATGGGAACTCGTCGCGAACTTCGTCGATGATCGTCTGTACCCAGTAGACGTAATCCAGTGATAGATACTCGTCATACACCAGAGAAATAGCGCGATCCACGACGATCCTGCCGTCATCCGTTTGAAGGTCAGATATAGTTGGGCAATAATAGCTCATCGCACGATCTCCGGTTCACGATCCAGAAAGCGCGACAGGCTTTCAATTAGAGCATTGTATTCGTTGATATTGACCCTTCTCGGCCGAAGTCCAAACGATTCCATTTCATCGCCGTCTACCCAGTGACGAATTGTGAAATTCACCATCGGATCATTCTCGTTGCCCAGAACAGCACTGATAATCGGCGTCGCAATCAGGTCGTCAACGTCTTGCGGGCTAAGACTACGATCTGCAAACAATACGATTTCTGAAACACCATCCAAGGATGTCGAAACGGGCACCACAGGCGTCAAAACAGCCTCTTCTGGAGTCCGAACAATCTCCTTCTCAATTTCACCATGACCTTCATTGATACGCGCCAATCTGGACTGCTCTGCCTTGTCTGCGGCAACGAGAAAGCCAACAAATGCATCCGCATGTGCCAAATCGGGATTCAATACTTCTTCGCTGATCATCATCCATGCAGCTTCATCGGCTCCAAACTCGGCAATGGAAGCAAGCAGCCTGTCACCGCGATATGAACGGGAATTGAAACCTGATGTCACTCCGACATTGCTTGTCGCCTCGTGCAGTGCAACTTGCCAGAGCTGGAAGAATTGGAGATGTCCAAATCCGAGCTTCTTGGCAAACAGCTTTTGAGCTTTCAGCCATACATGGTCGGCGACCAAATAAGGCTCGACATCGAATTTGCCAGCATTCGAATTCACTGCATCAAAAAGAACGCGCGTCTGATGATGACTTGGAGCCAGTAGTTCCAAGCGGAATTCGATGTGATCCAAAGGCCTGCCACGTGCCTCCTTGCGGACTTCCACTATCTTAGTTTTAAAGCGGCGAATGGATGCAAGATCGGCTTCCAGGAAGCTTAAAACGCGTTCCTTCAGCTTACCAAAGCTGACGCCTGCTTCGATGTCTCGGGGGAAGCCAGACCATGCAGCGTCGCCTTGATGATGATCTCATTATCGCCATCGGGATCCCATTTCTTCTGAACGGCGGTCGCAGCCAGCACGCGGTATATACGGATGGAAAACTTGGATCTCATGGTGGCCAACGGTGCCAGCTCCAGGTAGGCGTATGAAGGCATCGATTTCATAAGATCGCGGATCGGTTGCGGTAAGCTGTAGCGAATGATGTCGGACTGCTTGTCGCTTTCCAGCCAGGAAACGATCATTGGCACATTTTCGTAACGGCGTGTTTCCAGCGTTCCATAATTCACCGTGGTTGCCGTCAACCTCTTGAGTGACAGCTTAAGCATCTCACGACGGTTGATATGTGTATCTCTTTGACCGAAATATTTGAGAACCGTAGACACCGGAATGGAATGAGTGGCCTCCATCATTTCCGGATCAAACATGTATGCAGTCGCCACCATCAGCTCGTGCAGCGCGGTGTCCGATGCGGTCAGTTTGTCATCGGAAGCAATTTCGCAGCTTTCAAGCATCTCAACCGGACGCGGGCTGGATGGTGCTACCTTTGAAAGCGCATCATTATCAATTGCAGCGATGACATCGCCACGAGTAGCAGGTTTAAATAATTCGGTTGTTTTCGGTTTCATTTGTCTTGGTCTTTCTCAATCATGTATTTCAATGATGAGTCGACCACTTGCATACGACAAGAAATAAAATCACACGAATTCAAATCTGCCGCTTAAGTGTATGTTGATATATTATAACGTATTGTTATTGCTATATAAATATTTATATCCTGCAATCCGATGCTACGGGATATGGTTATTTCATCGGCGGATTCATACCCTATGAGTCTATGTCTAAATCACATTTTTCGTTTTCGCGGGATTTAACAAGAACAGCAAAAGCGTCAAATCTAGGGATATAAACATCTAATTATTTGTTTTATTTATTCTTTCTATTTATCCCATCTCAGCAATCTATGAGATATAAATACGTAATGTTAGGCTTGGATTTGCAATTATTGACGCCTTCGGCTGGCAAAAACCGTTAAATCATGGGTTTTAGACATATGTTTTACGATATTCTGTTGACGGCAAAAAATGGCCTCCATTAAATCGCGGGATAAAAACAAAGTGGACGAATCGCGACACCCTAAGACTTTCACTCGTTTCCCTCGCGTACGCGCGCGTGAGATTCTAAACCCCTTAGCGTGACGCACGCCGACGCACGCGCATATACACGCGTACACGCGTGTATGGCGAACCTGCGGTGCAGTTTGGATTTTTCAAATCCGTGGCGCTTCGCACTGGCTTATCGTTGCAGCTATACGATCCGGCCTAGCGGATAATCTTTGACGGGCTTTTTCAATTGAGGGAGAGGAACACAAGGCTTCAGCCGATATGGCGATGTAGTTTGCCCGATATACGGTCAGCAATAGTTGTCGGCATGCCTCTACGATCTACAGAAACGCCCAAAATCGCAGCGTCTTTCACATTTCCCACTCGTTACTCATCAGAACATAAAACCACACGGATTTGAGCTGTTTTTGAAGCTTTGAAAGGCCGTGTTCTATTTTCCACCATCGGCTCAACCTTAATTCCACCCACCAGCCAATGACAACGTGGTTGGCCAACTCGCAATATGAACCTCGCTAACAACATACGCATTCATGCGTCAAAAACCGTCCAAGTCTCTGCGTCTTTGCAAATTCCGGCTCCTATATACACAAGAAGGTAATTCTAAGCTCAATTGGGCTGTTTCTGATGATTGGGATCCAGGCTGGTTCGGCTAATATGCCATAGGCTCAATCTGGTGTCGAATATCGATGAATATTCTGCAAAGAAGCTGTAAAAGGGGTCAGTTCCGGCTGAGGGCGAAATGACACCATAAGGCCGATTCCACTGTCCCAGTTGAACCCTCGTGGATTTTTGCGCTGGAATACCTTGATTTGTAAGGGCTGATTGTTGTCCCACACAGCCTTTTGTTCAACTGGGACAAGGAATTGCGCTATGTCTTGTGAGATTGAGGAATGCCCATGCTGCCGCAACTATTTGATGAATTGATAGGTGGTCGTATCAATCAGACTACATGGCTTTCTGATGATGCCCTGTCTTCGATTGGCAATGTCTTCCCGGCACCGCTCGTTGAATTGTATGCCCAAGCGGGCCTTTGCTCGATTAAGGGCGGCAGGTTACAACTGTGTGATCCAGAAACATTGCGCGGTGTGCTGGCCCTTGTTTTTGGCGCGGATAAGCAGTTCAGCCATAATAATTGCCATAGTTTTGCGTTTTCATCGTTTGGAAAGATCTATTGCTGGTCCGAAGTCCTTGCGATGGTGAGCGTGGACATGATCAGCGGTGAGGTAACGAGCCGGGGTGCACTCGGTAAAATCAAGGCAGGAGCGAAAATCGAAAATCAGATTTACGTCCCCTTTAGCCTTTCAGACGATGCACTCGACCTTGATGATGAAGAGGGAAAACCACTGTTCTCACGAGCCGCTAAGAAGTTGGGCGTTCTTGACATAGGGGAATGCTATGGCTTCTTTCCAGCGGTGGCACTTGGAGGTGTGCGTCGTATTGAGAGCCTCAAAAGGGTGAGCGCTCCTGAGCACTTCGCCATTATCGCGCAAACATTAGATTTCCAACTTATTGATGTTCAAGGTTATGGCAGGACAAAGCTCGTTCGAGCAATCGGATAGGAACGCTACGCTGCCGACATTCTTACGGTGTCATTTCGCCCTCAGCCTGCACCGACCCCTAAAAGTGAGACCAGATTATCATGATGTTCAACGAAACTGTTAAAAACGATGACTAACCTGCATGATTTTGAGCGAAATTACAAAAAGAATAGAAACGATTGGCCTTTTCAAAGTTTTGTAGAAATTGTATTCGTATACTTTAATAATTATTTCGACTTTCGAACCATATATCCGACAGATGCGTACGTACAACCAGTCCTGTTTCGTTTCGAATGTCGAAATACTACTCTTCTGATGAAATTTTAATATTCTTCAGAATCGCCACTAACTGTTATATAGTGTAGTATTCAGAAATTATCTTCCACCATATTTCTGATAATGCCGATGCCAAGTCTTCTAGCTCTTCGTATCGTTCTACGAGAAACGCATCACCATGCACGAACCTCTCGCGGAGTGTTTCGATGGTCATGGCAATCAACATTCTGAACTTACCTTCAATCTGGCAACGTTCTATTGTGTCAAATGAGTTTTGACGTCTCTTTTCAATGTGCTTTACGTTTCTTGCGACCCAATCATTGTTCATTTGTTCACGTATGCGAATAAGGCCTTTGTTTGTCGACGATATTTCATTGAACAACGCATAAATATGCGAATGCTCTCTGTATGCGTAACAGAAAGCCAAATTTGTCTCATATAGAAGTTGATAGGCGTTGACCTCTCCAGTCTTCTTTCGGATCGGTTCACGACTTCCCCACGTCATATTCAAGAAGGTTTCCAGTAGATTTACGAGTAGGCCATCGACGTCTTTATAATGATTATAAAACGTCCCACGAGATAGGCCCGTTTCCTCCAGCACCTTCTCAATTGAAATCTTTGCGGATGGCTCACGGCTAAGCAGATTTGTTGCTGCCGTTAGCAACAGATACTTAGTTCTTTCTTTCTTCAGAAGTTTGCGATCCAAGCTGCGTGCTTTTAGCCCGTCAGCAAATGATTGGCTATTAAGTGCGACACCGCTTGCTTGGAGTGGAGTATCCATATGCGTAACCTTGTTTGACCTGCAAAATTGAGTAGCACAATTCCACAAAGAAAGAAATTGACACTTTGTTCAAAAATGACATAGGATCCACAAAAATTACGATAATGACCAGCAGGGGTGCGAACGTGACGGGCGCTAAGCTAGAATTCAAGAACGTGAAAAAGTCATACGGAAACGTCGTTGCCCTCAGTGATTTCAATCTAGCCGTCGAACCTGGCGAATTTGTTTCTATTCTAGGTGCCAGCGGGTCCGGCAAAACCACTGCGCTCAATGCATTGGCAGGATTTGCGTTTGCAGATAGCGGTCAGATCCTGTTGGATGGAGAAGATATCTCATTGGCCAAACCTGAGAAACGTAATCTCGGGATGGTTTTTCAGAATTATTCGCTGTTTCCTCATATGACAGTTCTTGAGAACGTCATTTTTCCGCTCAAGATGCGTGGACTTTCAAAGTCCGATGCACAATCAAAGGCTTCCTCTGCATTAGAGGTCGTTCAGCTCCAGGCTCTTGCTAGTCGTTATCCGAAAGAATTATCAGGCGGACAACAGCAGCGAGTGGCGCTCGCCCGTGCAATCGTTTTTGAGCCTCGCGTATTGTTAATGGACGAACCCTTGGGTGCACTCGATCTAAAACTGCGCGAGGCCATGCAGTATGAAATCAAACAAATTCAACATAAGCTCGGTTGCACTGTAATCTATGTCACGCATGATCAACATGAGGCTTTGGCGCTTTCGTCTCGAATTGCGGTATTGCGGAACGGCGTAATCGAGCAGCTTGATACACCCACTAATCTTTATGATGCCCCAAGGACGCGATACGTCGCTGAATTTATCGGGCAAAATAATATCTTCGATACCGCAGCTAACGGGCACAAAGTCTCTGTTCCAGACTTGGCTATGACAATTGATGCCCCGGCAAACCCTTTCAAGTTCGCGTGCATTCGGCCAGAGAATTGGCAGCGGAAACTAAGCTCTGCGTCTGATGGAGCTGCAGCGACCGTCGACGAAGTGACCTTTCAAGGCGATTCTATCGAGTACAGCGCCAAATTAAAAACCGGGAAGTCGGTGATTGTCAAAGAAAATCGCCGATTGGATTTACCAGAAATACAACGAGGGCTGGAGGTCATATTAAGTGCCTCTCCCGAACATGTCGTTTTTGTTAACTAGTGAACAAATAAAGGGAACGAAATGCTGAAGAAGACTTATCTATCTATTTTTGCGGCTGTGCCGCTTATGGCACCTCTATCCGCTCACGCAAGCGAAAGTCTAGTCATTGCGAATTATGGCGGAGCATGGGCCAAGACCCTTGATGAGGTCTGCGTGAAGCCTTTTAGCGCAGAAACCGGGATCACCGTCACCCAATCTGCGACGGACGATTCTGCTGCACAAATTAAAGTCCAACAAATGACCGGGAATGTTTTGTGGGATATCTCCCCAACGGAGGGTTCGACGCTGTTTATTGCACGTGACAATAATTGGCTTGAACCGATTGATTGGAAGGTTGTCGATCCTAATTCCGAACTGATAGATCAGGCCAAGAATGAATTCGCTATTGGTTCGGTAGCTTATTCCACAGCGTTGGGATTCCGCACAGATAAACTCCCGGCTGGCGAAACTGTGAAGTCATGGAAGGATTTCTGGGACACGAAGAAGTTTCCCGGCCCACGTTCGCTTCGAAACAGCCCAGTTGAAAACCTCGAATTTGCCCTTATCGCTGACGGCGTAGAACCAGCCGATGTTTATAAAGTTCTGGACACGCCAGAAGGTGTAGACCGTGCGTTCAAGAAACTGGACGAGATCAAAGGCGATATCACTGTTTGGTGGACGAGTGGCCAGCAACCCGTTCAGCTGCTCGCTTCCGGTGATGTTTACTATGCCACCGCTTTCAATGGTCGAATTGGACAGCTACAAGCGGACAAGGTACCTGTGGACTATACATTCAATGGCGCGTCCCTCGATGTAAGCTACTATTCAATCCAAAAGGGGGCCAAGAATCCAAAGGCCGCGATGCAGTTCATGAAGTACTGCTGGAACTCACCGGAACGCCTTGCCAAGATTGCGGAACTCATGCCCTACTCCGGATTCAATCCGAAGCTTTTTGATAAGATCGACCCATCACTTGCTAACAAGCTGCCGACAGCACCCGATAATCTGTCTAAGCAGTTCTTTCTAAATGGCAGTTTCTGGGCCAAACATCGTCCCGAAATCCAGGCCCGCTGGGATGAATGGATCCTACAGTAAATCGACAAACGGCTATCCAGACCTCTCTGGATAGCTTCCGTTCGATGGTGAGGATTTTATGGAACGAACAAGCAAATATCTCCTGGCACTTCCGTTGAGTATTCTACTACTGCTGGGATGCATCATTCCATCAGGGCTTGTCCTATGGATGAGTGTGTATGACAATGGGTTTAGTTTGGGTGCCTATCAAAGCGTGGTATCCGGTGTCTATCTCGGCATACTCGTCAGAACCGCAACAACCTCGCTATTAGTAGCGTTATTATGCGTCGTATTCGGTTATCCGGTTGCCTACTATCTCGCTAATAGCAAGACCAAATATAAAACAGTTCTGCTGCTTTTAATTGTAAGTCCGATGTGGGTCAGCACGCTTGTCCGTACCTATGGTTGGATCATCGTTCTAGGCAGGGAGGGGCTAGTAAATTCCTTGCTGTCTACGTTCTATATAATCGATAAACCATTGCCCTTGTTATACAATCTCTTCTCAGTGCTAATCGCCATGGTTCAGGTCATGATGCCGATTGCCATTATGCTGATGTACTCCTCGATGCTGAACGTCAACTACAACCTGGTAAAAGCTGCGAGGGTATTGGGAGCAAATCGCGTTAGAGCATTTCTACATGTCTATCTGCCCCTATCCGTAAACGGTGCCGTCACTTCAGGCATTCTGATTTTCATTATGTCCCTTGGGTTCTTTGTCGTTCCGGCACTGGTCGGCGGCCCGAAAAACCAGATGATCTCCAATGTCATTGTTACTCAGGTTAACCAAACCCTGAACTGGCATTTTGGTGCAGCCTTGGGTGTCGCTATCATAATGATCGGCATCGTAGCTGCGTATTTAGCGTTCATCCTGAGCAGCCGATTTACCTCTGACAATCTCACAGGGGGCGTCAAATGAAATCGAAGAGTGACAACCACGAAAGCCGCATCCTTGCGATATATTTCGCCGTTATGCTTTGCTTTCTGATGCTTCCATTGCTTCTGATTATTCCGACCGCGTTTTCAGAGACACGGTATCTCAAATTCCCACCTACCGGTTTCACGTTGAGATGGTTCGCGGACTTCTTTCAAAGTGCAGAATGGATGGATGCAACTGTTCGAAGTCTATCTATTGGAGTTTGCTCCGCAACACTCTCTGTAATCGTTGGAACAGCAGCCTCCTTTTATATCGACAGCAAAATGAAAGGTTTCCGGGTACTTAATATCCTTGCACTCGGCCCTCAAATAATCCCGTCCATCATTCTTGCGCTTGGAATACTGCTGTTTCTGTCGAAGATGAGAATGCTTGGTACATATCCTGGCATTATTGTGGCTCACGCGGCGCTATCCTGCCCTTTCGTATTGCTGGCAGTAAGCACTTCTCTAAAGCAAAATGGAACGACGCTTGAACAAGCCGCGAGAGTGCTTGGCGCGAATGTTTGGCAGACCTTCTGGTATGTTACTCTACCAAGAATTAGACTGGCAGTAATTTCCGCCTGGATATTTGCGTTCTTCATATCCTTCGACGAAATCATAATCAGCCTTTTCACAATGGGAGGGAAGGAAACCTTACCCATGCGAATTTGGGCAGATATGCGTCAAGACTTAACCCCCATCGTTGCGGCCGCATCTAGCATACTGGTGATCGTCACACTGGTTTCAATTTTCACAATCGAAACGCTCAAGAACAAAACACGCGTGTAGTTCTCCGGAAAGTAAAATGACCGAACATATCGATACAGCACCGTTTATAGAATTTAACAGATCGATAGAGGAATTAGAGTTACCCGACTCGATTTATGATCAACTTACAATCACCGCTGGCAAATGCGGGCAAAAACTCGCTTGGAATTTCATTGATTCTGACATCCAGCGTAACTGGTTTGAAGTTCTTACACTCGTTGACAATGCAGCCAACGCGTTCTCATCGATTGGAATTAAGGCAGGCACGCATGTTGGTGTTATGTCCTGGAACAGAGAAGAGTTCCTTATCACCTGGCTTGCTCTATCGAAGCTTCAGGCCGTAATGGTGCCAATCAATGCATCCTATACAAGCCGAGAGCTTGACTACGCACTTCAACTATCCGACGCTGAATACCTTTTCATTGAAAAAGATTTCGCAGTGTTGTTCGAAGGGGCCGAGGCATCCAAAACGTTTAAAAATGTCATCTATTTTGATCCAAACGATGAAGATACCCTTACGTGGAAGTCAATTCATGACAATGTTTCGGGACAAATTCCGGAGATAGAGCGAAACCGCGACGCACTATTGAATCTTCAGTTCACCTCCGGGACAACGGGCTTTTCCAAGGCGTGCGAACTTACAAACGATTATTGGCTAACCTTAGGGGCGAGTTCAACAGCGTTCTTTGGGTCTGATATCAAGCGATTTTACGTTGGGTCCTCGATCTATTACATGGTTGGGCAACGCATCTTCCTGAACGCACTCTTTTCCGGGGGGACTATTTTTGTTCCGCGCAAGCCGAGCGCAAAGCGTTTTATGTCGGACGTCAGCAAGTATGAGTGCGAGTACTGCGCTGCTTTTGAGATTGTCTTCAAACAGCCCCCCTCTGAGGCTGACCGCGACCACAAACTGAAATTGGTCTCCATTTTTGGCTTTTCCAGAGAAAATCACAAGCAATTCGAGGAACGTTTCGGAGTCAGAGGTCAAGAATTCTACGGGATGACCGAGATCGGTGGCGCAACCTATATGCCCCGCAAACTGCTAGATCAGATGTCGGGCTCTGGAAGCTGCGGTATTACCGCACCATGGAGGGAAGTCGCTGTTTTTGACACGGAAACCAACAAACAAGTAGCTGCTAACTCTATTGGTGAACTTCGCGTACGCGGGCGTTCCATCTTAAGAGGATATTATAAGAACCCCGAAGCTACGGAAGACAGCTTTATCGACGGCTGGTTCACTACGGGTGATCTGGCTCGTATCGATGAGCAAGGATTCGTCTATATTCTCGGACGCAACAAGGACATGGTACGCCGCATGGGCGAGAATATCGCTTGTCGTGAAGTCGAGTCAGTAATCCGTCAAATCCCCGAAATCGAAGAAGTTGCATTAATTCCGGTACCTGATGAATTTCGCGGGGAAGAAGGCAAGGTGTATATCAAACTGCATGAAGGTAAATCCCCCGAGGTCGTCACACCTCAGTTAATCCTGGATTTCTGCAAGGGAAAGTTGGCGGATTTCAAAATACCCCGTTACCTGGAATATAGAACCGAGTTCCCGCTGACGGATTCCCAACGAGTTCAAAAGAAGAAGCTAATTGCTGAAAAGCCCGACCTCACCGTTGGTGCCTTTGATAGGCAAACTGGCACCTGGAACAGCTAAAGGGCGACGTAAAATGGCTGAAATCATTAAAACCCAAGATGGGCCGATCCTCATTCTAACTATTTCGAATGAGAGCAAGAGAAATGCCTTTCAGGGCAATATGGCGTCAGAGATGCTTCGGCACTTTAATGAGGCAGAACAAAACCCTGAAGTACGTTCGATAATCGTCACGGGAAGCGGAGATGTCGCATTCTCCAGTGGGCACGATCTTGCTGAAATTCAATCAGGAGCGCACGCAGAATCGGGTCTTGGAGAAGAACCGTTTATGCGGCCTCTGACGATGAATAAACCGGTGATCGCTGCTGTTAACGGTCATTGCTACGCAGCTTCCCTGATCCTCGCCCTCTCATGTGATATCCGAGTTGCATCTACAAACGCTGCATTCGGCTCACCTGGTGCTCGATTGGGAATGCTGCCAGAAGGTCGTCAGATCAGCTCGATGATAAGATCGATGTTTGAATCATTGGCGGTCGAAATGATGTTTACTGCTAAGCCGCTTAGCGCAGAGGATGCCTACAGGGCAGGCTTTGTGAACCGTCTGGTTCCAGTCGGGAATGCGCTATCGGCCGCTCTCGCCATCGCCGCCGACATTAGTGCAAATTCCCCTACCGCCGTTGCTGCTATTAAACGCGGCATCAGGCATTCGAAATGCAATGGGATCACTTCGGGCGATCAATTTGAAGCCCGCGTTGCTCCGATATTGGCAGAACTGCCGGATGCCAAGGAGGGCGTAAATGCTTTCTTTGAGAAGCGGACACCAAGCTTTACGGATTTGAATATGGAAGCGTTGACGCCAGCATTAGAACTCTCGTCGAACTGAATTTTATTCATATGTGAAGTCAGGTTGTACAGTTATGAAAGCTATTCAAATTAACAAAGACAGCTCTGGTTATCGAGCAACCCTCGAAGAGCTGAATGAAGACGAACTGCCCGTTAACGATGTTAAAGTAGATGTCGAGTTTAGCACGTTAAACTACAAGGATGCACTCGCCATTACTGGAAAAGGCCCTGTAGTCCGTTCGTTTCCGATGATTCCCGGCATTGATCTATCTGGCACAGTCAGGGAATCCAAGGATCCTCGCTTTAAGGCGGGGGACGCGGTTATTCTGAATGGCTGGGGAGTGGGTGAAAAGTTTCCAGGCGGTTATGGAGAGGTAGCGTCGCTCAAAGCTGACTGGCTTATTCATCGCCCAAGCTCTTTGAGCGCCTGGACTGCTATGGCAATTGGAACGGCAGGCTACACTGCTATGCTCTGTGCAAACGCCTTGCGTGATGCAGGCATAGCTCCCGGCTCCGGCGAGATCGTCGTATCAGGGGCAACAGGCGGTGTAGGTAGCATTGCTATAAAAATCTTATCCAAAAGGGGCTACCAGGTAACAGCGATCAGCGGCAAAGATTCCGCACAAGAGTATCTGAAGTCGCTAGGCGCTAGTGAAGTTATCGACCGCGCAGAATTCGAAGCCACTTCCAAACCCCTATTGAAAGAACGCTGGATCGGTGCGATTGACACCTGCGGCGGAGCAATCCTTGCCAATTTATGCGCAAGCATAAAATACGGTGGCGTCGTCACCGCCTGCGGACTTGCCCAGTCGATGGATCTTCCAACGACCGTTGCGCCATTTATTCTTCGTGGTGTTTCCCTTATTGGCGTTGACAGTGTCATGTGCCCTGTTGAAAAACGAAAGCTAGCTTGGGATGACCTTGCTAAGGAAGTTCAGGAGAGCGATCTTTCTGAAATTGTCCAGACAATCGGCTTGGAAGATGTGTTGAGCGTCGCTCCAGGGATGATTGATGGAACTACGAAGGGTCGTTATGTCGTCAATGTAAAGCAGTGATACTTCATCAGTTGTTCCCTTGGCATTTTCCGGGGGAACAATTCTCATGCGTTGATAAACCGATTGCAGCTAACACATTTCCATTTCTATCGTCTCCAGAGTATTACATATTCGATATGCTATCGTTAACTCGGAGACTCCATGCAGGACAGATACGCGGGCGACATCGGGGACTATGTGAAGCTCGCTCTACTTCGACATTTAACGGGAGGTCGAAAACTCGGTATCGCTTGGTATCTCTATCCCGATGAAGGTCACAATGCCGATGGGCGTCATATAGGCTATCTCAGTCTGCCAGACCGATGGCGACGGCTCGATCCAGAACTCTTCGATGTTCTGAAAACTGTTGCAGACGACACACGTTCCGTCCAAGCATTGCAGCAAACTAAGATGATCGGCGACCTGTTCCACGGCACGCCGCTCACTTCTGAGGCTCTGCCATGGCAAAAGAGGTCAGCTTGGCGTCATGAATGGTTTCAGGATGTAGTTGCAAGCATGTCCGATGCCGATGTTGTTTTTGCCGATCCTGACAACGGGCTCGTAGATGACGATCCCAAGCGGCGCACGAAAGCTAAATTTGGAAAGTCGATAACTCTGCAGGAGGCGACCGCCCTCGCCCGCAATCGCCCCGCAATTATCTATCATCACAACCCTCGCCGTCCTGGCGGCCATGATCTGGAAGTCGAATATTGGCTAAGCCATTTTGATGATAGAGCGTTTGCGATACGTGCAAATGCTTATAGCTGCCGTACCTTTTTCGTATTGAACCCAGATGACCAGATCTTTGAACGCGCTCAGGAATTTTGCTATAATTGGCGTGAACGTGGGGTGCGTTTGCATATATTGAAGTAGCGTCGTGGGGGCGATATGGGGAATTTCAAAGGGTTGGCACGGATTTTGACGTTGTTGGTTGTGACGACTGCTATGCTGACCACACCCTCAGTTGGTGCAGGACCCGGCAAGAACGAAGATATTGTGCACCCAAAGTTACCTATTACGTCTCGTTGGCTGCACTTAGAAGGTAAAGACAACGCCAATTTCACAATATTCCGCAAATACACCTTCGTTCCGGAGGACAAGGAAGTCCCTATCCGAAATATTTTGATGTTGAATTGCGCAAAAGATGAACCCGCATATTTAGATTTCGTAATCCCAAAACAGCTTCCATTGAAAGACCTGTACGGGAAGGAATACATTGAGAAACAATATTTTGGTTTGGTGTTAGCACCGCTATCTGGGGCAAAAGAGCGGGTATTCACGATTGAAGGAGAGGTCAAGGACAACCATATCTTCGTTGATTTTGTTGGTGATCAGCGAAAAGCCATTGCTGCACTCCTGCGTGCAGATAGATTTCGGCTGTACTTTGATGACTACCGCCACCTTGAGCTTACCGAGGTAAACGACAAAATATTCCCCACAAAAAAACAAGGTCAAAAGTTTGATGAAGTGGTGAATTCACTGTTATCCAACCAATATGAAATCGATATAATTCCATCCATCGGTAAGATACTCGACAGTTGCCCAGATATTAAGGAATGGAATTCTTTAGTAGATCCGTAATATATATAAGTCGGAACGCTATTCTGATAAAATTTCTGTAATCGGCCAAATGCCTTGATATGGATGTTACATATGAAAAAGAATTACATCTTTACGGTAATGATATTTGGTTTCTTTTTTTCTGCAGTCAACGGCAAAGCAGGCGAGTGGTGGCAAGATAAATTCATAAAAGACGGAAGCGGTATCTGTGAGAACAATGATAGCATACGAACGTTTTCTGCCACCACGATGGAAGGCTGGGAGACAAGCTGCAAAATAACAAAGCAACATAACATCAAGGATATCGACGCCATCATTCTTGATTACGAATGCGGTGGCAACGACCTGGACCCTGAAATCACGAAACCGCGTGAATTGGTCGTAAAATTACAGGACGGCATCCGAATTTTCCCAGGCGGTGAAAAATATCAGTATTGCGCTTCAATTAATCCCTACTTGCTGCCACAGTACCAGCCGAAAGCCCCCGATTGCCCCATTGATCGCAGCCTGATGCAATCCGACACCCGCGACGATGGCACGTATCAAGTGCTTCAGTTCACAGAAGGCTACTTACAGGGGCGAGCCACGCTCACAGGGTATAAAAACAATGAAGCTATATGGACAACGAGACCCGACAACATGTGTTCGAATGGCGCAGTTATATGCAGAATGAGCTTTCGGACACGAGCAGGTGAAGAATATGAAGAGGCCTTCCAACCGCTATATGTCAATTCTCGTCCATGGGCCGTCTTCGCTGAACTCCGGCAAACTCTTTATATGAAAGAACGGGACGCGACTTATTACCGAAAGGCTTATGGCGGCATCGAGGTCAAGTTCCTGAATGGATATAAGCCCGCCGTCGATGAGATGATACTGCCAGAAAATGTGTATAAATTCTCTGGATGTAGCGCCCCTGAAACTCGCGCAGAATAGTCAATTTTCAAAGATAGATTTCAGTATACGCTTCTTAGGCGTCACTGCTCGCGTTGTTATTTGATCCTTTTCCTCATATGATCGAGTTGTCTACGAGGGGCGAAATCATGGACACTCGATCTGTATATATAACAGTGACGCTCGTTATATTGGCGAACGGTGGCGTCCTGACAGCCGTCTTGGGAGACCTGCCGTCGTCACTTCGGCCTGCCGCTCGTATTTGGCAAGTAGCCACTCTTTTGGTAGCAATCGGCTGCGTTATTTTTGCTATTGAAGATATGCTCCCGTATAATTTGGCTACGTCTTTTGCTAATGCAGTATTACTGTTTGCCCTTTGTTTATATCACGCCAGCATTCGTAAGTTTCACGAGCTGCAAGTCTACACCAATGCGTTTATTGTTCCTGCAGTTGGCACAATTCCATATTCCTATTATCTTTTCATTGTCCCAGATATTGGTGCGCGCATATTTCTTGTTGCGCTTCTATGGGGCTTCATAACCTGTGCGTCTGCAATCATTTTAATTAAGAATGTCAGAAATCCAGAATACCGTTCACGGGGCGCATTTTCTCTGACTGCGATCTATGTCGTGGTCACAATTGCTAATCTGACACGTACGCTCATATACCTGTTCGATGGCAATCGTGGTCTGAATACCGTCGCCGATAACGAGCATTGGATGAATGCCGTTACTCCGATGTTTCTCTGCATTATGCCTGTCATAGGCACGACCTCATTTTTGTTGATGTGCTCTGATCAGGTGAAAAAGCTTTGGGAAGACGCGGCCTCACGAGACCATCTGACGGGATTGCCAAATCGTCGTTCGCTTATCTCTTACAGTTTGGCGTTCCTGGAAAACGATAAAGCTAACAATAGTCGTCGTGCTGTTGCCATGCTCGATATCGACGATTTCAAAATCATCAACGATACCTACGGCCATCAATCCGGCGACCATGTCCTGCAGGAAATAGCAATGCGGATCGAAGAAATTTTACAACCGGAGGACTTCGTTGCACGCTCAGGCGGCGAAGAGTTCGTTGTTATCTTCGGCGAAAAGGGCAGCATGTCGCCCGAAATCTCAGCCGAGAGAATTCGTCAGATCATTGGCAGCAGATCTTTCCAGATTGGCACTACAGCGATTTCTGTAACGGTTTCCATCGGAGTCGTCCTGCATATCGACAACGCGACGTTTTCCGAGACGCTTACGAGAGCCGATAAAGCCCTTTATGCCGCCAAGAACAAAGGCCGAAATCAGGTTATTTTTGCCGAGGGAGTTCCTTCAGAACCTAGATCGGCTGAATTGCCGTCTCATCTCCCGGCCAACGACTCGAATTGATCTGGCGGTCAACGCGATATATCTGGAGATCGCCGTCCAGATGCTCTTTCAGCAACTCTTTAGCATCAGTAACCGAGGTCGTGGGATTAATCCACGCCTCGTAGACGTCAGGTTTCAGAATGACAGGCATCCGCGTGTGAATTGAAACAATAGGCTCGACTGGTAAAGCGGTCAAAATGGTGCAGGAGCTGATGCCAAGCGGTTCATTTGTCGCCCAGAGACCAGCAAACGAGAACGGCGCGTGTTCGGGCAGATGAATGTGCCAAGGATCTCGGCCGCCATCCTCGGCATTCTTGGTCCATTCGTAAAAACCATCGGCCGGAATCAGGCACCGCTTGCTTTTGAAGGCTACTCGAAACATTGGTTTTTTGTCGGCTTCCTCGCTCTTGGCATTAAACGTCGAAAAATTCCCGAGTTCCTTGGCCCAGAACGGAACGAGGCCCCACCTACCCTTCCGTAATCTCATCCCGTCGTCGGAGTGAGTGACGAACAGGACATCCTGAGTTGGGCAAATGTTGTATCGCGGCTGCGTGTTGCGTGCTTTATCAGCAGCCAGTGTCAGGTTATACAGCCGATGTATCTCCGACCAAGGTAGGTAAAGAGTGTATCGGCCGCACATTGCTTGCATCTCTACTTTGTTAAGCGGTTTCACTTGAGTTGTTGACTATAGCGCGAACGGCCCGCGTTGAAATCTTGTATTTCTTGGCAATTTCGGAGATAGGTGTTTTTCTCATAAACGCGCTTTTTATTGCTTTTCTCTCATTGCTTTTCACCTTTCGCGGGCGTCCGATATGCTTTCCCTTCAGTCGCGCCGCTTCCATACCAGCTCTGGTTCGTTCACTAATCAGCGAACGCTCAAACTCGGCTAGGGCCGCCATAATGTGAAATATAAGCCGACCTCCAGACGACCTCGTATCGATACTCTCCGTTAATGACTGAAATTCGACACCTTGCATCCCAAGATTATTAACAAGTTCAACCAGGTTAACGAGAGACCTACCGAGTCGGTCAAGTCGCCAAACCACCAATGTATCTCCATCGGAAAGGTGATCTAGTGCTCCCTGAAGCCCCGGTCGATTAGATACTTTCCCAGAAACGCCTTGATCTGTATATATTTTACTACATCCTGCTAAGCGAAGTGCATTTAGCTGCAAATCAAGGTGCTGATCGTCTGTAGAAACCCTCGCATAACCAATGCGAGCTATTTCTTTTTTTGGTTTTAATAGATCTTCGTTCTTCTTTTCTGTTCGTGGGCGCATAGTAAATATTCTGAGCTTTGCCATTTATCTTAACGCCATTCTTGTTCTCGCGAACCCCCTTGGCGTTGACATAAAGGGAACCCTTTCCTCCGCTTATATTTGTAAACATTTTTCGCAATGAAAGTTCCCCCCGGAATTGGCCGACAGGCCGTTTTTGCTGACGAATCTGTGTTTTAATCCAATGCGAATGAGTTTTGACGTGGACTTACCATAAGGGTTCCCTTTCGTTCCGAGCTTCTCTGTCCGCTATCGAACCAAACTGAGGTGAGTCATTTGATGGATCACCTCGATGTCGCAGACCCCGCATTATTTTCTGCAATAACGGATGCAATTCTAGAGAACCGAATTGAAATCGCGGTTCAGGGAATACATTGCGTTACAAATGCTGACCGTTTGCTTTACGGCGAGTGCCTTGCACGACTCCTGAACCGCGACGGTACCATCACCAGTGCTGGCGAGTTCATTCCCATCCTGGATATCTGGGGCAAAACACCGCTCCTTGACCAGCACATGATTAAGCTCGTTCTTGACGAACTGGACACAGATTCACGCGCAGTTTTGGGCTGCAACATTTCTACTGACAGCCTCGCAGACGCCGAATGGTCACTGATTTATCGTCAGTTGGTCGAACGTGCTCATTTGGCTCACCGTCTGGTTCTTGAAATTACCGAAACACGGCCGCTCGGCGACATTGTTACCGCCAACAGATCCCTGGCGGCTGCGCGTAAGCTCGGTTGTCTAATTGCCGTCGATGATTTCGGCAGCGGTCAAGTTACACCCTGGCAGTTGCTGCGGCTGGAGGTCGATATCGTGAAAATCGACGCGTCATTTGTGCGCGACATCAAGGAATCCCATTCTCGAGGCAACAGCCTTCAATTCATGATCGGTCTGGCAAAGTGCGCAGCTCCGACTGTTATCGTCGAAGGTGTCGAAAACAATTCTCATCTGATCGATGCCGTGTTGGCCGGGGCTACTCATGTCCAGGGCTTTCATCTTTCTCGACCAGCATTTCTGCATTCAAACGAGCCTGTGTTTCGGGCTAATTCTGAGGGTAAGACATGTCATTAATTTCCAGAGATCTGGCGCGTGTACTGGGGTCAACCGCCATTGCACTGGTTCTAACAGGCGCAGTTGCGAAAGCTGAGCCCGCAGTTACGATGGATGGAGCCGCATATCGGTATTCTGCTGGCGGCACGGATACGACGAGTGGTAACACTTTTGAAGCTGCCACGAGCGGGACGACAAAGCGGGCATGGGGCATGCTCGTATATAACGGCTCAAAAGCGCACGTTTCCGATACAACAGTCATCACGTCTGGAGCGAAGGCTCACGGAATTCAGGTCGGTGCCAAAGGTGGCAACGCAGACGGTGCAGATCATTCAGCAATCAATCTCGGCAACGGCGTCAATGTCACGACGGGCGGAAATGATTCTTATGGTCTTCATGCTATTGATGGCGGCAACATCTCTGGCACAGCGACTGTCGGTACGACTGGTGCCAGAGCTTACGGCGCGTTTGCAGAATCCTTCTCGACAATCGATCTGACTGGCGGCTCGATCACCACGAGTGGCAGCCTTGCATATGGCCTGCTCGCGAACAACGATATGAATACTGTCGGCGGCAAAATCACCGCGACGGATGTTGATATCGACACCTCTTCCAGCTGGACATTCGGTGCTTATGCCAAAAATGGCGGCGAAATTACGCTAAACGGTGGCTCGATCACCACCACGGGCGAACGCGCTTATGGCATTCTCGCCAGCAATGGCGGTATAGTTAGCTCAAGCGCCGATATCAAAACCACTTTCGATAAGACTCACGGCATCCAGGCGGGTGAGGATGCAAATAATCCTGGCGGGCAGGTAAATCTGACTGGCGGAAGCGTTACAACTGATGGGGTTTTCTCTGTCGGCCTGCACGCTGTTCAAGGCGGCACAATCCAGGGCAACACGACAATCACGACCAATGGCATGAATGGTCACGGCGCGTTCGCTGAAAGCGATTCAATTATTGCGCTGAATAACTCGACCATTACTACAAGGGGCAATACTGCTTACGGTCTTCATGCCAACAATGACAAAAACACGGTTGGTGGCAAAATCACTGCTGTAGATACCGTCATAACGACAAATGGCGTTCATTCCTACGGTGCGTTTGCCGACAATGGCGGCCAGATCAATTTGACGGGTGGCTCGATCACAACCGCCAATGAAAAAGGCAAAGGAACGCAAGATGGTGACGGTTCGCGCGGCTACGCCCTTTTCTCTCAGGGTAGTGGTTCCCTTGTCAGTGCCGAAGGAACGGCGATCCACACACTTGGACAGCGCGCCTATGGCGCTTATGCGCTGAATGGTGGTGATGTCGATCTGAAGAATGTTTCGATCACGACCGAGGGCTTCATGGCCTACGGTGTGTATGCATCTGGTACAGGATCAGTGCTGAATGCCGAGAACGTCAACATCACGACGTCTGGCGACGTTGGCGATGCCGCGTGGGCATATGCGGGTGGTATTCTCAATCTGAAAGGCGGCACATACAACGTCCTGGGAGAGCAAAACTCGAATTCGCCGCATGAAAATGCCAACGGTCTTATCGCTGTTGGTGGTACGGCAACGACTGACGGCGGCATCATTAATGCAGAAAACCTGGTTATCAACACGACTGGTGCCGACAGCTACGGTTTCCGAGCTGGCGCTGTTGTTGGCAACGACCAAACGTTTGGTACAATTGATCTGAAAAATACCACGATTACTGCCTCTGGTGAGAACGCCTATATCGGCCAGGTTCAGTATGGCAGCACTCTCACGGTTTCGGATTCCACGCTGAAATCCGAGCGTGGGATCGGCATTGGACTGACTGACAGCGCCGATGTAACACTCAACAAGACCACGATTATCTCCGGTAAGGAAACGTTCGAGTCCACATTCACGAAATCTGGTCAGACCCAGAACCTGAGCTTGGGCGATAGCACGATTGCAACGCAAAATAACGGAACCCTGCTGAAGGTAAATCGTGAAACAGCTGGCGGTGACGGTATCGTCAATCTGAATCTGCAAGCTGGATCGACATCGAGCGGCGATATCGTTGATACTGACGCTACGAAGACGACAGGTCTCGTCAACGTCAAGGTTGAGCAAGGTGCGACCTATAAAGGTAAGATCGAAGGCATCACTGATCTGGACGCCGAATCCGGCACCGAACTGACTTTCGAAGCTGGTACCGAGATCGCGGGCAACCTGACGGGAACGAACAGCACCTTCAATTTCGATCCTTTGGGCGCGGATATTGGTGGCGATGTCGAACTGAATGACGGCTCCTCCACCCACGGCGGTAGCATCGACACCCCAATTACCGTTGGCGGCAATGTTCTCGTTGATCCGACCTCCATTATGGGCGGCAATTGGAATATTGCAGGCGATCTAACCGCAAATGGCACGATCACCCCCGGCAACTCGATTGGCGTTGTAACGGTTGGCGGCGATGCGACATTCAGTGCAGATTCTATATATGCAGTTGAAATCGCAGGCGACGGAACGAGCGACCGTATCGATGTGACCGGAAAGGCAACACTGCAAGGTGGTACTGTCGAAGTTACTGCACTTGACGACAAGGTAAGCTATCAGGATGGTCAAAAATACACTATCCTGACTGCAGGTAATGGTGTGGACGGCGAGTTCTCTGAAGCCGTATCCAAGTCGATCTTCCTGACGGCTGAATTGCAGCACCTGGCAAACGCGGTCGATCTGACCGTGGGCCTGGTTGCCGATCCTGTCGATCCGGAGAACCCACCAGTCGTATTCGAAAAGGTGGCTAAGACAGGCAATCAGGTCGCTACGGCTCGTGCGCTGGACAGCCTGGAACAAAGCGGTTCGTCACTTGAACTGTATAACTCGGTTCTCTTCCTGACGAATGAAGACGAAGCTCGTGATGCCTTCAACCAGCTGTCAGGAGACACGCATGCATCGGTAAAAACAGGTCTTATCGATACTGCAAACTTGACTGCGGATGCGATCAATAATCGCCTGCGCTCGGCATTTGAAGGTGTGGCCGCCAAGGACGCTCCTGTTCTGTCATTCGCTCAATCGCCAAAAGGCAGTGCACCGCAGCCGTTCGATGCAGTTGAGCCTGCTTCATACGATTATGGTGTCTGGGCTTCTGGTTTCGGTTCGTGGGTCGTTCACGACGGAAATGCAAACACGGGCGGCTTGAAGTCGACCACGGGCGGCTTCCTGTCTGGTGTTGATGTCGGCTTTGTTTCCGGATGGCGTCTTGGCGTTGTCGGCGGTTACAGCCAGACCGATCTTGATGCCAAGGGCCGTTTTGCTTCGGCGACGAGCGATAACTGGCATCTGGGTGTCTATGGTGGCAATCAATGGGGACCAATTGGTCTGCGCGCTGGCCTCGTGCACACTTGGCATAGCATCGACTCTTCACGCTCGGTTGCTTACACAGGTTTCAGCGACAGCCTCGATGCTGATTATGATGCCCGTACATTCCAGGCATTTGGTGAACTTGGTTATCGCATCGATACGGCTGCGGCATCCTTTGAACCGTTTGCCAACCTGTCGCATGTTCGTTTGCACACCGATGGTTTCACTGAAAAGGGCAGTGCGGCAGCTTTGTCTGTTAACGGTGAAACGACCAGCACCACCTTCACAACCATTGGTCTGAGGGCATCGGCTCCCCTCCAGCTCGGTGCCACCACCACCAATCTGAAGGGAACTCTCGGCTGGCGTCACGCTTATGGTGACATCACGCCGGAATCCACGCAGTACTTCGCAGGAAGCAACGCCTTTACCGTCGAAGGTGTCGCAATCGCCAAGGATGCGGCTCTGGTCGAAGCTGGCTTTGATGTCGCCATCACTGAAGCATCAACCTTCGGTGTAAGCTACGTCGGCCAGTTTGGCAGCGATACCATTCAGAATGGTTTCAATGCGAGTTTGAACGTCAAGTTCTAATTTCAAAGCAAGTCGCATTACCCCTCAGATATGTAAGCGATTTCCAATAAGGGTCTTCAGTTGCTCCTGAGGCCCTACTTGCCGCCCAACGTAAAGTTGGGCGGCCTTTTCTCAACAACTCTCAATGCACTCTTGGGTGGGGCTTTCCATGAATAAAATTAACGGGTTCGTTTTCGACCATAGCGTCGAGATACAAAAAGAATCTGAATTGTCCTTTCAACATCGTTATGACGATGGAGTTTCTACATCTGGCAGTAAACAACGGCTGAAATACTGGCTCGCCACAGTATCCTTATCGATTCTGGCATCAGTGGGACGAGCCACGATTAATTCGAAATTCACACACAAAGCCGCATTGGTTGCACTTGGTGTCGTCGCTGCACCAGTATTAGCGCAGGCACACACAGATTCACTTGGCTATATTCTAACACCTGGAAGCGAGGACGGTAAGTATAACGCCCAGGTTGTCTACGGTAGTTGGCACCCCGGAACAATCGGCCCTGAAGGATCGGTAAACCTCTACAAAGATGGTGACCTAATTGGAACGGAGACTTTCAGTATTTTGCTTGCCGACGTCGCTAACGGAACCTTGCCAGATGGGCTTACCACAGGGCAGAACTATTTTTTTGCTAATGGCAGCGAATTAACAAGCGATCCAAGCGGACACACAATATACAACTTTCAATCCGCAACGTTTCTGGACCTCACGCCTGGTACATATACATTCAGCTATGCGAGCACTAGCGGGCTTTCGCAGAATTGGGAGCCTTCTGGCATCGCAATCAGCCAAGGTAGCTTCATAATCACTGACAACGGTGAAATCATCGTTCCGGGCACTGCTACTGATATCGATAGTAACGCACCATCATATAATGCGAGTAATTTGGGAGACACTGTAAACCCCGCGTTTACTGGCGGGACGTTGGTCACCGACGAAAACAACGCAAGCTACTCGAATAATTTTACGCTGGACAGTTCACCATCCAATACAATTGATAGCAGCGGTAATCATTCGAACCTTACTGGCAGTTTTTCAGATGCCGATCCATCTCAACCTGGCCAGATTACTTTTGATGACACTGTCGGAGGCGGTAGTGTAACACTCGAAGGCCACAATACCCATACCGGTGGAACGACTGTCAATGATGGGACACTGGCACTTTCTGGAAACGGCACGCTCGGTGCTGACGCAAACACCACAACGGTGAATGGCGGTACGCTTGATCTCGGCGGGACAAACCAGACCCAGCAGCAGCTGGTTCAGGCGGGTGGTACTGTTCAGGACGGAACGATCAACGTCGACACATATACCATGTCTGACGGTCAGCTTGCTGCCGACGCAACTGTCGTTGCATCGAACAGCTTCGACCTCAGCTCGGGCGATGTAGATGGTGTACTGGATGGCTCCGGTGCATTGACCAAGTCCGGTTCGGGCACGGTTACCCTCACCAATGACAATGGCTATACCGGTGGAACGACTGTCAATGATGGGACACTGGCACTTTCTGGTAACGGCACGCTCGGCGCTGATACAAACACCACAACGGTAAATGGCGGAACGCTCGATCTGGGCGGGACAAACCAGACCCAGCAGCAGCTGGTTCAGGCAGGTGGTACCGTTCAGGACGGAACGATCAACGTCGGCACATATACCATGTCCGACGGTCAGCTTGCTGCCGACGCAACTGTCGTTGCATCGAACAGCTTAGACCTCAGATCGGGCGATGTAGACGGTGTTCTGGATGGTTCCGGTGAATTGACCAAGTCCGGTTCGGGAACGGTCACCCTCACCAACGACAATGCTTATACCGGTGGAACGACTGTCAATGACGGAACGCTGGCGCTTTCTGGTAACGGCACGCTCGGCGCTGATACAAACACCACAACGGTAAATGGCGGAACGCTCGATCTGGGCGGGACAAACCAGACCCAGCAGCAGCTGGTTCAGGCGGGTGGTACCGTTCAGGACGGAACGATCAACGTCGACACATACACCATGTCCGAAGGTCAGCTTGCTGCCGACGCAACTGTCGTTGCATCGAACAGCTTAGACCTCAGCTCGGGCGATGTAGACGGTGTTCTGGATGGTTCCGGTGAATTGACCAAGTCCGGTTCGGGAAC
Organism: Brucella tritici; assembly: GCF_008932285.1. NCBI lineage: Bacteria > Pseudomonadati > Pseudomonadota > Alphaproteobacteria > Hyphomicrobiales > Brucellaceae > Brucella > Brucella tritici. The sequence continues at coordinate 82,245 of NZ_WBVY01000007.1, forward strand.
GGTCACCCTCACCAACGACAATGCTTATACCGGTGGAACGACTGTCAATGACGGAACGCTGGCGCTTTCTGGTAACGGCACGCTCGGCGCTGATACAAACACCACAACGGTAAATGGCGGAACGCTCGATCTGGGCGGGACAAACCAGACCCAGCAGCAGCTGGTTCAGGCGGGTGGTACCGTTCAGGACGGAACGATCAACGTCGACACATACACCATGTCCGAAGGTCAGCTTGCTGCCGACGCAACTGTCGTTGCATCGAACAGCTTCGACCTCAGCTCCGGCGATGTAGATGGTGTACTGGATGGTTCCGGTGCATTGACCAAGTCCGGATCGGGCACGATCACCCTCACCAACGACAATGGTTATACCGGTGGAACGACTGTCAATGACGGGACACTGGCATTAGGCAATGGAGGAAGCTCCGGATCAGTCAAGGGCGATATTCTCAACAATGGAACCCTGAAAATAAATCGTAATGATTTCATTGACCTAACCAGCAACAATATTTCTGGTGATGGCAATGTCGAATTTGTTGGCGGAGGTGTAAACCTCCTCGGTGATAACAACACCTACTCCGGTGGGACTTCTATTGAGAATTCACTTGTAGCGGGTTCGGCAACCAGCTTCGGATCTGGTGATGTTCATAACAATGGTGTGATTGTTCTCTCGCAAACCGAAAAGGGAACGTTGAGCAATCGACTGAACGGCGGAGGCGATTTTTATAAGTTTGGTTCTGCCGCGCTGAACCTGGAAGGCGACGGGGATTTCCACGGAAATTTCCGTGTTACCGAAGGTAAAGTTGCAGCAAACTCACATCTCGACCGGGCGCATTTTTATGTTAGTCAGGATGCGGTTCTCACCGGTGTGGGTACTCTGGGCGGACTAACCCTGGAAAGCGGCGCTCTACTCGCCACCGGTAATAATAACATCGGTCAAATGGAGGTCGCGGGAAATATCTACAAGCAAAACGGTTCATTATGGTCGGTTGAATTGGGCCAAATTGGATCGAACGATGCTCTTTCTGCAACTGGTTCCGCTCACATTGAGGACGGGGCAGTTCTCAATGTGACCAATATTTCAGGTTCCCGATACACCCTTGGTGGAGCATATACGGTTCTGACTGCCAATGAAGGAGTTTCTGGCCGCTATGCCCTAACCGGTGACACCTATGTATCCGCTTTCTACGGTCTCGAAGCGGATTACTCCGACGCAAACTCTGTAGTACTCCGAGTAGCTCAAACGAAGCAATATAATGAAATTGATGGCCTGAACTACAACCAACGCAATGTTGCATTTGGCCTTCAATCATTGGGCGTCGGCAATCCTTTGTATAACGCGATGGGCTACCTATCCAATGAAGACGATGCCAAGAACGCCTTCACTCAATTGTCAGGTGAAATCCATGCCTCGGCACGATCTGTGGCAATTGAAGACAGTCGGTTCGTACGTGAAGCAGCGCTCGACCGCTTAACAAGCGGAACAATCGACTCCAATCTCTATTGGTGGTCGCATGGGTTCGGTTCGGACGGTCGCTTCGACAATACGTCCAGCAATGGCTCAACCGATATAGATCGCACTATCGGTGGAGGATTCGCTGGCGTCGATGTCGGAGTATCTGATACGTGGAGAATCGGCGCGTTAGCTGGCTATAGCCATTCGAACTTTAACACTCGCTGGCAGACGTCAAGTGCTGAAGTGCAGTCATATCATGCCGGAGTATATGGCGGCGGAACTGTTGGTCTCGTAAATCTCCGGATTGGTGGCGCATATAGCTGGCAGGACGTCGATACATCGCGAACGGTAGCATTCCCTGGATTTAGCGATAACCTGACAGCAAGCTACCACAATCAGGTAACTCAGCTATTTGGTGAGGCCAGCCACCCATTCGCGATCAATAATGTAACCATTGAGCCTTTTGCGGGCCTGGCCTATGTTCATCTTAAGACAGACGGCTTCACCGAAACAGGAGGTGCCGCGTCGCTCTCCAACGATGCCTCCACAGACGATACCGTGTTTACGACAGTAGGTTTCCGCGCCAGCGTTCCGGTTTCGGAAGATGGCGCTACCCGGCTCAGCGGCTCAGCAGGTTGGAGATATGCGTACAATGATCTTACGCCTTCGAACTCTGTAAGCTTTGCATCTGGTAGTGAAGCCTTCTCAGTGGGTGGCCTGCCTATTGCGAAAAATGTTGCAGTCTTGGAACTGGGCTTGGAACGCAAAATGACCAATGGACTGGGACTCGAAGTCAAATATTCAGGTCAAATGAACGGCGACGTGCAAGATCACGGAGCACGTGCATCTCTGCAGTGGAAGTTCTGAGCATGATCTAAACAGCACTGGCGCGAATTGCGCCGGTGCTCAACCATTTGGGTGTATATAGCGTGAAAATTGGCAAGATTCTTATTACGAGCTTGATGAGCGCTGTTCTGTGGGCTCCGTTTCCTTCACTTGCAGCAGATAAAAAAATAGTTAGTGACCAGGCAACAAAAGGCGCTTGGAACGTTGTGTGTAAGGATGACAACGGTACAAAGCGTTGCGCAGTTATCCAACAAGTGGCCGCTAGAGTAGGATCGAAATCAAATATCCAGCAAAGGATGTTTGCAATTGAATTGCTCCGTAAAGAAAACGGGGCCAGAGGTACTCTAATACTTCCGTTTGGTCTTGCTGTCAGCAAGGGCATTACAATTAATATTGATAGTTCCAAAAATGAAACTCCCGTAATCCCTTTTAAAACATGTTTGCAGGCCGGATGCATTGTTGAACTAGAATTCGGGGCCGAGTCATTGGAGAGACTAAAAAGCGCTAGTGAGTTGAGTATAAAATTCTACCTTGCGGCCAATGATCAAAAGCAGACCTTCAACGTGTCTCTAAATGGCTTTCGTCAGGCTTTTGAGCAAATTGAGGCTGCGGAAAACAAATAAAAAATGCAAATTAGACAACACAAAGAAGATGGTGACTGGGTGGATACGACCTTCGATTCTTGTGCGACTATTACAGCGACATTTCAAGATGACGTGTTTCGTTATCGCAAGGAATCCATAGGCTTATACAATTTTTCTCAAAAAGAAACGGAATAGATTCAGCGCCGGACTGAATGTGAAGTTCTAAAGCAGTTTGGAAATCGCAACACCCCTCACACAGAACAAGCATAGCGATTTCCTTAGATAGGACTTTGGGTTGCTCCTGGGTCCTCCACTTGCCGCCCAACCATTATGGTTGGGCGGCTTTTTGTGTAAGCTACGCAAGTATAGTTAGGTAGCGTCTCTTTCAATTTATGGGGATTTTTCGCACACAACCCGCTGTTTTTCGTGGATTTCCTCTTAATAATACTTCATAAATTAGAGAATATAAAAATGGGCAATATCTTCGCCTCGTCCATTCGAATGCGAAGATCAAACTTGGGGCACATAGACGCAGCGGTCGGAAAGCGTCTTGGGGTAGGAAACATGTCAGTATCGCGAAATACTTCGCGCTGCGTTATCGCGGCGTCCATATTTGTGTTTTCTTCGACAACCTTTATTTCTTCAGCGTTCGCGCAGTCAGCATTGGCAGGCCACGGCGGACTGGGAGGGGCCAGTGCGGGCGGAATGCCAGGTGGAAATGGAGGCGACGCGACCTTCACGGGTTCTAACATCGCAGGCTCTCCGGGCTTCGATGTTACAGATCCCTTCTCTGGAGGTGGACCCGGCGGAGGGGCTGACAGCGCGATTGAATCGACTGGTCTTGCTTCCGCCTTCAATTCCCTGACTATCCAAGCACAATCTGGTGGAAATGGAGGCAGCATCCTTTTGCCAGGTTTAGGTGGGGGTGGCGGTGGAGGCGGAGGGGCGAGCATTCGATATATCGACTCCATCCATCTACAGAGCTTAGAAAACCAAGGCAACCTCACAGGCGGCAACGGTGGTAACGGTGGTAACGCGCACGTCGCAACTGTAGGTGTCGATGGCGGTAATGGCGGTGGTGGCGGCACTGCATTGATTTTCAACATTCCCAGCAAAGCGAGCGCGTCGGTTGTACGTAATTCCGGCTCAATAACGGGTGGCAATGGTGGATTCGGGGGCTACGGTTCCACAGGCGGCAGTGGTGGCTCGGGTGGTGATGGAATACACATCGCTGGCGATCTGTTCAACGTAACTAACACTGGACAGATCTCTGGAGGCCAGGGAGGACACCCTGGAATTGGACAGTTCACACCTAATCAGGTCGTCGGCAATGGTGGTGTTGGCCTTAGAATTAAAGGCAACGGCAACTATGTTACGAATTCAGGCATTATTTCGGGTGGCGCGACGGCTCAGGGGTATGTTGTCGGTACTGTAGTAACTGGTGGATCAGGCTTACTAGTAACCGGAAACAACAACATCGTCACAAATTACGGTGCTATTCGGTCAGGTCTGGACTCAACAGGCTTGTTATCCGCCCCTGCTCTAAAACTATCTGGCAACGACAACCGCCTCGTTATAGGCGACAGTTACTCATTCAACAGTTCCGTTGTATCTGCTGGCGACCGCAACGTTCTGGATTTGGGCGGATCCGTTAATTCTTATCTGAATATCGATATATATTCTGGGTTTTCGGCTGTCGACAAAACCACGAATGCTAAGTGGACGGTTGTCGGATCGACTGGAGATTCAATGCCATGGAATATCCAGGCAGGTACGTTGCAGGTTGGTGAAGGTGCCACGCAAGGCCATATCGGTAATGGCAATGTCAATCTATTGAATGGCGGCACCACTATTGCGTTCAACAATGATTATAGTACGACTGCAGTCAACCAGATTTCAGGATTTGGCGGCCTGACGAAACAGGGTAGCGGAACACTCACCCTGGAAGGCATGAATAGTTACACAGGCGCGACGATAATCGAATCTGGGACGCTTTCGCTGTCCAAAAATGGCCGCATCAGTTCGTCAGAAGCAGTCACGGTAAATGGGACACTCGACATTTCAAATGTGGACGGCGCTCTGGTCAGGAATCTGACTGGGAACGGAACGATCAATATGGGTGACGCATCGTTGTCGATCAACAACGCCACAGACACGACATTTGGTGGCCAGATTATTGGATCTGGCGGCGTCTCTCTCTCAAATGGCTGGCTAACACTGACCGGAGAAAACACCTTTGCCGGAGGTATTGGCCTTTCGAGTAGTTCGGTCTTGATAATTGGAGAGGGAGGGACATCCGGTTCCATCACCGGGAACGTTACCAATTTCGGCCTTCTTGCCTTCAATCGCTCAGATGATGCCGTTTATGGTGGCCAAATTACTGGCACGGGCAGCCTCTATGTGGTGGGTAGCGGCAAACTCACGCTCACTGGGAATAGCAGTTCCAGTGGTAACGTTCTGATTGGCCCCGACAGCACACTTCAGCTGGGCAACGGCGGCTCGACAGGACATATCGGCGGCACCAATTTCACCGGAATGATATCCAACCTCGGAACATTGATTTACAATCGCTCCAACGATGTTTCCTGGAAAGGTGTCTATGCTGGCAACGGCGAAATCATCAAGGAAGGAACCAACACGCTTACGCTGACTGGTGACAGTTCCGGATATGCAGGTTCCACTTTTGTTAAAAGCGGCAAGCTGATCGTTGGAAACAACCTGGGCAACGGCAAGCTCGGCGGCGATGTAACCGTTTCTAACGGCGCAACCCTTGGCGGATATGGCACGCTTGGTTCTGGCTCAGGTTCTCTCGTAAGCATCCAATCCGGTGGCATTCTGTCACCTGGCAATTCGATTGGAACCTTGACGATCAATGGTGACCTGACATTGCAAGCTGGCTCCTATCTCATGACCGAGCTGGCTGGCGATGGCAGCGCCGACCTCGTCAATGTCACCGGTCGTGCAAACATTGGCGGTTCGCATCTCGTTATTACGGCGCTCGACCCCGAGATCAGCTACCAGGCAGGCCAGAAGTACAACATTCTGTCCGCAGGTGATCTCGTCAGCGGCCAATTTGCTGATGTGACGTCCAGCTCTGCATTCCTAACTTTCACACTCGATCCAGAGCAGAATTCGAACGCCTTTAACGTTGCATTGAAGCCAAAGGCTACGGAGCCGGAGCCAAACAAGCCTGATCCGGGCACCAATCCAGAACCCGGCGAAAAGCCGGAGCCAAGCCCATTGTTCACGACAGTTGCAAACACGAACAACCAGTTCGCAGCCGCTCAGGCACTGGATTCACTCTCACAGACCGGAAGTTCACTGGCGCTTTACAACAGGCTCCTGATGCTTTCGGCCGACGAAGCCCGTGCTGCTTATGACAATCTGTCTGGTGAGGCATATGCGTCTGCGAAAGGTACGCTGATCAATCAGTCGCAGTTTATCAACAGCGCTATAACCAATCGACTTCAGCAGGCAAACGGCTCCACGCCGACAGCCCCAGTGGCAACGATGAACTATGTGTCGGAAGCCAAAAAGCCTGATGCCTTTGGGACCGTTATCCCGCAAACGGATTCTGAAAATCTCTATACGGGATGGGCATACGCTTACGGAGCCTGGAGCGAACAGGATTCGACCAGCAACACTGGCCGCATGAAATCTTCGGTCGGTGGCTTTGTAACTGGTATCGACAGACTTGTTTATGAAAACTGGCGTCTTGGACTCTTGGCCGGATACAGCCATACCTCGTTTAACGTAGACAGCCGAGCATCGTCGGGCAGCAGCGATAACTACACACTAGGCGCTTATACAGGCACCGAATGGCCGATGTCTAACGACAACGCTTTGGCCTTCAGCTCAGGTGTAGCCTACACGTGGCATCAGATGGACATGAACCGTTCCGTCGCCTTCCCTGCTTTCAGCGATAGTTTGAATGCCGACTACGATGCGGGCACATTTCAGATATTCGGCGAACTCGGATACAAGATCCGTCTGCCCAAGGCAGTGATCGAACCGTACGCCAATCTGTCCTATGTTCGTTTGAAAACTGACGGTTTTGATGAGGACGGCCAGACCGCAGCGGCGTTGTCCATGAATTCCGATACGATGAGTACCACGTTCAGTACTCTAGGCGTTCGGGCATCGACTGGCTTCGATCTTGGAACGATCCCGACGACCGCTAGGGCCGATCTTGGATGGCGACATGCAGCTGGCGACAACGATTCCGTTTCAACGGCCAGCTTTGTCGGCTCGAACGCTTTCACTGTTGCGGGCGCGCCGATAGCCAAGGACACGGCAGTCATTGAAGCCGGATTGGATTTCGAGTTGTCGAAAGATGCTACTCTTGGGTTGTCCTACAGCGGCCAGTTCGGATCGGGCGCTCAGCGGAATGGTTTCAATGCGGCATTGAAGGTCAGCTTCTGATCTTAGAATCGAAACCAAATAAAAGAGGTCTACGGCCCTCTTTTTGCGTAATCCGTTCAAGCAACAAACTGGAATCCTGTCTTGCAAGCATTTGTATCGCTTTCCGTGAGTTGAATTAAATACTCATCTCGATAAAATCCAACGAGGGCTTGGAGTTGGAATCATGAAATTTACTACCGCAATCGGAATTATGCTGCTCGCGGCTACTCCGACGTCTGCACTCGCGCAATCATTACCGCGTTATGATCCCGCAACTTATTGCAAAGGTGTCTCGGACTTCAGTGGAGGATCATCGGTCGTTTACAAAGGCTGCATTGAAATGGAGCAGAGCTCTTACAATGAGTTAAAACCCAAATGGTCTGGGCTTACTTCGTCTACACGCAATCACTGCGAAGAAGTCGCTCGATACAGTGATGGCTCATACGTCATCCTGAAGGGCTGTGTTGACATGGAAGCTGATGCGGCCGCGTCGACACCAGAATTCAAGTTTTGAAAGTTCGCGCCATGAAAACGCTCAGTTTCGCTATTGCGATTTCCGCCGCAATGCTCGTTTCGGGATCAGCACAAGCTGAAAACCAGTTATGGGTCAAGGTCGATACAGTCGAGCGTAAAACCTGTCCCAGCGTTAAATGTGGAACTGTCGGGACGCTGTCCTTCCGTGAATCGGCGAAAGTCTTGGAAACGCGAAATGGATGGGGCCGCATTACCCGTTTTTATGATGCCTCGTGTTCAGGCGGCACATCCCAGTATGTTGATTCAGGACGAGCGGTCTGTGACAAAACCAATGGGATCGTTGGCGGCAATTTCGCCGAGTGGGTCAAACTGGATGGCTTATCCAAGGACAGGCCACCGAAACCAGAAGCAGGAAACACGGCAATTGAACAAGCGTTGAAAGATTCCGACAGATACGAGGAACACAGGGACCGTTTCATCGCAGCAGCTGAAGTATTAATGGCCTCAGGCCAATGCACGCTGCAAGACTTTATTGATGAGGGTGGCTGGATGCGCTCGACACAAAAAAGCAGAGGTGTCGGCGTTTATTTTACCTATTGCAACGGAGGCGCGAAGCGCGTCTATCTCGACGTAAACACGGGTAAGGTTTCCTCTAATTAGGTTGGTTGATCCACCTCCCTTCGTGACAACCACCACGCATCTTTTGATATCAATCAATTATATACCACAACGCAAATGAAAATTAGTTATGATGCATTTCTTGCTAAAACGATCTTGTTAGAAACTCCAACGATCTATTGGACTGAACATTAGAGTTTCCGACGCAAGAATGATATAGTTCAGAAAACACTTTGTAGGCGAAGTAAGTCGGGTTTTATTCTCGACATTGTGTTTCTTGAAGAACCTCCATAGCATCTGGCTGATTCAGATTATCAGCGGTTAGCGTGACAGTTCCGATTTTTACTAATGGTTGGGTCGACTGTTCACCCTTAAATGCCTGGATTCCAAGATCAACAGCCCTAACGCCTATTTCTTGTGCTTTTTGGGAGACAATCGCCTGGATTTCACCTGCCTTCATCTGACTAACCATCGTAGGAGACGCGTCAAACCCAACAACCTTGATATCGCCTAGTCGATCAGCTGCTCTAAGCGCAGCAACTGTTCCTTGGGCTCCGAAATCAGTTGTAGTGAACACTCCCTTAAAATCATTCTCCTGTTGCATCACAGCTGAAACGATGGATGCGCTTTTCTGGATGTCTGTTCCACCAAATTGCTCATCCAGCACCCGCATGCCCAATTCCTTTGCCTTTTCAGTGAATCCTCGGCCGCGCGCTTCGGTTGTCGATACGCCAGGCTGAAAATTTAGAAGAAGCACAGAGCCCTTTCCACCGGTGAGTTTGTAAAGCTCTTCGGCGGCAGCAACACCGCCTTGATAATCATCAGTTGAAATTTGCGCAACGGTAGACGATACGTCTTGAAGCGTGGTGTCAACCAGGACTACTTTCGTTCCACTCTCTGCAACCTGCTCGATTGGAACAACCATCGCCACGTCATGCGTTGGCGCTATGAGCAAAATATCTGGTCGAGCTGCCGCAACCGCATTAACGATAGGAATTTGATCGGTCGGGTTGAAGTTTTCCGGCGCTTGAAAGTCTAAAGTAGCGTTCTGACGTGCTGCTTCTTTCTTAGCACCACACATCATAGTGATATAGAACGGATCGCCTTTGACCCCGGCCACCATCGTAATTTTCGGAGAATTCTCCGATGCACTTGCGTGAAAAGTGCTCGCCATGGACGCCGCGACAAATGACATAGCGAACAGTCTCGCTACATACTTGCACTCAAGGTTTTTCATTTCAGTTCCCTTTTTGTTATCGAATGGAGTTCATCTATTTTTAAATTGAATTCATCCGGCAAAGTTTCGCTTACGCCCGTCCAGATACACGGCAATCACCAACACTAGACCAATTGCAAACTGCTGCCAGAAAGCCTGGATACCGGTAATGACGAAGCCATTTAGCAGAACGACAGGAATCAGAGTTCCTATAACCGTGCCAGTAACGGTTCCAATGCCACCGAGCAGACTGGCACCGCCAAGTACGACAGCTGTGATCACTTTGAGGTTGTCCTCCAAGTGTCCGCCAATTGTGGTGGTACCAAACCGCGATAGCGACATGATCGACGCCATCCCTGCGAGCGACCCTGCAATCATGTAAACTTTGACGAGATGACGGTTGACCGAGATCCCAGCTCGCTCAGCGGCTGCTGCGCTTGCACCAATTGCCAGCGTGTGGCGACCGAAGCGGGTCTGATTGAGGATAATTGCCATCACAACGGCGGTTAAGCCTGCGAGTACAACCAACCACGGCAGAACGCCGAATAGACGCCCTACACCCAGAGACCGAACGAGCGGAAGCGGAGCCATCAAATCGATACCGTTAGCGATGACGAGGGCGAGACCCATTGCCATGCCGAAACTACCCAGTGTCGCGATGAGCGGAGATACTTTCGCACGTGTAACAAGCAGGCCATTAACCGCTCCCCATGCCGCACCACTCAGAATGCTGACGGCGATTCCGCAGATAATTCCAGCAGTACCTCCAACGCTGTTCATCACCAGGCATCCCAGAACGCCGGAGAAGACAAGTACAGCGCCAACTGAGAGATCAATGCCGCCTGTAATGATGACAAACAATTGCCCCAACGCCATAACCATCAATATGCACGCATCTGTCGCAATATTGCGGAAATTGGCCACTGATGCGAAAGACTGCCCTGCAAGCACCGTGAAGCAAGCGATCATCACAATGAGAATAAGAGTGATCCAGGTCAACTGTCCTGTTGCGAAACGCGAAAATATTCCTGGCGCAGATTGATCAGGCTCACTGATGGGACTTGTGTTGTTCATAGTTGACTTAATCATTTCTATTTCCAGTTCCTGCGTCAGCTCCGGTCATTGCTGCAACAATGTCTTCTGCCTTAATTTCTTTTGTTTTCAACTGTGCAACACGGCGTCCCAGACGCATTACCTCCACTCTGTCTGAAACCGCCATCACGTCAGGCATGCTGTGGCTGATGAGTACGACACCCACACCGGAGTCGCGTACTCTGCAAATAAGGTCGAGAACGCTCTTCGTTTGAACCACGCCAAGCGCAGCAGTCGGTTCGTCCAGAAAAATGATTTTGTTGGCCCAGGCCGCTGCACGGCTTACTGCGACACCTTGGCGTTGGCCGCCGGACATTGATATAATTGGTGAATCTATGTCTTGAATACGGACGCCCAGTTCCTGAAACTTGGTTGCAGCCTGACGATGCATTGCTGGTTTATCAAGAAACCCGAGCTTCCCCCACATCCCTCCTCGGAGAAGCTCTCTACCCAGGTAAAGATTGGCGACGGGATCGAGCGTTGGAGCAAGTGCCAGGTCCTGGTAGACGGTTTCAATCCCCCGTTGCCGTGCGCTGATTGGATGAAGATGGGCGATCTCCTCGCCATCAATACTAATTGTCCCCTCATCGGGAGTGATTACACCCGAAAGTGTTTTGACCAGGGTGCTTTTGCCAGCACCGTTGTCACCTACCAAGGCTACGATTTCGCCGGGAAAGACGGAAAAATCGGCCCCCCTTAAAGCCTGAACTTTACCATAGGTCTTTTTGAGACCTCTGGCCTCTAATAGAGGCATCTGCATATGACATGTTCCTATCTGTCGGCATTAAATCAGTTGGCTCTTCATGGAACGGCTAATGCGTCATTGGCCTGTTGTTGATCTGGCATCATTGTTGTGCGACAACTGAAACGTTGTCAACATTTTTCTCACCAATGCGATATTCTCTCTTGCATCGTACCGCACTTCTGATTAGTTGTTGGATAACTTCTTATCTTATCGACAATATGGAGCGCTAAATGCTGAACTTCGATCCAGAGCAGTATCTTTCCGTTGAAAAGGGTGCGGTTGCCTTGGCTGACACAATCGATCAGGTTATAGGTCGAGAGTTCGATAATGGGATGCGTAACATCGCTTTTTGGGGTGTGGGGGGCGTAGCGTTCCTGAATATGCCAGCTGTTCGCATGTTGCAGACAATGTCACCTTTCCCGACTATTGCTGATATGGGTGCGGAGGTCGTTCTGACGGATAACGTGAATGTCGGGCCTGGAACTCTTATCGTCTTCACCTCGGTGTCGGGAACAACGAAAGAAGCTGTTGCGGCCCTCGACTTTGCTAAAAAAAAGGGAGCGCGTGTTCTGACACTTTGCGGCACTGACGATACGCCGCTTGCTAAGCTTGCGGATGTTTCTCTTTTCAATAAGTGCGCTGATCCGACTTCCAGTGAAAACTACTACCTGCAAACGCTCTTCATTGCGTTATCAATCATTCGGCGAACGACTGAATACCCACCGTACGAGCGCGTTATTTCAGAACTCAAGACGCTTCCTGAGTTGCTCGTAGGCGTAAAGCAACAGTTTGAAAGTAGAGCCGCTGATTTTGCTGCCGAGATCAAGGATGAGCAGCACCACATAATTACCGGTGCAGGCAATTCATGGTACGAAGCCTGGTATTATGCGATGTGCATTCTTGAAGAGATGCAATGGATTTGGACGCGGCCTATTCATGCATCTGACTTCTTTCACGGAACTCTCGAACTTCTTGAAGCCGATACAAGCGTATGGATTCTTAAGGGTGAGGATTCAACGAGACCATTGGCGGAACGGGTTGAAAAGTTCGCAACGACGGTAACGAAGAAAGTTCGGGTATTCGATAGCCGCGACTTTGCTCTGCCGGGTCTTTCAGACGACGTACGTGCCCTCGTCAGCCCAATCGTGTTCGCTGCGGCCTTTGAACGCTTGAGCACACATCTGGAAAAGGTTCGCGATCACGACCTGACCACTCGTCGCTATTACAAGAAGGGCAATTTCTGATCTCACGGTATTATTCCGTTTGGGTTCATATCGCATCCGTCATTATTGGAAGTGGAACAGATGGCAAACAAACTGCCTCCTTCAATCTGCTTGGCAGGAAATCTAAACCTGGATCTCATGATTTCAGGGATAAAGCAGATTCCATCCTGGGGTGAGGAACAGTTCGGAACCCAAAGACGGTGCGTCACTGCTGGCCAGGCGGGCTATATGGGTATCGCTGCTGCGCGTCTAGGCACCAAAGTATCAATATTAGGCCTTGTCGGCGCTGATAGCGACGGCGCCTCCATCCAGGATGACTTGAGGCGAGAGAAAATCGACTGCTCGGGCATACGAGCTGTCGAAGGACAGGCAACGGGGCTCACTGTTGCGATCATTCGCGAGGACGGTGAACGCTGTTTCGTGTCAGAAATTGGCGCGTCATCGTTGTTTGATGTTGATTGTATTCTGTCACAGTGGGATCTGGTTGCCAGACATCGGGCACTTGCCATCGTGGGTATTTTCAATACCCCGTCAATGACAATTGACGGAATTCAAACCTGTTTCGACAAAGCTCGAAAACAGGGTATCGCAACTGTGTTTGATTCAGGATGGGATACCGGTGGCTGGCAGAAGCAGACGCGCAGAGACATCTTAAGTCTGCTATCGAGCGTGGATATCTTTCTTCCCAATGAAGATGAAGCTTGTGCGATTACACAAGTAGCGGACGTGCATTTGGCTTTGGATATTCTTGCAAAGGCATGTTCCGGTACAGTCGTAATCAAAATGGGCAGCAAGGGTTCAATAGCCCGCGTCGCCGATGAGACCATCATCGTCCCCGCACGCCCTGTCGAAAGTGCGAATGCCGTCGGGGCAGGCGACGTCTATGACGCAGCGTTTGTTAGCGCACTGCAATTTGGATCCGAATTCAAGAGCGCTATGGAGTTCGCGAGCGATGCTGCAGCTTACTATGTAGCGCGAATTGATGATCGGTTTCCAAGCCCCTCCGATATTACATCCAACACACAACTCTTACAGAAAATGCAGGAGATGAGCCTTTGACGGTCATTGATTTCAGGACTTATCCAGTCCAGCTAAACGAGCTTTATGAGATGGATCCCAGCCTTAAGGGGCCAGTCAAGGAGATTTTTGGCTTCTATTGTGGCTCTCAACCCCTGTCTACGCTGATCGGACAACTGGATGTTGCAGGCATAGACAAGGCAGTTCTGGCTACGGTTGACTGCACCACGGCACGCGGCGCTGCAGTTGTCCCCAATGAGGTGCTCGCTAAACTGGTTGCCAAAAGTGATCGTCTTGTTGGCCTTGCTTCTGTTGATCCTCGGGATCCTTCCGCACCACACCAACTTGAGCACGCTGTAGAAAGCCTCGGATTGAAAGGGCTTAATCTCGACCCTGCGCTACAGCAGTTTCAGGTAGCAGATGAAAAGGCGGCATTCCCAGTTTATGAAAAGGCAAACCAACTCGGAATATCCGTGACCTTTCAAATGGGGCTCAACTGGGCACCGCTTGCACGTCTTGGTGATGCAAATCCTGTGGCCCTTGAACGTGTAGCAACAACTTTCCCTGATCTGCGCATCGTAATTGCTCATTGCGCGTGGCCATATACGATGGAAGCTCTCGCCTTGGCGATCAAGCATCCGAACATATACCTGGATACAGCAATCCTGTACTCAGCCCGGCCGGAATCCTCGTTAGCGGCTGTATATGCGAACCAGTATGGCCTCGACGTCATAGAGGCAAGCCTGCGCGAAAAAATCGTTTTCGCTTCAGATTATCCGCGCGTCGATCCAAAGCGCGTCGCTCGCGCAGTCAGAATGCTCGGCCTGCGACCGCTCACGGAAAAAATGATCCTTGGCGAAAATGCTGCAACTCTCTTGAATAGGAAAGCTGCCCAATGAAATCCCTTGTAAAGCGCTTAACAATCGACACTAAGGGCGATGTTGAACTTATCAATATCACATCCATTGTCAAAGACGTTGTAAAATCGGCTGGTGTGTCGGACGGTATCGTTTATGTGACGACCATGCACACCACAAGCGGCATAACCGTCAATGAAGGATTACCCGACGTCGAGGCTGATCTCCTTACAATGCTTGAAAACACCGCACCGGAATTCGGTGACTATCGCCATCAGCGGTTTCTACCCAGTGATGGTCAGATGGCAGTGAATTCTTGCTCGCATCAGCGCAGCCTGCTGACAGGAATGCAGGTGGCATTTCCAATCGAAAACGGGGCTATGGTCATGGGCGAGCGGCAAACGATCTATTTTGCCGAGTTCGATGGCCCCTTGCATCGGAAATATGTGGTGCATGTTCTGGGTACCTGAGAGGCTTTATTCGGGCTATAGCTTGAATTATCTACATTAAACAGCGAAGAAGACGCATTTGAAACTTGCGTCTTCAATCGGGTCGGAAACAATGAACTTGAAACCTGTGTCGTCAAAAGAAAATACAGCCGAAAGACTGCGGGAAGAAATTCTGCGCATGCTTGACGGCTTGGTGCCAGGTGATCAGCTTCCGACAGAACAAAAGTTGTCGGAAACGATTGGCGCATCGCGTTCCATTATCCGTGAAGCGCTTAAACTGCTTGAAAATGACGGCATCGTAACTGCGATTCAAGGCAAAGGGCGTTTTCTATCGGCTGTTGGCGGTCTGCGCGTTGAGCGACCGGTAACCGAGTATGAAAGCGTCACCGAGATGTTGGAGAATCTTGGCTATCGTGTGACGAACCTTGTCCTCGATATTTCCGAAGCTGAAGCATCTGAAGTGGAGGCAAGAGCCTTGGATCTTGCGCCTGGAGCAGCAATCCTACGTCTTGTAAGGCTTCGCTGCGGCAATGATGAACCACTGGTTTTCGAGATTGATGCAGTGCCAAGAGATACCCTGCCCGGTCCGACTGCTTACCGTGACTGGAGCGGCTCTCTGACAAAAATCCTGGAGTTCCATGGGAAAAAGGTAGAGAGTTCCATTGCTCGCATAACAGCAGCAAACTTACCTGGCGATTATGCCGAACGGTTCAACTTGACCGGACTTGATCCGTGGCTTCTGGTCGAAGAAACATGTATAACTCCGGAAGGAGAGCGCGTTATCTTTTCGTCCGGATATCACCGTGGCTCTGAAATTGGTTTCAATGTATTGCGAAGGCGCAGCAATTAATTCTTCGCCTTCAACCTGTCCAACAGTAGATCAGTATTCATATAATATACTTCGATATCTGTAGTGTTAATTTTACCAAATACTGGTCAAATCGCCGCGACGATGAACGATTGAATGCGACTTGCAGCCCTTTCGATTAAAGAAAACAGCTCTGTCGTCTTTTCCTGAGTAAACAATAACGTGGTCGGCTTTCAAGACGGTGTCATTGTCCGTTTTGCAAGACTTGCCGCCGCACCACATCCGTGAGTACGCTTGAACGAAGTCTAGAACATCGCGATTGTTATCGCCCTCCCATTCTTCCGTGTATCCCAATTCCATCATGTTGTCGGAAACTTGGCTCATAGTTCTACAAGCCGCATTCGCATAGCTTGAGAAAGCCATCATTGTAATGGCTGTCGTTATCAATAGTTTCTTCATGTTGCCCCCTGGTTATCAGCTGTATCGGCTTTCCAGATTTGATAGATCGCTTTGCGCCGCTCAAAGGCCTCCGGGCCGCCTTCCATAATGGAAATAACACTCTTTTGGCAGGCCTTGTCATCAATGTTTCCGACCGATATGGCGATTTCTTCGTCGCTGGCACTGCAAGTGGTTATAGTCTCCGCATCGCCCAAAACCGGAAAATTCGCATTATGGGTAGCGAAAATGAATTGTTGCCTAGGCTTGAGCTTTCGAAGGAGCTTGACCACTTCCTCGTACACGGTCTGGCTATCGAGATCGTCTTCTGGCTGGTCAATGAGCAAAAGATCATTCCCTTCTTGGCTCAGAAGGAAGAGCATCATGGCTGAAGCTCGCTGACCGAGAGAATGCGAGGATAGCGCTTTGCCGTGATATGTAACGGCATAGTTGTTGGGTACTTGATAGCCGATGAACTGGTACAAGTTTTCCATGAAGAGCTTTTTGAACTCTTCAGACTTTCCTTTCGCGTGAGTAGATGCATTATCGAGGTCTTTGAATATCTCACCGAAATCGACATAAGCATTACCCAGCGTGTCGTAATATTCCTTGCGGAAGCTATGGCCGCGAAGCAGGGCTTCAACGTGTATCTTAAACTCACTACGATCACCTTTGAACTCAGCCTCCACCCTGAGTGAGCCTTGTGATTCATTGATGATCTTCAACGCTGCTTTAATGAGCATATACTCATCGCGCCACGCATCGTTTAGAGAGGACAGTGCTGTCACAACCGCATCGCGTTTGGATTTCTCCATTCCCGCCCGATTGGCAAGTTCAGCAATCGACCCTTCAATCTCTTGCTTCAGTTGGGTAAGCTTGATGTATGCATCCGGTTCGATTGACGTAACACCTCTCTCTTCGAGAGCCTTGACCAATTCGCGTTCCGTTTCAGCAAATTCTTCTTTTAATTCGTCCCTGACGCCTTCAAACTCCTGTCGTAAGCTCTCCAGATTCTCCGATTTAGATTTTATCTCGTCGACAAGAGTTCTCGCGGTTGTTACGGTTGCCTTAAGTTCCGCCACCTTTACGTCGTATCGCGCGAAAAACTCGACATTGTGCTGGGACGAATGGGCTTCGACCGTTTTAAAATCGTCTTCAGCCCTTGTCACCGCGCTATCAATAGCGTTGTGCCAAGACTGTGCTGTCGCATCTATGCCCTTACAATAGGTAAAGTCCGCGCTATAGGCTAATTGTTTTTCGAGTTGGTCTTTGATGCCATATTTATCGAAATGCTCCAGATTGAATTCTATGTCTTTGAGTTTATCCTCTAGCGTCTGCTTTCCCTCGGCATCGCTACGGACCGAGTTAAAGCTTTCTATGGCTGTTTTAAGCTCGGCTGATCGTTCTGCGATCTTCTGCCTGACAGCCTTCAGGCCATCCCCCATAAGTTTTTCGATGAGGTCATGACCGAATCCCTTTCCGGCTGCCGAAAGGTCCTTCTGCCCAAAATATAGAGGCTTGGCGATGATCGTTTCTTTGATAGAAACGCCAGGTCGTAGAGTACCGTCAACATAAACATCGGGTGAATGACCCAATATACGGCTTACCTCAAAATGCCCACCGTGTCTGTCAGTGGCCTCGACAACGACTTTGCCACCACTTTTCAAAACATGTGGCAGCAGCCCGTCCTTGTATTCCTTGTCCTGTGCCTTATCTCCAAAGGGGATATCGAGTGCGTAGCGCACGCTCTCAAGAATCGAAGATTTGCCGCTACCCTGGATGCCGATCAAGCAATTCAAATGCGGTGAGAAGGTAACGCGCTTGCCGTCCAAGAGGCCGCCTTCAAAGCGAACGGCGTTGACATGGGAATGTTGAACTGCCGGGACCGATGGCGATACACGAAAGCTATGATCAGTGAGGGCGAACTTAACGGCATCGAAGCTAAGATCGCCAAGCTTGAGATAGACATTCTCGCCCTTGCCGATTTCCTCAATCGCTTTTGCATCTGAGCCTTCGACTTCAGCAGGGTAATGCTCGCCCCACCAACCCTTTACCTTCATGCGGCATACTGCATCGGGCTTATCGTGCGTTCTCACCTTTTGAAAACCAAGGGCGTACTTCTGGATGAGCGGTTCGACGGCAAGTTCTTCCATTCGTCCGCCTCCGATCTCCTTCCAAAGTCCACTATTGGACTCGACATGGGCGAAGATGATGAAAAAGTCGCGATTATAGTTTTCCAAATTCTTCAGCGTTGCAACAAGGTCGTCGTTACTCCGCCCGTTCTCCTGTTCGTATTGCGAGGGAACTTTGCCAGCAAAGGCAACGCCTAGAAACTGGTTGATGAAATCTTGGCCATCGGCCAGCCAGGCGTCAGAAAACACAACAAGCGTATGGACCCCGTTTGCGCCATCTTTAACTGATAGCTCCACGCCCGGCAGTACGCCAATACCCGCTTTGCGTGCACGTTTGCGCAACGCCTTGAATTCATTTAGGTCAAATTTGTTGTGGTTTGTGATGACGGCGAGCCGTATTCCAGCTGCTTCTAGCGCGTCAACATATTCGGAAACGAAGCGATTATCCTCACCATCATAGCGAAATTCTTTATCCGCTTTTGTGTGCAGGTGGAAGTCTGCCCGCCCCCATTGCGCGCCATGTGATACGAATTTCTGAATTGCGTCGCCCACCCTCGATATCCTTATTAAAAAGCACTTCGCCTCTTGTACTAAACCATAGAGGGTAGTTGTTGGTGAAGCTTTCAATAGCAGATTGCTTACCCTTCCACAGGAAGCAAGCAAAAGGTTAGCATGGGCCTGGCAATAACTCGTATGAGTTAATTACTCCGACCAATCTGTCTGGTAGATGATGAACGTCGTCTTTTGAACAGAGAAGGGAAATGAGAGTACATCTTTCTGAGAACAAAAAACGCTCTCATTACTGGTAATTAATTCACTGTATTTGCGTTCACGATCTATGTCGCAGTCCACCGGTCTATACAGTGTCACTTCCACTTACTCGACCAATTCCGCAATACAGCCTTGGCCTTTTCAGGCCATTCCTTGACGACGGGGAATACTTTTATCTTCTGGCCGTCAAGTTTGTACGCTGCATAGACCTTCTTGTCCGAATACGACAGATAGATAATCGCTTCCTCGAATGTGCAGCTATGTGGCGTGCAGGATTGCCCCGAATAATCGCCGTTTAGATATTCTCCGCTGCCAACGCCTGTCAGGATTTCCTGATATTTCTCAAAGTCGCTTCCAAGCAACTGTTTGATTTGACCGCTTATCTCGATATTGCTGAACACATCCCACGGATAGCTAATTGCCTGCTCTCTCAGCGCATTCCAACCGCTGCTATCGCTGGCCTTGAATTCAGTTGTTCCTATGCTTTTCACACCAGTTTCGGCCGTCCATTCCCATTTGTCCTGACCTTTACCTGGAAGGTTAGGCGTCGAAAATATGACCTTGTCGTTCTTGATATCGTGCGACACTGATGCACATGAATCTATCGGGCCGTCCAAGCGTGCTTTCCCATCAATTGGCACACTTAAAACAAAGGGGCTGCCATCGCAGGCATTACCGCCGCCTGAGCTTGAACCGATGATAATCGGAACGTCCGACACCGTCGTCAGCTCTTCGAAGAGAATGATCGCATTACGGTGCATTTCGCGACCGTCGACTTTCAGGATTTTCTCGTAGTCCTGCTCGGTCAGCGTGATTTCGTGGCCATTTATTTTGCCGATATCGATTGCGTATGCGGCATTCGCCGCAGAAGTTGCCGCAACAAATAGCGCTGCTTTTACAAAGCCTTTCATCGAACCCTCGAAGCCCCTGGTTCATACTTTCGCGAATCTATCTTTCGTCATTCCGTTCCGATTTAGCAACCTCAATGTTATGTAGTGATTAAGCTGTGGGAACACATGACAAATGGAATTCTTTTCAAAGAAAAAGCCTTTAAATATTGTTCCGTTCATAGGGGGAAATTGAATGCGTATGTCTATGATTGCAGCTTTGATGCTTATCGCTGGCGTTATCCCAGCCCATGCGTCCACATCGTCCCTCGATAATCAGGTTATTCAGGCAATTCAGCTGTCGAATTTCACATTTACCGCTGATGACCGCATCACCCTTGCTAGAAGCGCGCTCAAATACTGGGAAAGCTTCGACTCTAGAATTCCGCGAAATTCCCCTGAGGATCAAAAATGGCTTGAAGGCGAGTTGTCTGTGACGGATATGACCCGTATCAATCGGGCAGTGGCATCTCCGCAATATGCCCGGATGCAACTAACTACACTTAGCACCACGTGCGTTGATTTATTTCAAAATCTTCCCAACACAATCGGAAAGAATAGACTTAATGAAGCCTACTTCTGGCTAAAAATTGTACAGTGCTACGCACATCCAGACGCCACATTGAATTATTTGCGAACGGCAGGTATCTCTAATGGTCAAGAAGATGGTGAAGTATCTACTATTCATTTTCGAATGCTTATTAATCAAATACCTGGAAAGATTGCGAACGGTCTTTTAGAACAATAGATAAACTAAACAGCCAATATAGGTAATTCTGACAATCTTGTAGTGTAACGCGGAGACCTCATTGTTGCCTTCGCTTCGAAATCCCGTTTGAACCCCTCTGAACCTAGTAGAAGTGTCTTCTTGCCCCAACGGTCGTTGACCGCATCGAGGGCCGACATCAGCTTCGCATCCCTCGGGCGCTCGATCTCGAAAAGCATCGCAGGCGCTTTCTCGGCCGCGATCAGGTCATCAAGCATGACGCCCGCTTTCGTGTAAGCATATCCGTTACCTGACGGATCGCCTTTCCAGCCCTTGCGAACGCACAGCAACGCAGCCTGTACAAGGTCGAATGTATCGTTACTCATTGGCTTCAAATGCACCGTTCTGGATACCGAATGGCGTGGAGCAGCTGGTGAAAACAGGCTGGTGTGGAAAAAGACCGTCACCTGCCCAGCGACGAGACCATGCTGTCTCAGTTTCTCGGCAGCACGCGTAGCATGAGCGGTCACCGCCTGCGCGACGGCGTCAAGTGAAATCATTGGCGATCCTGAGGATCTGGTGACAGCCATTCCCTTCCGTTGCGGTTCCACTTCTTCGAGTTCAAGGCAACGAACACCTTGCAGTTCGGCAACCAGACGTTCCAGTACAACCGTGCCGATCTTTCTGGCCTGTGGCATCGGCATATCGCGGAGTTGGGCGGCTGAGTTGATACCAACTCCCTTCAGCTTCGCTTCTGTCTTTGAACCGACTCCCCAGACCTCTCCGACATCAATGCGATCCATGCTCCAGGCGCGGACTTGATCGTCCATGAAATCACAAACACCGTCAAATATCGGGTTCTTCTTGGCGGCGAAGTTGGCAAGCTTTGCAAGTGTCTTGGTCGGCGCTAATCCGACACACGTGGGAATGCCAGTTACGGTTTTCACCGAGTTCCGCATCGTTCCCGCCAGTTTCCGATAATCTTTGAAGCCACCGAAATCGACAAAGGTCTCGTCGACAGAGTAATTTTCGATCACAGGCGAAAAACCGCCGATGGTTTCGACGACCCGCCTACTCATGTCGCCATATAGGCTGTAATTGGACGATAGTGTGCGAATTCCGTGCTTCTTCACCAGGTCGCGAATTTGAAATAATGGAACGCCCATTTTCACGCCAAGAGATTTCGCTTCTTCAGAACGGGCGACCGCGCAGCCATCATTATTGGAAAGCACAATAACAGGCACGCCGACCAACCGCTGATCGAAAACGCGTTCGCAGCTCACATAGAAGTTATTGCAATCGATCAAGGCAATGGGCGACGACATTGGTTCATCCCACAATGCGATCCAAATCAGCGATCACGACGTCAATATCCTCGAATTCCCCGCGAGCGATCTGATTTCGACCCTCTATGGAATTTAAGACCTCCCCGCCCTCATTGAGCAGATATATCTTCACCGCTCGCGAAATCACCCAATCGACCGAATGTTCGGTTGCTTCAGCAATTGCTTCGATCTTCGACATTACGTCTGCTGGAAGTTCAACACTGATACTCTTCGTGTCGGATTTTATGCTCATCGGAAGAAGCCCCTTTCCTCTCCCTTTCAATATCCTGGCTTGTGTAGACAAGCAGCAGGCAATTACTCGACGGCGTATCGCCTGACGACTCCAGCCAATACGCCCCAGATTTCAGTGCTTTCAGTGACGAGGATCGGCGCAAAATCCCTGCCTTTCGATTTCGGATCTAGCCAGTATCGGCCGTCACGCTTGGCCAGTTTTTTAACGGTCACGTTGCCATCAACGACGGCCAACACAATACGTCCGACGCGCCGTTTCCCTGAACGGTCGACGGCGATCAGATCACCGTCGTGAATGCCTTCGTCCATCAGACTGTCGCCTGACACTTTCCACCAGAATGTCGCTGACGGGTGACGAACGACCCATGCTATTGGATCGACCTCGTCTTCTTCGTGATCGGCAGTCGGCGAGGGAAAGCCAGCTGGAACGTAAATCGATGCCATCGGCAACAACTGCTGCACGTAAGAAACCGACACTGGCGACAGGGTAGTCATCATTCGCCGCCTTTTGCCGCTGCATAGGAGTTCTTTGAAGGCTTTTGTGGGTCGGCGACGTCCAACGGACTGCCTTTAATGGCCTCAAACCATGCATTTTCGACAGCCTTCGCCGCTTCGCGAGGTGACGGAGCCATACCGTTGTGAATTTTGGGACGAGCAATGCCCTCACCGTGGGCAGTAAAGCTCCACGACCATTCGCCTTGCTGGGCACCGTGTTCATGGAGATAAATGCGACCGACGCTGTCCTCATACACCGGAGAACGTGCCACGAAATCGTTTTCGCGCTCTTCCCATGTCTTTGTCCACTTAAGCGCCAATGCGATCTTTTCTGGTTCGTCGACCATGAGAGATATCTCCTGTCTTGCTTGTCAGGAGTCATACGCTCAATGACAGAACATATCAAGAACGATACAGATTCACGATTCACAACGGTCGCGAGATGTGGATTATAGGAATACAACCTCTAACGTACTGATTTGGGCGGGAAATGACTAAGTCTCTGGAAGCGCATGACAAGCTGATTAAAGATATTTTTTCTGACGAATTTCAATTTAGAATTCCGGATTATCAACGACCGTATTCATGGACGACCGAGCAAGCTGGCGAGCTACTTAGTGATCTCCTCGACGCAATGCGGGATTTCCAAACCAGCAGTTCGACGGACAACGCCTTTTATTTTCTTGGCAGTATCGTTCTGATCAAAGCAGACCGCATTGCAAATGCCGACGTCGTCGATGGCCAACAGCGCCTAACGACACTGACTATTTTGTTTTCCGCCCTGCGCGCCTTGCTACCGAGTAAGGCCAGAGCGTTGACAGCATTTCTATATAAGGAAGGCCTCGGCATTCGTGACGACGAGCCCAATGAGTACCGTTTATCTGCGTTTCAGGAAGACGAAGCATTCTTTCGAGATTACATTCAGGAACCCGGTGGAATCCAATGGCTGGTCGCATCGACAGAAAAACTGGTCGATAGCCGTCTCCGGTTCAAGGAAAACGCAGCCCTCTTTCTCGAAGAGATTGGAAAGCTCACAGACGAAGAACGCGCCTCACTGCTCGGATTTCTAGCTTACAAATGCTCGATGGTGGTCATCTCGACGCCGAATTTTGAATCCGCCTATCGCATCTTTAGCGTTCTGAATGATCGCGGCCTCGATCTTTTCCCAAGTGACATCCTGAAGGCCAAGATTCTGGGCGATATCCGTAAGGCAAAAGACGGTGAAGCTAAGAGCAAAGATTATGCGAAAAAATGGACGTCACTAGAACGGAAACTGGGCCGGAACGGTTTCGTGGACCTTCTCGGCCACGTTCGCACGATATACGCAAAGAAGAAGCAGCACGCTATTCTGTCAAAGGAGTTCACAGAATTCGTTGCAAAGGGCATGCCAGCTGAAAAACTGGTCGACGATGTCATTGAACCGTATTCGGATATCTATTCATTCCTTAAGGAAGCTAATTTCCAAGCTACCGAGGCAGCAGAAGACATCAATGAACAACTTCGGCATCTCAACCGTGTTGATTGGAAAGATTGGGTTCCGCCAGCGCTATTGTTCTTCAAAAAATTCAGAAATCAGCCTCGTCTGATTGCCGAGTTCCTGAAGCGCCTGGAAAGGCTTTCCTATTATCTGCTTGTCACCAAAGCGGGCATCAATTCTCGTATCGAGCATTTTGTGGCGGTCATAGAAGAAATTGAAAAGGAGGGGTTTGACGGCTTCAGCGAGAGCATGACAAGCCTCGGGCTCGACGACGAAGAAAAGAAATCCTTCATCGCAGCACTCGATGGCGACATCTATAAAAAGCTGCCGAAAGCGCGCGCGGCGTTGATCCTGCGCCTTGAAGCATTGAAATCGGACGGGTCAAAGAGGCAGGAATTCACAAACGTATCTATTGAGCACATCTTGCCACAGACGCCGTCAAAAGAATCCGGATGGCTGGATATCTTCCCAGACACCGAACTGCGGGAGGATTGGACGCAACGATTGGCAAACCTGGTACCGTTGCACATCCGCAAGAATCCAGCCGCCTCGAATTTTGATTTCGATACGAAGAAAAACGTCTATTTCGCCGGAAGTGACGGCACGGCATCACCGTTTGTCCTCACTCAGGAAGTCCGGTCATTGCCAGCCTGGACACCGGAGGTGTTGGAAGATCGCCAGCAAAAGCTGCTCGACATCTTCAGTCGGCATTGGGGACTTCAACTGACCGAGCAACAGGAATTCTGATCACTTCTTCTCGGCGTCAGGTTTACGAGATCGCGTGCAGGACAGTTCTTTTTGAATGCACGCAATCTTTGGCGTCGAGCAAACCAATTCCCCGCTCTGCTGTGAGCAAGTGGTGCACTGATCCATAAAGTCCATGCAATCCGGGTGAGCCTGAGCGAACTCTTGGAGTGAAATCGAAGCGTTTGCTTCGGCTTTCGTCAGTTCACCCGACACCGATGGCGACGCAAATGTCACCATCAGCAAAAAGGCCATGGATAGCCAAGCACTCATCACTGGCTTGTCGCCGCTTTGTCGGACGGCTCCGGTTCGAACAGAGTGGCAACGGCTGCCCATTGGTTCATTGTAAGCGAAGCCGATTTCACATTACCAAACACCGCCTCAATTTCTTTGCGTGGCTGCAGTGTAAGATACACATTTTCGACGTCGATAGGATGCCCATCAACGAATGATCCAATAGTCGGTACAACAACGACGTCCGAGCGAAGGTCATTATTAATACTGATTTTAACGTCAACTTCTTCGAGGTCGATATTGGCCATCATATCAACAGCTCGAATGGCTTTCCTGATTTCTTCGTATTTTTCTTTGGAAAAATGAGCGATAAAAAACAATCCATCGACCTGTTTATTATTGTTGGTGACAGATGTTTTCATTGCATCAAATTGCAGAAGGTATTTCCCAGCTGAGAGTTCACGCCCCTCAGGCGCAGTCAAAACCGTAGTCGCTTTAATGGTCATGCGATCTCTCATGCTACCCTTCACGACTTCACAGCCTGCAAGCGATGCAGATTGGAATTGAGCGGCAACTGCTTTCACAATTTGATCGCTCTTGGGGTCATTGCATTTTTTGGCGATGCCCATCTCGTAAATGTTTATCGAAATATCGACTGGAATGTCCTTTTTCGTTTCCAAGACCTCCAGAAGGTCACGAACATAAAGCGTGCCAACGACTTCTTGTTTGCACGCAGAAAGGCCTGCTGCAATGCAGCAAGTGAGAGCTATTTTCTTAAACACGGAACACCCCGCCCCAAAATCAACTTACAGTTTCACCTTAGGAAATGGCCACACGGTCTTCAATAGAAAAAGGAGGCCGTAGCCTCCCATTTTCGTGCCCCTGCCCACCTGTCAGGATGCCAATTTTATGGGTTCGAAATCGTCGGAAACAAAGTCGAAATCGACAGCGCTTACGAAAAGCGAGACCGTATGCACTTTGTGCAGGAATTCCTTGTGAGACAAATAGCTTCCAAAACCGCCGTTTGTCGGGGTCGCAAACTGCGCGCTCTTTGAATAGAAATCGTCATTGACGTAAACAATGGATTCCCAATAGCTGTTCTTGCGATTGACAATCAGACGAGCTGGAATTCCGTTGGCCTTACGCTCGGCGTCGTTTTTCGGAATGCCTTTGAATGTAATGATAGGGATATCGTAGCGGATCAGTTCGCTGTCGTCTCCCGCGACCTCCCTCACACCGTGTTCCATGTAATATGAAAGCATGGAGTCTGCCATCCGATACGGATAGGTTTTCAGGTGCGCGCGCAGCAAGTTAGCGATTTCACGATAAATAGCTCGATACCGTTCTTGAGTTTCGGAATCGAATTGTTGGATACCTGCCAGCATGTTTGCGTGGTCTTCTCCAAGAATATCCTGGTAGTCATCGGTCAAAATAGCAACGTCGCCATCCCATCCGTTTATGTCGAACGAAACCACGACATCGCGCTTTTTTCGCGCAAATGGATGCTCTTCAAAGTACTCGACGTTTGAGATTTCCAAGGGAAGACCAGAGAAGTCCGGCACAGTTCGCCCATCCAGCCAGTAGAATGCCTCTCTAAGGGCGTTATTGCTGTGAGGCTTGTCGCCAGCGCGTCGCGAACCATCAGGCTTGAAGATGGAACACTCGTCCTCGAAAACGGTTTCGCCGTGGCGACCAGAAATCCAGACTGGTTTATTATTGTCATCCAGTCGAATGACAAACCCGTCACCGCCCAAGGTTTCACCCAGTATTACCGGATCATTGGAACGACTTCTTCCGAAACAGAGCGTATGCGGATTAATGCGATTGTCATCGTTAAGTGGTATCGTAAAATCAAAATCGTATTCGTCATCATCGTCGAAATCATTTTGTTCTGTACTTGCAAACTCGTTCATTTATTTCTCCTTCTAAACTGAGTAATGCTATCAGTTTGCACAGGAGAACTGTCGGCCACAATATTTATAAAATATTACCCGGATGTTTTACTTTTTCTGTCTAGCGCTAATCACGTCCTGTAGCTCAAGTTGCCAAAATGTTGCCTGCACGGTCTCAGCATTCTCAACATCGAAAATACGATCCCACGAGCGATGCACAATTTCCAGCAAGGGATGAAGGCTGCTTTCATGCTTCGATTTCTCGATCAGCTCGTTGACGCCGATAAGTCCAGCTTTGGCCAGCAACTCTTGAAACTCATCGTATTCACGATCAGCGGCCGCTTCGTCGGCAGCATAGTCTGTCAACAAGGATAGGTTCAGCGGCGAATGCCATTTCATATAGTCTGAAAGCAAAACCTGATTGGCTGGCTTTCGGAATTTCACCATCCAGTTTCCAGGTTCAGAGATGCGGAACCCTTTTTCCTTTCCATCTATACGAAGCCACGCCCACAATGGCCAAGGTTTCCAGTCGCTGCTAGGCGCTGGAAGACGTTCAAGCATCTTCAATGTCAGCCATTCATATGCAGGAAGCCAGTCCTGATCACCAATGAGGTCGGGAGCGTTCAGCAAAACGCCATCGCGCTTCAGTACCGAATACGCTTCGTCAGTCAGCTCCATATGTAAAGTCAGTTCCGTCATCGTTTTGTACCTTGCAAAGCCAGCTTCAACAATCGGTCAGAAACCGATTCAGGAGAGGCCTTTGACATACCAGAAACCTGTAGAATTCAACGACATAATCCTGACGGATGACAGAGGTGTCGAATATCGTATACCAGCCGATTTTCGAGAGCTTGTTGCACGATGCCTGGAACCGATCAGCGAAGCAGACCGAACAGGAAAATTGAAAGGAGAGGCTTATCTATATCAACGCTTTGAGGAGTTTGAGGACGCCATCACAGATATTCCTGAAGTCCGAAACGCCTTAAACGAGATGTCGAGTGACGGCCAACGGCATCGCCAAATCCTGCAGCTCTTTTATAACGACCTGCCAAAGTGGGCAAAATGCCGTGAAACGCTGGAAGGCAAATTCAAGGTCAGGATCACCGAACCTGCGCTGATGGTCTCGAAAGGTTACTACCGTGGTGACATGGAATTCGTCACACGGCAGTTTTGACACCTTTCAATCAAACGGATTCCAACAACCCACATCTAACGGCGCGAAGTGCTTCAGGTTCACCGTCAACAGCTCCAGATCGTGAGCTTTCGCCGTAGCAGCAATAAGGACGTCAGCAAGTCCAGGGTTGCGCCCAATTGATGTCGCCTCGGCTTCCAGAACACCTGCAACGCGGGCAACATGAGAATCTATCGGCAGCACTTTTTCACCAAACTCGGTCAGCAGCTTTTCCAACCACTCAACAAGATCCGATGCCCGCCGGGATCCACCCCGGTTTGCCAGCGTTAGCTTGGAAGCTCCCTTCTGGATTTCTTGCACCGTCATCGCTGACAGATAGAGACTATCGGCGTTGTCTTTGAACCACGACGACATCTCCGGTGACAACGGCGGCCGACCAGGTGCAAAAGCCGATATAACAGACGTGTCCAGCAGATACCCGTTCAATTTGATTTCTGACATGCTCAAAACTCGAAGTCTCTACCTGCTGACGTATTTCTCTCGAATTCAACGCCTTCGCCTGGGAAAGACATCAGGAAGTCTGCAAAATTTGGCTTCTGCGACATCCACTTTTCAGCCAAAGCAAGCGGCACGATTACGGCAGCTGGCTTTCCATGTTTTGTAATAGTCACGCTTTCACCATGCTGAGCCGCATCCACCAGTGCAGAAAGCTTGGTCTTCGCATCTCGAAGATTGACACTTCTCATGGCCGAGCCCTCCTGTCGGCTAATTTCGATGTGACCACATGTAACCACAATTAATGACGGTTTCAAGGCCATTGCGATTTGCAAGAAACAAATGCCTTGTGGCTTGCAAGAGACAAGAACACAATATGGATATTCTCAATAAGTATGGAGAGCGCATAGGAAAAGGAGTATTCGAAAATGCAACCGACACTGACCATTGAGCTAGATGAAAAGATCGCAAGAGAAGCTGTAAAAGGTATCTTGCATCAACTTTCTTATACCAGAAACCAGCTTTACAACGGTGTTCGGGTCAGGTTGAAACGTGCAACCAAGACTTTCGATATCAATATACTCCACTTCGATACGACTGCGATCACCATGGTCATGAGATCGTATGACGCTCTTGAAGATATGCTGCGCGACTATTACGCCGTCGATAGTCAGGCAGACAAAAAAGATATTTTGGACGATATCGCCGACAGGCTGATCTGCACGCCGACCTTCAGCACGTACGCCGAATTCAGGGCATGGTTCATGAAGCGCGCCGACTATCGCGACATCCATCAGTCTCTAGTGAAAGACAAGCGTCTCACCACCGAATTCAAAGCTATGTATTCGAATGCGGTGATCATTCTGACGTGGATGCTGTTGCCGAGATGGGCACGTTCCGAAGCCCGATACAGCAAAAAGTGGACGTATTTAACCGACGTCGCGCCGTTTGGGCAAAACTAACCGAATCCAAACCAATAAAAGGGAGAACAAAAATGAATGAGGCAATGAAAGCAAGATTACAACAGCGGATAGAGATGAAGCGCGCAGAAGATCACCAGACTGATCTGAATCGTCGTCTTGAGGAATTCCTGCGTGACTACGGCCTGTTCTATCTGTCGGATGAAGAAAACTCGGTTGTCTTTTATAATCGAAATACGAAGTCAATGATCAGCCCACTGCACGACACCCCGCTACAAGGTGAGGAATACGTATCGTGGCTTCGCTCGCAGAACCAGATGTTTGCCACCCACCACGACAGAGTAGCGGTTTCGCAGTTTGTGCAAAACTGGGCATGCTTGGATAAGTTGAAGCGCATTCAGTTCCTAGCCAAGAACGTCGACAATTTCGATGGCAACCACGGTCTCTGGCTGGTTTCCATGAATGACCGCGAATGCGCAATCCTGCAGAATGCCGATCCAGCAGACGTTTATAATCATCTGGCTGGCACCAATTGCATTGAAGGCGTGCGGGATCTTTTCGATGCAAAGAGAGACATCCTCGAAAAGCACGGCATCAACATGAATGAGGTCTATCAGCAAGGTTCGGTATCCGCGCCTGCTCCAAGACCGATGGCGAGAGCAGCTTAACAATGGCAAGGAAGAGGAAGTCAAAACGCGTGGATTTCCTGACAATAATCGTCTTGATGTCCATGCCAGCATTCCTGCTTACGGTTCTCGTGATGCTATCGCTTGCTAAAGAAAAACCACCGGCGGCAAAATCGTCGCTTGTTGAACTCAAAAGTGGCGGTCAGACTTCAGATATCAAGAATTTCGGAGATGACGGTTTCGGTTCCTCGTCTTCGAAGCGCGGCGCTGCCATCGAGCCTTGCTCTGGGGCGACCGCGTGAATGGGAGGGGTCGATCACTTTACTCCTTTCTGTGTCGCTCCTCCCATTCATAATTGCTCTTGATGCACCATAGAAGAACCCGATGTTTCCAAATGAAATCACTGAAGAGAAGACTTTTTTCAAGCTGTTTGATGCCGATTATCTCGACTTCACTCATGATGAGAGATCTCAGGTCTGGTTCGGCGACCCCTCTGCAATATTCTCGGCTTCCGAATGGTTTGAATTGGGTGCAGCCATGGCTCACTACATGCGAGAGGGATTTTCTGGCGGTGGAATTCTCATCGGCGGAATGCAAGGCCTCTGGCAAGCCACGGCAACTGAGGCCGACAATGATGGAATGATGGTGTCCGTTGATTATCCGGGCGGTGTTCAATCGATAAGAGTGAAGTCGTCGGTACTCATGCTGCTTCCACTGGATGTCGCTGAATTCTACGGAAATCCCCTACCCGGCATCGTCACTAAGCCGTTTTTCGGCCGCGTATACATCGACCATGATGACCGCAGTTGGAGCGGTTCTATCGACGCAAAAACATAATTTTTTATTTTCTGTATTGTTATATGCAACGCCGCTACACATACTATGCATAGTTGTTTATTTATGCATTTGGTTGTTGGCCGGAAAGAGACATATTATGCAGACATATTTAGATTATTACGCCCACGGTTTGTCAGCAAAGATAGCAGGCGCAAAACTCAAACTGGCGAAGAAAGAATGTTCAGAATCCGATTTCGAGTTTCTAAAGAAGGCGTGCCAATCCGATGGCTATGCTCTCCATTTCATTGCGCAAGTCGCCCACAAGCTGCTGACAAGTCCCGATTTGGCTAACGAATTCCGAGGCCTGACGGAAGAAATGATCGAGACCAATTATTTTCAAGCTCGCCTGCTGCCATTCTTCAATCAGTGTTCAAAGCCACTCGCTCTCCAACTTTCAAGAGAAACGGTGGCTGCCTTGGCCGCAGCAGATGCCTCGCAAGATATCCGCGACCACTCATTTGGAATCCTTGAAGATCACAAATGTGCCTATGTCGACATCCCGCATAAAGACTATCGACTTCGTGATAATCTGTCACTGAGGGCTATCATGGTCGATATTGGCGGTTTACGCATGGAAACCACAGCAGGAAAAATTCCAGGCACGTACGATACCGTTGTTAATGACCGGGGTTTCGTCATGCGTCATCGCCGTCCAGATGACAAGGTCGTCTTCACAGCGATTTTTCGAGACCACAGGAACAACAGCTACCCGCGTCTCAGCTGGGTTGAAGGCAGCGACTTTTTCATGGGTCGCGGAATTAAGCAGCTTGGCATCGCATTGAGTGCGCCGGAGGTCATGCTGACAAATGCAGACATGCTGACCAAGCACATCATGACGGACATCGAGAGCTTGTTTTGGCTCTCGCTGGCATTCATGGACACCGAAGAAGAGTATGGCGGTGTCCAGTATCAGCAGTTGCCCCACCTCGCCTATGACCATGTCCGACGCCAAGGTCGCAAAGCAGGACAGGTTGCGAAGAAATTCAGCTTGTTCCGCGTCAAGAAAATCACTGGCGGTCGCGATCTTGGAAGAGAGATCGAAAACAATGGCGAATGCGGGACTTCCGGGCTTCCAGTGATTGGCAGAAGACGTCATGAGGTTCGTGGACATTTCAGACTTCAGCGCTATGGCAAAGGTCACAAACTGACGCGCCTGCGTTGGATTAATGCCTTTGAACGCGGAACAGTCGAAGACCTGCCATTGCATGATCTGCACATCGTCACCGCAACAGAAATCCAGCCTTTCGGCCAATAATATTCACAACCGCTTATAAGGGAGTTTTCATAATGTTTGATTATCTATTACCACTTCTTTCCGTAAAGACGGCGGCTATCGTCGTCGTCTCGACGGGCATCGCAATGATATTGTTGTCTGATGGAACTAAAAAGGACACCGCGATACTCGCTGCAGGTTTCTCTTTTGCGGGCATAATGCTCTCGGTCTTTGCATCCAGGGGGCTGACATGATCACGAAACAGTTTCTCAAGGACATCGCCGATGAGATCGATGCAGGAATTGCGGGATCTGCATTTATCCTGTTGCTGGTAATGGTAATTGGGGTCTTCATACATACCGCAATGTTTTTGCTATCCGAATTCCATGACATCGTGTTTTGGGTGGGCTTTTTCGGAGTTTTATTCATCTCGATCTTTGCACTCGAAACGGCTTCCGAACATATCCAGTTCGCTGCCATTCCAGCTGTTATGCCAGTTTCGATTTTGGCGTTCGTGGCAAATGGACTTTACTTTTTAGACATAGCCAGTGATTTGGTCGCCACATTCAGCGTGTTTGTCTTCGGGTTCTTTGTTATTGGCTCAGTTACCTCAGCAATATTGAGGTATTTTTCTCGCGAAGCTGATGTCTGCAATGATTTTCAGGGAGAAAATTTATTATTAGAAGGAGATGATTAATGGCTTCTCCCTTTATTTTTACCATTGATGTATGCGTCCTCGTTACACATAATAGGTTTAAGTCACTCGGTGGCTAATGAAAGGGGAATTTTAAATGCGAGAGATAGATGAGGAAAGAAGGCATCAAGCGATGCAGAGAAAGGTTGAATTCATTCGCTTAAGCAAAATACTGAGACTGCCGCGCAAAATGATAGCTGAAATCGTGTCGGCGACAGAGCCACAAATCAAAGGCTGGCTGGATGGCCTAGAGGGTGCTGAACACTACCTCGCGACCAAAGAATGGCCGGATGCAAATGTAAATCAGCCTCAGGAGTCTGCTGTTGACGCCCTGCGTGAATTCACCATCGCCGTCGCCCATAAGGCAGTTCAGGATGGCCGTTCTATTGAGGGCGGAAATCCTTTCACCAAGCACGAATTCATCGATGCTAATCGCCAGAATTTCCGGGGCGTCATAAGTATGATTTCGGATTCTGGTGAAGGCAGAATTCACAGGTTCGACATACTCGGCCGCGTTGGTTTCATTGGCACGGTTTCATCATCTATTGATCGCAAATTGGGATCGGTTGAAGGCGGTCATTACATACCAGATTTCGAGGCCACCGATGCGTTCGTTGATGACATCCTGGACACCGCCTGGTTTTCATACCGCAACTGGCTCAAACTGGCAGCGGGCAAAAAGCGCACTGAGCTTGAAGAATTCCTGTGGCAGAAAACCAGATATCGGAATTTCACCGATTTCTTTGGCCTGACAGCCGAAGCTATTGCTCTATATGCGGGCATCCGGACGCCACAAGACGTCGCCGCTGGCAACAGGAAAGGTCTTTCTGAGGCTCGTAGCTGGGCTGAGTATAGTCGTCCGGTACTTCCTCCGCGTGCCTTAGTGAATGAAATGCAGACGGCTTTTCTCGGATGGGCAAGAGATCTGTTCAACATTGTTGAGAAAGAACGAGGCAACGATGCACGTTCAGTCGGTTTGGTGCTCCCATCGATTTCGGCATCCGAACTGGACTACCGTTTGAAAGGACTGGAATCCCGCGAAATTGTAAAAGGTGGCAACTTGTCGCCGATAGCATCGCGAGAAATGAAGATTTTGCTACGTCAATCAACGGATTTCCATAAGAACTATTCACTATTCAACATCGGATAGCTGCATAAAGTCGTTTTCTGTAACAATTCGTGATCGCTAATTTTAATTTATTTATGCTTACTTTTTGTAAAGTCTAGCAACCGCATAGTCTTGTCAACTTTCTACTAGTATTTACATATGTGACGCCGTCACATATATTAATATTATAAAGATCAGGCATAGGGCTATTGATCTCAGGAGATTTCAAATGACTTACATTGCACAGAACATTTCAATCGAAGAACTCGCATACTTCGGATGTGATGTCTTTTCCGAAATAAAACGTCAGAAGGTCGAATACAATGCCTATGACGACGACGATGCCATGCAGTCTCTCCTTGAAGATAGAGATATTGACTACATCAGGCATTTTCATTGATCGTTTTTATGCGTTACCGTTTAGTTATTCAGTCGCTATTTTCAGGAGGAGAAATCTAATATGCTAACAGTTTACACCAAGAAAGTTTGCCCGAGCTGCACACAGCTCAAACACTACCTCGACCGCGAGGGCATCGACTATGAAACAATCGATCTTGAAGACGATGCCACAGCCTTCGATCACGTCATGTCATTGGGGCATCGAGCAGCGCCAGTTATCGAACTCGGTCACAGTTCAGCAGGCTTCTATCTTGGCGATCCGAAATTCAGGGAGATTATAGCGAAGGCAAAGGCCCTCCCACATGTCGCGGGTCTGCCGAAGCCTTGAGACTTATTCACCTATCACAATCGCAATCAACATGGAGATGTCCATGCATTAAAGGAAATTGTAATGCCCGCATTACACATAGACATTCAAGCAATCGATACTATTAATAACCGCATCCGCCCTAGCGTTGGCACCATATACGATGGCGAAACTTATTGGCCACGTCGGCTACTTGAACAGCCGCATGAAACCGTATTGCCATCTTTAAATGGTCTCGCACGATTAATTGCATCCGATGGCAATTTCCTAGAAGACGTCCACCTTGGAGAACGATACAGCCGACAACATGGCTTCTTCGGTACAGCGCATATGAAAGCCAGGATCATAGACGCTATTGGGTTGCTATCCCTTCGAGAAGCCGGAGTTATCGAGGTCAACGGATTCAGCCCTGATTTTTATATCGATGGCGGACTCTTGGGCGTCTTTCGTCTGCTGGAGCATGTTTGGAATAATCCCCACTCTATTACTGCAGTAGGTGCTGACCGTGGGGGCGAGATCCCAAAGGATCGGCTTGATGTAGTCTACCAGGCCATCAACAGGTCAGTGACTGATATCGCCGATTTAAGCGTTGGAAATATCACTCTCCTGTTCGACTACGCCAATGACTACCGAAATTCTGCATTAGATTATCTCGGCGAGATCCTGCAGAAATCCGACCGCGAAATCTGGTGCAATCTGGGAGACCTTATCGGCATCGAGGCAGGCACCCATAACCTTACCCTTGTAGTCGACGGTGGTATTTTAAGGCAGCGCGCTCAGCTTGTATTTGAAGCTCACTGATAAACCGATTGTGCCTTGCAAGAGTTTGACCGACCATAAAATCACACCATCTCGAAACCGAACTTGGAGATGCGATAAACCAAAAAGGAAAAATCTTATGAATACAATATACTATTATGAATCTCATATTTTAGATGACCCCGAATTGTCCAAGCATATGGTAGCAATCAGTGAAGCGCTGCGGAATCCCTGTCAGGTCATTCCGGACAGCATCATCGAGGAACTGGTAAACGAGCTCAAGACTGCTGACGTCAGATAAAGACTACTCGGCCCCCTGCCCTACCTCCTCTCAATTACCCAACGGTCGTCGATGCGGCCGTTTTATTTTGCCTTCGGATTCTAGAAAAATCGTTAGTTCCTTGCAAGCCGTCGAGCGAGACTCCTTGTGTGGGGCAACCGAAGCCCACACCAACCGAAAACGATATCACAAGGAGAAAAATCGATGTCTGATACTGCTTACTATAATTCCCCTTATTCCCAATTTGGATTCCCGACTGTTGGGACATACGCGATTTCAATTCTGTCTTGCGTGGTAATCCTGTTGTCGATCCTGAAAGCTGCAACGCTATTCGGAACCGACTTCAATCCTTCAATCTTCATATATGCCAGTGTTTGTTTTGTCGGCGTAATTGCTGGCCTGGCAATCGCTCATATCGATAATCGTTGAGGGGGTGCTGCCATGAATACAGATCAATTTCACAATAGTCCTTACGACTATTTTGCTTGTAGCAGAGCATGGAAGCGAAAGCTAAAAGGAAAGCAAAACTCGATTGAAGCTGACCGCGATTTGGTGCGCGAGTATCTACAAAGCGGCGGGTCGATTACGAAACTCCCAGACGGGCATGCAGTAGATTATTACCTGACAGATCATTCTGCCAAATTTCAGTAGCCCCCTCCCCCAGCAATAGAGAGTTCATATGATAGAAAAAATACGAAACCGACTCCGACAAAAACCAAAGGAAGCATCCCAGCCGACCACTGAGATGACACAAATCCTTAAAGACCGTGAGGATCAAGAGAGAATTACAGCTACGCTTAAAAGGATGGCTGCTCAAGAATTCAAAGATAACATTGATCCTGTAGCGCCTTGTGACAGGAAGATTTTCGACGAAAAATATGTGTTTGGTTACGCTTTGGAAGTTGCTGAGACCGTCGTTTCTTCTGTGAAATTTGTGAGGCAGGACTACAAGGCTGAGTTATCGCAGTCCAACAAGATCGGTGTAGCCCTGATCCTTCTAGCCGACATCGATGCCGCCTGCCTGCTAATAGCTGATATCGCAAAATCAGCACCCGGATTGCTGTCCTGGGACTACGCTGAGCGGCTGGCAGTCAGCAACCACTTACATTTATCCGTCATAAAAAATCTCGTTCTGCATATGATTTCAGAGACCTCCGAGGGCAGATTCATCGTTCACGAGTGGTCAAAAAAACCGTTGCCAGAGAAAGTCAAAATTCTGACGTTCTTCACAAACCGAGTCCGACACAGACTGATGGCTATCCAAAAGCTTTCGAGCAGGGCACCCGATATCTATGATCTGGAAGACTGGGATCTGCAGTATCCAGAACACTTTCTGGCAGAAACCGCGCTCGAACTTTTTCCGCTAAGATATTGGCATCGTTTTCAGGATGCTGGCTTGAATGACGCAATGGAATTCACCTGTACAGGAAGCGAGCTCCCACCTTTTTATCGGCTGTTTCTCCCAATTGAAGCCCTCACCTGGTTCGGATCCGTTATCAAAATCAAAACTGACTCGCCTAGTACAATACCGAAATCCATTGAGGTAGACGGCATCAGATGTTTTATTCCAAACTCAATTATTGGGCCTCGGACGGCCGAACTCTTTCGTGTTGCACGCGTTGAACATCGATTGAAACCACGTCTTTCCGACCTCCCCCACATTTGGTGACTTGCAAGCCGTTGGGCTATTCTGATCATCTACACATTAAGGGAGGCAAAATGAGAAACATCGATTTCAGCAGCTGGCGTACAACGAAGGCCAATCCGAATGTCTTCGGGAAGACAATCAAGATAGATGGCGATTCGTACTCCATAGAGATTACCCGCACAAATGAGGGCCGTGGTCTTTGGATGTTCCAGCGCGGGCAATACGACAATCAGCATGGCCGTTTCGACAAACAAATACGCTCCGGTCTAGCAGACACGTTCGATGACGGTTACGATCAGATGATGACGACGGTACACGCATACTCGTCCTTCATGCACGACTTCGATCTCACTGGTTGGCAGAGAAATCTGGACACAGCAGCTGAGATTTATTGGAAGATGGTCGAACTCGGGGATCGGGATTATGCCGTCGAAATCCATCGCAAGAGCGATGTCACATCAGTTTGGCGGATCACCCAAGGTGATTACGACGGCAAAAGCGACAATTTCGATGCCGAGGTTATGTCGGGGAAGTCAAGGACGCTGAAAGAGGCCTTCGTCGCTGCGCTTGACGCCTGCGAGAACTTTGAAGCGCCTGCATCGCACAGGTTTTAAGCTTTCCTATGCGTTCCCATCGAAATGCCACTTCACCATATCGTGGGTTTCGAGAGCCAACTTCATAACTGCGATCCCTTCAGATAATAATTCTCGATCCCGCTCATTGAAGGGGTTCTCGTGTTTTCCACCGTGGAACAAGTTGTTTCGAATTCGGCGGATCGCGACGAATAGGGCGACTGAATTTTCTGGCGGCTTACAATCTTGCCAAACGAGC
Organism: Brucella tritici; assembly: GCF_008932285.1. Classification (NCBI taxonomy): domain Bacteria; kingdom Pseudomonadati; phylum Pseudomonadota; class Alphaproteobacteria; order Hyphomicrobiales; family Brucellaceae; genus Brucella; species Brucella tritici. The sequence continues at coordinate 120,630 of NZ_WBVY01000007.1, forward strand.
TCACCGCTCCCGTCAACTGCCTGCTTGTTAGGTGGCGAGTGCAAAATCGTATCGGCAAGAGCCTCATCTTTCACGCGTTTAAAAAATGCTGCTCCTAAGTCGTTGGCAAATTTGTCCCAATGTGCTGCGACCATCCCTGCTCTGGCTCGAATGTATTTTGCCTTCTTTAACGCGTACTCGAAACGAGCGAACATTCTGAAAAATTCAATGTCCAATGTGGATGAGACATTGCTCGCATCAACTGTCTTGTCAGCCTGAAATTCTATCGATGTTCGTGCGTCTGTATTTGACATCGTTTTCATCCCCTCCCCTGCCCTCTTTCGGTGATCTTAAAAACCATGACAGGCGTTATTTTCAAGTCATGATGATGGCGGTCACGATTCGATTCTATTGGAGGTGGCTACAATAATAGCGAGAATAAGGTCCAACTTATGCTGCACCTCCATTTAATCGTCTTTTTTTGATTTTGCGGAGAACTCATTAACTCACTGATAACCTTAATGATTTGGCGCTTTAATGGTACCGTGTTAACCCTCTGTTAACGAATAATTTCTTGCAGCAAATGACCTTCTTGCTATCATCACGGCAAACGACCCATTTCCATTGATTTCGCGTGATGAAAGATTTCTCTGTGAACACACAATCTCAGCCTGCACGTCAGGATGTCTACAATTCCATCGGCGATCAAGCTGAAATCCTAAGCTCGTCTCTACAAGCGATGAGCGAAGCCCTGTTTCCGCCAACGGCATCCAAAGAGCTTCGCCGTTTCACGTCGACAGAGGCTGCCAAATTGATTGGCGTGTCGGATTCTCATCTTCGGAAAATGAGCATTGCAGGTGATGGCCCGCAACCTGAAACTTCCAGTAATGGACGTCGACTATACACGCTTGGCGACATCAATGCGCTTCGTCGCTTGCTGGCGGACAACATTCGCGGCCGCGATCCCATCGAATTGCTTCCTCGCCGCCGTGCACATGAACATCTTCAGGTTCTGGCAGTCACGAATTTCAAGGGTGGCTCCGGCAAGACAACGACATCGGCCCACCTTGCGCAGTACCTGGCAATGCAAGGATACAGAGTTCTGGCCATTGACCTCGATCCTCAGGCATCCCTTTCTGCTCTGTTAGGCGTCATGCCAGAAGTAGACGTCCATTCCAATCAGACACTGTATGCAGCTATTCGTTACGATGACGAGAAACGCCCGTTGTCTGACGTCATTCGCAAGACATATTTCGACGGCCTCGATCTCGTTCCTGGTAACTTGGAGCTGATGGAATTCGAGCATACAACACCAAAGGCTCTCACGTCGGGTGACCGTAGCCAGCCGCTATTCTTTATGCGGATTGCTGATGCGATAGATCAGGTCTCCGATGATTACGACATTGTCGTTGTCGACTGCCCTCCTCAGCTCGGCTTCCTGACATTGTCGGGTTTATGTGCAGCAACTTCGATGATCGTCACGGTTCATCCCCAGATGTTGGATATCTCGTCCATGTCGCAGTTCCTGCTGATGACACGCGATCTGCTAGGTGTCGTCAAGGAAGCTGGTGGCAATCTGCAGTATGACTTCATCCGCTATCTGTTGACCCGTTATGAGCCTCAGGATGCTCCACAGACCAAGGTAGCTGCACTACTCCGTAACCTGTTCGACGACAGTGTGCTCGTTAACCCGATGCTGAAATCCGCAGCTGTATCGGATGCGGGCCTTTCAAAGCAGACTCTTTATGAAATCGGCCGAGAGAACCTGACACGCTCTACATACGACCGAGCAATGGAAGCGTTGGATGCTGTTAATGGAGAGATTGAGGATCTCGTCAAAGCCGCCTGGGGACGGAAATGATGATGCGTTTCCCCATCCTGCTGTTGGGACGTCCCAACAGCCAGTTGATCAGCATCTCGTTTGTTGGGACGTCCCAACAGTGCGAAACCGAGAATGGAGGATAAAGTGAGTCGTAAAGAAACCCTCAGCAATCTTTTCCTTCAAAAACGTGAGGCCCTTGCCCCATCCAAGTCTTTGGATACGGATCGCGTACGCACCGGTGCTATCGGAGCCATGGGTGCTTCACTTAAGGAAATGGCCGAAACCGCTAGACAAGCTTCCGATCTCCAGAAGCAATTGGAAGAAGCCAACTCCATCGTAGAGATTGACCCAACACTTGTAGACCCCTCGCGTATTGCTGACCGAATTTCCATTGATGTCGATCCTGCGTTCGATGGATTGGTGGAAAGCATTCGTGAGAGCGGTCAGCAGGTACCCGTTCTGTTGCGACCGCATCCAGACAACGCTTCACGCTTTCAGATCGCTTATGGCCGCCGTCGCCTTCGTGCAGCGCAAGCTTTGGGGATCAAGGTTCGTGCAATCGTAAGGAAGCTGACTGACGACGAACTTATCGTTGCTCAGGGTCGTGAAAATCTAGATCGGCAGGATCTGTCATTCATTGAGAAGGCATTTTTCGCTAAGAACCTGGAAGACGAGGGTGTAGAAAGAGCTGTCGTCATTTCGGCATTGGGAATGGATAAATCCGATGTCAGCCGCCTTATCTCGATTGCACGGAAAGTTCCTCTCAATCTGATCCGCGTTATTGGTTCAGCTCCAAAGGCGGGCCGTAAGCGTTGGATGGAATTGCTTGATCAGCTCGACGACGAGAAGAAATTAGAAGTTGCAGAAAGCCTGTTGAACAACGATGACGTAAAATCGCTTGATAGTGATCAGCGTTTTGCAAAGCTCATGTCGGCGCTCCGTAAACATGATAGCGACTCCAAGAACACAGAAACTGACATCGAAAATGGTTCTGCAGCTAAAGCCTGGAGATCTAAGGATAATTCAGTTAGCCTATCCATGAATCAGAAGCCCAAAATGGTTGCGATCAAGCTCGAAGAGAAGAACGCAAAACCATTCAGCGATTGGCTGACAACACGCTTGGATCGTCTATACGACGAGTTCGAACAGTCAATGAATAAGGAAACAGGAGACTAAACCGCAAAAGAAAAAGGCCCCCAAACGTCACCGCGTGGAAGCCCTTCTCATAAGTCTAAGCAGCTAGAGAATCGCATTTCCATGAATCACTGTCAAGAGTCGTTGGCGTCGTTTTGGCGAGCGGAATTCTTTTGCCTTTAGAAAGGTGAAGGGAAATGCAAGTTCTGGAGACTGTTGCGTCCGCAATTCGCGGTCGAATGCAGAACCGTGCCCAAAAATCAGAGCAGGGCAGGGGACTTAATCGTTGGACAATCTATAAGCAGCTATGCATCGCAAAGTCGGAATTCGGTCTGAATGACCGTTGTCTGGCGGTGTTGAGCTCGTTGCTGTCATTCCTGCCTGAGGACGAGATCAATGTGAAAAATGGCCTCATTGTCTTCCCATCCAATCGTCAGCTTTCATTGCGCGCCCATGGAATGCCGGAAAGCACCCTGCGGCGTCATTTGGCATCACTGGTTGAAGCTGGGATTATTCAGCGCAAGGATAGCCCGACCGGTAAACGGTATGCGCACAAGGACAAAGAGGGTGAAGTAGAGATCGCCTATGGTTTCTCCTTCGCACCAATGGTTTGCCGTTCAATTGAGATTGCGCAGGTAGCCGAACGCATCGTTACCGATCAGAAGGTCCTGAAACGCCTCAGGGACGAGGTTTCCGTCATCCGACGCGAAATCGCATCTGGCTTCGCTGAAATCACTCCAGACGCCCATTCTGACGATCTGGAGGGACTGTTTCTCAAGTTCAGGGAAATCGTTGATGCCATTCCAAGGCGTGCCACTGTGCAGGAACTGCAGACCATAAAAGCCAATTTGGAAGCCATTTGCGCGGAATTGGCTAACCAGTTGAAAAACAATAATATTGCTGAAGAAGTGAGCGCCAGCGACGCTCAAATTGAGCGGCACCATTATGAATCCCTACCAGAATCCCTTTTTGAATCTAAATCAGGTCAAAAAATTGATTTGAAGGCGAATTCTGCGGACAAGCAGGCACCTGTGTCCATCGTTGCGGAAACCATTCCACTCGACATGGTGCTCAGAGCCTGTCCGGACATCAGAGAGTATGCATCTGACGGCATCAGGTCGTGGAGAGACCTCGTTGAAGCCAGCACCATGGTTTCAAGATTTCTCGGCATCACACAGTCGGCCTACGTCGAAGCCCGACAAACATTGGGCATGGAAGGCGTTTCTGCAGTTATTGCGTGGCTTCTGCAACGAGCAGGAGACATCCAGTCGGCAGGTGGATATCTGCGTTCGCTAACCCAGAAGGCGAGGGGAGGGGGCTTTTCGATCTCGCAGCTATTAATGTCCACGTTGAAGGAGAATTGGACTGCGATGGCCGCCAATTGACGTCGGAGTTGGGAACATGGACAATAGGTTTATCACCACTAGCCGATTGATTCGATGAGCGGATGGCAGTCCAAAAATCAATCGGCGGTGCCCAAAGCTAAGGCCGTTTTAGGTTTTGTTAACAAAATTTTAATGCCTCTTAACAATGGGTTAACCGTCTGTTAGTCGACGTCAGGATTTCTCGATTTTGTACCAAAACAAAAAGGAGGCCGAAGCCTCCCTTGAGTTGATGGTTGGATTTCGAAGTTATCGGAACAGTGACAGGATCGACTGTGGAGCCTGGTTTGCGATAGACAGAGCCTGCGTTGCAAGCTGCTCCTGAACCTGGAGAGCAGAAAGACGGGCAGCTTCCTTGTTCATGTCCGCATCAACGAGTGCGCCAACGCCAGTATCGAATTTATCGACCAGCTTACTAATGAAGTTCTGCTGGTTTTCGATGCGCTTTTCAGCCATACCGAAATTGGTTTCATATTGCGCCGCCCATGCGATCTGCGTCTCAACCGTCGTCAAAGCATCTTCGAGATCGCTTGCGTTCGTTGCGGTTTCAACATTAATGCCTTTCAAGTTCGTGATAAAACTGTCTAATTCAGCTGTCTGAACAACAAAGCTGGTCGTCATCAGGCCACCTATTTCACGCTTAACGCCCGTGACAACTGTCAAATCTGATGTCGCAGAACCGTCGCTTTCCAGCAAGCTCTGACCGTTGTACGTGGCCTGACTACGGGTTGTTTCGATCTGACCGATCAAGTCAACGATCTCTTTCTGAATGAGGGCTTTGTCGACGGACTTGTCAGCCTGAGCAAACGACACGCGTTCCAAAATCTCCTTTGTGAGGTTTCCAATTTCCTCTAGTCCCTGACGGGCAACAGATATGGAAGCGCCAGTAATTGAAAGGTTTTCGCTAATTGCATTGAAAACGGCCGCGTCACCTCGCATCGTCTGAGCGATGGAGTAGTAAGCAGCATTGTCTTTTGCACTCTGAACCTTAAGGCCAGTGGATACTCTGCCCTGGGTTTCCGTTAGGTTGCTCTGTACGGTTTTGAGTGTCTGAAGAGCGGTCATGGATGCATTATTAGTAATTATAGACGCCATAAAGGTCGTACTCCTTTTCTGAGTTGAATTTTGAGAAAAACGGCGACTTTCTGCCACCAAAGGGGCGCTAGTCTGTAGCGCACGAGAACAAGCTTGGATGGTCGACGTTCAGATCAAGTTCAGAAAATTGAGATATTGAAATAATAAATATTAGTGGTCGGGATACGGATATTGGATGCAATAAAAAAGCCTCCCATAAGGAGGCTGATTTGTGTTTGATGAGGTCGTAGTCTATTACCAACTGATTTCAAAATTACCGTATGGGCCAGTTGTTACACCAGACTCGCTACCGTTCTCTTTACCCAGCATTACAGAGTAATTGAGCGTAGTCGAGTTGCCCGAATTAAAGAAACTCTTGATTGTATTTTGTTGTGCCTGTGTCAGCTTCATCGACATCGAGCATGTTACCGTTTGATTTGGTGTGAAATTGACATTATCGGGACAAATATTCTTTAGCTTCACATCCAGCCCAATATCAATATCGAATTCCCAGCCGCGCAAGTAGTCAGATGAGTTATTTCTTATCACTGCACTGATTTCAAAATCACCGTCCAACGTGGTAGGTGCAGTGACTGAAAATGACGAAAATACGGGATGCTTCGAGCCATAACGCAGCGGACCTTCAATAAGAGCGCCTTCAGCAATTGTTTTATTGGTTGGGAAACCAGCCATTTTTGTTTGGATTATCTCATATGAGAGTTGGTAATTGTCAGGTAGACCTTCGTATATTGTTTCCTTATGTAAAAAGTTGATAGGCAATGTAGCGTTGCACATTGCAGTGAAATTATTGGGGATGTTCATATAGAAGCAGTTGGCGTTAATTTCATCATCCAACTCCGGGATTTTTACTTTGACGGCATAATCTAAAAATGGTTCACGGCTGTCCGCCTGTAATTGGAATGATATGCCAATTGCAGATTCAGAAAACAGATATTGAGGCGATCCCGCCACGCTGGGCGTTCCTGTCAATTCAAGCAACAACTCAGATCCGAGCGGAATGGCTTCCTGAATCGTGCTATTGCCCGTTATTTCATCGACATTTTCGGGCATAGACATGCTGAACTGAGCCGTAAAACAGGCGTAAGATCGGTTAGACGGCAGTATTCCATCTGTGACTACCATGGACGTCGAGCAGGTCATACTTGCACCCGGGGCAAGGTTGTTTGCGCAAGAAAGCGAAGTTGATGCCCCGCTCCAACTTATGTAACCCAAAGCGCGATCTTCGATATTAAATATCGCTGCCGTTGCAATACCTCTGATCTCACCCATGCCTGTATTTCTTAGCGTCCACTGCACAGAAACGTGGTCGCCAGCGTCGATTATACCATTTCCATTGTAATCAGAATGCGAAAGGTAGCCGTTGCTTATATTGAGTCCCCCCTTTTTCTCGGGCTGCGGTATCTCGGGTTCAACGGGGAGCTCAGGTTGGGAGACATTGATAGTTTTACCTCCCGCAACATAGCGGAAATAGAATTTTTGCTCGGCATAGGCACTGGATGCCAATAAGGCGAGAAGTCCGGCGGCTAAGACTGTTTTCTTAAACATCATCACTCACCACCGCCTTCACTAGTACGCTCATTCGCAATCAATTCCTTGATGACATCGCAGGCCGACTTTGACCCAAAACGCTTGCTGAAAATCTCGGCACGGTCTGCCATCGACCAAGCTCCGATACTCAGAAATTCGTCATCAAATGCGATGGCCCTCAGTCGAACCTGGCGGTCAACAACAGCCTGATCTGCGATTTCCAATTCGTCATCTGTCAGATCGCAGTTTCTGGATTCCATGCGCAGGGCAATGGTCTCAATTGCGATGTCCCTGAGAGCCGCATCGGCAATCTTGGCTTTAAGTGTCGATTTGAAATCGGTGGGGATTGGTGAGACAGCGATGGATGGTCTTTTCAGGTCGCAGAGGGCGCTATAAAGATTGGCATGCTGATAAGCGCCGCCTTTTGTGTGCTCGATCTTCTCGGATTCCTGATGGGCAAAATACATGATTTCGCCAATGCTCATGTTCAGCTTTCTGGCGGATGAATGGGCGGCCACACGAAGATCTTGATAAGCCGATTTATCATCGCATACCTTGACCTCTAGCATACCACCGACGACTCTCGAATAGTCCTCATGGCCTGCCAACAGATCAACAGGCGCTGCCGATACGGTCAGTGGCGATGCCAGAATTGCTGCTGAGGCGAGGGCGGATAAAATTGTGTTTTTCATATTCACCCTCCTTATTTCGATGCCGCATCGGCAGGTATCTGCGACCAGGTGAAGGTGCTGAAGCTTCTAAATTCATCGACACTGGTGGTATCGCAAACCCAAGAAACATCGGCTCCGGCCTTTGTAAAACTGGCATCAATGTTTTTGGCACGGGCATCAACCAGCACCAAAAGCTTGCCAGCCTCAATTCCAGTTTTCGCGGAGGCATCAAGAATATCAGCTTCGATTTCTGCCTTTAGAGCTTTTGCGTCTACACTGTCGGCGCAATGCTTGATCTTATAAGAGTTGGCAGCGGCATTCCTGAATTCATCAGACTGGATGCCAACCTGGCCCTTGCCGTCGAAACCGTCAGGTGAGGTGCTTGCAGATGCAAAAGATGCGGTCGCGAATAGCGCGCTTGCCGCGACCATTGTAATTTTCGTGAACATAAATTTCTCCTTTTAATGACGGCAGTTTTTTGCCGGATGCCATCATTGTTGGAGAGGTGGTTGCATAGCACAAACTGAGAAAATTCGGCCGCCAGAAAATAAAAGGGGCGACCGAAGCCGCCCCCATTTGGATGTCGATGCTGGAAAGTTAACGCTTGCGTTTTCCCTTGCCCGATATCGTGTCTACGAATTGGGTGTTCATGTCAGGCACCGGAGTCAGCTTTGCCGAAAGTGCGTTCCATTCACGCAGATCGGATTCCGCCTTTGCCAGCAGCTTTTTGAATTCGGCGATTTTCTTCGCGTCTTTCTTCTTTTCTGCCTTTGACAGCTCACCTTTGAAGAAGGTCAACTTCTGCTCACGGGTCATGCAGTCGGTCTTTTTGAAGCCGATGCCGCAGATTTCCCAATTGGCGCGAACCGCATAGGTCATCGTTGGCTTGCGGGATCCACTCATGCTGGCCTGCGCGGATGCCTCTACCGAGAGGCTGGATGACTTTGGTTTCACGCGAACGCCAACGGAAGCTACAACGCTGCTGGTTTCGCCTGGATCGGTCATCACCGAATATGCCATGGTACCGAGGTCAGCATATCCGAGAGCGGTGTTAGTTCCACTTGCAAGTTCATGGCGGTATTCGACTTTGGCATTTGGAGTGATCAGGAAATCATCCGTCTCATACTGCTTTTCCAGTCGAATGCCAGCAACAGCTTTGAGGGAACGAATGTCAGTGGTGCCGTATGCCAGATTTGTCCAGTCGTTACCGTGTTCCGTAAAGCCGTTCAGCTTTCCAACAACACCACGGAAGCCTGCGTAAGGCTCAATCTTGAGACCCTTATCCGTCTCAAAGCGATACCCGCCGATGATCGATCCGAAGACGGTGGTACCATCACGGGAGCCGTATGCCAGTTCACCAGTAGACGTCACATAACGCGTGCTATCCATGGTCAAGTGGGAGAAGCCGATGATGCCATCAACAAAGGCACCATTGCGATTGTGCCAGGTGCCATAGAGTGCGCCTGAAATCGCCTTGGCTTCATTTTCGGTGCCGTTAGAGCCGATTTCCGACATCTCACGACCGAAACCGATAGCAATACCACCAACGAAGGCGTCTGAGAAACGATAATCGACTCCAGCCGTTCCACCTACCGCAGTCGACTTCATGTCTATGCTGCCCAGTTCACTACTCTCACCCAATCGGACATAACCCGTCGTCCAGACTGCAAGAGGATTTGAAGACTCGAATGAACCACGTGCATTCAGACTGTTTTGCGCGCTGATATCATTGCCGTCATGATCGTAGCGAGCGCTGTCTTTTGAATCGACACCGAGCTGCCAATCAAAGGAATTCGAGCGGGCACCAGGGGCTTCCGCACGGATCTGTTCAAGACGACGAGTGATATTGTCGACCTGATCGTCAGCAAGACGGATTGCTGCATCAACCTGAGCCTTCAGCAGTGCTGCCACTTCGGCGTCCTTAGATGGATCAGGGCGTTCAGCTACAACAAACGTTGCCGTCGCAATGGCCGAACGACCCCACTTGTTTTCAAGCTGGTAGCTGACCACAGCGTTTCCTGCGAATGCCTTATTCGGTTGGAATCCGAGATGCGTATCAGTAAGATTGGTGTTGCCAATTTCATCCGAAATCGATGTCAGGATGTGCACTCTGGTGATCGGGTCTTTCGACACCGCACCTTCGGTCAAATTGACATCGCCAGCCTGTAATGGCTGAAGGCGGATGAAGTGGTTTTTCGCAATCGGTGCTTCACCGGTTGGTTCCTTGATGGAAATAGCGATGTTTGCAGTCGCCGATCCGCCAGCATTGGAAACTAGGAAGCTGAAGTTGTCAGAACCCGTTGCGCCTTCATTTGGCACGTAAGTTACCGTGTTGCCTTCGAGTTTGGTGGAGCCCTTGGATGGCTGCGAAACAATGGCTATCGTGTCGACATCACCCGTAATCAACTGAGCCAGATCGACGGTGGCCGACTGACCATAGTCGAGATCGAGTGATCCATTTTCAGCCTTCGGAGCTTCAACAACGGCATCCGCTGGCACTACAGTGAGTGTATAGCTCTGAATTCCTGTTGCCGAATTTGCATCGGTGGCCTTCAATTCAAAAATGAAGGTGCCATCGACAGTTGGAATACCCGAGATCACATTACCTGCAAGAGCGAGACCGTCTGGAAGTGCGGAGGCGTCAACCAGTTCGTAAGTGTATGGTTCCGTACCGCCAGTTGCTGCAAACGACTGGCTGAAGCTTTCGCCAACTTTGCCGTTCAGGGTGAGGGCAGGTAGGGAGACGGAATCCGCTGCGACGATAGTGAATGTAAACGTTCCGGTTGCTTTCATGTTTACAGCGTCGACAACCTCAATGGTCGAGATCGTATAACCTTCAGCTGTTGGCACGCCTACGATCTTGTCGCCCGAAATTGAGATGCCTGCAGGAAGTGGCGACTGAATCGAGAATGTAAACGGCGCAACACCATCAATAATGGCGATTTCGTGTTCTAACGCTTGGCCAACTTTGCCACTTAGAGAACCGTCAACAACCTGAAAAAGTTTTTCGGCAGCAATTTCAATCGTAATTGTGGCGGGAGCTGACCATTGATATGTGTCGCTTACTTCATACTGCAATTGAATGGTTTCAGCTCCAGTGACCCCGGTTTCAGGCGTGTAGCGATAGCGGCCATTACCGAGGGCATCCAGCACACCAGAGCCAGGCCAGGTCGTTATTACGGCATGATCTATGTCGAAATAGCCTGCTGTTATGTGATCATTCAGATCGAATTCGACTGACTTACTGCGTGAAGTCTGAATCGTGAATGGGGCTGCAACAGGAGCTGTAGCAGCGTCCAAATTAATGTATACCGATGCCTGAACCTCAGCCCCTGTACTCGTGAAAACAGAGAACGTAAATGAGTCATTTGACGCATATGGGTCATTCTTCTGTGGTCCTGTATAAGTCACATTGTTGCCTGCAACAGTCGTGGAACCATAACCACTTGAATAGACGACGATATGGTCGAAGTCGCCTGTGATTAGCGTCGAAAGGTCAATGTTGACCGAGTCACCATAAGGCATAGTAATGGTCGTATCGCTCACAGTCGGAAGAACGTCGACTCCCAGATCGATGGTGTGCGAAATCGACTTCGACTGTCCAAGAGCATCCGTGATGGTGACCGTTATCGGGTAAACCCCATTGTTCGGCAGCGTGCCACGAAGCGTGAAAATTGCGCTTTCTGGGAATTCAGTACCAGAACCGTTATGGTCCTCCTCCCATACAAGCCCGGCAGGTATCTTGCCGGAATACGAATACATGAAAGGACCGACGCCGTTTTCAGCAATAAAGCTCACGCCATAACCCGTATCGCCGCTCGTAGGAGGCGAAGACTCATTGAATCGGAGTGCCAATTCAGGGCGAGTAACGGTGAAAGTGATGCTTGCGATATTGGATTCAACGCCATTGAGAATGTCGACGGCCGCGTATTGGACAACTAAATCACCACGAACAGCGAATGGAAGATAAAGATAGACCGGACGAATGCCCGAGCCAGGACTAATTGTAGCACGCGAATCTGATACGGATTTGATAACGATTTGATCTGGAGCCATGTCTCCAGAGTTCACATGTTGCCAGAAATCATAGGCATATGGGTAAAGCCCCATAGTGTTGCCATCAAGCGAAACAACAGCATCGTGGGCGACAATCTCGTTCAAGGGCTTTACCGTGACTGTGTAAGTCACAGTCATATCATCTCCGTTTTCATCGAATCCTCGAACGGTAAAAATGTAAACGCCAACCTGAGTTGGATTATCGATGATCCCACTCAGGTTCATTACGACACCGGGCGGCAGCGTGCCGCTTTCCAGCGAATAAGGCCCAGCTGCGAAGTCATCCGAGAAATTATGCTGAAAGTATTGGTTGGCCTTTGTTTCAAGGCTCACCGACGCCGCCCAACCAGGGTTTACGGCGGCGAGCATATATAACACGGCCATCATTAAAAACAGCCTTAGACTTCCTATTGATTTCATTGAATTTTCTCCTTTTTAACGGTACATGTTCACCTCCATTTAAAGACTCGTAGATAAACAGTTATGAATAGTTTGTTTGCAGTTCATGCAAGAGACAAGGCCAAAAACCCCTGTTATTGCCGAAATATTTTATGGATTTATTCGAGGACCCAAGACACCCAGCGATGTCGGAAAACAGATCGCAGCAGACGTCGCATAAACAATGTCGAAATCGCTGATAGGCCTACAAGCCACCCCCAATCTGCGGTCTTCAACCAGACTTCGATCTGATCGAAAACGGGCGTCCCTGATGCCAGCCTCAGGCTGTCTCGTCCCTTAACAATAGTAATCTGACAGGTCTCCAGATCGTCGACTATGCCGCCACCATTGCGGTCGCATTTCTGCGTAATGGTTACCGGATCGGCGTTTTTCAGCACGTCTACCAGTTGCTGCGAATTCGGCAACTTTGCCCAATCGGCCAACACGCTAGCCGTAAGCTGGGCATTGGTCTTTCCATTCACATAACCCACCGAGAAGAAGACCGCACTCGACAGCAGTAGCAGGCCAGCGACGCCCGCTGTTACCGATGCCAGAAGTCTCGTGTCTTTGCGCCAATTTTCGGAATCTACAGCCTTCTTTTCGATGCCGATACGGTCGCGTTCCTGATGCCGAGCTTCATCAAGCGCTGTCGCCATCTTTTGCTGAATATCGGCGCTGAAGGTTTTTACAGTTTCGCCGACAACTTCTTTTGAGATGGCCTCCAGCTTTATCTTTGCGAGGTCGAGCTCTTGATTAGACCTGGCATCGAGCTCCTCGATAAAATTAGACTTCGCTTCACGTTCGAGCTCCAGCATCATGGTAGAGTTTTGCTGAAAACTGTCGAGCAGCTCTTTCATCGCCGCAGTCGTGTTTTTACCCTCACGACGAAGGCTCAGCATCGTCGCGAAGAATGGCAGCAGTTCATCCGTAATCGGCATCCCTGTTGCGTCTGCGACGTCAAAAAGTGTTTTGATGTCGTCATCGGTGAGGCCTTCTATCTTCCGAAGGCTTTCTTTTATGCGCTCATCCGTCTCCCATTTTTTCATCGTGGTCTCCTTTCCCGACACCGCTTAGGCGATGCCGAGATATGCCTTTTTCAAAACGGGATCGGCTTCGACCTGTGAACGGAAGAGATCGCGATGCTTTTTGATGGCCATTCTTGGACGAATGGAAATCTGGGCGACTCTTGCGAATTCGGGATCGATAAAACGGGAATACGGAACTGGCACCGCCGACGTCACGCTCATCACTTCAGATGGCAATTCGACGATTTTGGTTTCCGACAGCTTCCCGACATCGAGAAGTGTCTTTCTCGTGGTGCTGTTGAACCAGTAATCGAAACGGTGATCGATATCATCGAGGTCACCATTCCATCTATTGAGTGCAATGTGGAAATGGACGTTGGCGAACACGACATATTGGTCGACGAGACGCTTCGTGGACGACAACGCTTCAATCGTTTTGCCACCGTCTTGTGGAATTTGAGGGGATGCCAATATAAGTGTGTAGCCAAGCTCTTCCAGCAGACCGACGAATTCCTCGGGTGTGCCGGACTTCATGATCATCAGACCCAGGTTCTGAGCCGATCCACCAGCACCGTCAGCCAACAGGAGGTCCGGTTGGATTTCTTCGAGTGCCTTTATCATCTCTGCAGACGACTTCTCCGGATCACGGAGGTCGATGGTTCGGCAACCTGTCAGCAGATCATTCTTCTCTGGGTCGAGAAGTGCGCCATTGGCATCCCTTTCACCACAGACGGTTAACAGTGAATGGTTTTTGGGATCGCCGTCGAAAACGCCAACGGATCGACCTCCAACACTACGCGTGAGGTCGACTAGCAGCTTTGCGAGTTCGGATTTTCCAAGCCCGCCGCCGTCATTCAGTATAAGTGTTAGATACTTCATTTCTTTCTCCTTTTAATTGATTACAGGTTGTCCAGACGCGGCACCTGGTATCCGCTCTTGGTCGGCACCACGAATTCGGTTTTCTTTTTAGTTTTGGCTTCCGCAACAGGCACCTCGGGTGTCAGCTCAACAGCCACTGGTGTCGGGGTAGGGGAGGTGTCGGACATCTGGTTTTCTGATGTCGATGTCTTGACTGGTGTTGCATTGGCAGCCGTCACCTTTGGTGCGGGCTTCGCCTTTACAGACCTGTTGGCCCTTTTGCGGAGGTCGCGCTTGTAAGCATTATACACGGACGCAAAATGCTGCCTGTAGGCCTCGTCAGTCATGCCTGAGGCGTCCCGGATTTCTTTGAACCCATCGGTGTCCTTAACTTTCGCGTAGACCTGCGATGGACGGAATTTGAGATCAATTAGTTCTTTGAAGAGAGCAACGCTCTCCATCAGACGTCGCGTCGGGGACTTGTTTGATTCCGCCATTTTCAGCACCGGAACCTCATTACGAAGCTCCTCAAGCGCCGATATTAAATCACTCATTCAATTTTCTCCTTTTATCGGTTTTTTGCAGTCTCATCATCAGCTCACGGAACGGTCTCGATTTCGAATCGTGACGGCCAACAGGTTGACCTGAAGATTCCGCTTGCATAGAATGCCAAACCGCAATATATGCAGATGGTGATTGACAAGCATGCATAAGACAAGCGAATTTTTTCGCCGTTGAAAATTGGAACGAGAGGGAGAATGGTTTCCGACCGATTTGGAATCGAAATCAGAATGTAATGGGAGTGAAAGCAGGCAAGATGGAAACCGGATTGAACCGACTGGAGGTCATGTCACTGAAGAATGCCCTTGAAAGGCATGCGGAATTCGATGCCGTCATAAGCATTGAGAACGCCGACAGAAATCCGGTGTCGCTTACTGTGGATGATGGCAGACCTCATCTCACCCTGAGATTTAATGACATCGATTTTGACGACTGCACAGCACTGTCGGTGACATGGCAGCACTTGGTCGACGCCCTCACGTTTTATATGGACTGTTTATTGAGAGGAGATGAACACAGGCTTCTCGTCCATTGTCATGCAGGTCGGTGTCGGTCTCCGGCGATTGCGCTACTATTTATTGCATGGGAACTGGGGGCAGGGCGTGAAAATGAGGCTGTCGAGAGGATTATCAAACTGGTGCCGAAAGCGGCAGTTAATTTGCAGGTATTGCGGCACGCAGATGACATATTAAACCGCCATGGAGATCTGATCCGTGCGTGGCAGCCGCAGGAGGCAAGGGGGGATATCCAGCGACTTCGAGAGCTGAAGAAATACGCATACGACAGGGCACGTCGAGGTAATTAAATGCTTGTGGCTTGCGACATACTATATGCATTATTGCTTATTACCGACATTGTTTAAAGGAGTTTACATGTCACCAACACCATTATCCAACTGGCACTTTATACTCGATACGATGACCAAAGAAGTTCACGGCATGGGCTTCCCAAAAGGCGAGATCGCTGGCGAAAAGATCCGCGTTACGTCACCAATTCGCAAATTCGACGGAACCAATTTCACCACGCATTCTGGCAGCCAATATTACATTTCTGGCGATGGGACGCTCGATCCTCGAATTATAGCGCAGGCCATTCTGGGCTTCTGGAAAGATCTTTTGAATCAAGAAGCAGGCATTGATGAAGTCGTATTATTGCAGACTGTGTTGGCCATTTCGGCCGATGAGTTATCAAAGATTTTGCTTTTCAAGGCCGAAGTTGCGGGGAACGCGTAACCATGAACGACATCGTTAAGCCCCTGAAAACCGAATGGAATGCGAAAGTTCTTGCGAGACAGCTGATGAACGACCCTGATGCCCTGGTCGGTACTAGCAGGCATCCGTTTTCCGCCGTTGATATCGATGTGAAAGCGGAATCCGTATCCATTGCAAGAGCCGTCTATTCGCTCGGTCTGGCCTTCGAACCTGATATTATCCGCATCTCATTACCCAACGACATCCGCAATAAGCAACTCGCTGGCTTCCTGCTATCGGCGGATTTCGTGGATTTGCTTCATGTAATCGATAGCGATTTAGAAGCGGTGATCGATGGATCGAGTGCTGCACATGGCATGTCAGTCGAATTGGAAGTCGACATTAATTGCAAGAAAGATGGAGAAAAGTAAAATATTTCTCCAATAAATGTGGGTTACTTTGAATTTCGAACAAATAACCCACGATAACACTAAGAAATGCCGTCAATAAAATATTCGATAAATAAGCAAAATATTTGTTGAAAACGGTTGTTATATGTAACGCCGATACATATAATTAATAGTATAGAGATTGGACATAGGGTTTAATTATCAATTTTAAGGAACGTAGAGATGTTAGCAGTAGTAGAAAACAATAACACCGCAACCAAAGCTTCCAAACAGAACACGGTCGAACGCGGTCATTACAATGAAATCAGTCGTTACTACGATGCCGAAGGCGTAGCGGTATCTGCTTCCAAGATCATGAGTATTTTCGAATCCGTGCTTCCGGAGACCTTTGTTGAGTTCGATAAGAAGATGCGCGGCGATAGTCTGAATATCGATCTCTATGGTTACGATGCTGAACAAGGCGTTGCCATTATTCAGATCCGTCATTTTTACAAGCGCTATGCGAAGGGTTTCGCGAACATCCATAAGGATTACGTGCTCGTCGGTCAGAATGAAATCACCAATGAATTCTTCCGTCATCCGGTATCGCCGCACGCAATCCACGCAGCTATCCGCAAGAACCCATCTGATCCAAAGGCCGCAGTTCGCGCTGCTCAGCGTTGGATGTGGAAGGTCACAGACAAGCAGCTCGATGCCAGTATCCGCCAGGGTGATGTCCTGATGGTGCCATCCAAGAAGCCGTCCGATAAGTACCTGCGTGCTGACGTCAGCACGGCGGTCGTCGGTGGTTCTCATGAAATCCGTTCAACGGAAATGTATGTCCGCACTGAAGACGGTGAAATCAAGGATGTTGTCGCTTGGTGCCCCACCGTTGTTCATATGAAAGGCCAGCACGACCCGATCTTTGCCAATGAAGAACGCTTCTATTCGATCCGTGTAGCTGAAGAAGCTGCCACATGGAAATGGGGTGTCCGCCTAGGCGACTGATGATGTCCCATTTCATCCCCACCTCTGGCCTTCAAGTCAGAAGAGTGGGGATGGGGAGTGATATCACTCGAAACCGTAAACAACCAATCAGGAGTATTATTTATGAAAAAGACCGAAGCCGTAACTGTCGTTGTAACCGTTGCCAGCAATAAAGAGTCAAAGCGTGATGTTTTTGATTTCTTTTCCGAATACCTTGAGCACTACCGCATTGATACCTCGCATTCGATCAATGTCACGTTGGATTTTGACGACGACAGCATCACGGTTCAGTGGAAGGATAAGGAAAAAGGCCTGCGCATTGCCAAAATGGAAGACGAGGGGCGGCAAATCATGGATATGTTTATTGCCGACTACAGAATGGTTATCCTTCCGCTAATCGCATCGGAGTCCGGCTATCCAGGATTGAATACGGCGGCGTGATCCATGCCCCGCTTCATCCTCCAGTTGGAAACGGCTGCGAGGATTGAGAGCGGCATGCTCAAAATGAAATCAAACAATTTAAAGGAAACACTATGATCAAAAATGAATACGATATGCGCGGGCGGGTTATCATCACGGAAGTCAAATCCGAAACCGAAGCCACACCCTTACAGCTGCCAGAATTGAATACGGCTACGAATTCACATGTTTCCAAAGTGAGCCGTCTCGGTAACGACATCTTCCTAAAGCTCACCCAGCCAGGCCAACTGGCAACAGGCGTTGTCGCGAATGGTGAAGTGGGTATCTACATGTTCGACGATGCGATGGATGCATCAATCATCTGGCATGACAGTTCGGGCGAGCAGCGCATCGATCTGACGCACGACGACGTAAAGCGTCATTTCGGCAGCTATGCAGGTATTTTAGAAAACCCATTGTTGGCATTGAAGGTCATCAAACCAGAGATCGAACTCTAATCGCTCCCATTTTCAGAAGCTTGCCTTGCCTCCTTCCAATAATTCTGTCGGCGTTTTGAACGTGCAAGTGCCAGCCTCATACTCATGAGCAAAGGAGATTGTCATGAGTGAGAAACAGGAGGGCTACATTTACGTCCTATCGAATCCGGCAATGCCAGGACTTGTAAAAATCGGCCGAACAACACGACATCCAACAGACCGCGTTAGAGAGCTAAATTCAGCATCCGGTGTCGCGTTGCCATTTAAACTGGAATCCTCTATCCGCACCAAGTATCCGAATTGGACAGAGCGGCTGCTACACGAGGCCTTGGATCGATATCGCCTCAATCATAAGCGCGAATTCTTCCAATTGTCAGCCGACGAAGCCGTGGCCATTTGCAGGCGATGCGTTCGCATGTCGAAGGCCGAGTTTTTAAAATCTGTCGGCTACAAACCAAAGCCTCGTCGGCCAAGAATATCAATTGGTTGGCTGAAATTGGCCGTTGGAATTCCGGTTGTAGCCTTAATCTCTGATATCGCCATTGGAACGCAATTTGTGAACACCGCTTGGTTATACGGGCGTTTAATGTTCGGCGTCCTGTAATCCAAATTATCCCATATTAAGAACGACTTAAGAAAAAGCAGAAATTCCATAAGTAATCATATTGGCCATTGTTATATGTCACCTCGCTACATATAATTATAAACATGGGAGATAAAGATTTCTCGTGGCGAGGTCTGGGCTAATTCCTCGCGAACAGTTCCCTCCTCGAATTGAAGCCTCGGGGAGGGGGCGACCTTAAAGTCAACCAAACAATAAAGGGAACCGAAAACCATGTCCGATTTATTCAAGCACAAATTCCGCATCGCATACAGCAGATCGTATCTCAATGATGTCTCTTTCATGCTTAAGGGAAACACCCTACGCGTGGCATTCACAAGCATTATCAGTGGAGCGAGAGGCCTGCAGACGGCCTATGTGACGATCAATGATGTCCTCGCGGATAAGGTAAAAGCCTATATCGCAGATGAGCGCGAAGACAGCCCATACCATACTGATATCCTCAATCTCTTACAGGCAGCCGTTGGTCATGAGGTATGGCGCTTGAATAATCGCAGGAAGGCTACCGGATCTCTGGAAATCTACGAACTCGACCTTCCAACGGAGCTGACTGCGAGGCTGAATCTGATGCCGAAGTTGGACCTGTGGGTAGTCCGTGGAGGCGATAATGATTATGCAGTTATTTCAGTCCGCGACCGCTACCTCAACTGGCTGGAAGCCGAGGTTGATCTGGACAATGATCTCCAGGCACTGGATGAGCATGCGCTGGCATATATTCTAGCAGAAAAAGCGGTGGAGAAGCTCCACCGCGCTGCCGCCTAATTCAGCCATTGACGGCTTTATAATCAGGCCGTCTGTGATGTCCCTTGTCGATTGTTTCCGGATGTTTAAAGGAGGAATTTGGAAACAAGAAAGGGGTCGATAAGGGACTGCGCAATTAAATTTTACTATTATTTTCGCGTCCATATGGCCATATTCAGATTACCGACTAATAAGGCCAATATACCATGACTGATCCGACGACTATCGCATTACTAGAACTGACGACCGATATTGTATCCTCGTACGTGTCGAACAATTCTATCCAGCATTCTGAACTGCCATCCCTGATTAGTCTGGTTCATGGAAAGCTCAATGAGTTGCAAAATGGTCCTGTAGAAGTAGTCGTTGAAGGCGAGTCTCAAAAACCAGCTGTGAATCCTAAGAAGTCAGTATTCGACGACCATATTATCTGTCTCGAAGACGGGAAGAAATTTCAATCCATGAAGCGGCATTTGAAGACGGTGTACAATCTGACGCCGGATGAATACCGCACGAAATGGGGATTGCCGCGCGATTATCCGATGGTCACAAAAAATTATTCAGCGAAGCGGTCTGCAATGGCCAAGAACATGGGTCTGGGTCGCAAGCCTGGGGAAACACCAGTTGCGCAAACAAAGAAAAAGAATAGCTAAAATCGATATCAAAAATGAAAAAGGCCTGCTCAAATTGACGTTTGGGCAGGTCTTTTTCATGGTGGAGATATTAATACTGGCTGAGAATGTTACATATAGAGGGGGGTAGGGCTGTAAGCGTCCTCAACCGGTAGAATTACTATACCAAATATTTTAATTGGCGCAATTGGTATCAATCAGTCATCACTTCGATAGCGATAGGTGCATTTTCCAAGACGTCCTGCAGCATTCGGATATAAGCACGGGTCTCCGGGGTCTGCGAGGATGCGTAATGTGACAAGCTTGTCGTCAATGCATCGATATCAGCCAGATGGTTGCGAAAAGCCGTCAAAACGTCTCGAAGTTCAGCCCATTGAATAATCTGGGACTTCGGCCATTCCACGATCCCTGACGTCCGGTTGACTACCTCGAATGCGATTGCTTCTATTTGACGATCTACCGAATAATCGAGCTGCGGCGTGAAATCAAACCGAAGGCCTGCTTCAGCAACCTGCGTCACCGCTCTGCCTGTTTCTGCTTTCCAAATGGCTATCAGGGCATCCAGTGAGTCCCTGTTTGATGTCGTCATATCATCAATTGGAATCCGAATGGTTGGGGTGCTTGAGGCTGCTACTTCATTCGATTTCTGAAAGCTTACGAGCACCTGCAGTGTATCTGGCAGCAGTCGCAGGCAATAAACAGGTTCTCCCATGGCAACATATAGCTCGCCATCAATGTCGATTAGATCGGCTTCAGCTGCCTTTTCAAGTCGCTCCAACGCTGTAGCTCTGCCCGCATCGTTTACGTCTTTTAGCTCATCGACTGAAATTGACTTGAAATCGTCGGCGAATATCTCTGGGTCCCGGTAATGGAAGATCTCGAAAGTGCTATGGTATTTCACCAATGCGGTTGCCAAGCGCATATCTTCGATGACACCTGCCTGAGCGCGCAGCATACCAGCTGCTGGGCCATCTAATTTGTCGCGTATCCAGAAGCGACCATCGTAAAACTTTAATGTCTCGGAGTAGCCACCGATGGTGATCGTCAGGCCATCAAGGGTATCGATGTCGCTGACTTCCTGAATAGGAAAGGCGACCTTTTCGACGATCTTATGCGACGTTGCACGGCGAGCATGGCTCGTTTTCCCGGTTATTTCATATGCCAGCTGCAGTTGATGGATCGCCATGATTCAGGTGTTCTCGATTTCATTTTTATCAAAGATACACGATTCCGCCGACATCACAAAAAGCGACTGTGAATTTCAATCTAACACAAATGCAAAAGGGCATAATATTCAGTCGTCTTTGTGCTTGTATTATTCTCCGCCGACAGCATATTATTGATTCAGAAAGGAAAAACCCCCGCTTTCATCGCCCCTGGCAGGGCTCGGCGGAGGTTCAAGCAACAGAACAATGATCAGCTTAACATTAGAGATCGTCAACAACAGATGCTTCGAAATCTCGAAGACAAATCGTCATGGCGACCATGCATCGGATCATAACTTCCATACCAGTTCATCTCGTCAACAAAACACCCCACATAATAATTTTCAAAAAGCTCGTTTCAGCGGCGTCAAAACACCATCATCGTCGCCGGCGACATTCATGAAGCGTTTTCAAGAGGACATTATCCGTTCCAATTTGGCGAAGGCCTGCAAGCAAGCCCGTCGCAAGAATTCAAATCGTGAGGTCTCCCCAGAGGCCGAATATTTCATCGAGCAATCCCGTATCCAGCGCGAGCTGATCAAGGAACGTCTCGAAAACGGATATGACCGCCGTGGTTGGAAGGAACTGTCAGGTCACCAGGTTGCGCCAGTTTCTGAAATGGGCCTCCGCTCTCAGACATTGAATTCCCAAGCTGCCAAGCTATTCGTCGCCGCTGTGCCAAAGGGCAAGGATCTCCGCTCCAATTGGGGGAAGGGCGCTCTGGCAAAGATTGGCGTCAAACTTCTCTCCCTCGACGAGCCATATGTAGAAGGAAATCGCAAATTCCTGTCATTTATCCGCATCGACACAGATCGCGTGTGGGATTCATTTGAGCAATGCGTCGATTTCTTCCGCCAGTTGGCACACGATGGCAAGATAGCCAGCGAACCGCATTTTCTTGTCGGCCTACGACTGCCTAATGGCCAATACGTTCGCCCGCATGCGGTCTGGATGTTGCCATACAGGTCAGCGGTGTGGCACGAACCAGCAAAAGCCGGATTCAACCGCGCACCTGTGGATCTCTTTCATTCTGTCTATTACGGTTTGTGCAATGCCCTTTTGGACGCCGGAGCTGATGCAGGTGCCCCAGCTGCATCTCAACAGGTTAAGAACCCGCTCTCACCAGAGTGGTTTACGGTATGCCCACAGGACTCCCATTTTCCTGATCTCAGTGAGCACGCTGAATATTTGGAACTCGGCCACAACCGTGAAAACTTGACCCGTCGTTCGGCTGCCGTGCAGTCCGGCATGGACATCGAGCAGTCCAACGGTCTTTTCAATTATCTCCAGAAAGCCGCCTACAGCATCATGAGCATCTGGCATTTCGCGGGCGATCCCGAATTCGCTCGCAATCGTTCTGAAGGCCGACTGGGTGCCATTAGCGACCGTTTACATATCGAACTGGAACGCGCGGTTGCCCAATCCGATCATCGGCCATCGAAGAAGGACGGCAATGTTCAATACCTGATTGCCAGTGTTGCCAATTATGCTGTGTCGAAATGGAATCCCGATAAGCTGGACAAGGCAGGACGAAACAAAGGCGCAGCACTTCATCTCGTACAGGGAATGAAGTCGGTCACTGATCGTATGGCTGCAGGTGGTAAGTATGCAGCTCAAAAGAATTCAGACCGCGTGGTCGATGCGATAACGACTTCTATCCAGAAATTGACAGCAGACGGTGTCGAACTAACGAAGTCGACGGTTGCCCGTATGGCCGCTGTTTCCCGCAGTTCTGTTCAAAAACATTGGGATCATGCCATAGCCTTGGTTCAACGTGCCAACGTCTGCCTAAAACAGGGTATGATAAAAAGCTTATCCCATAACACGGATATGTTTAAGAACCAGAATATCCCACAGCGTTCCAACATTCAGCCACCAGTGGTGGCCAACCATGCCAGTGAGGCAGTCGATATCAAAGGTAAACCGGAGCCGTCCAACCAGATCGAGGTCAGGAAAACCCACAGAAGCAGTGCAACGGCAACCAAAATCCGAAATCATGAACTCGATGTCATCGACAGGTCGGACAACGATGGAATGCCTGTTACCAGACCAGGGAAGCGGTTTTTCCAGATGCATCGGGAGGTTGCTGAAACCGTATCTGCAAAACTGATGTTGAGATAGAGTGTTGCCGGATTGGAGAATTAAACCGTCTCGGATTTGAACATCAAAATCTGGAATCCCTTATTGGGATAAGGCTCGCCAGATAATTGTAACAGAATACGTGCTTTGTGGCCTTAGAGATGAATTTTAAATCGCGGTATTGATCGGATCCTGGGAGTTTTAGTAGCAACGGCATACACCGTCCACGTGCAGTAAAACCGTTGGATCGGAAACTGGCTTACGAACCTCCAGATTTAATTGAAAGCCATCCACAGATACAGTCAAACCGGTATGTTTTCCTAGAAATTGGGTGCTGTGAACAATAGCAAGAGCTCCTTTTCCATCGGAAGATATTTGTATTTGTTCAGGTCTGAGGAAAACGGTCGCAGCAGTCCCATCAGAAACAGTATTTTCGGCGATTGGTATACGGCCCAATACCGTTTCGGCATGATCTCCCCATATTTTCCCTTCCAGGAATATGGCGTTCCCTGTCAACAATGCGGCCTCTCGGCTGGCGGGCTTCCAGTACACTTCTTCAGGACTTCCGCATTGCAGCACTCTTCCTCTTTGCATGACTGCGACGCGGTCAGCCGCTGAAAAAGCCTCAGCTGGGTCGTGTGTAACCAGAAGGGTTGTCGTACCTAAATTTCGAAGTAAATCCATTACTTCGGCGCTCATACGACGACGCAATTCGATATCCAGCGCACTGAAGGGCTCATCAAGCAAAATAAGTGACGGCCGGGGAGCGAGCGCTCGTGCTAACGCTACACGTTGTTGTTGCCCCCCGGAAAGTTGGCGGGGATACTTATCTGCAGAATCCTCAAGGCCTATCAGATGAAGCATTTCCTTGGTTCTTGCGATCCTCTCTGTCCCTTTCCTCACCCCGTATCCGATATTTCCCGCAACCGTCAGATGTGGGAATAGTGAGCCCTCTTGCGGGACATAACCGACATGACGGTTTTCGGCAGGGACAAATCTGTCCGATGAATCCACTACGACGGGACCAATCGATATATTCCCCTCATCTGGCCGCTCAAAACCAGCAATAAGACGCAAGAGCGTCGTCTTCCCACAACCAGATGGCCCAAGCAGTGCCATTGTTTCTCCAACGCGGACATCGAGGCTAACGCCCTCAAGCACAACGTTGTCGAGAAAAGTTTTTGTAACAGAGCACAGATGAATATTAGTCATTGGCCTTCGTAGATATCCATACTTTTACGCGCAAACATATAAACTGGGAAAGCTGACACTAAAACCAGCAGGGCAGCGAATGGGGCCGCTGCAGCGTACTCTCCGTCATTTGCGTGCGACCAGACTTCAGTTGCAAGCGTCGTCGTACCTGTTGGAGCCAGCATCAGAGTCGCCGTCAGTTCTCGCATGACTTCAAGAACCATGAGCGCTAGCGCGGCACCGATACCGGGAAGAATATTTGGCAGAGTAATTGACAAAAAGACCGCCAAAGGGCCTCTTCCCAACCCTCGCGCGAGTTCTTCCATTCGAGGCGGCACCAGTTCAATCGAAGCACGCAAAGCTGATTGTGCAAGCGGCAAAAACAGCATTGCGTAAGCGGCAAAGAGGACAATTACTGTCTGATAGAGCGGGCGCACAAAGTGTATGGACAAGAAAACAAGAGCCAGAGCGATAACGATACCTGGCAAACCATGCAAGACATAGGGCAAGCGGTCAGGCAGATCAGAAAGCCACCCTTTGTAACGTATGGAAGCAAAAACGAGCGGGAGCGCAAAAAGCAGGATGATAAATGCGCCCGGAATAGACAAGCTTAAAGAGCCGTAGATGGCGGGAAGCACCTCAGATATTCCCTCTCCCCGTGAATGCCCTACGACAAGCCAATAGCAAAGCATAACCAAGGGCACACCGAGCGCTAATGTGGAAAGCAGGCAGAAAAATGCCACCGCAGGCAACCTGAACGGCCCCAAAGATCGAATGGGTAATTTGCGGGTACTTCCCTTACCTGTGCGAGCGACCCGAATTTGTCCACGCAGTCGCATTTCACCCCACACAGCGGGCATCGCGAGTAATAGCAGCACACCGGACTGTAAGGCTGCTGACGCATTATCGAATTGCAGCTCATAAGACGCGAATATTGCGGTCGTGAATGTCTGAACACGCAGAAGCGAGAGAGCTCCAAATTCTGCAAACATATGAGTCAGTACAAGTAAGGCTCCTGCACCCAACGCAGGCTTTGCTTGTGGTAAAATCACCTTGAGAAAGGTTTGCCAGGATCCATAACCTAGCGAGCGTGAAACGTCCTCCAAAGCGGGATCCATACCACGGAGGCTGGCACTGACAGGCAAAAACACAAGGGGATAAACAGAGATCGTCAGAATAAAGATGGCCCCCGGCAAACTCTCGAATATAGCGTTGACAGACGACCAGGCATAACTTGCGACGAAAGCTGGAACAGCAAGAGGAAGGCTAACACCGATACGCCACCAATGCCGTCCGGGTAAGTCGCATCGTTCTATACACCAGGCAGCCAGTGTTCCGACAAGACAAGCTCCTGTCGTAACTCCCAAACCAAGAAGCAGGGTGTTCACAAGAAGGAGCAGGATACGTTCGCGAAACAATTCTGCAATAATATTGGCTGGTCCCGCCTGCCAGGACCGGATCACAACATAGAGTAAAGGCAAGCACAAAAGCAGAAATGCAACCAGAACCGCAACGACAAGCAACAACGGGGGCGTTTGCCCCCGTCTCACGCTCCTGAACTTAGCAATCAAGCCAGGCCAGCCTCACGCTCAAGGACTAGGGCGTCGGCGGCATCCCCCAGATCGGCTGGCGTTACATCTGGAGGGGATAGTTCCTCAAAAGGTTTCAAAGCGTATGGCGACTTCACCCCTTCACGAACCGGATATTCTGCCACAGAACCCGCGATAGCTTCCTGACCTGCTTCACTAACCATGAAGGCGAGGAACTTCGCAGCGTTATCCTGGTTCTTACTCGATTTCAAAATACCTGCTGCCGATACTGTGAGAAGCGCGCCGGGATCTTTTTCTCCAAAATAGAACAGCGCTGACTTCATTTTGTCATCACCAACTTCTTTGGCGACATTAAACCAGTAGTAGTTGTTAATAAGTGCCGCTGGAATTTCACCAGCTTCCACCGCCTTCATTGCGGCCCCGTTGCCGTTATAAGGACGACCATAGGCCTTCAATCCCTTGAGCCACTTCAAAGCTGTTTCCCGGCCTTTCAGCTTCTCAATTGCGATAATCTGTTCCTGAAAGGCCCCGCTTGTCGGCACGTAAGCTATTTTGTCTTTCCAGGCTTCGGTTGCGAAATCGAGAACCGATGCTGGAAAGTCGCTCTCCTTCACCAGTTCTTTGTTATAGGCAACAACGCGGGAACGCATGCTGGCTCCCAACCATGTACCATCTTTCGCAACATACCTCGCCGGGATCTGCTTGAGTGTTTCATCCGCCAGCGTGCTGAGAAGCCCTTTTTCGGCCAACGCTACAACAGGCGGGCTCTCCTCTGCATAAAAAATATCCGCCGGAGAAACGTCACCTTCCTCAATGATCTGATTAGCGAGCTGACTACTGCTGCCTTTGCGAACATCGACTTTGATGCCAGTAGCCTTGGTGAAGGCTTCAACGAGCGCCGCTGTCGTTTGCTTATGTTGGCCATTGTACAAAACGAGCGTTGCTCCATCAGATGCCACTGCCGATTGAATGCCGACATGACCAACAGTAAGAGCTGCCGCCGTCAGCGCGCTGACCTTCAGGAACTGTCTTCGATCAATCTGTCTCATTACAGGCTCTCCTCTGCTATAACATTAATCACGTTGAACCTGTGTAGGCTCGACAAGAATTCTTCTGCAAGAGCAAAGATTTAGATCAATTCTAAAGCTTAGCTGGCTCGCCATCCCTTAGCCGCTCTAACATGATGAAAAAAGTAATGTTTTTCGCAGCGGGCGTAGGCGCGTAAAGAAATTTGTGGCATTTTCTTCACAGAATTGTGACAGTACCGCTATATCCAGATGGAGAAATTCCTTTTGCTAACAACAGTGATCAACTGGATGGGGATAAAAGATGTTATGGATGGTTGGAAAAAAGATTTGAATATTGAATAGCCCGTGGAGACTTGTTTGACCGACGAAACCTATCCAGCCATCTCGTCCGTCAACCGGACAACCTCGTAACATCTGAAGTCATCCGGCCGTTTTCATTTTCATGCAGCACGATATTCCCTTGGCAACGAGTTCATCACGGGTTTAGCTGGGCCTGATCCTCTTTTGAAACCGTCGATCCAAACCCTTTTACGCAATTTGCGATCTGGACCATATGCCTGCATTCTCCAGAATCCATCGACCGTATGGGCGCAATTCTTACGCTGACGATCCTGGTACTTAATGCCCGAAATGCGATTACGGATCTGTCGGATGCGTGCCTCACCGAGTGCTGGCAGAGCGACGACATTGAAGATCGAATCCGCCATTGGCATTTCACCGATGCGATCACCATGTGCAACATATTCCGCCATTGCTTCCGTTGGCAGCGGACCATTGTTTGCAGCGGCTGGATGTCTGTCGAAATTCGGCAGAGCAGGCGCTGCATGCTGTTTAAGTGTTGACCAGTTGGCAATTGTCATCGATGCAAGCCGTTCAAGGTCAGCAAAGGCACTGTAGTCGATCTTCTTGCGATTGATTGGCCTGCTCGCGTCGGCAATCATCCAAAGATCCGGTGCCCAGACATCATCGTATAGTATGTTAGTTGGATGTCTGTTGTGGTGGCCTTCAAGCCATGCGAACAACCAGCCTTTGTTGGTGCCAGGGCGTGTCAGAATGGCGCTGAAATGAACGTGTTTAACACCTCCCGTGATGAAAAGCGCACGCACCTGAAAAACATTGCCAGGCATCATGAACACATGATCTGCAAGGTCCAGATAGATTCTGGAATGTGTATTGATGACCTCTTTTGCCCGTTCTTCGATCTCGTGATCATATGCATAGACATTGTAGTCGGGCGTATCAGCGACAGCTACGGCGAGAGGCGGTCTGGCAAGTTCGAGATCGGCCCCACTGAATGGCGCTAATTTATCAACCAGGTATAAGTAGTCTTCATTCATTGCCTGCCTGACTGATAAATCCGGATCGTTCACGATGATATAAGCTTGTCCAACAAGAACACGGATACATTCCGCAGGTGACGCGTAAGGATTCTTGCCATTGCCAATCAGATGACGGTTCTCGATTTCCATCGCGTTTTTAGCAAACCAGTCAAGCCAGTATCTGCTCATTTCAATTCTCCATCTTTTTGTAAGGCACAGCTCCCCTGTTGCGAGGGCATACCGCTGCCTGAATCGTTTCCTTGTGTAGGGGTCAGGCGGCCAGTTACAGGCCGCCTGAGGTTTCGGACTTTGCCCTATTAGCAGCCGTAGCTACCAATTCGGATTTTCATATTAAAAACGTCTTATATCGGGTTGTTCGCCGTAGGTAGGCGGAAAATCCCTGACGTCAAAGACGCAAACGATATGAATTCGTCTGCGTCGATCCGGCGTTGAATTGTTAGAAATCACGGCCTTGGAGCGGCCGCCAAGCTCAGTTCAGCAGAGCTATATGTTACCGTGAAACCCTATATACTTCAAACAGATATAGCTATTATCGTGACGTGTTTGACGCCCGATATGCATGCTATGCTGTTGAAGTTTGGGGTGGTGTTCACGATCTTTCTCCTTGTTTGTAAAGCCCGTATACGATGTAGTTTTCAGCTTGTCTAGATCATAAATGCAAAAGCGTAAAAATATCCGTTGGTTTAATGCAAGCCGCTGGCTGACACTCAGGAATAACCGAAATTTAAGGAGCCGACATGAAAAGTCAGATTGACCTGAACAAATACGATTCCGTGCTACGGTGCGCAGCACTTATCAGCCATTATGAAGGCATCGAGGACAAACCGAAAAACCATCGGGCATTCTGGCGGGATCTGTCGACCTTTTGGCCGACCTTCGACAACATCAATCACGATGCCATTCAAAATCTGATGCTAAATACGCTTTACCGCCACGCTTATCTGACAAAGGCCTGTCAACGGGATCTGGATGCGCTGTTTCCCAGTGAGGACGTGCTGGAAATCTATCGTGGGCAAAACGACCACCGTTGCGGTCGAAATTACGTATCCGGGTTGGCATGGACGACTGACATCAATGTTGCCGAAAAATTCGCACGCATTGGAATTCGCGGGGTTACCGTAGGTACGCCCTATATCCTGAAGGCATTCGTCAATAAGCGTGACATCGCGATGGCCTTCACAGAACGTGGTGAAAGCGAAGTTGTGATGTTTGACATGGACATGGATGTCGAGACGGTGGAGCTGATTGGCTGAATGGTGCGTGTAGTGATGTTAGAATCCTACGCCCGGTGCTGCAGGGTTTGAATGTCTAAACCCCATTGATTAAAAACATGGGTTACGTCAGCTATTCTGGCAAATCCGTAAGCTGGCGACCACTAAATCCGGGGATTGAGCAACGTGGGATTAAAACGTTGTCCCATCATTTTTACCAATAATTCTGTCGGCGGAAAACGGTCGAATTTGCAACTTGGGAAATCGACAGCTACCATAATTGCAGTACACAGGGTTTTAAGAATACACCAATGTGTATCGGCAGCGCAGTCGGCGGTCGTGCCGCTTAAAACAACACCGACAGTCGGGTTGGTAGCTCCTTTATTACCAGACCCGAACGCTCGTCGCATAGCGTTACGCGACACAATAAACGCTCTCCTGTTTTCGTGTTCAGGAGGGCGTTTTGGTTTTCTACTTACGGAAATGTTTAAATCCCACATCCGCTGTTTACGTGGTTTTATAAAGGCTTAAGTGTCTAAAGCCCACGTCCGTGTTTCACGGGATTCTATAAGACTTTGCTGTCCAGCCGGACATTATCGTTTCGAAATTCGAACGGATTTCACATTAAATCCATGTCGAAAACCAGTTTGGCATTCTTCGATTTCGAACTGTAGCCTTTTACATTGCAGCCATCCCAAATCGGAGCCTCGCCCGATAGAATGAGCTTTCCAGACTTTTCATTCTCGAAGAACCCATTCACATAATATGGTTGCGGCTCGCAGCCCTTCTTGAAGGCGTAAGCCATGCCTCTGGTCGGAACGCCGTGTTCCAAACTAATCGAACCCCGAAAGAGCACTGTGTTTTCGGCGATGCTTTTGTATTTTGGTTCTCTATACACGACTACACCGAGGTCCTTATCAAGCACCATCAGGCTGCCGTTGTGTCCGACGTGCTCTGTCATCTGGACGTCTCGATCTCGAAGTCTCGGATAATCGCGGTTCACGTCTATAGTTTTCGATTTCGGTAATTCAGAATACGGGAGTCCAAACGGACACAGCGTCATCCATTGCGCCATCAAACCGACACCACCGTCAGCGTTTGAGAAACCGATTTTCTTGCCAGTGGTGACATTGGTGAATTCGTAGAAGCGGTTGAAGTCCTTGCCCCGGTTCAGACCTGTCCATTTAACTTTCATGCCGTTGGGGTCGGTCATTGTGCCTGCAGCGCAGTCAGCCGAGGCCTTATAAACGGTGTCCAGATCGCCAGAGTTGTCGGACACGCAGTTCTTCTTCCCTGGATACCAGTTTTCGCACCAGTTCTTGATGTCGTCGACAGTCGATTGCGCCTCGACGTAGGCAGCTTCGGTGCCAAAACCGGACGACTTGATGATCTGATAATCAGGGCCTTTGCCATCAATTGGGAAAGTATCGGCTTTTGCCATTGAGAGGAGGGATGAACAGGCTGCTCCAACCATCAACAATATCGACGTCGCCAATATCGCACGCTTTGATGCCATTCCCCAACTCCCCTTAATAACTAATTCCCCATCGACACTAATAGTCGCTTGCAAACATGATTGATAGCACTCGCTGCGTGATTTTCGCGTTTTCTGGCGCTTCGGAAGCATATTTGTAATCCAGATCGTAGTAGTCGATTTTCCATAGGAATTTCTGGCCATCGACAACGACCTGGCCGAAGTCATGCTCCGAATATGGGTCGTCCTTGTCGCCAGTAACGATTTTCTGTTTACGAACAGCCGTCACTACTTTCTGACGAAAACCGTCATCTTCCATTTGCGCCAGACCACCTACAACAATCACCTGGCCGCCAATGCCCTGAGTTCGCAATACGTCATTTAGTGCGCGAATAGACGCTGTTTTTTTGATTTCAGATGGGTCTAATGTCATTATTGCCAACTTCCAATAATACCATGAAAAGCAATTATGCATTATGAGGATGGAATCGAAGTGTCAACAGGAAATAGCTATTGCAAAGATATTCAGAATGGCATAACAGCAGATAACGCAATAACGCATAAAGCCAAATGAAGGAGAAAGCAGATGTCAGCAGAACATGCCACGAGGTCGAATGAACCGTATCGATTGTTTTTTATTAGGAGGAGTTTGGGTAATGGCTTCAATTCAACCTTTTAAAGTGCGGGGGCAAATTCTGTCGGCGGTTATCGGCTAATAAAATCCGCCGATGAATCCAAATAATGAAAGAAAAACGAAAATAACCGACATTTAAGCCCGTGGTTATACCTACTTCGGTAAACAATGTTTGCAGTAGAAATAAATAATAACAAATATATAATTGAATGTTAGCTAAAAAGCGCACATAATATGCCTACAAACATTACTTAAAGGAATTTCTCAATGACCTTCTACGCTAAGCAAAAGAAAACATACCCACGCACAATTAAGATCGCCAAAATCGGTCGCGAATGGATCGATGTCATCGTAATTCTCGACAAAGGGAATGCGAAAGCGAAGCTCAAGCTCGATGCCAGCACACAGACCTTGGCAGTCGGCACGACAATCTCGGCACAGATGAGCTACCTGTCTGATTTCGGCGCTTCTCCAGTGAAATACGCCGTTGCTGGCAACATGGAAATCCTGAGTGTTGATGAAAGCGCAGCCGAAAAAGATGCCGCCTCCGAAATCGCCTTCAAAGTGATGCGCAAACTGAAAATGGACAGGAAGACATCAACTCTGTCGCTTCCAAGCTTCTCGGTAGCGGAAGCCACAAACCGCCTTCTGAACGACCCGCGTCATCCAGCAACGTTCCAGGAAACTATCAAAATCGAAGGCAATGACGTCACTCTGTTTGATGTCCCTACATTGAGTAAACGGGTAGCGATCTTTGGTTTCAACGAGAAAACCCAGTTTATCCGTGCTGAATACGAATCTGAAAAGACGAAGGCAGCGCCTGCAATTTCTGCACGCAAGAGCCGCTTTTTAGCTGAGGCAAAAGGCCAAATATGGGACAGCTGTCCACATTGCGGAAATGAGCCAGTGTATTTGCCAAAACTCGTTTGCGAAAACTGCTGGTGAGGAGGCGACATGCGTTATCCAACAACCGAAGCCGAATTCGTCGAACACGAGATCAAAAGACTCTTGAAGAAGCATAAACTCTGGAAAACTGAGCTTGCGGTGATCCTGGATATGACAACCGCCAGCCTCAAAAAGTTGCCACCAGAAGCCCTGTTGGCAGCCATTGAAGGCGAAATAAGAGATCGGAAGTCTGCAAGTGTCAGCAAAAACCCGTTAACGCCAATTTTCGAGATCCTTGGCATCAAACCTGAGGCCTTCGAACTGGTGATAAATGGAAACCGTGTTAGTTACCAACCTGCCTTCAAGCGCGGTCTCATACGCGGCGATGAGGTCATCATAATCGACGACAAACGCATTTCGACATTGCGCCCTAGATCTGCCGACCGCATCAGGAAATTACTGGTAGTCGCATTAACAGGGTCTTGGAAGCCAGGAATGGCCGATACTGACATCGACGCTTGCCTGAAGGAATTCGCCGATGAAATTCGACGACTGCAATGAATCCTTCACGAACCCACGATATCCAGCCACCAGCTGCAAACAAAGGAGAAAGCTAAATGAGCAATATTACCGCCCTCAAAGTCAACATCAGCGCTGAAGAAGCCGAAGAGCTGCGCAAGAAATCGGAGATCACGTCCCTACCAGAAGACGGCATCTATCTAATGGATGCAATCGATGAAGCAGTGAAGAAGGGCACCGTAAGCGCCGACGATATGCTGTCCGGACAGGACATGCTGATCGCTATCGCTGAGAAGCTGGAACAGGAAGGCGACAATCCTGAAGTGAGGGCTTTAATGATAGAAAACTTGAGGCTCATGTCGGACTATGCGACGACGCGTTTAGTCCCCATTGAGATTCCTTGAGTAATAAAATATCGACCCCCATGATGGGCGTTCAGGAATTCGAGAGCCCGTTATTTCCGGCCAATGGATTATCACAACCGCCTATGAGAATTTCTGTCGGCCGATAAAAATGCCCAAAATTGGATTCCATCGGCCGAAATTAAACATTTGCAAGCATAAAAATCGCATCTTCATAAAAATAATTCTATTATATTCTCTATACAGTGTCTAATTTTGTAAACATACTTCGTTTTCTAGATAACAATTTCAGAAAATAGGTATTGATTGTTAGCTAAAAGGCGAACATCGTTAATACATGAAGAACAAAGCAATCTTCTGAAGCAGCTAACAATTAAAGGAAAATATAATGTCGAACAAAAATAATGAAATGCAGATCGATAACGTCGGGGTTGAGTTTTGGGATGGTGGAGCGTTGGCCGCAACGTTCACCGTTAATTACAACGGTCAGTGCGAAAATCTGCTTGAGTGGATTAACCTGGATAATGGCTTTCTGTGTGAAAATAGCGACGCTGCTTTCAACAACAACGACGATGGCGGCCTAAAGAGTTTTGATGTTTCTTCAGATGATGAGGAATATGACGGCGAAGCTTACGAAGACTTCAAAAGCGAGGTCATTGGTGCCGTCAACGATTACCTTCGCGAAAATCCAATTTCCATGGACGTTTTGCAACGTGCTCGTGACGTACGCGACGGCTATGACGGCGAAAAAACCTCCGAAGATGATCAGGAAGAAGTTGAATTCGACGTCGAAATTGATGGTGTAACCTATTCCATCAGCTCATCAAATGAGACCGCTTATGTCGGCGGTCAGGAAGTCGTTTGGTTGCACTTTGAAGACGATGAGCGTCGTCGTGGCGAGCTGCATGTTTGGGCAAAAGACGTTGAATATTACGGTTACGAGAAAGCGGTGACAGACCGCATTCGCGATCTCTATCATTCCAGCGCTCCAGCTTACGCTTAATGCCTCGCCCAAACCCCTTCTCCGAAGCCATATGGAAGGGGTTTTCGAGGGGCGTTCAGCTGGCTCTACAAGGCTCTCGTAGCCTTCTCCTTTATGGAAAATTAAACGACACCATAGGTGTTCTCAAATGAGAAAAATCAAAAAATGTCATAAAAATAAGGAGTTTAGCTATGACACTGAAAATCGAAAACATCCGCCCTGATTTTGACTACGGATTTGATCGCTACGACAACAGCAACAACTGGTCGAGCGGAATTCTTCGCTTCAATTTGAACGGCGAAGAAAGGTTTGAGTACCTGAACGATAATTATGAATCCGAGCTCTCTGACTTGGATGGGCGCACGCGCAAAGCTGTAAAAAATCGCCTTTCAAAATGGGTTAGCGAACACGGCGACGCGTCATTTTCAACAGAGTCCGAATATCTGGATATCGTAGCCGTTTGGCATCGCGTTGACATCGAAGAAGGCATTGAAATCGAGCTTACTGAGGAAGCAATCGAGCGATTGAATATCAGTGGTAACGGCTACGAAATCAATTCAAACGGCGTCATTTCATGGGAAGATCGCGATTTCGGCTATCAGGAAATCGACAATGGAGATGACGGTGATCGGGAGTTTCTAACTCGCTGCTACAATCTAGCAAACCCCGAAACGGCCCTCGGTGATATAGAAGACCGCCTTGAGCAGCTACGCGATGAAGCTGAGGAAGAGGCCGAAGAAGAGGCTGTTTAATTTCGAACCACTTTTCAGAGGTTCATTTGAAAAATAATCATCACGAAAACCATACTTAAAGGAGTTAAAATGGGAAAAATAATAATGGTCATCGGACTGGTGGTAGCTGGTGCATACACATTTCAAATAAAGCAGACGGCAATGAATCCGTATCAAGCTGCCATTCAAGCAGAGCAGAAGAAAGCCTATAGCCGCGATTGCCCTCGGTATTTCCAGGCGGGCATTCTTTCAAGGCTGACGACTATGAGAAAGTTCTCATGGTGCGACGATCTGAAGGAAGAAATGGATTCCAAGTAACCGCATTCGATGCGTTCAGCTTGAGCAGGATGGCCGATGCGTTTCGGTTGTACGGCATCGGCCGCTGATATCAGTTGCAGAAACCAAGGACATTAAGGAGGAACTATGCACCCAAATAAGACGACCTACATAAAACTACGGACATTGCTGGCAACCACGAACGTGCGCTTAGCAGCCTTGATCGGAGAGGACGAGCTCACAACCAAAAGCTGGGGCAACCCCTCAAACAGGCGAAGGCCACAAGATGAGCAGCTTACGCAATGCGTGGTCGAATTCTATAGACCACTGTCCGAGCTCCAGCGGTCTGTCGGCCTCAAGCCAACGACGATGGTAGCCGATTTGGAATTGCTGGCTGAGAAGCTAGTGAAGAAACTGAGAGAAGAAAAATAGGCAGCCATTACGAATTTATTGAGCCCAGAGTGGGCACTATTGATTTCGATTATGTGGATTGCAT
The DNA here is from genome assembly GCF_008932285.1 of Brucella tritici. Lineage (NCBI taxonomy): Bacteria > Pseudomonadati > Pseudomonadota > Alphaproteobacteria > Hyphomicrobiales > Brucellaceae > Brucella > Brucella tritici. The sequence continues at coordinate 156,598 of NZ_WBVY01000007.1, forward strand.
TCCCGCAGCGGAACTTGGGGGACGACATTATTTATTGAGAGGAGAGTATAATGGTATCAAACCATCATTACTACGACACTATGAGGATCATCAGGGGTAATCTGGAACAACGCGGATATCGCGGGCGAACGACGAATAAAACAGAGTTCTATCGGGCTTTTGAAGACGACCAGGAAGGCACGATCCTGGTGCGATCCGGCGGCGGACGTTTCACGTACCATTGGAGTTACCGATCCAACGGCGAAATCAGTGACAGTGGCATAACAAAGACCATTGATGATGCGATTGACGAAATCAATCTATCCCAAGCATTGGATTCAGAGATAAATTACAGGCTTTCAATTGAAGACGGTGTTGATGCTTTCATGTGAATTCCGCCGATGGAAACCAATAATAACTAATATTTCATCTGATATTGCCGTTGTATTCCAGTGATTGTAAACATTGTTTGCCAAGTAATATATTTTACATATTGTTGTATTCCATTTTAGCGCACATAATATATTCAGTTGGGAAATCGACAAACAACAGCCCAACAAAAACATTCAGGGAGTAAAACTATGGATATCTTTGAACTCAAAAAGTTAAACGATGAAATCATTGCTAAAATAGAGATGCTGTCATCTGGGATCGACAAGCTTGTAGACGACATTGATACGGAAATCTCCGACCAGGATGCATCTGGTGCCCATACACACCATGCCGCAAGCGTGCTTAGTAAGCTGGAAGCCGATTTGTTTCACCTCGACAATCTCAAAGAGAGCATCGGCAATCGTCTGGCAATTTTGGGTGAGACACTTGATGCTGCGAGTTATCTGAGCCTTTAACCCATAGGGCTGCCATCTAACATGGAGCTGTTACCTATCTTCTGAAGAGAAGGGAGAGGGCTCGTGCGATTGGCATCGCTACAAACCCGGAATGCACCATGGGATGCATCAAGAAGGCGCTTGCAATTGACCCCGACCGACATCAATCACATCAAATGCATGATGCCAGGGGTATCCGAACCGCTGACCTCGTTCTTCGAAAACAACGGCAACCTTTATTGCTTTGTCTCGAAGGCTGATAAGCCAAGCTTTCAGACGTCAGTTCCCGCAGCGGGATAGAGATCTACGCGTTTTACTGAAATCGACGCCATCTAGAGCCTTACAAAGTTGTCATTAAAAATGTGTTGACACTTTACCGACCGGTAAGTAACGATATCACATGGAGGAGACGATGACCCGGAAAACCACTGCTATTAAAGAGCTGCCTAAGTCTACAGATGGTGTCGCACGAGCCGACCAGGTGAGGCGTGTGATATATGAAAGGGCGTTGGAGCTTTTTGAAGCAAAGGGTTTTGCGAACACATCGATGAATGAGATCGCACGTGTATGTGGTGTCAGTAAGCCTGCGATATACCACTACTTTCGCAATAAATCCCATCTGCTGGAAACCTTATACGCAGATATAACGCGCGATTTCTTTGGTGCAATCCAGGCTATTGCATTTGACGAAGGGGGGCCAGAGGAGCGCCTTCGACGCCTCATCCAGCATCAGGCGATCTACAACATAACCCATAGTCGATTTTTAACAGTGTTCTGGCGTGAACGACATTCTATTGAGGATGAAGATCGTCGGAATCTCGCTGAACGAGAACGCGAATTCGAACGTTGGGTTTTTAAGATTTTGGAAGACGGACAAAAGGCGGGCACTTTCCGTCCGTTTGACATCCGAATTACCGCTTTTGGGATACTAGGGTTGCTTTCCTCAGTGCAACGGTGGGCCCCTTATGCAGGTAAATCTGCGGAGATAGTCGCAGAGCATCTATCAGAAATGATCATCGGCGGTCTGCTGCCATTGAAAGACAAGGTCTCGTAGAAGGACGGAATAGCCTATCAAATATAGCAGTCAAATACTGCAATCAGTTCAGAGATTTAGGGAGGAAGTCGATGTCTGGAAACTATTTAGAGGGTAAAGTCGTCGTAGTGACAGGGGGAGGAAGCGGCATCGGTCAAAGCGTTGCTGATGTGTGCTCAGAGTTGGGTGCCAAAGTTGCAATTTGCGATTTGAATGTTGGATCGACATCATCCGACGACAATCGCCTCTTTTGTGAATGTGACGTTACACGACCTGAAACGATTGATAATGCGTTTGCTAAAGTGAAGGATACCTTGGGCGCGGTGGACGCTGTGGTGAATTGCGCCGGAATCTGGCGTCCTCGTAGTGATGGCCCAATTACTGCTGTTACTGATGAAACCTGGGATCAAGTCATTGCTGTTAACCTAACAGGAACCTTCAACGTTTGCAGAAGTGCGGTGCGTATAATGGAGGAACAAGGCAGGGGATCAATAGTAACTATTGCATCTGTCGTGGCAATCACAGGCTGGGAAAAGCTGAATTCTTACTCAGCCTCAAAAGGTGGCGTTCTGGCTTTGAGCCGAGCCTTAGCTGTAGAGTGTGGGCCAAAGAATATTCGTGTAAATTGCATTTGTCCCGGTGTCATCGAGACACCAATGACTGAAAAGGTTCTCGCCTATTCAAAACCCGATGTGTTGCCAATTGGGCGACTTGGTCAACCCCGCGATATAGCCCATACAGCTGCATTTTTATGCTCAGATCGCTCGGCGTTTACCACCGCATCGACGGTCGTAGTTGATGGAGGCTTCAGTGCAGCATGAGGTCGGAGGTTTACCCTTTCTTCTGAGCGATGTCGTCGCGGATAATGCGCGTTGGGTCCCGAACGAACGAGCCTTGATATTTCAGGGGCGGACCAGAAATTGGCGAGAATTTGCCGAGGACATGAAGCAGATTCAGACCGGGCTCTCATCGCTGGGAGTAACGAGAGGCAGTCGAGTCGCGGTGCTGGATCGTAACTCTGACGACTACGTGTTGTTGGGCTATGCATTGGCTGGGATGGGTGCCGTGCTGGTGCCCGTGAATATGTGGCTTCGGACTGCAGAGTTGACCTACATTCTTGGGAACTCACAGCCACTACTGTTGGTAACGAGTTTAGAATTTTTGGACGCGGCAAAGCAGGCCATAGCGCCACTAGCAGAACCTCCTCGCTTAATTTTACGAGGAAGCGTCCATGAGGGTACTATTCCTTGGCAGGAAGTGGCTGAAGGGAAAGATGGTCAGATTGTTTCCCGCCCATCTAGTTGGGATGATCCACATCTCGTTCTCTACACGTCCGGCACGACGGGTCGACCGAAGGGGGCACTGATCTCGCATCGACGAACCATTCTGGACGCTATGTCGGCATTACCGATATTCGGGATCAAAGAAAGCGAGTGCTTTTTTTGTTACATGCCACTTTTCCACACCGGAGCATGGGACTATCTGAAGCTCTATTTCATGCGTCGAGGGGCGGCAGTCATTGCCGAAAGGTTCGAAGCCGATGCAGCCGTAAGCGATCTTCAAACATATCGTTGTAATGGAATGTTTGGAGTGCCTCGAATTCTTCGAGAGATGATTGAATCGCCACTTTGGGCATCTAGCGATATGTCCTCAATGAAGCTGATTGCGTACGCAAATTACGATCCGTCAGTTTTGATTCTTCGGATTGTTGATGCTTTTCGGCAGCAGGGAGCTTCGGAAATCGGTATTGCCAATGCTTATGGGATGACTGAGGCAGGCCCCTATATATGTATTAATCCTCCAGGGGTGTCACTTAAGAAACCATTATCAATCGGCAAACCAGTACCAGGAGCGCAGGTGGCTTTACTGGATGAAAATCTCAACGAAGTACCTGTTGGTGAGTTGGGGGAGATTTGTATTCGCGGCCCTGGTCTGATGAGCGGGTATCTTAATCGTCCAGAAGCGACAGCTGAAGCTTTCGCGGGGGGCTGGTTGCATACAGGAGATATTGGAAAGGTCGACGAAGAAGGGTTCGTGCATCTGGTGGACCGCAAGAAGGATATGATCCGTACGGGCGGCGAGAACGTTTTCGCAAAAGAGGTTGAGCAGATTTTGGTCGCCCATCCTTCAGTTCAGGATTGTGCGGTTGTTGGTATGCCAGACAATGACTATGGGGAAAAAGTTGTAGCAGTCATTGTAATTGATGGCGACGCAGTACTCGATGCAGAGGACGTGAAGGGCTTTGTCCGGGAGAGGCTCGCAGGGTTTAAAACCCCACGCCAGGTTATCTTTGTTGACGAGCTGCCAAAAACACCAGCCGGAAAAATCAAAAAACATGAAGTGAAGAAAGCTATCTTGGCTGAGTGTGCTTAAGACATACCAGTTGATGAGGCGAAAACGTTAAAACATCAATGGGAGGTTATAATGAAAGCTGTATTCGCAGTTGCCACCGCGTTGTCTTTTATCTCAGTTTGTACGCCTCTGGCCGCGCAAGAGATAGTAATCGGGGACTTACATCCCATTACTGGTCCGGCCAGCTTCTACGGACTACCAGAAAGTCGAGCAATCACTCTGGCTGTGGAACAAATTAATGCTTCTGGGGGCGTTAATGTTGGTGGCACCAAGCACACCTTCAAGGTTCAGACGGAAGATGATCAGGGTAATCCTACCGTAGGCGTATCAGCTTTGAAAAAACTGGATACGTCAGGAGTTCGCTTCATTATTGGCCCACTCGCAAGCGGTGTAGCACCAGCGTTGTTTCCAATTATCGACCGGAATGACAATATCACGCAGATTATTGATGGAACCATCGCAGAAGGTGTCACGAACGGAAGAAATATCTTCCGGAACCAGGCGACGGTGAGTCAGTATGATGTCTCTGTTGTCAGACTGTTCAAAGCCAAAGGCTTCGATTCTGTCGCAGTGATGACAGATCGTTTCCACGCTGGCTTTGTTGGCACTCAGCCAGCATTGTCAGCAAGCCTTAAGGAGTTAGGCGCAAACGTCTTAGCAGAGGAAGGTTATAAACTCGGGGACACCGACTTTTCTGCAATATTGACTCGTATCGCCAGTTTGAAACCAGCGGTATTGCTGATTCGGGGCTATCCTGCTGAGGGCGCGTTGATTACCAAACAGGCCCGTCAACTTGGTTTCGAAGGCAACATCGTCTGGGAAATGGTTTCGCCGCCCTCGACAGTGTTGAAGAACATATCAAGCAAAGAAATGGAGGGCGTTTACAATTGTATCCCATTTACAACGGAAGATTACATCGCGCTCGAAAACAAGAAGGCTATTGCACTCGAAGACGCGTACAAAGCCAAATTCAATCAACCTTCGGGTGAACTTAGCGTCCTGAGCTATGACTCTGTACATATCTTGAAGGCCGCGATTGAAAAAGCGGGAAGCATTGAGAATTCGGCTGTAAATTCGGCTTTAAAACAGTTGAAGGTTGCCGACGTCCCGGCTCTGATCTCCGACTACATACCATCCAGTGAAGGTCTCCTGTTCGATGATAAAGGGCAGGTCACGTTGAAAAGTGCTGTTAGCGTCTGGCAGGGCGAGGGCTGGCATCCAGCGGCGGGTATCGTCGATTAATCCAACTGGAGGGCATGTGATGTTCGACCTGTTTTTGCAGCAACTGGTTAACGGCATAGCTTTGGGTAGTACTTATGCGCTTGTCGCATTGGGTTTGACGCTGATTTTCGGTGTATTATTGATACCAAACTTCGCGCACGGTGAGTTCTACATGGTTGGAGCTTTCCTCACCTATAGCTTGAACCAATTTGGTCTCAACTTTTGGCTTGCCCTAGTTGTTGCAACTGGTGCTGTTATTGTACTAGGTTTTGTGGTGGATCGAATAGCTTTCAAGCCGCTGGAAAAGGCACCGCCACTCAGCTTAATGATCTCAGCTCTTGCTGCATCTATCATCATCCAGCAAACGGCAGTCTTGGTGTGGGGGAATGAGGCACGTACCATTCCTTCACCTGTTACTGGCGTTCTGCGCACACCATTCTTCGTGCTTACCTGGATGCAGGTCATTGTCATAACGAGCTTGGTGCTTTCGACCATAGGTGTTTGGCTCGTATTGAATCGCTCCCGGCTCGGTTTAGCAATCCGTGCTGTGGCTCAGAACCGTGACGCTGCTCTTCTTATGGGGATCAGCATGTTTCAGGTTCGATTTGCTACTTTTGCAATTGGGGCAAGTCTGGGTGCAATCGCTGGTGCACTTCTCGGGGCAACGTTCCCGATTTACCCAACAATGGGCGTAAACCCAATACTTAAGGCCTTCGCGGTCTTGGTTTTGGGCGGAATAGGTAGCCTAAAAGGCGCAATAATCGGAGGCCTAGTTCTCGGCATCGTTGAAGTCATGATTGCAGGTTACATCTCTTCAGAACTGTCAGATATCGGTGCATTTACAATTCTGGTTGCTGTTCTTTTGCTAAGACCGCAGGGCTTTTTCGGTAAATTACAGGTGGAACGCTGATGCCAAACCAATCATTATTCCGTTCCACGATGGTTGCATGTGCTATATTCTTGATAGCTAGCGTTCTGGCGATGCAACTTAACTCCTACTTCTTGTATGTTGTCACTTTGGGAGCTATTTTTGCTACGTTAGCAGTCAGTTTCGATGTTCTATTGGGCTACACTGGATATTTATCCCTTGCGCATGGAGCCTTGTTCGGCGTTGGAGCTTATAGCTGCGGTATTCTTACAGCGCGTTACGGCCTCTCTTTTTGGTCCGCCCTCTTTCTGGCAGGTGTAATCACCGGAGCATTTGGAGCGCTCGTCGCACTGGCCTCCTTTCGTACCAGAGGATTGTACTTTGCAGTTCTCACCCTGGGAATTGGACTCATTGGACACCAGCTATTCTTGGTGTTCTCAGATCTGACCGGTGGCATTGGAGGTCTTGCAGGCATACCTAGTCCATCCAAGCCAAATTTTGCGTGGCTGAATCAGAACCGTTGGAATGCGTTCTTGGCGCTTGCACTTTTGCTCCTAACATATGTGATGGCGCAAGTGTTTGTTCGGTCACGACTTGGTGCCGCTTGCCTGGCTGTCAGAGAAGATCTGACGCTGGCACAAGCTTTAGGTATACGTGTTTCTCGTGCTCGTTTTGCCGCATTTCTTTTTAGTGCAGTATTCACGGGCCTTGCCGGAGGACTGTTTGCAGCGATCTCTAACTTCATAGCTCCTGAGACATTTACTGTACTCGGTACTGGCTTTCAACTTGTGGCATTGGTTGTGGTTGGTGGCATGGGAACGCTTTGGGGACCTATCCTGGGTGCAGCGTTGCTCACCGCCTTGCCGGAGGCACTCAGAGTAGCGTCTGGTTACAGTCTTCTCATCTACGGCATGCTGCTTCTGATCTTCATACTGTTTGCACCTAAAGGGTTGGCCGGGATACTCGGCAAGATGAGCACTCATTTTGTTCGCTCCGCGAAGACGAAAACTGTGGAGGTAAGTTCATGAGTTTGCTGGAGGTTGAGGAACTTGGAGTTCGTTTTGGCGGCATTATTGCAGTCCAAGATGTTTCGCTGTCCGTAAATGAGGGACAGATTATGGGTCTTCTCGGCCCGAACGGGGCCGGGAAAACGACACTTGTCAATATGATCTCGGGTTTGATACGTCCTACGTCAGGCAGCATCAAATTCAATGGTGAAGCGGGTGGGCCATGGCACATTGCAGATGCTGTTTCACGAGGTATCGTTCGTACATTTCAGCAAACTCGTGCTTTTCTGGGACTTACCGTTGAAGAAAATTTGAGAATTGCCGCCGCTGCTTCGGGACGAGATCACGCGTCGGACGAATTAGTTCAAGCCTTTGGATTAGCTCCGATCCTCAAACGTCAAGTTGCGGATTTGCCTTACGCATCGATGAGACATCTGGGCATAGCACTGGCTTTGGCTTTGAAACCTCGCTTGTTACTGCTTGATGAACCTGCGGTGGGTATGACTGTAGCCGAGGTGTCGCGTTTGGCCGATCTGATCCGTGAGTGGAACAAACGCGGTGTCACTATACTGCTGATTGAACACAATGTGCGGTTTCTAATGTCTCTGGCCGACCAGGTCGCCGTTTTAGATAGAGGGAAACTTTTATTCCAAGGTACACCTGCCGAATGTCAGCAGAACCCTGATGTTATCGACGTTTATCTAGGCCGGAGGAAAGACAGTGCTTGAGATCGCAGATCTACATGCTGGATATGGCCGGATGGAGGTGTTGCATGGAGTTAATGCCACCGCTGTAAAAGGCCGTCCAACCGTTATCATGGGAGCCAACGGAGTTGGAAAGACGACTCTCTGCCGTTGCATTACGGGGCTTATTCCAGTTCGGAAAGGCACCATTCTGCTAGATGGCGAAGATATTACCAATCTAAGTCCTGCTGATCGTGTCAAGCGTGGCATCGCGTTGGTACCTGAAGGTCGACAGGTATTTTCAGAAATGACGGTACGCGATAATCTTAGAATTGGTGCTTTCGTGCATGGTGAACCAAGTACGGCTGAACTGGATCAGGTAACCCAGATGTTTCCCATCCTCTCAGAACGATATGGCCAAATGGCTGGTTTACTTTCGGGTGGAGAACAACAAATGCTCGCACTAGCGCGCGCCTTGATGTCACGCCCGCGAGTGTTGTTGTTAGACGAACCTAGTCAAGGCCTCGCACCAAAGGCTGTCGAGCAAGTTGGCCTTGCCGTCAACAAAATCGCTCAAGAAGGGATGACAGTACTACTTGTCGAGCAAAACTTGACGTTGGCAGAGATGACAGCACAGCACGCTATTGTGCTTGAAAGCGGCACGGTCACAGCAGAAGGCCCTGCCGATCATCTCTTTACAAGTGGTGCCGTCGAAGCAAGCTATCTAGGACATTAATGGAGGAAGAACATGCCCTATGACAATAAGTTCGTCAAAGTTACAGTAGATCGTGGCCTGGCAGTCGTTACGCTTGATCGGCCGCCAGCCAATGCGGTCAATTTGGAAGTCTATGACGAATTACGTCGCACTTTCCATCGCTTGGGTGAAGATCCACAAATGCGTGTCGCGGTCTTTACCGGAGCAGGCCGTGTGTTCTGTAGCGGCAACGATGTGAACGACTTCGTTGACCTGGAATTTGATAAAGCAACGGAATACCTTGCGCACGTCCGACTAACATTCAATTCGCTCTATGATTGCCCTGTCCCAGTGATCGGTGCAATAAATGGGGCAGCTGTTGGTACCGGTATCGTGTTAGCGTCGCTTTGTGATGTTCGGATTGCCTCGGAGAAAGCCGTATTTGCATTGCCTGAAATTGACGTCGGTGTGCTCGGTGGCTCGCGCCATGTGATGCGGCTTGCCGGACAGGGTATGACGCGCTCGATGATGTATACGGGGCGTCGTGTTCCAGCCGACGAGGCTTTGAGAGCGCATATTGTAGATGAGGTCGTTGCTCCTGAAGCAGTTCTTCCTCGCGCGATGGAACTCGCGGAACAGATCGCTAGTAAGAGCCCCCCTGCCATTAGATTGGCAAAGCAGGGATTGAACCGTACCGAAGCGATGAACCTGAAAGAAGGTTATGAGTTTGAATGTACGTTGACTGCATCAGTGCGCAGAACTGATGAAGCGCGTGAAGGTGCGCTTGCGTTTCTTGAAAAGCGTCAACCATCCTATGCGGTGCGCTAATGTTTGAAGTCGAACGTAATGGAGAAGTGGCGATTATTCGCCTCAACAACCCCCCGGTTAATGCCGTTAGCTTCGGCAATTGGGATCGACTACCACCATTGTTAAACCAACTGGTTAGCGATGGGGTTGGTGCACTGGTGTTTAGCGGACATCCGCAGAAGCATTTCTGCGGAGGAAACGACTTCCGGGAATTCAATACCCTTACCCCGGAACAGACCTTAGCGGGAACTGGAGCAGTACAAAATGCCATGCGCGCAGTGCGTGATTGCGCACTGCCATCCATCGCAGCAATTCACGGAGCTGCAATGGGGTCTGGCTTCATGCTGTCGTGTGCCTGCGATATACGACTTGCAACGCCGGACTCTCGCTTGGGTTTGCCCGAGGTAAAGGTAGGAGCAATTGGCGGCTATCGTATTGCGCGTGAAGTGCTGTGTCAGAGCGAAGCCAGAATGATGGTCATGACGGGTGAACCAATTTCCGGCCAGCGCGCCCATCAGATTGGTCTCGTCCAGGAATTGCAAGACAGTGCAGATCTTTTATTGGCACGAGCCATAGCGATGGCAGGTCAGATTGCATCGTTGATGACGGGTGAACTGCGAAGTCAATTGAAAACTTGCATGAATGCCGAGGATGAGAATGCACTTTGGATTGCTTACGATATGGAGCGCGACCTCGCAGCAAAGGTAATGGGGACGTCTCGAAATCAATAAGTCTATTATTGATGACTAATGCATGTTCCTGTCGGGTAACCTCGACAGGAATTCTAGTAGAAAAAGCCAATTATGTCTTCGAAATTATCTGATTTTACACATCGGTTGACGAGAAGTTTGATTACCCTAGGTGCAACGGCTGTTAATTGTAAATGGTCAATATTGATGCAATGGGAGAGCCAAATGAATACTATTAGCAGAACTGAATCGGCCATAGTCAAACGGTATGATGAAGCCACTGGTATCGCGCGAATTATATTTAATCGTCCTGAAGTTCTGAATGCAGTAAACGTACAAATGGCGAGTGAACTATTACAGGCTGTGCGTGAAATTGCAGAAATACAAAATTTGCGGTGCGTTGTTTTGTTGGGAGCAGGTGGAAACTTTATGGCGGGCGGCGACGTAGCCGCTTTTGGCGATAAAGTTACGGCAGCGAATACATTTAACACTTTAATTGATGCATTAAATCCTGCTGTACTTGCATTTAGACAGCTGGAAGTGCCCGTCTTAGCTGGTGTACAAGGGGTTGCTGCTGGAGCAGGCCTCAGCTTTGCACTGCTAGCCGACCTCATTCTAGCAAGCGAGAAATCGAAGTTCCTTCTCGCTTACGACAGAATTGCTGCCGTACCAGATTGCGGCGGGAGCTGGTTTCTGCCTCGCAAGATAGGGTATACGCGCTCAATGGAATTGATGTTGTTATCAACCTATTTAACGGCAAAAGAAGCGTGTGAATGGGGATTTGTCTCGAAGATTGTGCCAGAGGAATTGTTTGACGCAGAACTTGAGTCGCTATCCAAGAAACTTGCGACCGGACCTTCATATGCATACGCAAAGTTTCGCCATCTCCTTGACACGAGTAGCGGGGGACCTTCACTTGCAGAGCATCTCGAAGCCGAACGTGATACTTTTCTGGCCACGATGGGAACTAATGACTTTGTTGAGGGAGTGAGTGCTTTCCTGCAGAAGCGACGGGCTAGTTTTGCTGGGAGTTGAGCTGTTCATTGAAGAGAGATTTAAATATGGGCGATTACTACATCGATGAGATATTCGTTGGGAATCTCGCTAAAATTGCTGGCAATCCGCCGTCCCTGCGTTGGATAGCTCAGTCGATACATCCCAGTAATGCGGGAATGATCATTTCAAAGAGATTCCCCACAAGAGCAGCTGGTGCTTCTTGGTTGAAGGACCAACACGAGCGGAATTCAGAGCAAATGGTGTCATCCTGATGTATTTTTCATCGTCAATCGATGTCCTCATAGGGTTTCCCGCCGATGGACACGATCCGGACTTTGCTGAAGTCCACGCCATGGAAGGCGTCGTTCTTTCTCCGTAAGCCAGCCTGATCGATTTCGCCGCGTTCCAGCATTCGAGCATCGCGATTCCGAGATAACTGCTTGGTATACTTCGAATACTCATGCAGGTTATCAACGATCTGGATAGTTCTGCCACCCTCATCTATATATTCACGTGAGATGATCGGATGAATAATCCTATCTCCGAATTCATCGAACTCAGGTTCAGGGATCTCTGGATTTGGTATTCCGCCGCCGCCGATTTTCATGTTTTCTCTCTCTCAGATCGACCACTTAAAGATAGTGCAATCAGCAAATAAAATTGTCGAACGATAAAACGGCAGATATCCAACCGTTAATCTGCATACGTCACCTTTTTCCAGGATGCCCACTTCATCAAGCATGAAATCGCCGCTGTCAAAATAAACCTTATGATCGTTTGATGAAATCTTGGTAACCGAGGCGATCTTTTCATAAGCAAACATCTGATTAATATTCTGTGAGATGTAATAACCAGCTATTATTATTAACACGATTAGCGTTGAGTCTTTAATAATCTTCGATAACTTGCCTTTTTCCATTGGAGTCTCCTTAATGTCAGTTTCGGTTTGACTTCAAAATTGTCATTCAGGAGACTGCAAGCAACAAGAGAGAAAGCGCTTATGAATAAAGAAGGGAGCCGAAGCTCCCTGATGTGGTCATCCAAACTTAGGACGAGGAGGTCGATAGGACGGTTCACTGAGCCATTGCACGGCATCGCAAGATAGGGGATCGTTCTTGCGCCAGTTATTGCATGCAAGGAATTTCTTCCCCGACGTTTTCGACGTCCGTTCAACCATGAAACCTTTGCCGCACTTCGTGCAATTTGGTGTTGGAGAGCTATTGCCTCCTTTGACTTCAGGCTCAGGGATGTCAGCTTTCGGCCAAACCGCGTATCCGCAATTTTTTGGATCGTCTTTACCGAAATACTGATTGCAAGATTGGAAATCACGGCCGTCTCTGGTCTTGCGGTATACCAGTTTGCCTTTCTTGCATTTTGGACAATCAAGGCCCGTGACATCCTCTTCATCTTTCGGCCAGATCGCATGACCGCAGTTCTTGGGATTGTCTTTACCAAAATATTGCGAACAGCTCAGGAAGGCTTTGCCCGCCTTCGTCTGACGGGTCATCATCTTACCCTTTTTGCACTTCGGGCACGCTTCACCATGGCCTTCAATTGGTTCGATCTTGACACCCGAAGACGAACCGCCCGCCGTTTTTTTCGTCTCAATGATTGTCTTCAAGCTCTGGACGAGTTCATCAATAAACTTCTCGGCGTCGTATTTACCTTCGGAAATCGCCTTCAGCCGTTCTTCCCAAGCAGCCGTCAAACCTGGCGATACGATTTCTGAGCTCAGTTTCGATGCCTGATCGATCAGAACGCCGCCCTTGCTGGTGGAAATCAGCTTTGTTTTGCCTGCGCGCACCAGAAGACCATTTTTCAGAAGGCCTTCAATAATGTTTGCACGCGTAGCTTCCGTTCCGATGCCGGAGGTGTCTTTCAGCATCTTTTTGACAGACGGATCGGTGACGAACTTATGCACCGCTGCCATTGCTCCAATAAGCGTGCCATCATTGAAGACTGACGGCGGTGTCGTCCGTTTTGATGTGACATCGGACTTTGCAACAGAAACGGAATCCGTTTTCGACATGGCTGGCAACGCTTGCGTTTCGTTGTCGCCTTCCTCTTCATCTTCGTCGACCGCATTGACGCCGTAGACGACTTTCCAGCCCGCATTGGTAACCTGCTTGCCCGTGGCCTTGAATTTCTCGCCTTCGACTTCGACGGTGGCGGAAAGCGCATTCCATTGGTGATCAGGATGGAACTGGGCAATGAATGCCTTTGCGATCAGGGAGAATACCGAACGCTCCATGGGCGTCATTTTTGCAATCACGGATGCCGTGGCTTCCATTGTGGGGATAATGCCGTGGTGGTCGGTCACCTTACTGTCGTCCCATGCCTTTGACTTCAGGGACATGTTGGCAGCCGACGCGGATTCCTTGTGTTCCATTATGCCAACCAGGTTCTGCATGATCTGCGGAGCCTCGCCATCTAAGATTGACTTTGGCAGATAACGGCTATCCGAACGTGGATATGTCGTAGCCTTGTGGCGCTCATATAGAGACTGAGCGACATCGAGCGTTTCCTGTGCGGTTAACCCCAGCTTGCTGGAGCATTCGGACTGCAACGCTGAGAGCGAATATGGAAGAGGGGCGGACTTCGACTTGGCGGATCTCGTGAATTCGATGACACGTCCGTTTTTTCCTGCAATCTTATTGGTGATGGCTTCAGCTACAGATTTATCGACCAGACGGCCTTCACTATCGAGGCCGCTCAAATCTTCAGGGATGACGTAGTTCGCCGAGAAGTCGCCGTTGGCATGTTTGAAGGTCGCCCGAGGCAGGTAATGGTCAACAGCCTTGAAATTCGCGATCTCGCGGTCACGGTCGACAACCAGTTTCAATGTTGGAGTCTGCACGCGGCCGATATTAACGACTCCGTCAGCACCTGACTTTCTCCCCTCAATGGTTGAGAACCGCGTCATGTTCATCCCGTGCAACCAATCAGCCTTAGAACGGGCGACGGCGGCGTTGAATAGATTTCTTTTCTCAGCGTTCGGGAATATGCCCTCAATGGCTTTTATGACGTCTTTCTCGGCAAATGAGGACACCCAGACGCGGCCGATGTCGTTTCCGAATGGGTCAACGCCATTTTCCTCTAGCAGCTCGTCGACCAGCAACTGCCCTTCGCGCTCGGCGTCGCCTGCGTTGATAATCCGCTTTGCTTTCGGCAGAAGGCTCACAACGTGTGCGAGATGAGAAAGCTTAGATGCCTGTCTCTTTTTGAGATCGGGATATTTAGCAAGCTTTTTGGCCGAATATTCAGCAGTGCGCTTCCAATCCTCCGGCACAATCGGGAGGTCGCTCATTCTCCATTTTTCATAGTCCGAGCTATAGGCCTCCGGTTCCACATATTCATACATATGGCCGAAGAGCCAGGTGATCGCATCGTTGCCTATTACCCAGTGACCTTTAGATTTCTCGGGTTTGATGCCTAGCATCTTACCCCGCGCGGTTGCCAACGCTTCAGCCAGATTAGGTTTCTCAGCTATATATAGATTATCGAATTCTTTGAATGCCATACGTTACTCCTTTAACAAGCATAATTGCCAATTATGCTGTTGGGAGTTTGTGCATGTGTCAAATCTGGTGAGCGAGTAGACCGCTTAAGACCGAAAACATTGGGATTTCAGAGGCTTGTCGACGGAAACAGTATCTGGCCCTCTGTGAAAAGATAGAAAGTTATATAACTATCGCACTTTACGCTTGCCATCATGGTTTCAGGGTTATATACCGAAATCAACCAAACGGAGGGCGACATGAACCTGACAGCACACGCAAGCGCTAGAATGCAACAGAGGGCATTCCCACGGCATGTAGTCGAAGCCATTATGCAGTATGGAGCAGGCCAAATTGTTCGGGGTGCTGAGAGCATCATGCTGGACAGGCGAGCGCTTCGCATGGCTGCCGAAGTTGATAATCGTCTCGCAATCGAACTGGAACGGTATCGTGGCGCTTACGTGATTGTCGGGGATAGCGGTCAAATCGTTGCCGTTGCACGCCGTAAACGCCGTCTAAAACACTAATCATCATCTATCATCATACAAACTGGAGAACACGATCTTGGCTCAGGATCTCTCAATCGCACGCGCATATTTCGACACAATCAATGGCCAGAGCGCCAACAACATTCTGACTGATCCCAAGCTCACCATTGAAAGAGATGGCAATGTTCAGATTTGCTATGCCCCATTCGATCACATTGAGCGTTCAGCTCGTCTGGTAATCGTGGGCATCACGCCTGGTATGACGCAGGCGGTAAACGCATTGAATGCCCTGCATTCCGCAAAGCTCGTTGGAAGGTCGTTTGAAGAAGCCCTCCGTGTTGCAAAAATGACGGCCAGTTTTAGCGGTCTCATGCGCACGAATTTAATTGAGATGCTCGATTTCGTTGGGATTGCTCAGCTTCTTCAAATCGATACATCGGCGTCGCTGTTTGATGACAAATCGACCGATATGCATTTTACATCCGCACTGCGATATCCTGTTTTTATTGGTGGCAAAAACTATACTGGCAAGCAACCAGATATGATGAAGACGGCAATCCTGCGCAATATGATCGACAGCCATTTGGCCGAGGAAGCCAAACTATTACCAAACGCCGTCTGGTTACCACTCGGTCCAACTGCAGACCGGGGTGTAAGTCGCCTCATTGAATTAGGTCATTTGAACGAAAGAAACGTTCTTCGAGGCATGCCTCATCCATCGAAAGCAAACAACGAGCGTGTTGCTGTTTTCACTGGACGGAAATCGGCTTCACTGGCATCTAAACAGACGAATCCGGCCAAACTCCTGCTAGCGGCCTCAACATTGAAGAAACGGATCGCTGAACTCGATCTGGGAGAAGCCGCATGAGTAAGAATCTAGTGCCATATACCTGGGAACAAGTTGAAGACGATATCAGGAAGGCGATCTGGGTTGCCATCGAAGCAATCGGCATCTTCACTACCAATGAAGCATATTCCGAAATGCTCGGCGACGAGAACGCTGACGAAGACACATTCGACATCAAACGACACCGCATTTATTCGATTGTGCAGCGCTGCTACGATTACGCATACCAGCTCTCCGGACACGAATTGATAGAACCTGAAGACTGGTATGAAGCAGAGATGCTTCTGAATGGCGGACTTCCTGTCTACACCCACAATCAGGAATCCCCGCTCATGCCGAGCTTGGACTCGCCACTTCGCACGGTTCTGGAAACCTTTTTCGCTCGATACAAAATGAACGTCGAGGGAGGAGGCTTGAATATAAAAGAGCTTTCTCTTCTGGCTGGGATGACAGAATCCGTCGCGAGGGCATCCCTAAGCAAAGAAGGATTCAGGCTCGACGGTAGTGAGCTGGATGCGGCTGAAGCTCTGCGATGGCTCACAAAGCGAAGAGGCTTTATTCCAAATAGAGGCGATGCCCTTGATGGGCAAAAGAAGGCTATCGTCGAAGGGCTGGTTTATGATCAATCGATGACTTTCAGCGAAGTCATCTCTGAACTCAGCAGGCGATATTGCACCGACATCTTCGAATTCACACAGAAGATGTCAGACGCCGATAGGGAATGGGTACTGGCATTCTTTAAAGGTGACAAACCTGACATCCGGTTAGACCTACTGAAGACCGTTGCAAAGGAGTTGGAAGCCCCGGAGGCAATGTTCGTCGGCCGAGCGGTTACGCATCTTCTTGGATAGACGTCACATCAGTCGGAAGCCATCCATTGTTGGTGGCTCCGACATATTGTTCGGCTAACAATCGAGACTATGCGGCGTCGGCATCATCTTCGCCCGAAGTTTCCGCCTGTTTTGTCTGCAATGGCAAATTAAGTACTCGGGGATCATAGCCAGCCGTACACCATTCGCTCGCGAGTTGCTTGCTTGCCCGATCAAAGAGCATGAGCAAATATGACATGTTTCCCGCAATCCTGCCCTCAATGTCGATGACTATAGCGGATCGCTCTGGAACTCGGGTGAACTGCTTGCTGAAGTCTTCAAGCTCAGTTCTGTCTTTTAGCAACTGATCGACGGCAAAAAAGAAAGCCAAATCGGCGTCATCATCAAGCAATAACCGTGGCCGGACAAAGGCCTCAATGACAGGGCCAATTAATTTAATACGGCTCGCGACCCCAAGGCCCACTGCATCGAGCCTTACATACGAAGGCGACAGCTTTCCGTTATAAAACTGCTTGATTTCGATCCTTCTGTCGAGTTCGTCATCGCACAAAAACGCATGGTTCATGAGCGTTTCGAAATCAACTTGCTTTTCAAAAAAAGATTGCAATTTTTCGCGCCCCATAATGCCCCAACACAGTTAGCTTCAGCAAAACTTGAATTGCAACCTCAGAAAATATTTAATCACACCAATGTGACTTCTACGTGCATTGAAGGGGGCAGTGTCCGCGAAGAAACTCGCTTTCTTCAGCTTTCAAAGCTGCATATATTGCTCTGGGGTGATAGCAAGACGGGGCGGACAATGAAAACGAGTTTCAAGTTTCTGGCGATTACGGCTGCGACTATCATTCTGATGCCAGCACCGTTTGCAACGGCCGCCGATATCCGACCTATTGAATCAAACAAATGTAGATATTTACTCTCCGGGCTTATCGAAAAGGGGGATGCCGAAAAGATCGAAGCCATCGTCGCGAAAAATGGAGATGGCGTCGATGCAGGAAACAGCATCTGCCTGAACAGTCCTGGCGGTAATTATCTGGCTGGCAAGCAGTTGTATGATGCATTCATGGCTGATGGTTTTGCGACCTATGTCCGCAACGGTGACGAATGCCATTCTGCTTGTGCCATCGCCTTTCTCGGTGGTAGCCAATGGGGCGATTTCAGACATCCGTCTCGGACAATGGAACCCGGTGCCGTTGTTGGATTTCACGCGCCATATGTAAAGCTGGATTCCGGCAAAAAGTATGATGCGAACTACGTGTCAGCGTTGACGCGTGCCGCTTTTGGAATAGTAAGTGCTCTTATCAAAGATCAGGAGTCGCTGAAAATATCCAGACGGTTCCTAACCGACTACATCCTTTTCGATTCCGAGGAAACGAAACCCATTCAGACCGTCGAAGATGCAGCTCATGCAGGGATTTCTATCGATACAAAACCAAAGAAGATACCGCTCTCGCCTGAAGCCATTACTCATGCATGCGAAACCCTGTTTGGTGTTTATGGGAACAATTTCATAAACCCGGACACGGCGACTTCGCCCGATTTCCGAACAGAAGACTCCGAGTTTTCAAAGAACACCTCGGAGAAGATTGAGATCGAAAACACAAACTGGATTCGGATCAGCACCCAACATGAATCGGAGACACCAAATCAGACGGCTTCCTGCGCATTCAGAGTGGAGAACGGTGCCAACAGGGACACCGAAGTCATTCTCTGGTCGAATGGCGTAGCCGAAGAGCCGAAGTTGGAAAACGCGCTTCAAACTTTGAAGACGTCGGTGCCATGGTGGTATTTTGTGCCGAAAGACACGAGGATTGTCGATCTCTGAGCGCAAGCTTGCCAGAATAATGATTTAGATTGGGGAACGGTGTAATGTCAGATTATCAGTGGTTTGATGAATATGATTACTGGCTCACAAGAGACCGTGTTAATTCACAAACGACAGTGGCAACTTTGAGATACCTTCCAGCCCATGCAGTTGTGAGTTGGTTGGATAAACAATATGATACCCACAAACAATCTAAAGAATTCGACGTAACCACACTTGAGACATCTCTGTTCAGTAGAAATGAACCTCTAATTGATATGGGACTGGCTCGATACTCGCGTGATATTCATATAGGGCGTAAGCTATTATCACGACTGGACCATTTGGGTCGATGCGTACTTTTTCGGTATAACCGGAATGCATCTTCGTTCATACCTGGTGATGATACGCTTCCTTCTGACGAACTCTTCGAAGAGCTGGCCTGTGCTGCCTGTAACCCATATCAACCATCTGAGTATTATATTTCGATCTTGGATCAGAAGAATGCCTTTTCCCTTTTGAATGAGGATGATCACGCTCGCGTTGTTGCATGCCTCTTAGATAATGCATTTTTCACAAATAGATATAATAAAGATAGATTGTTTGAAGAAGGAATATATGAAAATTACGATCCAGAGATCTGTAACGCTCTAGTTCGGCTGAGTGGTAGATGTAAAACATCAGATTGGCAAGCTAAAAACATAAATTGGTTATTTAAGCTTGTAGAGACAACTAAGGATTTTCCCCCAACGGAGCTTCTTAGGATAATTGACAGATGGTATTCTGAAGATACAATTGGTGATAGTTATGAATATTGGTACGAAAGTTGGCCTTCTTTTCTCGAACTGCGGTTTAACCTTGCGTACTTAATTTCCGATGCCAAACAATTCGAGAATTCAATAGACCCTGCGCTGAGGCTTTCATATTATCGAAGGTCACAAGAAATTCTTGAGAAGGACTGGACTGATTTCCTAGAAAAGGACGGCAAGCTATTTATTGTAGGAATATTGGAAAATGGTGCTATTTGGAAAGAAAAAGATAATATCAAAAAATTATCTGAATTCTTAGAAGCTATGGACGATAAAAGCGCTTACTGGCACTTTGATCGGATTTACCAGAAACATATTGAAGTATACTCCTACCACAAAATAAACTAGGTCTGGTATGGAGGAGATGGGAGACCGTATTTGTGAATGCGATCTCCCAGACAATTCAAACAACACCCGTATACGACTTCATCCTGCCTTTCTCATCGATATCGAGGCAACCAAGTTTACCGTGCTTGTCAACCAACTAAAAAGATAAAAAGTTACTTGAACGTATAGGACTTAATGCCGCCACGACAGTCCTTGTTGGCTGGATGGCCATCTGTGCAAAACCACGTAGTCGAATGATTTGCTCTTACCGGAGCTATACCTTCCCAACCAGCATTGGTTAACGGAGAGGCCGTATATGCCTTTGGACAGGTGTTTGTTACGGTGTATTTGTATTGAACCATTGGCTTGCCGCCAAAACCGAATGTCTTTTTCGGATATCCAGACATCATGGCCATCTGTACGCAAGGTTCCTGTGTCCTAGGATCTATATCAGTTCCCTTACGTGCTTCGTCCCGCTTTCTAGTGACGGGTGATGTTTTGGCCTTCGATAAGCCAGAACTCAATTGTCTGGACTGCGCCGAATTGTTCATGCCTGGCCGACTCTGGGCGGTCGACACTCCTGCAAGCCTTAACGTCGCTTGTTCTACTGCTTTGAGATTGGAAGGATCATATGAATTACGGCAATATGCATGCCAGTCTGAAAACTTCGGATATTGATGCTTAAGTGTCTGACCATAATCCATATATATGCGAAAACATTTTTTACGCCAGGCATCGTATTTTGCACCTCCATTAAACCAGGCAGGATTCTTGCGGGGAGGGGCTTTAACAGGTGGGGGAGAACTGGGGGAACTAGCCAATCCCTGAAGTAAGAGCCCCACACCCAAACCAATTGCCGCAGCCGCAGCTGCGTTATTATTCGATTGCCCAGATGAACGACCGCACCCTTGGCATCCAAAAGTCTCAATTCCCTTATCCGCAAAGGCTTCTGAGATCGGAAAGGACGTTATCCCGCATATGGTCGTGGCCACAAGCCAATAGCTGATTTTGGATGTCATATCTTCCTCCCCGTTTTGCTCAGACGATAGCTGTTCTGGTGCTGACTTTAACGTTGGCAGAGAATAGCAACCTCCCTCAATTGGGGTACGCGCGAAGATCCAACGATGATTATACCCATTCACGGGGTAACAAATTGTCAGGTAACCACCATGAAAAAGAGCAATGCAATCTATATGGTAAGCGGTAAGGCTACCCCACATATCATTAGTCGGCGTGATGGGCGATTTTCCGTATGAATCATACGGAGAGTCCTATGAATGACGATATGAATCATTCCCAGATATTCGAGGTTTTGACGGCGGA
>NZ_WBVY01000008.1:0-100527 GCF_008932285.1 Brucella tritici
ATGCCGTCGATCCGCTCGACTGGCTATCCCAAACCCTGAACCGTATCGCTCAAGGTTGGCCTGTAACCGAAATCGAAACTCTGATGCCTTGGAACTTCAAGTCTAACGCCATCGGCTGACCGCTTACGTTCTGTTGCGCGTCGGCACGGTTTGCTTGCAAATCATGTATCGACGTGGCGGACTCTTGCGAGAAAGGGGCATCTGGTGTTGCCTGCGTCATTGACTCCGTGAACTTGAAATACATGCTTGGCGATATCGAGACCAATTGTGGTAATCTTTTCCATGGACGGCTCTCCCTTATGTGACTTTCGACAGCCACACTTTGGAATATTACGATGCCGGAAGCGGAGGCCGCCCACCACATCAGGTCACGAGCACTATAACAATCTTCACCCGCATAAAGCTTTAGGATATCAATCTCCACGAGAGTTCCGGAGCCAAAATGCTCAATCCTGAAAATGTCCGGATTTTAAGGGTAACTCCAAGAGATTCTAGAGCTTTAGATGATTAAAGCGGGCATCCCAGGAGTTTAAATTCAGAAACTCCGTGTCAATATTCGTATTTTTGGATTTAGCAATTGCGGACTGTATCGCTATCAAAGCGTTATCTATATCATCAATCAGATGCACTCCCTCAGCGTTGCGTCGGTACTTCATTTCACCGAAGTTAGTTGATAGAATGGGGATGGAGAATGATCTGTACTCATAGTATTTTATAGGGTCGACAGAATCCGTCAGTTCATTTTTAAGAAACGGGATCAGTCCCACATCAAATTTTGACATTTCCAGCATTGCGTTTTTGTGGTCACATGGGGGCAAAATTTCGATGTTGTGTGGGAGGGTTTCAGGCGGCAGTTTGTGAACCGGGCCGATAATCCGAATTGTAAATAATGGAACTATACGGGCTAATGTGATAACCAGCTCCCAATCAAACCAATCGCCTATAGTCCCAATATAGCCTAAGATTGGTTTTTCTTTTACTGACTTTATGTTTTTTCTCTGCAGAGACGCATCGATATCCAATCCATTAGGGATGAGGCTGACATCGTTGTGGTGCAAATGCCAGCGGTCAAATAAATGGGTGCTCGATACCAATAGTTTGTCAACAGCTTGAACAAGTTTCATCTCGTTTCGAGCCATGGAGATACGAGCTAAACCATGGTAAAATGCAGGAAAATCATCCATCGCGTCATAAATGGTCGTCTTCCAAGGAATTAATGAAATAAGCTGAAGTGCCAGTAGTGATGGTTTTCCGACTACGAGAGTACAATCGCCGTTTCCAGCAAAAAGTTTTACATCGGAAAATGCTTTTCTCCAAAGTATAAAGTTTATTTTATTAAGATAAGGGACTGGCTCTATTGGAGCACTCAGAGTATTTATTATTTTTATACGATCTTTTTTTTCCGCCTGCGGTCTGTGGCTACTATTGTGAAATTTTTTTATGTCGCCAAAATTCGGTAACCGCGTAGCATACGGGTTAATCCACAACACTTCACCTTCGTATTTTTTTTTGAACCATTCTACGAATTTCTGAGGGCGTTGTGCAAAACTGTCCCAAGGTACTGGGGAGATATAGACCAGTTTCTTCAAGCGATTATCTTTCGAATACATAAATATCTTAACATGTATATATTCATCAAGCTAACCTCATGCCGTGAGTTCGATAGAATAACAATGCGGATTTGATAAATTGCATTCTATGCCAAAGTCCTTTTCTGGAAGCGTGACCTCCAGCATGAACTATTCTTACGTAAGGAACAAAAGCAATGGAAGACCGACACGCGCATCTCAAAGAAAGATCGAAGTCTTCAAAATACAAGAAATATCTGTGGTCAAATCCTTGTATCTTTTTCAGTATATCACCGCGAAGAAACATAAAGCATCCGCTCACAATCGGAGGGTTCCAAAATACGGCGTCTTGGGTCTCAATTTGCATCTCGTAACGCCTTAGTCGAGCTTCAAAAAGCTGTGAAATAGATACCGGAGCGAAGCCCCGCAAAAATAAATCTAGCACCGACGGCTTTTGTTTGCATAGGTACTGTCGTTCACCGTTAGGCCAAACTGCATAAGGCGATATCAAACCACACGCCGGGTGTTCTTGCATGAATTCTACAGCGGCTTTTAGTGCATCAGGCGCCATCTGAACGTCTGGGTTGAGAACAAGGTGATATTGTCCGGTTGTTTCAATCGCTAGATTGTGAGCACGACCAAAGCCTACATTACCATGACCTTGAATTAGTTTGTAGTCCCAGCTTCTCAATGCTGTTTGAAGTAGGTCAGAGATCATATCCTCAGGAGAGTTGTCCACAATCGTTATAGCGATTTGGGCCCGGTCAAAACCGGACAGAGCGCCTGCGAGGCTATCCAGAGTTGAACGCAGTTCACTCGGATCTGGTTTGAAAGTTACAATCGAAATTGTCAAAAGCAGGCTTGGAATGATTGTTGATTGATGCTTATCGGGCTGAATTTTTGTCATTCGTTTTCAATTTTAAACGGTTAGCTTGGTTTCTGTTAGCGGGAAGCGCACACGGATTATTTCAATCGGCTGTAAGCAGGGTGTTGTCCTCTAAAGCATTTTTGTGCAGGACATGATACCTCTAGTATCTCATGAGTGCCCAATGATAAGCATTCTGATTTTGAACCGAATACCATCTTAGGAAGGCTTCATGAAGGGAATTATTCTCGCTGGCGGAAGCGGAACACGCCTTTACCCTTTGACAATTGCAGTTTCCAAACAACTTCTGCCTATTTATGACAAGCCAATGATTTTTTACCCTCTCAGCGTGCTGATGCTTGCCGGGATAAGGGAAATCCTTGTCATTTCCACGCCGCATGACTTGCCTATTTTTCAAAAACTATTGGGCGATGGTCGTGACTTCGGGCTAAGTTTTTCATTCGCAGAGCAGGCAAACCCAAACGGGTTAGCCGACGCTTTCATTATTGGACGCGAATTCATCGGCACCGATAAGGTGGCAATGATCCTCGGCGATAATATCTATTTTGGAGATGGTCTGTCAGAACTCTGCCAGAGAGCGGCTCAGCTAGATATGGGGGGCTCTGTCTTCGCATATCGTGTCGATGATCCACAGCGTTATGGAGTTGTTGAATTTGATCACGAAACCGGTAAGGCAATCTCCATCGAGGAAAAGCCGATCAAGCCCAAATCCTCCTGGGCGGTCACGGGGCTGTATTTTTACGACAATGATGTTGTTGATATTGCCGCTTCGCTCAAGCCTTCCGCGCGCGGCGAATTGGAGATTACAGCCATCAACAATATCTATCTTCAGCGTGGCGATCTGACGGTCCAGCAGTTGGGACGAGGTTATGCCTGGCTTGATACCGGAACGCATGACAGTCTTCAGGATGCGTCGTCTTTTGTGCGTACAATCGAGAAACGGCAAGGCATCAAGATTGCCTGTCCTGAGGAAATCGGATTTGAAAAAGGCTGGATCGATGGAGACGCCGTCCTCGAACGGGCGGAAA
Source organism: Brucella tritici (assembly GCF_008932285.1). NCBI lineage: Bacteria > Pseudomonadati > Pseudomonadota > Alphaproteobacteria > Hyphomicrobiales > Brucellaceae > Brucella > Brucella tritici. Next base: position 3,483 of record NZ_WBVY01000008.1, read on the forward strand.
AACTTGGCCAGACCGAGTATGCAGCCTATCTGCGTCGGCGCGTCGAGGAAATCGGTAGCGAAAGATGATAGTTCGCCCGTTGGAGCTTGACGGTCTTCTGGAAATCAGCCCCCGTAAATTCGGCGACGACCGTGGCTTTTTTTCCGAGACCTATAATGCGAAATCATTCGCCGAAGCCGGAGTTGATCTGACTTTCGTTCAGGACAATCATTCCTATTCGGTCGCTAAGGGCGTGATGCGTGGGCTTCATTATCAGTTGCCGCCATTTGCGCAGGACAAGCTGGTTCGTGTTACGCGCGGTGCAATTCTGGATGTTGCGGTGGATATCCGCAAAAGCTCACCGACGTTCGGGAAGTGGGTTGCGCTGCAAGTCTCGGCTGAAAAATGGAACCAGATTTTGGTGCCGAAGGGCTTCGCACACGGCTTCATGACGCTCGTGGAGAATACCGAAGTTATCTACAAGGTGACGAATTATTATTCTCCTGAGCATGACCGCTCGATCCGGTTTGATGACCCGGCCATTGATATCGATTGGCCAATCGCATCTTCAGGCGTCCAGCTTTCTGACAAGGATCGGAAGGCCCCGCTTTTTGCTGACGCAGAAGTTTTTGCTTGAGGAAATGATATGAATATTCTCGTTACTGGTGGAGCTGGCTTTATCGGTTCCGCTGTCTGTCGCCATCTGGCCTCGGACCCAAAAGTCAACGTCGTCAATCTCGACAAGCTCACTTATGCGGGCAATCTGGCGTCTCTCCGCCAAATCGAAAACCACCCGAATTACAGCTTCCTTGAGGCTGACATTTGCGATGACACGGGTGTTCTCGAAGCGTTGCGTGCCAACGAAATCGATGTAGTCATGCATCTGGCGGCGGAAAGCCACGTTGACCGTTCAATCGACGGCCCCGGCGCATTTATCGAAACGAATATCGTTGGAACATTCCGCTTGCTCAATGCGGCACTCGCCTATTGGCGCGAACTGCCGGAGCCACGCAAGTCAAACTTCCGCTTTCACCACATCTCGACGGATGAAGTGTTTGGCGATCTGCCTTTCGATAGCGGCATCTTCACCGAAGAAACCCCGTATCAGCCGTCGTCACCCTATTCGGCTTCGAAAGCGGCTTCCGATCATCTGGTGCGCGCATGGCATGAAACCTACGGCCTGCCGGTCGTGCTTACCAATTGCTCCAACAATTATGGACCGTTCCATTTCCCGGAAAAGCTGATCCCACTCGTCATTCTCAACGCGCTGGATGAAAAGCCGCTGCCGGTTTATGGGGCAGGGGCGAATGTGCGTGACTGGCTCTATGTCGAGGATCATGCGCGTGCCTTGGCGTTGGTTGCGACGACAGGTAAGCTAGGCGAAAGCTATAATATCGGTGGACGTGCGGAACGTACCAACCTGAGCGTGGTCGAGACGATCTGCGCTATCCTCGACAAGAAGCGGCCTCGCGCAAACGGCAAGAGCTACGCCGATTTGATCACCTTCGTGACAGATCGCCCCGGCCACGACCGCCGTTATGCGATTGACGCTTCGAAGATCGAGCGTGAACTGGGCTGGAAGCCGCAGGAAACCTTCGAGACGGGATTGGAAAAAACCATTCAATGGTATCTCGATAATGCCTGGTGGTGGGAGCCGATCCGCAGTGGTACCTATGCTGGTGAGCGTCTTGGCAGCGCGCCGACAAAAGAGGCCAAGGTATGAAAATCCTCATCACCGGACGGGAAGGGCAGGTTGTCCAGAGCCTTCTTGAGAAAGCCTCTCAACGTCCGGATCTGCAAGTGATCGCGCTGGGTCGCCCGGAACTCGATCTGACGCAGCCAGCTATCGTGCGTAGTGCCATTGAAGCGATCAAGCCTGACCTCGTTGTCTCAGCCGCCGCCTACACGGCGGTGGATCTGGCCGAAGATGAGCGGGAACTTGCCTTTGCGGTGAATGCTATTGGCGCCGAAGCAGTCGCCAAGGCGGCAAAGATTTGTGGGGTTCCCATCATCCTCCTGTCTACAGATTATGTTTTTGCGGGCGACGCTGGCGAACCCTATGTTGAAACGGATGCCACCGGGCCTCGCAGTGTCTATGGGAGCTCCAAGCTTGAAGGCGAACGTCTGGTTGCGCAAGCCAATCCACGTCACATCATCTTGCGGACGGCGTGGGTTTACAGCCCCTTTGGCAAGAATTTCGTGAAGACGATGTTGAAGCTCGCGGAGACACGCGATGCGCTCTCTGTCGTTTCTGACCAATGGGGCAACCCGACCAGTGCGCTCGATATCGCTGACGCGATTATCCAGGTGGCGGACCATTTGGCGGCGATACCGGACTTTTCCGCTTATGGTGTTTATCATCTGGTCGGTACGGGTGACACGAACTGGAGCGGCTTCGCGCGCGCCATATTCAGTGAAAGCGCCGGGCTTGGCGGGCCAACCGCGACTGTTATGGATATCGCGACAGCCGATTACCCAACCAAGGCTGCACGTCCTGCCAATTCTCGCCTGTCGACTGCCAAATTCCAGAAGGTGTTCAGCTGGTCTGCGCCGCAGTGGCAATCGTCATTACGGGACGTTATGGCCCGGCTTGTATAGTATCGTGAGTGACGAATTTCCAACGCGGCATCGTTCAGTGATCGGTGTCGCGTTTTTCGTTTTTGGCGACAATAATTCCCACTAATGCGTGCAGAACAGCAATTATTAACGCAGACGGCGTTAAGGATTTGAAATTGCCTGCCTATACGGATTATGACCCACAATAAGGTGCATATGATTGTACCATTGTGGGGATCATAGTTTTCAGGTTCACGTTATAAGATGACAAAACTTTTGAGCTGGGGGGCGCTTGCGGGCGTGGCTTCTTTGACATTGGAAAAGAACTGGCGGAAAGCATGAGCGGCACATCCCTTAAATTTGGCACAAGCGGTCTTAGGGGATTGGCGGACGAACTGAATGGTTTGCCCGCTTATGCCTATTCTCTTGCTTTCGTTGAAATGCTGTCGAAAGCCGGAAAGCTGCAGAAGGGCGACATGGTTTTCGTTGGTCGAGACCTTCGCCCGTCCAGTCCGGCTATTGCAGCACTTTGCATGGCGGCAATCGGGGATGCGGGGTTTCAGCCGGTCGATTGCGGTGTTTTGCCAACCCCGGCATTGAGCCACTTTGCGATTTCGCAGCAAGCGCCATGCATCATGGTTACAGGTAGCCATATTCCGGACGACCGCAACGGGCTTAAATTCTATCGCAACGACGGAGAAATCGACAAGAATGACGAGAGCGCCATCAGTGCGGTCTATGCCGCTCTGCCGGAAAATCTTGCCTTTCGTCATCTGCATGATGTTCCCCTTAGCCGCGATGCAATCGACCGCTATGTGAAGCGTTATGTTGATTTTGTCGGACTTGAGAACCTTCACGGCTTGCGCGTCGGGGTCTATCAGCATTCGTCTGTGGCGCGTGATCTCATTATCCGTATCCTCACCGAGCTTGGCGCAGAAGCCGTACCGCTCGGTCGATCCGATGTATTTGTACCAGTCGATACGGAAGCTTTGCGCTCCGAGGATATCGAACTTCTCGACCAGTGGGCGAAGGAAAGCCGCTTTGACGCCATTGTTTCCACGGATGGTGATGCCGACCGCCCGTTGATCGCGGATGAGAAAGGCCGCTTCGTTCGGGGCGATCTGGTGGGAGCGATCACAGCCGACTGGCTTGGCGTCAAAACGATTGTGACGCCGGTGACGTCCAACTCCGCTCTTGAAGAAAATTTCGAGCGCGTCATCAGAACACGGGTGGGGTCGCCCTATGTCATCGAAGGCATGGCGCAGGTCATCGCCTCGGGCATATCAGCGGTGGTCGGCTATGAGGCCAATGGCGGTGTGTTGCTGGGCACGGATATCAGCCGGGACAATCGCACATTGACTGCGCTTTCGACCCGCGATGCGTTGCTGCCAATTCTCAGCAGTCTTGGTTCCGTCAAGGAGCTTGGCAAGCCATTGTCCGAAATCGCAGCCCGCTTCCATTTCCGTGTTGCTCTCAGCGACAGGTTGCAGAATGTCCCGCAGGAAAAGAGCCTCGCATTTCTGTCCCTGTTGAAGAGTGAGGCGACGCGAAGTGCACTGTTTCAGATGGACGATCCGATTGTCCGCTCCGAAACGATTGACGGCGTGAAACTCTTCTTCCATTCCGGTAATGCAATTCATTATCGCGCTTCCGGCAATGCTCCGGAACTGCGATGCTATGTGGAAGCTTCAGACGAGAGCCAGGCCGAGACGCTTCTGGAAACGGGACTTGCTATCGCCCGCAACGCAACGAAGGACAACTGAGCAATGAGCTTTATTCCTGTCATTATCAGCGGCGGTTCCGGTTCCAGATTGTGGCCGCTTTCGCGCGATGCGCATCCGAAGCCGTTCATCGAACTGCCCGATGGCAGCACCTTGATTGGCAAGACCTACAAGCGCGCGGCCCAGCTCGACGGTGTGGACCATATCCTCACCGTGACTAACCGCGACTTCCTGTTCCTGACGCTCGATGCCTATGCCGATGCCAAGGCGCCCAAGGTCGATAATGTGTTTCTGCTGGAGCCGCTCGGGCGCGATACGGCGCCTGCTGTAGCGGTTGCGGCTCTGCATGCTGCGGCGACTTACGGCCCGGACGCGACATTGCTTGTCATGCCCGCCGACCACCTGATCGAGGATGAGGCTGCTTTTGCCGAGGCTGTGACAAAGGCCCGCCAGCTTGCTGAAACGGGGCGCATTGTCACTTTTGGTATTGTGCCCGATCATCCGGAAACAGGCTTTGGCTATATTGAAGCCGAAGGTACGGATGTGCTGCGTTTTGTTGAAAAGCCTGATGCCGAGACCGCGCAAACCTATGTTGAGAGCGGTCGATATTTCTGGAACTCCGGCATGTTCTGTTTCACGGCCGGGACCATGCTTGCAGCAATGCAGCATTTTGCGCCGGAAATTTTCAATGCCGTGCAGGCTTCGCTTGAACATGCCCGGCGCGGCGTCAACGGTGAGACCAAGACCATCGAAATCGCAAAGGACGATTTTGCGACTGCTCCTGCGATTTCCATCGATTACGCGATCATGGAAAAGGCCGACAACATTGCCTGTATTCCAGTGTCCTGCGGCTGGTCCGATATTGGTTCCTGGGCGGCGATGGCCGATCTCGTCGCGCCGGATGACGACGGCAACCGTCTGCGCGGTGAGACGGTTATCGAAGACACGACCGACAGCTTTGTCTTGTCCGAAACCCGGTTGGTCAGCCTTGTCGGCGTTCACGATCTGCTTGTCGTGGACACGCCTGATGCGTTGCTTGTAGCTCATCGTGACAAGGCGCAGGAAGTGCGCAAGGTCTTCAACAAGCTGCGGGCAAGCGGCCATGAAGCAGCCAAGCTTCATCGCACGGCCCATCGCCCATGGGGCACTTATACGGTTCTTGAGGAAGGCGACGGCTTCAAGATCAAGCGGATCGAAGTGAAGCCGGGGCGTCGCCTGAGCTTGCAGGCGCATCACCACCGCTCCGAACACTGGATCGTCGTTTCTGGAACCGCAAAGGTCACCAATGGCGACCGCGAGATTCTGCTCACGACCAACCAGTCGACCTATATTCCTTGTGGTTTCCGCCACCGGCTGGAAAATCCGGGCATTCTGCCGCTCGTGCTTATCGAGGTGCAAAGCGGCGAATATCTGGGCGAAGACGACATCGTGCGTTTCGATGATGTCTATGGCCGCACATAGGATTGTCTGACCGGTAGGGAATAGAAGCGGGCCGAATTTATTCGGGAACCATTCGCCATCGCGGATGTTTGCCTTAACATGCCCAGCAAGGAACAGGACCCGGCAACCGATCAGATCGGTATGCCGGTCATCGACTTTCAAAAACACGCCCTTTTCTTCGATGTGGACGGAACCCTGCTCGATATCGCCGCCTGTCCGGATGGCGTTATCGTTCCAGTTGGTCTGCAAAAATCGCTTTCGTCCATTTCGGCGCGGCTGTCTGGCGCAATGGCGCTGGTCACCGGCAGGACGATTGCGTTTATCGAGGAACGCCTTCCCGATTATACCGGCCCAATAGCTGCGCTGCACGGTGCCGAGTTCCGGCACGCATCCGGGCTGGTCGAACGGATCGATCCGGATGAGCATTTTCTGATTGCCAAGGATTTTCTGCGTCAGGCTGCACTGCGTGTCAGCGGCTTTCTTGCCGAAGACAAGGGGAGCGCGGTGGCGCTTCATTATCGCGCCGCGCCTGAAAAAGCCGATCTGGCGCATGATCTCGTCAGCAAGGCATTGAAGCTTGCCGGGCCGGACTGGGTCGTGCAGTCGGGCAAGATGGTTTTCGAGTTGCGCCCGGCGATCAGCGACAAGGGCGTGGCCTTGCGCCGCTTCATGAAGGAAGAGCCGTTTGCGGGGAGGGTGCCGATCGCTTTCGGCGACGATCTGACAGATTTATCGATGCTTGATGCTGCAGGCGAACTCGGTGGCACTGCGGTCGTGATCGGTCGTGCAATCGACCGTCCGGGCGCCGCGCGGTTGGCGAACCCGGCAGAGCTTCGCCTCTGGCTATCCCGCCTTTGTGGCGATGAACAAGCAAAACAATGAGAGGATTTGATATATGGGTCGGCTGATCGTGGTCTCCAATCGTGTTCCCTTGCCTGACGAACAGGGCAAGGCCCCTGCGGGTGGGCTGGCGGTGGCATTGCAGGCCGCGCTCAGCGAACGCGGTGGCATATGGCTCGGTTGGTCCGGCAAGACCCTTCCCAATCGCCAGGCGCAGGAACTGGCCATCCGCGATGTGGGGCCCATTCGCTACGCGCTGCTCGATCTCCACAAGAAGGATATCGACGAATATTATGCAGGTTTCGCCAACCGCATGCTCTGGCCGCTCTGTCACTATCGCCTGGATCTGATCGATTACACGCGCAAGGACATGGCCGGGTATTTCCGGGTCAATCGCCTGTTTGCAAAGCATCTTCTGCCGATGATCGAGCCGGATGATGTGATCTGGGTCCACGACTATCATCTCATTCCGCTGGCGGCCGAACTGCGCAATCTCGGTGTCACCAACCGTATCGGCTTCTTCCTGCATATTCCCTGGCCGCCTGCCGATATCCTGTTCACGCTGCCCGTGCATGAGACCATCATGCGCGGCCTCGCATCCTATGATGTGGTTGGCTTCCAGACCGAGAACGATGTCGATAACTTCATCGGCTGCCTGCGACGCGAGAAGATAGGCAAGCCGCTCAATGATGACGGATTGTTCGAAGCGTTCGGGCACCAGTTTCGTGCCGAGCGCTTCGGTATCGGTATCGAGACGGCATCCTTCGCGAAGATAGCCGATAAGGCGCAACGTCATTCAACCGTAAAGCGCATGCGTGACAGCATGCTCGATCGCGATCTAATCATCGGCGTCGACCGGCTCGACTATTCCAAAGGCATCACCAACCGCATGGAGGCTTTCGAGCATTTCCTGAAGGTCGATCCCGGCAATCGCGGCAAGGTCACCTTTTTGCAGGTCACGCCGAAATCCCGCTCCGAAGTGCCGGAATACAAGGATATGCAACGCGCGGTGGCGGAGCTGGCCGGTCGGGTGAACGGCGCAAACGCCACGGTAGACTGGACGCCGATACGCTATATCAACCGTTCCCTGAACCGCGAGGTGCTGGCCGGGCTTTATCGGCTGGCGGCTGTCGGACTGGTCACGCCGCTGCGTGACGGGATGAACCTTGTCGCCAAGGAATATGTCGCGGCACAGGACTCTGAAAATCCCGGCGTGCTGGTGCTGTCCCGTTTTGCTGGCGCCGCGCAGGAACTCGACGGCGCGCTTCTGGTCAATCCCTATGACACCGAGGCGATGGCCTATGCCATGGCCCGCGCGCTTGCCATGCCGCTTGCCGAACGCAAGGAACGGTTTGAAAGCATGATGGCCTTTTTGACCACGCATGACGTCAATCGTTGGTGCGACGACTTCCTGAACCGTCTTTCACCCGGTTGAGAAACAAAAGGCTAATGCATGTTTCCCAAAAGCGGGAACCGGTTTTGGGAGACATGCGAAAAAAAAAGCGCATCCCGAAACCAGTTCCTGCTTTCAGGAAACAAGCTCCGGCTCACGGCTTGTCGACGCCGCGTTTGGCGGCTTCATCCGAAACATGAACCGCATAGTCGAAATTGGCTGAATCCGACGACAGCAAGGCCGCGTCGGATTCTCGGGCGTCTTTGGGTGACATGCCGAAACGGACCTTGAATGCCTTGGTAAATTGCGTGCCGTCATGGAAGCCGCAGCGATAGGCGATTTCCTTGAGCGAGACGTGGCGGCCACGTTCGTCGACGAGAATGCGATAGGCGCGATCCAGCCGTTTGTCACGGATAATTCTGGCCACGCCGCCGTCCATATCAAAGGTCCGGTAAAGGCGCGAACGGGAGATCCGCAGGCTTTTGACGATGAGATGCGGTCCGAGCAGTGGGTTGGAAAGGTTCTCGTCTATATAGGCGAGAATGCGCTTGCGCATGGGCAGATTGGCCGGAAGGGCTTCGACAGCACCGCCTTCCGTGCCGCAGATGCTGGCACCAAGCAATGTGAGCATTGCGTCCTGCGCGGATTGTGCCTCGATCCTGTCGAGATCTCCGCTCAGTGATTGCAGACTGCGGAGATAATTGAAAAGCAGACGTGTCATGGGTGCGTCGGCCAGCATGACGAGGCCATGCAGGTTGCGCCAGCCTGCGATCTTTTCCAGTTCGTCGCGCGGTATCATCACGGTGATGCGAGAGCCGCCGGATGCCTGGCTTTCAACGGTCTGCGTCAGGTCGATGATGACGATGTCGCCCTGCTTCGCCTCGACATCGACCCCGTTTAAGTCTCCATGCAGATCGCCGCCGGTGATAAGCTGCAGGATATATTGATTGAGCCCGCCCTGGGCGATGAGCTTTGGGGCACGTGAGTAATTTTGTGAATTGAACGAAGTAGCGCCAATCTGGATAGAACCGATGGAGCGCGCGACAATTGACCCCGAAAACTGGTAATCGTCGTCTTCACTCGTGATCTCATACATGGGTTTGAGAACAGCGCGCCAGAATTCATTGCGCAGCTTGTCCTCGATCATGTCCGTCGAAATTGAAGTCTCGTTATTCATTACTAACCGTTCAGCCCAAGGTCATGGCCATTGATATGAGAGTGAATTATGCATGAAAAATCAATACTATGTTAGTTAATTGTGATGTGCTTTATTGTTGCTGCCAATAAATCGGAGTTGCATTCTTATTGTCTGCAAATAGATTTGTCGACACGGTTTTGAAAATTGGGGTTTTATTTGTTATAAGTATATAATTATGAGCTAATATAAATAAATGAGCGGCCTATACTCATATTCAGCCCCCGCTGACGGGTTGAAAAGCCATGACGTGGCGACCGAATAAACAGGCCTGCTCCGTGCCATTTATGCGCTGCGTTTTGCCAGATGATCGGGCATAAGCTGCCATTGAATCTGGCCAGCTTCGAGCCGATATTTATATTTGTTTGAAAAGTGTTGCGATATGAGACTGTTTTATACCGCTTTGGCGCTTGCCCTGGTTAGCTGCACGAGTGTTGCGACAGCTACCGGATTGAACGGTACGCTCGGGACCGAGTGCCGACGCATCCCCATTCAGGGGACTGGCTCTTCCGATACAGTGACGAGGCCGTCCTGGGCCATGCCTCTATGGAATTCACCATCAGTTCCCGCCAGTCAACGGTCGCAGCGTGCCATTGTCTATCCGCAGGCGGTGCCGTCGCCGCAGCTTTACCGTTATGATTGCACGCCGACACCCGCAGAACCGAATGCGGTTCCGCGGGCTGATTTCAGCGGTCAGTAAGGGCTGTCGACCTTGCCCATCTCGACATAGACGGTCTTGATCTGGCTGTAATGAGCGAGGGCGACAATGCCGTTCTCGCGCCCGATGCCGGATTGCTTGTAACCGCCGAAGGGCACCTCCACCGGCGTCAGATTATAGGCATTGATCCAGCATGTACCGGCCTTGATCTGGCTGATTACGCGATGGCCGCGCGCAATATCGGCGGTGAACACGCCTGCCGCCAGCCCAAATTCGGTATCGTTGGCGCGTGCGATCACTTCATCCTCGTCGGAAAATTCCAGAACGCTCATCACCGGCCCGAAGATTTCCTCACGAGCGATGGTCATGTCATCGGTTACATCCGTGAAGATGGTCGGCTCGATGAAATAGCCTTTATCGAAGCCTTGCAGCTTTGGCACGCCACCGCCGCAGGCAAGCGTTGCGCCCTCTGCCTTGCCCTTTTCGATATAGGATAGCACCTTGTCACGCTGGGCTCCATTGACGAGCGGCCCCATCTGGGTGGCTTCATCCAGCGGGTCGCCGATGCGAATTTTGCGCGTGCGCTCGACCAGTCGTTCGACAAAGCGCTCGCGCACGTTCTTATGAACAAAGACGCGGGTGCCGTTTGAACAGACCTGCCCGGTCGAATAGAAATTACCCAGCATCGCGCCGCCAATGGCGCTTTCAAGGTCAGCATCGTCGAACACAATGATCGGGGACTTGCCGCCAAGTTCCATGGTGACATGCTTCAGATGTTCGCCTGCCTGCGCCATGATGCGCTTGCCCGTTGGCACTGAGCCGGTCAGCGAAACCTTGGCTGTCAGGCGATGATTGACGAGTGCCGCACCGACATCGCCGAAGCCCTGCACGACATTGAAGAGACCGTCGGGCAGGCCCGCTTCCTTATAGGCTTCCGCCAATGCGAGCGCTGAAAGCGGCGTGTTTTCGGATGGTTTGAAGATGAAGGCATTGCCCATGGCGAGCGCGGGTGCTGATTTCCATGCGGCGATCTGGATTGGATAGTTCCATGCGCCGATACCGACGCAGATGCCGAGCGCTTCGCGGCGCGTATAGGCGAACGAACCACCAAGCTCCACGAACTCGCCGTTGAAACCGGAAATGATACCGCCGAAAAACTCCAGCGCATCGGCTGCCGAGGCGGCATCCGCCACCAGAGTTTCCTGAAGCGCCTTGCCGGTATCGAGCGTTTCGAGCTTCGACAGCTTTTTGTTCTTCTCACGCAGGATGTCTGCCGTGCGGCGCAGGATGCGTCCGCGCTCGACAGGTTTCAGCGCTGCCCATTCGCCCTGGGCTTTCAGCGCTGCCGCATAAGCCGCCTCGATCACATCCGGCGTTGCCGAATAGAGCCTGGCAATTTCCTCGCCGGTTGCCGGATAGATGACCGGCAAAGGCTTGCCTGTCTTGTCTTCAACGAATGCGCCGCCGATGAAATGCGAGGCTTTGGGTTGTGCTTTCATTGTGTGTTCCTACTTCGGAATGAAGGTAATAGGGGAGTAAGGGAATAGGGGAGTATGTTTGTGCGCAAAAAGCACGACCTGACATACTGCCTTATTCCCCTATTCCCTTACTCCCCTAACGATCAGATACTTGCCACCGCGGATTGATCCAAGGCTCCTGATTGGAGCGCGCGAGCGGCGTACGACCGAGAATATGATCGGAGGCCTTTTCGCCGACCATGATCGACGGGCCGTTGAGATTGCCGTTGGGGATGCGCGGGAAGATGGATGAATCCGCAACGCGCAAGCCTTCGACACCGATCACCCGGCATTCAGCATCGACCACTGCCATTGGATCGTCAACCGCCCCCATCTTGCACGTGCCGCATGGATGGAATGCGCTTTCGACGTGTTCCTTGATGAAATTATCGATTTCATCGTCGCTCTGAACATGTGCGCCCGGCTGGATTTCTGCTCCCCGATAAGGATTGAACGCGGCCTGTCCGAAGATTTCGCGGGTCAGCCGTACGCAATGGCGGAAGTCGGCCCAGTCGTCTTCATGCGACATATAATTGAACTTGATGACAGGCTTTTCACGCGGATTGGCCGAGCGAAGCGTCACGCTGCCGCGTGATTTTGACCGCATCGGCCCGACATGAGCCTGAAAACCGTGCGATTGTGCTGCCGCCTTGCCGTCATAGCGGATCGCGACCGGCAGGAAGTGATACTGGATATCGGGATATTCCACGCCAGCCTTCGAGCGCACGAAAGCCGCAGATTCGAAATGGTTGGTTGCGCCGTCGCCGGTCTTGAAGAACAGCCATTCCGCACCGATCTTCGCTTTCGAAAACAGGTTCAGTTTAGAGTAGAGCGTAATCGGCTGTGTGCATTCCTGCTGGATATAGACTTCCAGATGGTCCTGCAGGTTCTGCCCGACGCCGGGACGGTCGGCGACCACTTCAATTCCGTGTTCTTTCAGTTGTGCGGCGGGACCGATGCCCGAGAGCATCAGGAGCTTCGGCGAATTGATCGATGAGGCGGCAATGATGACTTCACGCCGTGCACGGATGGTCGAGAAGCTGCGGCCTGCCTCGATCTCAACGCCAACCGCGCGCTTGCCCTCAAGCACGATCTTGCGCGCGAGGCCCTTGACCAGCTTGACATTCGGGCGCTTGAGGGCCGGTTTCAGATAGGCATTGGCGGCAGACCAGCGACGACCATTATGGATCGTCTGCTCCATCGGGCCGAAGCCTTCCTGTTTCTCGCCATTATAGTCTTCCGTGACTTCAAAGCCCGCTTCGTGGCCGGCCTCTACAAAGGCATGGAACAGCGGATTGTCGCGTTTGCCGCGCTGGATATAAAGCGGGCCGCTGGTGCCGCGCCAGCCTTGCTGGCCGCCGCTCGAATTTTCCATCCGCTTGAAATAGGGCAGCACATCGGCATAGGCCCAGCCGCGCGCACCGCTTTCCGACCAGTGGTCGTAGTCACGGGCATGGCCGCGCACATAGACCATGCCGTTGATAGAAGATGAGCCGCCCAGCACCTTGCCGCGCGGCGTCACAAGGCTGCGCCCGCCAATATGCGGTTCCGGTTCGGTGGAAAAGCCCCAGTCATAGGTTTCCATATTCATGGGGAAGGAGAGGGCAGCAGGCATCTGGATCAGGGGGCCAACATCGGGCACGCCATATTCGATGACGATCACCGAATAGCGACCGTCTTCCGACAGGCGATACGCCATGGCCGATCCGGCGGAGCCAGAGCCGATGATGACGAAATCCGCTTCCATACTCATTTCTCTCTCGCAAACTGGCCCAAAAGCTGAACCGCGATGTAATCCTCTACCAGCGCAATCGCCGAGGCTGCATTGGGCGCATCCGCACCGAGCGCATGACGGATGTAGAGGCCATCGATCATGGCGCCAGCGCCCTCGGCAATGCGGTTTGCCCGCTCGCGCGTGGTCAGGTGTTCAAGTGCGAAAACGAGGTTCGAATGCAGGCGGCGCGCATAGATGCGCAGGAGCCGACGCGTATCCTCCGACTGCTGCGCGTGCACATAGAAGGTGAGCCAGGCGGCAATGGTTTCCTGCGTGAACTGCGATGCGGAAAAATTGACCGCTATGATGGCCGCGATACGTTCCTGCGGCGTCTCGGCTTGCCCGATGGCGGCGTTGAGATCCTGTCCCAGTTCGCGCAGCAGATGGCGCATCGTGGCCAGGATGAGCTTGTCCTTGCCGCCGAAATAATGATGCGCGAGCGCAGGCGAAACGCCCGCCTCATGCGCGATCTGCGCGACGGTCACATCCAGCGAACCGCGCTGGCCGATTGTACGAATGGCGGCGTCGATCAGTTCGCGCCGCCGCAAGGGTTCCATCCCGATCTTGGGCATAATTGTGGTCCGTTCTCAGGCTAATTATCCGCCAGTTTAACGTTGATTGATTCATCAATCAATAAAAACCAGATATGCAAATCATGCATTTACCGTCGCAACAGTGGGTGGCTTATCTGGCAAGGAGGCTTGCCGGGGATGTGCCAACTGCTTACATTCAACTGATGAGCAGAGCTTTTACCAAGGAACAGGATGATGCGCCGACCGATCTTGGCGAGCGCCCGGTCAGTCCGCATCGCAATCTCGTCACGCCGACGGGCCTGAAGATGATCGAGGATGAAATCGCCCGGCTGCAGCGTGAGCTGGCAGATGCCAATGTGGCGGGCGAGCGTTCGGCGATTGCGCGTATCTCGCGTGATCTGCGCTACTGGACAGCGCGGCGCGAAAATGCCGAGCTTTCGGTTCCCGCTTCCGACAGTGATGTCGTGCGTTTCGGCATGACGGTGGAACTGGAAAATCTGGACGACGGCAAGGTCCGTCGCTGGACCATCGTGGGCGAGGACGAGGCCGACCCATCAAACGGCAAGATTTCCCATGTGGCGCCCGTTGCCATTCTGTTATTCGGCAAGCCGGTCGGCGATGTCGTGAAAATCAATAATGTCGAATGGGAAATCGTGTCGCTGAAGGTTGTTTAGTCTTCTTCTATCGCGACCGTATGGTCACGAAAAAACGCTGCGGCGCCGGTTTCATCAATTTCACTCGTCGAAACCATCAGGACGAGTTGGATAATGTCTTCCTGTTCGGCCTCAAGACTGAAACCATTGAAATAAAGAAACAAGTCGGCGGCAGCCAGCCCTGTTCGCTTGTTGCCGTCCACGAAGGGGTGGTTTTTCAGCACACCGAACAGATAGGCCGCCGCCAGGTCGAAAATATCCGGATCGCCATAGGCTTCCTTTTGCAGCGGACGCGCAAGTGCTGAATCAAGCAAGCCGGTATCGCGAATGCCGGTTGCACCGCCATGCAAACGCAACTGCTCCTGATGCAGCGCTTCTATGAAAGCCCGCGAATGAAACTCAATCATTGAGCGAGCACGCGATAAGCGGTCTCGTATTTTTTCATCCGCTCGCGGGCGATCTTCATTTTCTTCTCGAAGATTTCCGGGTCTTCCGTGCTCCTGGTCAGTCTCAGCCCATCCTTGTCTGCGGTCAGGACCAGAGTGTCGCCAGTTTGCACGTTCAACTGCTCCAGCATTTCCTTCGGGATGATCACACCGTCGGAATTGCCGATTTTGCGCAGGGTTACATTCATGGCCTTTCTCCTATGTTATAACGCATGATATAACATGGTGCGCCTGTGTTGTCACCACAAGCTACAGCCAGCCCTTGCGGCGGAAATAATAGAGCGGCAGCAGGGCAGAAGCGATCATCAGACCAAGCGCCATTGGATAGCCCCAGGGCGAATGCAGCTCCGGCATGAAGGAGAAGTTCATGCCATAGATGGAAGCCACGAGCGTGGGCGGCATGAAACCAACCGCCGCCACAGAGAAAATCTTGATGATGGCGTTCTGTTCAACCGAAATCAGCCCGACGATCGTATCGAGCAGAAACGTAACCTTATTGGACAGAAAATCCACATAGGCGGTCAGGGATTGCGTGTCGCGCTCCAGCGACTTGATCCAGCTACGCGTTTCCTTCTTGCCGGCTGCCGGATTGTTGATGGCCGACAGATAGACCAGCATGCGGCTGATACCCGCCAGACTTTCGCGCATTCGCGAGAGGAAGGTTCCCTGTCCACCGATCTGGGTCAATATGTGCCGGAAATCCTCCGTCGTCATCGGGCGGGCTTTCGGCTGGCGGCGATAGATGGAGTGCGAGGCCGCATCGATTTTGCCCGCCACGCCTTCCAGAATATCGGCAAGCCGGTTCGTGGTGGCTTCGGTGATGCCAAGCATGATCGACAGGCCCGAGCACTTGGCTGATATCAGCCCGTTGCCCGGCTTGGTCGAACGGAGGATATAGGTGCTGAACGATTTCGGATTGGCATAGCGCACGGTTATCAGCCGCGATCCGTGCAGAATGAAGGTGACCGGAGCAAGCTCGCGGTGGTCCAGATCGACCGCATGCAGGATCGGCACGGTGAGATATTGTGCGCCGGTTTCCATATAGAAGCGGCTCGATTCCTCGATCTCCGTCATGTCTTCGCGGGTCGGGATTGAAATGCCCATCCATGCCTCGACAATACTGTCTTCATTGACGCCGGGAGCAAACAGATCGATCCAGATCACATTCTCGGGCAACGGAGTACCGGGCTCGACTTCCACTTGTTCGAGGTGATCTCCGGAAAGGCTGTAAAGTGTGATCATACTGGCACCTGAAGTCTGGCCCGAAATCTCGAGCGGCTGGATTATGGGGCACTTTGCGCGAAAATTGTTAACGGAATGCGGCAGTGGATACCAGTGTGACAACAGGATTATCAAATCCGCTGCATCAGCCCGCAATCAGCTTTCTTCATGACGGTTGACAGCTTCATTACGCAGGTCTAATTCATCAAGTCATCAGATGACTTTGGTGAAGGTATGAAGGCAATATCCCGCAAGACATTGACGGATTCGGCCACGCAGGCATTGCGTGGAGAAATTACGTCCGGACGCTGGACGATAGGCGACCAGTTGCCAAATGAAGCAGCACTTTCTGCAACACTTGATGTCAGTCGCGGCACGGTACGGGAAGCTGTGCGGGCGCTGGTGGCACAGGGAATGCTGGAAACCCGGCAGGGTTCGGGAACCTATGTCCGCTCCACAGCCGACACGGTGCGCAGCCTCGACCGCATCCGCCATACCAGCCTGCGCGACCGCTTCGAGACCCGGGCAGTTCTGGAAACGGAGGCGGCGCGGCTCGCCGCCTTGCGCATCACGTCCAAGGGGATTGTCCATCTGGAGAAAATGCTGGCACAGCGCGGCAATCGCGATGAACTCGACCGGGCAACTTTCGTGGCCCGAGACTTTGCTTTTCATGAGGCCATTGTTGCGGCCTCGGGCAACAGCGCACTGATCGAGGTCTATGCCTTTTTCTCCGCCTCCATTCGCGAATCCATAGAAGCCACGCTCGACGGCGAACTGCCCGAGCCAAACCATGAAGCGCACCGACAGATCGTTGAAGCCATCGCCTCGGGTGATCCTGACAAGGCCGGTGCAACGGTTCGTCGCTTCATGGCGCCCCTGATTGAAGAACTTGAAAGGTTGCTGGCATCATGAGCCACACGAACACAGCCCTGTCGGATACGGCAGAAAACGAGGCGATGCTGCAGCCAGAGGCACTGGTCGACGCTGAGGTGGACAGCGTTCCGCCGCCGCCAGTCCAGCAGCCGCCAAGCAAGGCGATGCGCATTTTGCTGGGTCTGAGCCTCGTGCTGATCGCCGCCAATCTGCGACCGGTATTTTCCAGCGTTTCCGTGCTTTTGCCGGAAATCATCGATGCCACCGGCATGTCGTCCATTGCGGCCGGTATTCTGACCACTTTGCCGGTTGTCTGCCTTGGTGTCTTTGCGCCGTTTGCACCACGGCTGGCGCAGCGTTTCGGCGCCGAACGTGTCCTGCTTTTCGTGCTGGTCGTGCTGACTGTCGGCACCGCCATTCGCGGCTTCGGTTCGTTCTACTCGCTTTATATTGGCGCAGCATTGGCCGGTGCCGCCATTGCGACAGGCAATGTCCTGCTTCCGGGGGTCGTCAAGCGTGACTTTCCAAAAACTGCGGCCATCATGACCGGTCTTTATACGATGGCGCTATGCGGCGGCGCTGCCTCCGCAGCCGGGTTCACCATTCCCATCAAGGGGATGCTCGGCGGTTCCTGGAACCTCGCTCTGGCATTCTGGGCTGTTCCGGCGGCAGTCGTTCTGCTGTTGTGGCTGCCGCAGGCCATGCGTGCGAAACACAATGTCGCCCATTCGGGTTTCAAGGTGATCGGCTTGTGGAAGGACAAGCTGGCCTGGCAGGTAACCCTGTTCATGGGGCTGCAATCCTCCACTGCCTATATCGTTTTCGGATGGCTGGCGCCTATCCTGCGCGAACAGGGCCTCAGCCCGGCAGCGGCGGGCGGTCTGGTTTCCTTTTCGATATTGGCGCAGGTCATTACCTGTCTCGCAGTGCCTTCCATTGCTACCCGTCAGAAGAACCAGAGTCTGCTCAATGTCATTCTCTGCGCCTGTGCGGCCTTGCCGCTGATCGGGTTTCTCTATCTACCGCTGTGGACCTATTGGGGACTGGCGGTCATTCAGGGCATCGGGCAGGGCGGTCTCATCGCCGCCGCCATGATGGTGATCGTGCTGCGCGCACCGGATTCGCACACGGCGGCGCATTTGTCCGGTATGGCGCAGTGCGTTGGCTATACGCTTGCCGCAATCGGCCCGCTCATCGTCGGGCTGATCCACAGCGCAACGGGCAGCTTTACCGCCTGCGGTCTCTTTTTCGCCGTGTTGGGGTTGGGCGCTGCTATCGCTGGATGGGGAGCAGGGCGCGCGCAACACGTGGGTGTGCAGGTCATAAAAGAATAGCAACAAAAAACCCCGGCAAAACCGGGGTTTTTCTTTATTCCTGCATGAAAGGCATCAGGCCTTTTCGTACAGCTCTTCGACGAATTCCCAATTGATGAGGCTGTCGACAAAGGCTTCGAGGTACTTCGGACGCAGATTGCGATAATCGACATAGTAGGAATGTTCCCACACATCGACGCCGAGGATCGGCGTTGCGCCATGAACCAGCGGGTTTTCGCCGTTCGGGGTCTTGGAGATTTCAAGTTTGCCGTCCTTGACCGACAGCCAGGCCCAGCCCGAACCGAACTGGCCGACACCGGCAGCGATGAAATCCGCACGGAACTTGTCGTAGCCGCCAAGATCGGACTCGATTGCCTTTTCAAGCTTGCCCGGCAGCTTCTTGCCGCCGCCGTTCTTCTTCATCCACTTCCAGAACAGAATGTGGTTGTAGTGCTGGCCGGCATTGTTGAAGAGGCCCTGGTTCTTGCCATAGCTTTCCTTGACGATCTCTTCAAGGCTCTTGCCTTCGAGGCCGGAGCCTTCAAGCAGCTTGTTGCCATTGGTGACATAGGCCTGATGGTGCTTGTCGTGATGAAGTTCAAGCGTCTCGCGCGACATGAAAGGCGCAAGGGCGTCATAGTCATACGGCAGGGCGGGCAGTTCGAAAGCCATTGGAAACTCTCCTCTTTTCTTTCTGCTTACATGGCAACTTACGTGGGCAGCTTGCGGCGGGCCGAGCAGATGCTGCCTCAAAACTTGCGTGCGGAATCTACATAGGCCGCATCGGTGCGGGCGGCAATGGCGCGAATGTGCAATTCAGCTTCAAGACAATGAATTATTATTGAAATCACAGTAGGATGGCGCAATTCTAGATTTTATGCTTCGCGATGCGTGGCGGACCCTCACAGGAGGAAACGGTGTCCCACAGTTCTTATGTCTTCGACGCTTATGGCACATTATTCGATGTCCATTCGGCGGTGCGGCGACATGCAGACAAAGCCGGGCCGGACGGACGGGCATTTTCCGAACTGTGGCGCGCAAAGCAGCTCGAATATTCCTGGGTGCTGAGCCTGATGGGTGCCTATAGCGATTTCTGGAAGCTGACCGAGGATTCGCTCGATTTCGCATTCGCACGCTACCCTTCTGTCGATCCGGCGCTGCGCAATGACCTGCTCGACGCCTATTGGAAGCTCGATTGCTATCCGGAAGTGCCAGCGGCCCTCAAAAGCCTGAAGGAAAAGGGCGCACGGCTTGCAATTCTTTCCAACGGCTCACCCGCGATGCTGGAATCCGCCGTCCGTTCGGCAGCGCTCGACGTCCTGCTCGACGATGTGATTTCGGTCGATGAAGTCAGGAAATACAAGACTGCCCCGGCGGTCTATGAGCTCGTCACCCTGCAATGGCGGCTTTATCCTTCCGCAATCTCGTTCCAGTCCTCGAACCGCTGGGATGTGGCAGGTGCGGTACGGTTCGGTATGCGCGGGGTCTGGATCAATCGGAGCAACCAGCCCGACGAATATAAGCAGTTCGCTCCGGCATTGATTCTGCCAAGTCTCCAATTGCTTGATTGAGTAATCACTAAAATTTGAACTTTCCCGGTTTATGGAAAGCAGGCTCCTGCACCCAAAATTGTGTCGCGGCTGCAACACGAGCCATGCTGGTGGGCTTTCGCCACGTTTAGGCCGCATTACGAACGGGCGTACGCCACATTTCTCGGGCGTTTTCCGTGCAACCGAACACCGGAAACAGCCGTTTGAGGCCGTTTCGACAGCTCACCGCGCATCTGCCACAATTGGCCGGGTCGCAATTCGTTAACCCTGAATGTGTATCTGTAACTCCTCCCGTCACCAAACTGGTTTTCATATGCAAACGACCCTTACCCGCCGTTCCTTTCTGACGGCAATGACAGCAACAGCGGCCGCCGGTCTGGCCGGTTGCGCTCAGTTGGGGCAGAATGTTCCAATCATTGATGTGGATCAGTCGGGCAACCCGATCAACCGCACCCCGCAGGCCAATGTCGATTCTTCCTATGGCGGTTGGGCGCAGATGTACGCCGCCGTCGAGGATGGCGGCTTCCAGCTTCCGGCAATTCCGATCCAGAAGATGGACAAGCGCTTCCTGCGTCAGGTTGTGCAGGACCCAACCGGCGAACTGCCCGGTACGATCGTCATCGATACGGCTAACCGCTTCTGCTATCTCGTTCTAGAAAACGGACAGGCGATGCGCTACGGCGTCGGCATCGGTCGCGAAGGCTTCGCATGGTCTGGCCGTGCTGTGATCCAGTACAAGCGCCAGTGGCCGCGCTGGACCCCGCCGGATGAAATGGTCGCCCGCCAGCCGGAACTGGTGCAGTACAGCGCCAAGAACGGCGGCATGGCTCCGGGCCTCAAGAACCCGCTCGGCGCCCGTGCACTCTATATTTTCCAGGATGGCAAAGACACGCTGTACCGCCTGCACGGTAATCCGGAATGGTGGTCCATCGGCAAGGCGGTCTCTTCGGGCTGCGTACGCTTCCTGAACCAGGACATCATCGATCTCTACGATCGCGTTCCGGCGAAGTCACCAATTCTGGTGATGTAATTGCGAGTGCCGAAACGGCAGATTGCAAAGCCCCGGACAGCTAACTGTCCGGGGCTTTTTCTATTGTGTCGCGCCAACTTGCCGCCGCCTTGAAAATAAGTCACTTTCCGCGCGGACAAATCGTCGGAACAAGGGGAGGGAAGTCATGTCCGAGGAAAAAACTGCCAAGGAAGCCGTGAAGGGGCCTGCGTCCTATTTCCCGTCCATCGAGAAAAAGTACGGACAGCCTGTCCAGCATTGGCTTTCGCTGATTGAGCAGCGAAAGGGCGACAAGCATATGGAAATCGTCAACTGGCTGAAGTCGGAATTCGAGATGGGACATGGTCACGCCAATGCCCTCGTAGCCTACGCTCTCGCCAAACCGGTGACTAGCTAACACCATGCATCGGCGCGAACATTAGCCGCGAGCGTGGGTGGAAATGGGAGCATTTCGTCCACGCAAATAAACAAAGACGTCAATGCGCTGTGTATCTGGATCCCAGTCGTTGAAGAATTTCAGATCGTAAACTTTGCTGGCTGCAGGTTCCAAAAAATAGTCTGGGCGCCATGGGGTGGAATCATCGAAAATGGCCTCTTGTAAAACACCTCTTCGAAAAAACGCTTTCCTTACGGTGGTTTGCACGTCAATCCGGCTTATCGTTGCAGGAATTTCACCCTTATTCGTGATTTCGATTGTAATAATTCGATCTGATGAAGATTTATTTTTCCTGTTTCGTGTTGGCGGTATAATTTTTACCACCAACACGGGACCCTTTCTAAAATAAACCCAAACTCCAGCAATGGAGCCGACTGTCGCTAAAAATGCCGTCCATAGCGTTGCGTAGTCAACGACAGTCAACTCGCTCATTGAGTTTATCCCTGTTGGTTGCGCTATCGTTTGAAGCCGCCGAGAATGCCGCGCACCAGTGCACGGCCAAGCGAATTGCCGACCGAGCGGACGACGGATTTCATCGCGGCTTCCGCAACCGTCTGGCGGCCGGAGCGACGGCCAGTGCCGAGTGCGGTGCCGACGAGATCGCCAAGAATGCCACCACCGCCTTCTTCCTCTTCCTTGGTCTTTTGCTGCGCTGCTGCTGCATTCTGCGCCTTGCGGGCCAGCATTTCAAAAGCGGAATCACGGTCCACAACCTGATCATATTGCCCGGCAACCGGGCTTGCCGCGATGATCCTGGCGCGTTCTTCCGGTGTCAGCGGTCCGATGCGCGATGAAGGCGGACGCATCAGCGTGCGCTGCACGATGGAAGGCACGCCTTTTGCCTGAAGCATGGAAACCAGCGCTTCACCGGTGGCGAGATTGGTGATCGCCTGGAACGTGTTGAAATCCGGGTTCGGACGGAACGTATCGGCTGCGGTCTTCACGGCATTGGTTTCGCGCGGCGTATAGGCTCGAAGCGCGTGCTGCACGCGATTACCAAGCTGTGCCAGAACCGTTTCCGGTACGTCGAGCGGGTTCTGCGTCACGAAATAAACGCCGACGCCCTTGGAGCGGATCAGGCGCACCACCTGTTCGACACGGTCGACAAGTGCCTTCGGCGCTTCATCGAAGAGAAGGTGGGCTTCGTCGAAGAAGAAGACGAGCCGCGGCTTGTCGGGATCGCCGACTTCCGGCAGTTCCTCGAACAGTTCCGACATCAGCCAGAGCAGGAAGGTGGAATAGAGCCGCGGGCTCATCATCAGCTTGTCGGCGGCGAGCACGCTCACCACGCCACGCCCGTCGGTCGTGGTGCGCATAAGGTCCGAAATCTTGAGCGCCGGTTCCCCAAAGAATTTCGAGCCGCCCTGCTGATCGAGGACCAGAAGCGAACGCTGGATCGCGCCCACCGAAGCCTTGTTCACATTGCCGTACTTGCCGGAAAGCTCTGCCGAGCGCTCCGCCATTTCAGCGAGAATGGCCTGCAAATCCTTCAGGTCCAGAAGCAGCAAGCCTTCTTCATCCGCCAGGCGGAAGGCAATGTTCAGCACGCCTTCCTGCGCATCGGTCAGGCTCATCAGGCGCGACAGGAGCAGCGGCCCCATCTCTGAAATGGTAGCGCGGACGGGATGGCCCTGTTCCCCGAAAATATCCCAGAAGATCACAGGTGCGGCGCGCATTTCGTACGGGTCGAGCTTCACTTCCGCCGCACGTTTGATGAGACCGTCATTTTGAACGCCGATGGCGCCAATGCCGGAAAGGTCGCCCTTGATGTCGGCGCAGAAAACGGGAACGCCAGCCGCCGAAAAGCTTTCGGCCAGAACCTGCAGCGTGACCGTTTTACCCGTGCCGGTCGCGCCGGTGACGAGGCCGTGCCGGTTGCCGTATTTCAGCGCTAGATATTCCGGCTGCTGGTAGGAGTCGTCAGGCTTGCGGCTCGCGCCAAGAAAAATAGCGTCTTCGGCAGTCATCAGGCAGCTTGCTCCCTCTGTTCAACTATAATAGCAGGGCGCCAAGATGCTAAGGCATCACGCCCTGAAAATGCTCAATTGCCGCACGGGCTTAACCAAGTCACGATGAGTCAAACTCGATGAGACTTGGTATAGCTTACGATATAGAGCAAAATCCGGCCGGAGTGAAACGAGGATCGGTAAGATTATGCCGGATCGCGGCCCTCAACGCGCCGGATAGCCGTTCGGGTGCGCCGGAATGGCTTTCAGATAGGCGGCAATGGCATTGCGATCCGCTTCGGCAATATGGGCCATATTCGCAACCACGTCTGTCATCGAGCCGCCAAGCGAATCGAAATCCGGGGTAAAGCCGCTTTGCAACGCGTAGGAGATGTCTTTTTCGCTCCAGCCGCCGATGCCCGCTTCGTCCGGCGTGATGTTCGGAACAACGCCTCGTTTTCCGTCGCTGCCGGTTTCCGGTGACAGTGCTCCGGCCAGCCATTTGCCGGTATCCAGCCCGCCAATTGTGTTGCGCGGCGTGTGGCATTCGCCGCAATGGCCAAGCGCTTCTGTCAGATACTGGCCGCGCTTCACATGATCGGAAGCATTTGCGATTTCCACCGCTGGCCGGTCGGTCAGGTAAAGCTGCTTCCAGAGGCCGAGCCCTCGCCGGATATTGAAAGGGAAGGAGAGCTTATGCGGGGCCGCGACATTGTCGGAAGGCGGCAGCGTTTTCATAAAGGCAAAGAGGTCGGCCACATCCTGCGGCTGCATCCTTGTATAAGAGGTGTAGGGGAAGGACGGATAAAGATGCTCATCCTGCTTTCCGACGCCTTTCAGCATCGCGTTGGCAAAATCCTGAATAGTCCAGGTTCCAATTCCCTGCTCGGACGGGGAAATATTGGGCGCAATGAAAGTCCCGAAATCTGAAACCAGCTCATGGCCGCCCGCCAGCACCTTGCGCGCATCACCCGAGGCACCGGGTGCGGCATGGCAGGAAGCGCAGCCGCCCGCCCAGAAAACCTGTTCGCCCTTGACGGGGTCGCCGGGCTTCATCGCGTCCAGCACGGTCGCGTCCACCTTCTGCGGTGTGGTCAGAATCCAGAAAGCCGCAGCTCCAAGGACGACCACGGCGCCTGCGACATATGCCAGTTTTCGGACCATTCCATCCGTTCCCGTCTGGCGGTTCCGGCGATTGCGGACCGCTCTTATGGCTGTCATTCAACAGGGTCGTTAGAGCGCGGGGCATTGGCACCGCGCCACTCACATCCAGCACACCGAATGTTTCCGTCCGGTGTGCTCTGTGTCAACAGTGAAGATCAGTTCTTCTTGACGCGAAAGGCCTGATGGCAGGAACCACAATTGGCGGCGACCTGCTGGAAGGCTGGCTTCAGCGCATCCAGATCCTGCGGCTTGGCTGCCAGTGCTGCTGCGGCATCGGTCTGGAATTTTTCGACGTGCTTGACGAAGTCGTCCTTGTTTTCCCAGATTTTCGGAGAAGCTTCGGTGTCACCCTGATCAGAACCAGCAGGGAACAGCGTGTCCACGTCCAGCTTCTTGGCGTCGGCATCGATTTTTTCGAGTGCAGCAAGAGCTGTGGCTGCGTCGAACGGCTTCTCGCCCTTGACCATGGGAGCAATCGACCCAACCGAACGTCCAAGGTCCTTCATGATTGCCTGACGATCAGCGATGACGTCAGCCTGTGCGACACCGGCAATCAATACCGCTGCAGAGCTGACAGTCAGGAAAAACAAACGCATACGATTCTCCATATTTAAAAAATGAACAAAAATTCTCCCTTGGTTCAAATATCCGATACAATCCTGTACATTGCAATCATCGCATCGAGTAAATCCCCAGTGTGGCAAGTATCATTCTGAATTTATAGGGATTATTACATTGGATTCACGTTATCGTGAAAAACATGACTTAAATACTATTGTTTTATACTGAAGGTTTTTTCAGCAAAAAGTGCGAGCCTCCTGCGGAGGAAATCAGTCCATCATTCACGCGGCTGCATCCGGTTTCAGGATAAAGGCATGCGTGAAGACAAAGAGAGAGCATTTCCAATGGTTCAATCAAAACAGGAGAGGCTCCAGGCTGTCCAAATAAAAAGGCCCCGGAAACCGGAGCCTTTTCGAGCATGTAAACTTTAATCAGACGAACTGGCCGAGGCCCGGAATTGCGCCGATGACGGCATCGACTGGTTCGTCACCGGCCTTTTCCTTGGCGAAGCGGATGGTTTCCTTGGCAACGCCGGAAATTTC
The DNA here is from genome assembly GCF_008932285.1 of Brucella tritici. NCBI lineage: Bacteria > Pseudomonadati > Pseudomonadota > Alphaproteobacteria > Hyphomicrobiales > Brucellaceae > Brucella > Brucella tritici. Next base: position 28,803 of record NZ_WBVY01000008.1, read on the forward strand.
ACCCATGCCGAGGCCAGCGCCCATGAGCTGCGAGCCGAGACCCATCACGCCGCCCATCAGGCCAGACAGGAAGCCGCCGCCCTTGACCTGCGCGATTGCTTCTTCGGCACCGGGGAATGCTGCCAGAAGCTTCTGGACTTCCGCTGCCGGACCTTCCTTCTGCAGGAAGGCGAGGATCATGCCGACTGCCTTTTCTGCCGTTGCCGCATCGATGCCAACTTTGGAGGTGATGCGTGCGATCAGTTCTTCCATGGAAACTCTCCCAAAAATCTTACGTTTACGTAATATGCATTCTCGCCTTCGCTTTGCAAGCCGCCATGAGCGAAAATATTAGAGCATGTTTCTGAAAAGTGGGAACCGGCTTTCGGATAAAATCATGCTCAAACAAAAACTTAGAGCGAGACGACGATAAAACTTACAAACATCCCGCTCTAGAGCATATCTCCCGAAAGTGGGAACCGGTTTCGGGATAAAGACATGCGTAAAAACAAACAGATAGAGCATTTGCAATGATTCAATCAAAACAGCAAATGCTCTTGGAGAATATGCCTCGTGAGGTGACGAGATAATTACGCTGTTCGAATTTCCTGCAATTCAAGTTCCTCGATCATGACCTGCCGCATGACGAATTTCTGGATCTTGCCGGTTACGGTCATCGGAAACTGATCCACGAATCGGATATGGGCCGGAACCTTGTAATGCGCGATGCGCTGTCGGCAATATTCGGCCAGCTCCTCTTCGGAAAGCTGGCCATCCTTGTGCAGCTTGACCCAGGCGCAGATGATTTCACCGAACTTTCGATCGGGAATGCCGAATATCTGGACGTCGCTGATCGCGGGATGGGTGAAGAGGAACTCTTCAATCTCGCGCGGGTAGATGTTCTCGCCGCCGCGAATGATGAGATCCTTGATGCGCCCGACGATGTTGCAATAGCCTTCCTCGTCTATCGTCGCGAGGTCTCCCGTGTGCATCCAGCCCGCATCATCTATGGCGCCGGCTGAACTTTCCGCATCGTTCCAGTAGCCGCGCATGACGCTGTAGCCCCGCGTCAGCAATTCGCCCTTTTCGCCACGCGGCACCACCTTGCCATCCGCATCGACGATCTTCACCTCCAGATGCGGATGGATGCGCCCGACGGTGGAAACGCGCCGCTCCACAGGGTCAGTCGTCGAGCTCTGGAAACTGACCGGGCTGGTTTCCGTCATGCCATAGGCGATGGTGATTTCGCTCTGGTGCATCTCGCTCACCACACGCCGCATCACTTCGATGGGGCAGGGCGATCCGGCCATGATGCCGGTGCGCAGGCTGGTGAGGTTGAAACGGCTGAATTCCGGGTGATCGAGCATCGCAATGAACATTGTCGGCACGCCATGGAGGCCGGTGCATTGCTCCTCTTCAACGGTCTGGAGCGTCAGGAGCGGATCGAAACTCTCGTTCGGGATCACCATGCAGGAACCATGGGTCACGCAGGCAAGATTGCCGAGCACCATGCCGAAGCAATGATAGAACGGCACCGGGATGCAGAGCCGGTCCTGTTCGGAAAGCTGCATCGCCTCGCCGACGAAAAACCCGTTATTGAGGATATTGTGATGCGAGAGCGTTGCGCCCTTCGGGCTGCCGGTCGTGCCGCTGGTGAACTGGATATTGATGGGATCGTCAAATTGCAGTTCTTCGGCAAGCTGCGCCAGTTCTTGCCCGGTGACTTCATCGCCGGATTGGGCGACATCGTCGAAATTCAGCATGCCCAGCGTCTGTTCCGCGCCGAGCCGGATGACGCACCTTAGATTGGGAAGTCGCTCGGACATCACGTGGCCGGGGCGGGCTTCATCCAGTTCAGGCACGATGCTGCGCAGGATATCGATATAGTTGCTGGTTTTCAGTGACGGCGCGAGGATGAGTGCTGCGCATTCGACTTTCCCCAGCACATATTCCAGCTCATGCGCCCGATAGGCCGGGTTGATGTTGACGAGGATCAGACCCGCCTTTGCGCTCGCAAACTGGGTGAGAATCCATTCGAGATTGTTCGGCGACCATATGCCGAGACGTTCGCCGGGGCGAAGCCCGATGGCGAGGAAGCCTTCGGCAAGCCGATCGGTCAGTTGTTTGAGTTCGGAATAGGTCAGCCGGATATTCTGGTGCCGGACGATCACGGCAGGACGGTCGGGATATTTTTCCGCGATCTGGTCGAGATGCCGACCGATCGTATTGCCGATGAGAAGCTTGTCGCTCGCACCGTGTACATAACTGGCCTGCTGCATTTCCGATCCTCCCAAACCGAAGATGACGCCCGAAGGCGATGCATCAAGTGTTGGGAGGATGCCATTCGCGAGGCTTCGTGAAAACCGCAGTTTTTATGTTCAGCTTCAGCGCTTGGTGCAACGCACCAGAGTAGCGGCGCCAGCATTGGTGTATTTGCTCTGCATCGTATAGAGCCAGCCCTTGCATTCAGACATGCTGCTGAAGCACCGGACACGGTCGATCGAAACCAGTCCGTCGCCGCCTGTGATGAAGGGCGAGTCGTCCACGCCGCTGAACTGGCCGACGATGATGCCGCTGCCTCTTCTCGGCACGTTGCAACGCTGGCCCGCATATTCGCTGACATCCTTGCGCACCTGCGCTTCAGCCGACATCGGCAGCGCGACAAGGCTGGAAACCGCAAGCGATGCGGAAGTGAGGCAAACAGCAATGACCTGACGCAACATCGGTTTCTCCCTAAAAAGAATAGCTATTGAACAATACTATAAGATCATAAGCGAAGTAGCGCGTTTTTTCAGAGCATGTCTCCCGTAAGTGGGAACCGGTTTCGGGATCAAGACATGCAAAAAATGAAGGAAGCATCGCATCCTAAAAACCGGACGCGATGCTTGTTTTCGCGGATCAGAGCGTGTCGCCCGCCTTGCCTGTCACCTTGAGCGCGAAGGCATAGGTATAGGCGACTTCCTCCAGTCGCGAGAAGCGACCCGACGCCCCGGCATGGCCCGCATCCATATTGATACGGAACAGGACGGGATGGTCGTCGGTCTTGAGCTCACGCAGTCTGGCGACCCACTTTGCAGGCTCCCAATACGTGACGCGCGGATCGGTAAGGCCTGCCACGGCCAGAATGGCGGGATAGGCCTGACGGCTGACATTGTCGTAGGGCGAATAGCCGGCAATGATCCGGTAATCCGTTTCCGATGTGATCGGATTGCCCCATTCGGGCCATTCCGGCGGGGTCAACGGAAGAGTGTCGTCCAGCATCGTGTTCAGCACGTCAACGAATGGCACTTCGGCAATGATGCCGCCGAATGCGTCGGGGGCCATATTGGCAATCGCGCCCATCAGCATGCCGCCTGCCGAACCGCCATGCGCAACGATGCGGTCATGACTGGTGAAGCCTTCGGCAACGAGGTGCTCTGCGGCAGCGATGAAATCGGTGAACGTGTTCACCTTCTTGTCGCGCTTGCCGTTTTCATACCAGGCAAAACCCTTGTCCTTGCCGCCGCGGATATGCGCGATGGCATAGACGAAGCCGCGATCCACGAGCGAGAGCCGCGACGTGCTGAAGCTTGCCGGAATGGTGATGCCATAGGAGCCGTAGCCATAAAGCAGGCAGGGCGCGGAGCCGTCGAGCTTTGTATCCTTGTGATAGAGCAGGGACACCGGCACCAGTTCGCCGTCCGAAGCCTTGGCGAAGACCCGGCGCGTGACATAGTCATGCGCATTGTGACCGGAAGGAACTTCCTGCGTCTTCAAAAGCTTCCGCTCCCGTGTCCGCATATTGTAGTCGAAGAGCTGTTCCGGCGTTGTCATGGACGAATAGGAGAAGCGGATCACATCCGTATCATATTCGGCGCTGCCGTGAAGGCCGAGCGAATACGCCTCCTCGTCGAAGGCGATGGCATGTTCCTCGCCGGTTTCGCGATCGCGGATCACGATGCGCGGCAGGCCGTTATCGCGTTCCATCCAGACAAGATGATGCTTGTAGGCGGAGTGTGACAGGATCAGCCGCCCCGGCTTTTCCGCCACGACCTCGACCCAGTTTTCCGGCTGCGGTGTGGCAGCAGGCGCCTGGCATATCTTGAAATCCTTGGCACCATCCGCATTGGTCAGGATGTAGAACACATCGCCACCCGGTGCGATGTCATATTCCGTACCGGTCTTGCGCTCCATGACGAGCTGCGGCTTTGCCGCCGGATCGCTGGCTGGAAGGAGCCAGCATTCCGACGTTTCATGGTCATGAATGTCGATGAAGATATAGTCGTCCAGCGCGGAGCCGCCGACACCGAGGAAGAAGCCTGGATCTTTCTCTTCATAGATCAGGTGGTCCTCAGACTGGTCCGTGCCCACCTTGTGATAGAAGACCTTGGACGGTCGATGGTTCTCATCGAGGCGCGTATAGAAAAAGCCCTTGCTCTCCGCATCCCACGCACCGCCGCCATTCGTGTCGGTGACGATGTCTTCAAGGTCTTTCATGGACGACAGGTCACGGACTTTCAGCTTGTAGAATTCTGAACCCTTGTCATCGTAACCCCAGATCAAAAGCTGGTGATCCGGCGCATGATCGGCTGATGCAAGGCGGAAATAGGCCTTGTCCTTGCCTTCGACGTCACCGTCGAGAAGGATGGTTTCCGCGCCGCCATCGCGTGGCGTGCGAATGAAATAGGGCTGCTCGCCGCCGGTGCGATAGGACACGCCATAGGCGAAAGGCCCATCCTTGGCGGGAACGGAGGAGTCGTCTTCCTTGATGCGCCCGCGCATTTCTGCGAACAGGCTTTTCTGTAGCGCTTCCGTGTCCTTCATCAGCGCTGCCTGATATGCATTCTCTGCTTCCAGATGCATGCGAATTTCAGGGGACAGAACCGATGGGTCCTTGAATACTTCCTGCCAATTGTCTGCACGCAACCAAGCATAGTCGTCGGTGCGTGTGATCCCGTGGCGGGTGTCATTGACCGGATGTTTGGCTGCATGCGGTGGTTGAAGTTGGGGGGAGCTTTGAGACATCCACAATTCCGATGAAAACTGTTTCGATTTGCTGCAAGGCCGGTAAGCCGTGCCTTCTAGAGCATTTCCTGTTTTGATTGAATCATTGGAAATGCTCTATCTGTTTGTTTTTACGCATGTCTTTATCCCGAAACCGGTTCCCACTTTCGGGAGACATGCTCTAGTGGATTGAATTTGACGTTTGAATCCCGGCTGACATAGATGCTGTTTCAAACGTCAAATTCGAAAAATCCACCAGATACATATACTTCCTAGTGGTCTTTTGGATACCAACATTTGCTCAGCGCTTGAACCGAGGGGTGCAAATGTTGGAATCGGACCACTAGCGGGTGATACTGGTGTTTATATAGTTGTCCAAAAAGGCGAAAGCGAGTTGATTCCGTTGAAATATATTTGAGCAATGCCTTTTTGAGGCCCGATTCTGCGGCCAAAAGCTACGTAACGGAAACATGTTAGTCTTGCACGACGTACAAGAAAACTTGAGGGAGAAAACTATTGCTAACGCTGGCCGGGCAAATTAAAGGAAGCACGGCAGTGAACTGCGGCTTCATCCATATCCTTCAATAAATGACAGGGGCGGCGACGCGAACACATCGCGATTCAAAGTTTCCCAATCTTAGTAAGGTTGAGTTCGAGTTTTTCTATTTGCCGATTCAAGAAGAAAGACTTGTCGGTAATGTAATGTGGTTTGACAATTCTATTGCAAATGACATTATCAACTGATATTCGCAATCGCGAACGGATGGGGCAGAGTTTTGGAATACGTAACGACGATGGCAGGCGGGGATCTCCAGTCGTCGATTACGCAACAATAAAAAGTAAAAAGGAAATCTACCTTATGGAAAATCTGGACACGCACGACGAGAGCGCAGAACTGCTTCTAAGCCTTACTGCAGATGTCGTAGCCGCATATGTCGGCAATAATTCGATTCGCGCTGGCGAGCTGCCGCTGCTGATCGCTGAAGTACATGCCGCTTTCAAGCGTCACGTCGAACGCGAAGAAGCGCCTGTCGTCGTTGAGAAGCCGAAGCCTGCCGTCAACCCGAAGAAGTCGGTTCATGACGATTACATCATCTGCCTCGAAGACGGCAAGAAGTTTAAGTCGCTGAAGCGTCACCTGATGACCCATTACAACATGACCCCGGAACAGTACCGCGAAAAGTGGGATCTCGATCCGAACTATCCGATGGTTGCTCCGAACTACGCTGCTGCTCGTTCGCGTCTGGCGAAGAAGATGGGCCTGGGTCGCAAGCCTAAGGACGCTTAATCGCTCCGACATTTCGAGCGAGCTGCGCTTTACCGCATCTGTTCTGAAAACTTTATAGAAATGGCCGTTATCGTTGAGCTTATGCTTTTTGATAACGGCCATTTTGTTTTGGGCTGAGCATTTTCGGAAGCAAATGATCTTTTCAACCGATCCGGTCGAAAGCCTGTTTCAATGCAATGTGCCGGTTCAGGTCATAACTCCAGTGACCACACATGCCTTTCAAGCGCTCCCTTTCCATAAGGCGCGTCAACCGCCGTTTGGTGCGCTCTTTTTCTTCCTGCGGTGCCGTGAAAACTTCATCGAGATCGATACCGGCGATGATCTGCAAGGCAATGCGCTGCATCGCGGTCAGTTGATTCTGTTTTTGCCGGGCAAAAAATAGTGTGCGGGCGTGTTTCAGATCCGCTTCCATGGCAATTATCCTCATTTCCTGATGCGAAAGAGCATGAGCCATGCAGAATTGTGTTGGATAATATTCCTAGATTTTGCCGGATTTTTCTGTAAAATAGCTATGGATCGTAATCGACCGAGGCAAGTTAATGCCGCGATGACAAGGTCTTAGCCTATGTTAGAAGTGTCGAAACCAACCAAAGACGGCAAATTATTCCACGAAACTTATCCACACTTGCATTTTCCTCCGTATAAGAAGATATTCCTATTCTGGCGAGGAAAGATGAATGTCGTTGGAACTATCGGATGTCATTCATACGCGGGCGGAAGCTTTCGAAGCATTGAAGGTGCTTGCTGCGCGGCATGGGCGAAGCCTTAGCCTCGAAAGGGTGGAGGGTATCGCCGACCGTTCGCGGGAGCAGCAGAATGTTGTGCTCTGTGATGCCCTTATCGATTTGCTTGTGGCTATGTTCGGTGTTTCCGGCGCTGAATTGCGGTCGCCCCTGCGGTGCAGGCGTGAGGTGGCCCGTGTTCGGCAGATCGGCATGTATGTTGCGCATACGGCTTTCGGGCTGGCCATGCGCGAAGTGGCCGCCGGATTTGCGCGGGACCGGACAACGGTAATGCATGCCTGTCATCTGGTGGAAGACATGCGGGACGATACGGATTTCGATGCAATCGTCACGACATTTGAACGGATTGCGCAAAGTGCCTTCACGGCCTGGAGGATGGCGGCATGACCACCCAATTGTCGGCATCCGAAGCGAGAATCATGCGGTTTTTGAAGAATGGCGACTGCGAGGTTCAGGATTCCGTTCGCGCTTCGCATGTTTTGCTTGCGACGGAACAGGGGGCCATTGCCGCCTCCCGCGCCGAGCTGGAGGCCATGCAAAAAAGGGGATTGCTGCATTGGGAGGAGGAGCGGCTTGTTCTATCGCAGCCCGCCAACCGACCTTTGAAAGATGGCGGCAAGTCATTGTCCCGCCCGGCAAGAACCTTGCAGACTATCGACTATGAGCAGGGCGAAAGGGTTGAGATCAATCTGGAGGAATCGCCGCTTGCCATGCTCTACAGGCGCAAGAATGCGAATGGTTCGTCCTTCATTTCGGAAAGCGAGTTTCTGGCCGGCGAAAGGCTACGCGCCGACTATACACGCGGGTCGCTGATGCCATCCGTCACCATGCGCTGGGACACCCGCGTCGGAGGTGGGCGCAGCGGGCCGGGAGGCATGGCAGAGCTGACGGATATCGCGCTGGCCAGCCGCATCCGTGTCGAGCGGGCACTGGAAGCGGTCGGACCGGAGCTGAACGGTGTTCTTGTCGATGTCTGCTGTTTTCTGAAAGGGCTCGAAACCGTGGAACGGGAGCGGCAGTGGCCGGTTCGTTCGGCCAAGATGCTGCTCAAGGTCGGTCTGGCCGCGCTGCACCGGCACTATAATCCTCACCTCGAAAAGGAGCGGGGAAGAGCGGTTGTCCTGCATTGGGGAACCGACGACTACCGGCCGCAGATGCGACCGCAGACTATATGAGCTGACGAGGCGGCACCCTCATTGACAGCTATCGGAGGCAGGTCTATCGCCTCTTTCTCAAAGGGACTCTGTGCCCGTTGGGGAAGTGGGGAGAAATCACATGAATTCGGTACGGGATCGGCTGGAAAGCATCCTGACGCGACTGGAAGCGCGGGCAGCAAGCGAACACGTTTTCAGCAAGGTCTATGCACAACAGGCGCGGGCTGAGGCGGATGCCGCCGATGCGCGCCTTCGCGACGGGCGCCCCGTCAGCCCGCTCGATGGGCGTATTGTTTCGATCAAGGATCTCTTCGATGTTGCCGGAGAGCCGACACTTGCCGGTTCGGTTATTCGACGCGATGTGGCTCCGGCAACGCAGGATGCCATGATCGTCCGGCATCTGCGCGAAGCGGGTGCGGTCATTGTCGGCAAGACCCATATGACGGAGTTCGCTTTCACGCCGGTCGGTCTCAATCCGCATTACGGCGAGCCGGGCAATGCGATTGATCCGACGCGTGTTCCGGGCGGATCGTCGTCGGGTGCGGCCGTTTCGGCAGCGGAAGGCACCAGCGAAATCGCTATCGGTTCGGATACCGGCGGATCGGTGCGCATTCCGGCAGCGCTGAACGGCATTGTCGGCTTCAAGCCGACTGCGCGGCGCATTCCGCTGGACGGTGCATTTCCGCTGGCGCCGTCGCTCGATTCCGTTGGTCCGCTGACCAGGACAGTGGCCGATGCCATTATAACCGACGCGATTATGGCAGGCGAAGCGCCCGTGTTGCCGGACGCCCTGCCGCTCAAGGGGCTGCGCATCGCACTGCCGAAGGGCTATCTTCTGGCCGATATGGAGCCGGACGTCGCGAGACATTTCGAGGCAACCGTTGCGCTTCTTGAAAAAGCAGGAGCGATCATTGCCGATCTGGAAGTCGATGATCTGATCCAGCGTTTGCGCGAGGCAACCCGCGTCGGCTCCATCGCCGGGATCGAGGCAAGTCATATCCATGCGTCGACCTGGCTTGGCGATCCTGATGCCAATGTCGATATTCGCGTGAAGCGCCCTCTGGCTGTTCGCGTCAAGGTTCCGATGGAAACCTATCGCGGGATCATGGAAACGCGCGCTACGCTTGTTCGTGAAATGGACGAGCGCCTGAGCGGCTTCGATATGTTCGTAACGCCAACCACGCCGATTGTTGCGCCGACGATTGCTTCGGTCAGCAATGACGAGGCTGAATATGACCGTGTGGAAGGGCTGCTGCTGCGTGATACACAGGTCGGAAACCAGTTCGACCTGTGCAGCATCACTGTGCCGATGCCGGGCATGACGCTGCCGACCGGCTTCATGCTCAGCGCACGCGGCGGCACGGACAAGAGGCTGCTCGCCGCAGCCTTGTCGGTTGAGAAACTTTTAGAGCCTGAATCAAAAAGCGGCATGTGAGTGCGAAAATGGTGATTTTCGAGTACCGGAGCGCAATGTACTTTTTGGTACTTGAGCACCGGAACGCAGGTAAATTGCCATTTGCAGCCGCACAGGGCGACTTTTGGAACGGGTTCTTAGGCTGATTCTTTCGCCAGCTCTGCTTCACGACGGATGCGCGCCACCATGGCGCGCAGTCCGTTGGAGCGCTGCGGCGTCAGATGTTCGTCGAGGCCGAGCTTTTTCAGGATGGCTTCCGGGTCCACGGCGAGAATGTCCGAAGCCTTTTGGCCCGAATAAAGCGCCAGCACGATGGCCACCAGGCCGCGCACGATATGCGCATCGGAATCGCCCAGAAATTCGATAATCGGATCGTTGCCGTCTTGCGGCAGCGTCTTCAGCCAGACCTGGCTGACGCAGCCCTGAACCTTGTGCGCAGCATCGCGCGCATCGTCGGGATAGGGCGGCAGTTCCTTGCCGAGATCGATGACATAGCGATAGCGGTCTTCCCAATCGTCGAGAAATTCGAAATCGGACATGATGCTATCGATGGTCGTGGTCATGATACTCGCCTGAAAGAAGTTTCTTGCCGCTTATATAGTCATGAAACACCGCAAGGTCACGGAAAACTCGAGCGCACCCAGATGCGTGTCTAAAAAAGCTCTAGCGTTGAATGGAACCAGTCGGGCGACGGTCCAGTGTGCGCAGGGCTTCTTCCCGCGAGGTCGGGATGGGAATGCCGATTGCGGCCTGCATAGGTGCGGTGGCAACCGGTTCCACACTCGCAGGCGGTTGCGGTTTTGTGCCGAAACGATCACTCAGATATTCGAGGGCAGCGCGGCTTCCTTCCAGAAGGCCGCTTCCGGCGCTGGAGACAAGTGAGGTGCCGTTCTGGCAGAAGGAAGGGTTGTCGATGCACAGCTTGCCCAGTTCCACGGCGGTTTTGCCATTGGCGAGAAGCTGGTCGATAGAATCCGGCTCCCGCTTCGTCTCGGCAATGGCTGGCTTCTCCTGCGGCTTGCTTTGCTCATCCGCAGGGAAGAAGCGCGGCATCACGATGAATGCCAACGACAGCCAGAATACGGATTTGAGGAGAAAACGGATCATTGCCTTCTTGCGGTTGCGTGCTCTCGGTTTGCGTCAATGTCCGATGAATTGGAAAAGATTCCGTAACTGTTCGGTTTATTGGAGCGCATCCCGAAAAGTGTGAAACGGTTTTCAGACAAGATGCGCGTCATGGTAAAGTATTTAAACGTCAAAATTGTGCCGTGGCTGTGGTTTCGCCACCTGATCGCTACTCTCTGTTTACCATAGGCAGAAAAGCAGACCCGACGCGTCACTTATCCGCTTTGGGCGGTCTCGCTTTATCGTTTCTTTAAAGCCTCGGCTGCAATCTGTTGCTGGCTGGGAGAGCGTCGTCACGGCGAACGGTTTTCCGGTTTAGACCATGCAAGAGTATTGAGTGAGTACGGCACGTTGAACGCCATTCTTTTGAAAACAGCCAAGACCGTCCGCATGAATGTGCAGGCGATCAGCCGTTTTTACGAACGTTTCTGCCGCCGCTGGGTATCCAGTCCCGATGCGGCCTCCATACGTGTTATCGGTTCGGTCATCACCGCGCCGGTCCTGCTTTGTGCGGCCGTGCTCGCCTCTGGCGCAACGCCGGGCTTTACGGAATTTGCGATTCTTGCAGCAAGTTTTGCAGGCGTCGCCATGATCCTTTGCGCGCTGTCGCTGATGGGCGTCGCTGCACCTGTTCTGGCTGGCCTGAACTTCGCTGCCTATGGCGCGGGTCTGGCTGCCATTGGCGCTTTTTCTCATGGCAATGCGGTCCTGTGGTTGATGGTGGCGGGTCTGCCGCTTGAAGTCTGGTTTGCGACTCGCAAGCCTGCTGCCGCAGCAGCGGGCGCCGCATTGGCGACCATGATTCTCGGCTATTTTGCGACGGCAAGCGGTGGCGCCATTTCCGGCGGCAGCTATGTGTCCGTCGCTGTTCTCATGCTTTATGCAGCAAGCCTTGTTGCGCGCGGTTTTGCGAGCGCCGCCAGGCCCGCACAGATCAGGATCAACGCGCCGCAAGTTGCTGTTGCCGCAGGCGACGTGCAGTTCGGTCTTGATTCGGATGGCGTGGTATCCTCGGTCGATACGAATTCGGCAAAGCTTTTGGGCGTACAGCCCAAAATGCTGGAAGGCACGGCGCTCATCGACCGCGTTCATGTGGCTGACCGTGTGCAATATCTTTCGCTTCTGGCCGATCTTCGCGCCGGTTCCGCTTCCAGCAAGATCGATGTACGCCTGCGTTCCATCGAAAACGGCGATACGATCTTCCGCACTTATCGTCTCGAAGGTGCCGCAAGCGCTCACGCCATCACGTTGATTGGCCGCTCGCTCGAAGGCGAACAGAAGCTTCTGGATGAAATTGCAACGCTGAAAGCCGAGCTGGAATCGGAGCGCATCGGCAAAGGCCGTCTGCTTGCAGCCGTCAGCCACGAACTGCGCACACCGCTCAATTCGATCATCGGCTTTTCCGATATGCTGTCGCACGAAATGGGCGGCAAGCTGGCCAATGAGAAGCAGCGCGAATATGCGGGCCTCATTCATCAGTCGGGTCATTATCTGCTGGAACTCGTGAATGCCGTTCTGGACAATTCTCGGCTGGAAACCGGTCATTACAGCATCGACCCGCAGAACTTCGCTTTCCGTGACGCGGCTGAAATGTGCACCGCCGTCATGCTGCCGCAGGCTGAAAAGAAAGGCGTTGCCTTCTGCCATCGCGTTAGCGCAGGCATTGGTGAACTGGTGGCGGATCGTCGCGCCGTCCAGCAAATTCTGCTCAATCTTGCCGGTAATGCGGTGAAGTTCACGCAAAGCGGCGGCTGCGTCACCATTGATGCAACCCGCGTTATGGCTGAAGGCCGTCCGATGCTGGAAATCATCGTGTCGGATACGGGCATCGGCATTGAGCCGGAAGATATGCAGCGCATCGGCACGCCATTCGTGCGCGCCGACAATAACTACACGCGCGCGCAGGAGGGGAGTGGCCTCGGACTTTCGGTGGTCAAGGGGCTGGTGGAACTGCATCAGGGGAGCATGCAACTCAAGAGCTGCCCTGGCGAAGGCACGATCGTCACGATCCGCCTTCCGGTGGCAGGCCCGCAGTTTGTCATGGGGGACGACGAATATCAGGAACTTGGCCCAGAGCTTGGCCCAGAGCTTGGCATGGTGATCGACATGCACCGTCACCAGGGGGAAAGGCATAATGACTGGCAGAACGACGAAGACAACAGCCAAATCCGGGAGCAGAAAGATGCGCAAACCCGCAAAACGGCGTAGTCTCGGCTCGCGACTCCTCCATTTCTTCTTCACATCGGCTTCCGCGCTGGCGATTGCTGCCGGAGATTTCATCGTGCGCAATCCCGTCCTGACCGGCGGGGCAACTGCGTTTCTGGTTGTGTTGAGTTTCGTCTCGGCCAATGCGCTCTGGTATCAGCCGGAAGCGCACAACGCCGTGTTCTTCCGCACCAGACCGGATTTCGTGTTCAAGCCGACGCCACGCGCAGTCCTGCCGGGCACGGCATCAGCAAGTGATAACGCCCCGAAACCGACCGCGACGGCCTCAGCCGAACCTGCAAGCTCCGCAAACACTGAGACTGCCCAGCCGCTGGAAGCAGCCAGCCTGTCGGCGGACCGGCTGAACATGAGTGCATCGGTTGACGACATGCTGCCGGCACTTGCGCCCAATGCCGATCTGGAAATCGCACGTTTGCAGCAGCGACTTTCGACACTTGGAATTTACAAGGGACCGGTGGATGGTTTCACCGGGCCGCAGACGCGCGACGCGGTGGAACGCTGGCGCGCCTTGCAGCAGAAGCTCGGCGTGCAGGAAGCAAACATTCCGGCGCAGTTGCAGGCCGATGCCCAAAACAGTGCCCCCGCTCAGGACGATGTGGCAAAAGCCATCGAGGTAGCAGTTCCGACGCCGCGCCCGCAGCCCGCAGTCTTGAAGACGGAGACGGATTCCAAGCCAAAACCCGCTCTCGTATCTTATGAAAAACCGGCACCGAAAAAGCAGATGGCGGCAACGCCCACCGTGCAATCGGGGAAAGTCAGTTCGCAGGATATTATCCGAGTGCAGGCCGGGTTGAAGGCATTCGGCAACGACACCGTGCCGGTGAACGGACAATCCGGCAAGACGACACAGGAAGCGGTGCGCGAATTTCAAAAGCTGTTCAGTATGCCGGTAACCGGCGAAATCGATGCAACGCTGATCGCCAAGATGCGCGAGATTGGCCTGATAAGCTGATGGATTCCCGATGCGCCTGACATCCGATTTCTGGGTTTCGGCATTGATCCGCAAGGTGCAGGGCGCGGGCGGCTTTGCCTATCTCGCCCGTCGCGGTTCACCGGAGGCGGGCGCAATCTTCATCAAGGTAAGCTCACGCTTCGGCACATGCGACCTGTATTCGCCTGCGCCACAAACCTCCTATGAAGAGGATAATGACGGAGAGCGCATGTTTTTGCGCATTCTTCACGACGCCGATGACATGGCAGCAGGCGACCGTATGGCGCGAGAAACCCGCTTCGATCCCGACCTGTGGCTGGTCGAGCTGGAAGATGTTGCCGATGCATCGGCATTGTTCTCGATTTCGCAGGACGGAGAAGCTTTCTAAAACTTCTTTCCGATGAACTCTATTTCACCAATCGCTGAAGCGACGGGTGATCGGAATTGGCGGCGTCGGCGAGTGGCGTGTCGTCCTCGGCCATTTCACGCAATTTCCCACGCAGCATGGCAGACATGTCGTCCGCCTTCCAGCGCCGCACGAGCGCCATCGCTTTTTCGCGGTCGATGGAGCGATAAATATGCACAAACTCACGCAGGCTGTCGCGGTTGGTGTCGATAGGACCCAGAATGGCCGTCATGACGAGATAGCATTCAGCAGGTGACAATCCGAGCGCCTTGAGTGCAATCGGCAGATGCGAATCCGGCCATTGCCCGATGATCGCGTCGGACCGTTCAAACGACAGGTCGAGCGCATCGGCCAGAGCATTGCGGAAAAACTGGCTGTCGATCAGAAGCGCGGTATCGATGAGATGCTGCGAGCCGGTGGTCGCGCCGGCTTCGAAGAAAGGCTGTTGCAGCGCGCGCGCCAGTCGTTCGGAGCTGTCTTCTTTCATCAGCGGCGCTCTGGCCGCAGAAAGATCAGGTACATTCGGCCTTTCGAGCGGTTCGGCCTCGATATTCGCAAGATTTTCCTGAAGCGTCAGCGTGCGGTCGATGACCGGGTCGGCGAAACTGCGCAGCACGCCTTGCAGAAGGATGTCACCGGACTGGCGCCGTGCAATGGCGCGCGCATGGGCAAGACCGTTCTTGCCGATGATTTCGATGAGGTCGGAAGGGCGTAGAAGGGGAGAGCGCAGCAAAATAGGCGCGGAGATTTCGACGGGTTCGTCGGCCAGCGCCAGAATGAGACGACGCGGCGCGTCCTCCAATTGTGCCAGCGCATTGGCCGCATGGCGCTTGCCGCGAGTGGAAGCGCATTGGAGAAGCGGCATGGCAAGATCTTCAAGCTGCTGCATATCCTGCCGTCCGGGGCGCGTGATACCCGCAAACGCCGAAATCGCGGCCGCCAGAAGGTCGTCCGCCTTGCTGCTCCCCGCTTTTGAATTCGACGGGCTCCGGTGGCCTGAAATATCCTCCAGGGCGCGGAACTGTTCATTTGTCACGCAGAATACTCCGGTAGGCACACAACTCACCCGCCCCAAATTGCAGATCACGCATCCGGCGGCAGCCGGTTGATGCGCAAATGCACCCCGCATGGGTCGGTATTCCGGATAGTAGCGTTGAAGCCTTAGCAACTCATTAACCGTGCCATAAAGAAACAGCATTTGGGTCGGGTAGCTAGAGCCCTTCAAACGGCGCGCACTGCGCCTCCGCAAAGAAGCGCTGCACTTCCGTGTTCCACGTTGCATCAGGCACGAAAACGCGCAGCACAGCGGCACCTTCGCCGATATTCTGCTCGATCAGGATCGAACGCGCATCGGCCTGCGAACCATCCGAGCGCAGACTTGCCATGCCGATGGGATCGGCAAGGATCAGATCGAGCTTGCGTTCGTTGGAAACGCTGTCGTTGAGGCTGTAGAGATTGTCCCCGTTGGGCGCATAGATCGAGAGCGACCAATAGGGCACATTCGCTCCGGTCGTAATATGCACAGGCCCGTCGGCAAGATCGAAGCGGCAGGTGGCTTGCTGCACCAGCGGGTCACTGTCGCTGACCGGACCGGTCTTTTTGTCCAGCCTGTGGAAACGATATGGCTCGCTTCCAGCTTCGATCCGCGACCATGCATTCTTGTCTGAATAAAAGGGGACGAGGAAGAGAACCGCGATATGAACAATCGCAGCGCCCACGATGCCGAGGAGAACGAGGCGCAATATTCTAGCCACGGCACGCCCCCTTGCTTGCACCCGCGATATGGGCGAGGCCTGGCATCACCAGATCGGAGAGACCGGAAGATGATGCCGCGGGCGTGTCGTAAAGCGTCATGACGAGAACGAAATCGCCGCTTCCTTCAACGGGCAACCAATTGCCCGGCGCTGCATCGGGGCCGATGGTGATCGTGACGCTGCCGTCATCGTCGTACAGGACTTCGCGGGAATGCAGCGCTTCCTGCAATCCTTCACGCGGCCTGATCGGTTCCAGATCAGGTGTAGCGGGATAGACGGTCCAGAAGCGGGCAGGCGGTGTCATGCCGCTCAGGCGGTAAGTGCAGCCGCGCCGAAGGGTGCGCCCGCTATTGTCGCTGCGCGCATAGAACGGAAGACCTTCCGCCGTTCCAAGCGCCAGATAGGCTTTGCGGGCCGCGCGGGCCTTGGAATAGGGGTCGGCATCGGGCGTGCCAGCCGCCGGATAGGCGCTCCAGGCCCCAACCTTGAGTTCACCGAAACCTTCAAACCGGTCAAGAACCTTGTCGACGCTCCAGATGCCGCCGCCCAGCGCCAGCACAAGCACAATCGCCGTGTTGAATATCCTCTTGAACATCGCCCCTCAGAGTACCGATATTTTCGTGCGCTCGGCGATCTTAGGCAGAGGCGGGGCCGCAAGGAAGCGGTCATGCAGTTCCTTGATAACTTTTGTCGATAGAGGAGACAGTACGCGCGGCGGCGCAGCCATGGTTTCTTCCGGCTTGGCATTCGCCACTTGCGGGTCGCTCTTCTTGGGCGGCGCGGGGAATGGCGGGGTCACACCCGGTATGGGCTTCAGTTCGATGTTCTGATGCGCATAGGCCATCATGCGTTGCCAGGCCATGGCAGGCAGAACGCCGCCGGTCATTTCCTTCATCGGGGTGAAATTGTCGTTGCCGAACCAGACCGCCGCCGTGAAATTTCCGGTAAAGCCGACGAACCACGCATCGCGATAATTTTGCGTTGTGCCAGTCTTGCCGCCCACCCGCGTCATCGGCAGTGCCGCGCGGCGTCCGGTGCCGCGTTCAGGCACCTGCACCAGCATGGAATTCATTTCGAGTGCAGCTTTCTCCGACAGTGCCCTGTGCGGCTTCGGGGCATCGCGCCCGAAATCCCACAACACCTTGCCTTCCGACGAAACGATCTGTGTGAATGCATGACGGTTGCCAGCCATGCCCGCATTCGGAAACACGTTGAAGCCGGTGGCCTGATCCATCACCGTCATTTCCGATGTGCCGAGCACCATGGTCTTGTGTGACGAGATCGGCGATTCCACGCCCATCGCCTTGGTCAGGGCAACGATGGGGGCCGTAGTCAGATAATCGCGCGCCAGCCGCACCGGCACGCTGTTCAACGAGCGGACAAGCGCCGTCGTCAGGTCCACACGACCGGCAAAGCTGCGGCCATAATTGCGCGGTGACCAGTTGCCCCAGCTAATTGGAGCATCTGAAACGATGGTGCTGGGCGTCAGGCCCTTTTCCATCGCAGCCGCATAGACATAGGGCTTGAAGGAAGATCCGGCCTGCCGCAATGCCTTGGTGGCGCGGTTGAACTGGCTTTCCCCATAGTCCCGCCCGCCGACCAGTGCGCGGACAGACCCGTCGTTGGCGATAACGACGGTTGCCGCTTCCGAGACATTATAGTCCTTGCCGAACTGGCGCAGGTGATATTCGAGCGATTCCTCTGCCGCCTTCTGCAGGTTGCGGTCGAGCGTCGTGCGCACGATCAATGTGTGCTGTGGAATATTGGCGGCGATCTTCTTCACCTCTTCGAAAGCCCAGTCGAGGAAGTAGTCGGGACTTTCGTTCTTGGCGCGGTCGATGACGCTTGCCGGATGACGGCGTGCAACGGCCACCTGTCCTTCGCTCAGGAAGCCGCTTTCAACCATATTGGAAAGCACGACATTGGCGCGTGCACGGGCTGCGGGCAAATTGACATGCGGCGCGAACTTGGCGGGCGCCTTGAACAGACCGGCCAGCATCGCGGCTTCCGCCAGCGAGACATCCTTGACGTTCTTGCCGAAATAGAATTCCGAAGCAGCGGCAATACCGAAAGTTCCCCCGCCCATATAGGCACGGTCGAGATAAAGCTGCAGGATTTCCTTCTTGCTGAGATTGCTTTCCAGCCAGAGCGCGAGGAAGGCTTCCTTGATCTTGCGTTCGATGGTGCGCTCGTTGGACAGGAAAAGGTTCTTGGCGAGCTGCTGCGTGATGGTCGAGCCGCCCTGAACGACGCCATTGGCGCGCATGTTCTGGCTGAACGCGCGGGTCAGGCCCCAGAAGTCGATGCCGTAATGGTCGAAAAAGCGTCGGTCCTCGGTGCCGAGCACGGCCTTGATGACGTGATCCGGCAATTCATCAATTGGCACAGCCTGACGGTGGAGAATACCGCGCTGGCCGATTTCATTGCCATAGCGGTCGAGGAAGGTAACGGCATAATCATCCTGCGCACGCCAGTCCTTCTTGGTTTCCTCGAAAGCGGGCAGGGCCAGGACGAGCATCAGAACTGCACCGCCCACGCCCAGCGTAAACCCTTCGTCGAGAACCTCGACCACAAAACGCCGGAAACCGCGCACGCGAAAACGCCGCGAGAAAATGGTGATGTTTTCCCACCATTCGCCGAGATTGTAGCGCAGGCTGTAGAGGGTGGAATCGATCCATGCGTCGAGCCCGATCAGGCGCGAAACCCTGAACGGTTTGCGCTTCTCGCTTCCGGAATCTTTTTCTGCCGTTTTACGCATAAACACTAACTTCGGCATGGTTGGTTTCGGAGACAGGCGGAACTTGCCCATCCATCATAGCAGATTAATAAGCAACAGCTCATGTGAAATGGTTAAAACACAAGCAGCTTTTTGGTTGTAGGAAAAAAGTCAATCAATAGGAAAATAGTCCTTGACTGCGTAACGGTGCTTTGCTAGGTTTTATGTACAGTCGAAAAATTGTGACTGTCGCTGGTTACGCTATATACCCCCAGCCGATACCGGTGTGCATAACCCTGAAAAGTCATAGCGACTTTTCAGGGTTATGTCGTTTAAGGCAATTGTGAAGATTGTGAAAACACACCCTAAAATTGTGGAAAAGACGTCGCGCGGTGAAGCGCGCATTCGCCTGGCGCATCAGTTGCAGACAGCACATGGCATCGACCCCGCAGATATTGCGGATTTGCTGTCTGTCCCGGTTAGCCAATATCTCAACCGTCTGAACCGCCTTAATCTGGCCTGTTCATCCCCTTCGCCTGATACGGAGAAGCGGGCACGCGAAGCCATCCTGGACAGGCTGCAGGCCGAGCTGAAACGGTTGCTCGACGGCGAAGACCTGCCGGACAAGAGCAAGTCGGAGGCGTTGATGGCGCTTGCCCGAGCGGTGAAGTCCGTCGGCGAACTGACCGCCGAAGACAGGCCGGTCAACCAGTTGCCTGCCGGTATTGCGGTCGCTTCGTTGAGCGAAACGCGCAAGGCGCTGATGCGTATAAGCAGGAGGATAAACGAACTTGCAGAAAGGCGGGCGCGGGAGATTCTGGACGGCGGGCCTGACGCCGCAGCAAGTGGAAGCAGCGGAGGCGGAGTGGCTGTTTCAGGCGCGTGATGCGCAATTGCCGCCTTATGGTGACTGGCGCACCTGGCTTATCATGGGCGGGCGCGGCTCCGGCAAGACGCGGGCAGGGGCGGAATGGGCTTCCGGCATGGCGCTGGGACTGCCGCCCTTTGCCAAGGCAGCCTGCGGACATATTGCGCTGGTCGGCGAAACCTTCGGCGATGCGCGTGAAGTGATGGTGGACGGGCCGTCCGGCATTCTGGCGGTGTCGCGGCTGGCGCGCCCCCGCTATGAAGCGACCCGCCGCAGGCTTTTGTGGGAGAACGGCGCGGTGGCGTCGCTCTATTCTTCCGAAGACCCTGATAGCCTGCGCGGTCCGCAATTCGATGCCGCGTGGTGCGATGAGCTTGCGAAATGGAAAAACCCGCAGGAAACCTGGGACATGCTGCAATTCGGCCTGCGTCTGGGAACTTTTCCAAGGCAGGTCGTGACCACGACGCCGCGCGCGGTTCCGCTTTTGAAAGCCTTGGTTGGGGATACTACGGTTTCGATGACGCATATGCGGACGGACGAAAACGCGGCCAATCTGGCGCAGGGTTTCATGCAGACGATCAACCATCGCTATGCCGGGACGCGTCTCGGGCGACAGGAACTCGACGGTGAACTGATCGGGGAACGCGCCGATGCCTTATGGTCACGTGACCTTATCGAGCGGTGTTTCGAGGCCCGAACCCCGGAACTGGTGCGCATTGTCGTGGCCATCGACCCGCCTGCCTCGTCGGGCAAGGCGTCGGATGCCTGCGGCATTGTCGTTGCCGGTCTTGATGAAGAAGGCAACGGCCATGTGCTCGCCGATGCCAGCATGAACGCCGCGAAGCCGCACCAATGGGCGCGAAAGGCCATTGCGCTTTTCCATGCGCATCAGGCCGATGCGATTGTCGCGGAGGTCAACCAGGGCGGCGAGATGGTTGCTGCGGTGCTGGCTGCGGAAGATGCAAGTGTCCCGGTTCTCAAGCGTCATGCGTCCAGAGGTAAATGGCTGCGGGCTGAGCCGGTGGCTGCGCTCTATGAACAGGGGCGCATTCGCCATGCCGGGCGGTTCCCGGCGCTGGAGGACGAAATGTGCGACTTCGCACCGGGCGGTCTTTCCAGCGGACGGTCACCGGATCGGCTCGACGCACTGGTCTGGGCGCTGGGCGAACTGATGCTCGGCACCGAACGCAAACCGCGCATACGCCGGTTTGGCTGAATATTCATAATTTTGGAGAAGCCATCGAATGGCATGGAACTGGGTCCGAAAATGGCCGGGGCGTCGAAACACGCCCGTATCTGCCATAAAGTCCGACGCCCCGCGTCAGACCAAAATGGCGAACGGCTTTGTCGCGCTGCATATGGATCATGGCGCATCGTGGATTGCGCGGGATTATACGTCGCTGGCGCGTGAAGGCTTCATGCGCAATCCGGTTGCCCATCGCTGCGTGCGCATGATCGCGGAGGCGGCAAGCAGCGTGCCGTGGCTGCTGTATGAAGGGGCAACCGAGCATGAAACGCATCCGCTGCTTGATCTGTTTACCCGCCCCCAATGCGGGCTGGACGGAGCGACATTCTTCGAGCGGCTTTATGGGCATCTGCTGATTTCCGGCAATGCCTATGTCGAACGCGTCGATCTGCCGAGTGGCCGCATGGAACTGCATCTGCTGCGCCCGGAGCGGGTCAGCGTCGAGACCGACACTAACGGCTGGCCGCAGGGGCTGGTCTATCGCTCCGGAAATGCGGGCAGGCGGCTGTCGCTTGGAAGCGATGGCGCGGCTGCCTTGCAACTCAAGCTGTTTCATCCGCTGGATGACCATTACGGGTTTCCGCCGCTGGAAGCAGCCCTGATGGCGCTTGATCTTCACAATGCGGCAGGCGCCTGGAACAAGGCGCTGCTCGACAATTCAGCCCGGCCTTCCGGAGCGCTGGTCTATGCGCCGAAGGATGGCGGCAATCTGACGGAAGAGCAGTTCGCCCGCCTCAAGGAAGAACTGGAGGAGGGCTATACCGGCGCTTCCGGTGCTGGGCGCCCGCTGCTTCTGGAAGGCGGTCTGGACTGGAAGGCGATGGGCTACAGCCCGCAAGACATGGATTTCATCGAAGCCAAGAACGGTGCCGCCCGTGACATCGCGCTTGCCTTCGGTGTAGAGCCGATGCTGCTCGGCATTCCGGGCGACAATACCTACGCCAACTATGCGGAGGCCA
Source organism: Brucella tritici (assembly GCF_008932285.1). Classification (NCBI taxonomy): domain Bacteria; kingdom Pseudomonadati; phylum Pseudomonadota; class Alphaproteobacteria; order Hyphomicrobiales; family Brucellaceae; genus Brucella; species Brucella tritici. The sequence continues at coordinate 50,595 of NZ_WBVY01000008.1, forward strand.
ATCGCGCTTTCTACCGACTGACGGTGCTGCCGCTGATAGGCCGTGCCGCCAAGGCTTTCAGCGGATGGCTGGGCCCGCATTTTGGCGACGATCTCAGGCTCGATCACGATGTCGACCGCATAGACGGGCTGTCTTCCGAGCGGGAATCGTTGTGGCGGCGCATTTCCGATGCGCCGTTTCTCACCGATGAAGAAAAGCGTGATGCGGTGGGCTATCAGCCTCATTCAGAAAGGAGACCGTCATGACCAACCTCAACGATGCAGTATTTGCCTCTGAGGCAACATGGATATGGTTTGCCAAAATGGCGGGTGCGGTGGCAGGCTCCGCCGTATCGCTCGCCTATATGCTGCCGCATGGAAAGCGCGAAGCGGCAATCCGTTTTGCGGTCGGCATCATTTGCGGCATGGTTTTCGGCGGTGCCGCAGGCGTCAAGATTTCCGAAACGCTGGCGCTCGGCGGGTTCCTCGGCCGGGCGGAACTGATGCTGATGGGATCGGCTGCGGCAAGCCTTGCCGCCTGGTCGGCGCTCGGCATCTTCAAGCGTTTTTCCGAACGGCTGAAGCACGCGCCCATCCCCGGAATTCTTCCAGAGGAAAGGGGGCGCAATGGCGATGCATGATATGCGGCTGGAAACGAAACAGGCAGCCCTTGCCATCGAGGATGTGGAGCTGGACGGCAGCTTTTCCGGTTACGCGAGCGTCTTTGGTTTGCCCGATCTCGGCAATGACGTGATCGAACGGGGCGCTTTCGCCCGTTCGCTTGCCAAGGGCGGCGTGTCGGGCGTGCGCATGCTCTGGCAGCATGATGCGAGCGAGCCGATTGGCGTCTGGACCGCGATCCGCGAGGATGCGCGTGGCCTTTATGTCGAAGGCAGGCTGGCCAAGGGCGTGACGCGGGCACGCGATGCGCTGGAACTGATGCGCGGCGGCGGGCTGGACGGGTTGTCCGTCGGCTTTCGCACGGTCAAGGCGCGCAAGGATGCGCGCACAGGACTGCGCCACATCATCGAAGCCGATCTATGGGAAATCTCGGTTGTCACCTTTCCGATGCTGCCGCAGGCGCGTGTCAGCAGCGTCAAGACAACACTGCCGACGATCCGCGAATTCGAACGCTGGCTCACGCGGGATGCGGGGCTGAGCCGAACTGCTGCGAAGACGGTCATAGCCAAGGGCTTTGCAGCACTTGCTGGGCAGGGGCGGGACGCTCATCTGTCATCTGGGAGTACAGGCCTCGCGCAACGTATGCGTGAGGCTGCTAGAGCATGTCTCCCGAAAGTGGAAACCGGTTTCGGGAGACATGCGTAAAAACAAATAGATAGAGTATTTCCAATGACCCAATCAAAACGGGAAATGCTCTAGAACGATCTGAAACAACGAAAACCACAGGACCTAAATGGAAGAAAACCAGACCATCCCGCTTGAAATCAAGAGCGTGGAAACGAAGGCGCTTGGCCACAATGATGGCGATGTATCCGAGGCTTTCGACGAGTTCATGACGGCCTTCTCGGCGTTCCGCGAGGCCAATGACGAACGACTGAAGAAGGTCGAAAAGGGTGCGGATGCCGATGTGCTTCTGCGCGACAAGGTTGACCGCATCAACCGTGCGCTGGACGAGCAGAAGACAGCGCTCGACCAGTATGTTCTCAAGCAGGCGCGTCCGTCGCTGGGCGGCGTTGCACCTGTCATGAATGTCGAGCACAAGCAGGCTTTTGACGGTTATGTTCGCCGTGGCGACGAGCAGACGCTGCGCGGGATCGAGCAGAAGGCGCATTCCTATGCATCCGGTCCGGATGGCGGCTATCTGGTGCCAGCAGAACTGGAAACCGAGATCGGACGCAGGCTTGCCATCCTGTCGCCGATCCGTGGCATTTCCAGCGTGCGCCAGGTTTCTGGTGCGATTCTGAAAAAGCCATTCTCGGTCAGCGGCCCGGCCACGGGATGGGTCGGTGAAACCGATGCACGTCCGCAGACCGCATCGGCAAAGCTGGCCGAATTGCAGTTCCCGACCATGGAAATCTACGCCATGCCGGCAGCGACTTCCTCGCTCCTCGACGATGCCGCGATCAATGTCGAACAGTGGATTGCCGAGGAAGTGGAAGCAGCCTTCGCCGAGCAGGAAGGGGCAGCTTTCGTCAATGGCGATGGCGTCAACAAGCCGCGTGGCTTCCTGAACTATGAAAGCGTTGCGGATAACGCCTGGGCGTGGGGCAAGATCGGCCATATCGCAACCGGCGTTGCGGGTGCGCTGCCGGAAGAAGACCCGTCGGACAAGCTGATCGAGCTTATCTACGGTCTGCGTGCCGGTTATCGCCAGAATGCCAACTTCGTCATGAACCGCAAGACGCAGAGCGTATTGCGCAAGCTCAAGGACAAGGACGGCAATTATCTGTGGCAACCGCCATCCGCTGTTGGCGAAAAGGCCTCGCTGATGGGCTTCGGTCTGGTCGAGGCCGAGCATATGCCGGACATCGCAGCCGACAGCCCGGCTATCGCCTTTGGCGATTTCGGACGTGGCTATCTGGTGGTGGATCGCATTGGTGTGCGTGTGCTGCGTGATCCTTATTCGGCCAAGCCTTACGTGCTCTTCTACACCACGAAGCGCGTCGGCGGCGGCGTGCAGGATTTCGAGGCAATCAAACTGCTGAAATTCGCTGCCTGACGCCTTTGATCACTGCGAACCTGTCAATTTTCTCTGGGAATTTTGGAGCTGTCCTGCCGGTTTTGGCAGGTAGTTTCCCGCTCCAAAGCAAGTGAAGCTCTGCGGACGTTCCATGCGGAGCCCGTGTTTAACTGCCTGATTTGAAAGTTATCATTTAGAGGAAAATCCATGACAATGTTTCTTGTCACGCCACCGGCACTGGAGCCGGTGACGATAGCCGACGTGCGCGCATTTTTAAGAATTTCCACCGATAGCGAAGACGATATCCTGCGTCGTCTCATCGCGACTGCCCGCGAAGTCATCGAAGCCGAGACCGGCCTGGCGCTGATCGACCAGACCTGGCGCCTGCGTGTTGACCGCTGGCCGCGCTCGGGCCGTCTTGCCCTGTTCAAATATCCCGTCAAATCGGTGGCGGCTGTGGTGGCATACAGGCAGGATGGAACCGCAATCAGTTTTGAGCCGGAAGAATTTATCCTGCACCATAATCGCAGGCCGCAGCGCCTCTATATGGCGCAATATCCGGATGCGGCGGATTTCATCGGCCTTGAGGTCGATTTCGTGGCCGGTTTTGGAGAAAGCGGCGTCGAGGTTCCGGACGCTCTCAAACATGCAATCCTGATGCTTGTCGCGCATCTTTACGAGTCGCGCGCCGGTGTCGATGCAGATGCCGCATCGCGCTCCTTCCCGCCCGTCATCAACCAGATGATCGATAGCTGGAAGAGGGTGTCTCTATGAACAACGTGCTTTTCATCGATCCGGGCCAGCTCACTTCCGAGCTGGTGCTGGAAGCGATGCAGCCGGTAGCTGACGGCATGGGCGGTTACGACGAGAGCTGGTCCGAGGTCGGCATGGTCTGGGGGCGGATCGAACCGCTTTCCACATCGCAGAAGGATTTCGGCACGCGTCCGCAAGCGGAAGTGACGCATCGTATCCTGCTGCGGTTCCGCTCGGATGTCTCGACCGCCATGCGGCTGCGCAAGGCAGGACGGATCTTTTCGCTCCGCGCGATCCACGATCCCGATGAAAGCGAACGCTATCTCGTCTGTCTGGCGAGCGAGCAGGGGTGATGAATATTTCAATGCAACTTACATTCGATGGTCTTGTCCGGGCACTACGCTGGAAAGCGTTGTCGGTCGGGGAGGCCATCACGGTTCAACAGGCGTCGGGATCGGATGATACCGGCATTCGGACAACCAGAAATGCGGGCGGGGGCAAGCATGAGGAATGGCGCGGCAGCATTGCAGAAGGCTCTGTTTGAGACTCTGAAGAAGGATGACGAACTCATTGAATCGATAGGCGGGGAGCGCATCTATGACCACGTTCCGCCAAAAACACCCTTTCCCTATGTGACGCTCGGGGAGACCGCCAGCCGCGACTGGGATACATCGACCGAAAAGGGCGGCGAGCATTTTCTCAATATCCAGATCTGGGCGAAGGAAAGCGGCCGCAAGCGTGTGCTGGACATTGCAGCAAAGATCGCGACGGCGCTTGACGAAAAGCCGGTCGAGGTGAGCGGACATCGTCTGGTGAACCTGATGCTGACCGAAGTTCTGGCGCGCAATACCGACGGACTGGGCAGCTATCTTGGCACCATGCGCTATCGCGCCGTGACCGAGCCTGCAGACTGAATTTCAGGGAGATTTGAATGGCAGCACAAAGAGGCAAGGACATCTTGCTCAAGACGGCGCGCGACGACGGCACGTTTGAAACCTGCGCGGGCTTGCGCACCAAGCGTATCGCGTTCAACGCCGAAACCGTTGACGTAACGGATGCCGATGCCGCCGGGCGCTGGCGGCAATTGCTTGCGGGCAGCGGAGTTCAGCGCGCATCCGTCAGCGGATCGGGCATCTTCAAGGATGCTGCATCCGATGCGCTAATCCGCCGGATATTCTTCGAGGGCGAGATCCGCGACTGGCAGATCGTCCTGCCGGACTTCGGCACGATCAGCGGGCCGTTCCAGATAACGGCGCTGGAATATGGCGGCAATCACGATGCTGAAGTGACTTTCGAGATCGCGCTGGAATCCGCGAGCCTCATCACCTTCGGCGAGGCGCTATGATGGTCAATCGCCATCGCGGCGAGGTCGCGGCCCGATTGGATGGCCGTGACTGGACGCTCTGCCTGACGCTTGGCGCTCTCGCGGAACTGGAATCGGCATTTGAAGTCGATAATCTTTCGGACCTGACAGCGCGCTTCTCAACGGGACGGCTGTCGGCGCGCGACATGCAGCGCATTCTCTGCGCCGGGCTTCGCGGCGGCGGACATACGGTCAGCGCGGATGATGTTGCCGACATGCGCGCGGAAGGCGGGGTGGCAGGCTTTGCCCGCATTGTCGCATCGCTGCTGACAGTTACTTTCGGATCGCCTGAAAAGGATTCCGCGCCAAACCCTTGAATGCCGCAGTTGAATCGAAATCTCCACCGCAAAAGCCGTTTCCAGGGCCATTTCCCTGGGATGAGGTGATGCGAGCGGGGGTCGGTCTGCTGCGGCTTTCCCCACAGGCATTCTGGTCGATGACGCCGCGTGAACTGAACGCCGCGCTTGGCCCAGCCGCGCCGGTTTTCGACGCGCCTTCGCGCCAGTCGCTCGAAACGCTGATGCGCGCCTTTCCCGACAGGTGAACAATGACAGATGAAACCGTTACCGTAGCCGTCAACGCGGATACGAGCGCCTTTGACCGCGCTTTGACAGATCTTGAAAAGCGCTCGTCGAGCTTCGGCAACAGCCTGAGCTCTGCCTTGAAAGGCGCGATCACATCCGGCAAGGGGCTGGAGGACGTGCTGCGCGGCCTTGCCAGCAATCTGGCCGGGACTGCGCTTTCGGCAGGCATGCAGCCCTTGCAAAGCCTCACCTCATCAATGATGGGCGGGCTTTTCAGCGGCATTCGCGGCATTATGCCGTTTGCCAAGGGCGGGGTGGTGTCGAGCCCCACCTATTTCGGCATGGGCAACGGCTCGCTCGGCCTGACGGGCGAAGCAGGTGCCGAGGCGATCCTGCCACTCGCACGTGGCGCGGATGGTCGCCTTGGCGTTGCAACGGGTGGCGGCGGCAAGCCGGTGCAGGTTGTCTTCAACATGACGTCGCCGGATGCTTCGTCCTTCCGCAAATCGGAAGCGCAGCTTTCGACGATGCTGGCAGGCGCGGTGCGCCGCGGCGCAAGGAGGCTTTGAGCATGATCGAAGCCTTTCATGATGTGCGCTTTCCGCTCGGCGTTTCCTTCGGTTCGACGGGCGGGCCGGAATGGCGCAATGAAATCGTAACGCTCACCTCCGGCATGGAAAAGCGCAATGCCCGCTGGGCGCATTCGCGTCGTCATTTCGATGCCGGAATCGGTTTGCGTTCGCTAGACGATCTGAGACAGGTGCTGGCCTTCTTCGAAGCGCGGCGCGGATCGCTTCATGCATTCCGGTTTCGCGACCCGTTCGATTTTTCGTCAGCCTTCGGCAGCGCTCCGCCCGAAGTGAGCGATCAGCGGATCGGCGTCGGCGATGGGGAGAAGACCAGCTTTCCGCTCGTCAAACATTATGAGACCTACGACCGTCGGATCACACACCCCGTTGCCGGTTCTGTGCTGGTCGGGGCAAATGGCGTAACCCTGCCGAACGGCGAAGCTTTCTCCGTGGATCACGCCACCGGAACGGTGAGTTTTTCACCCGATTACCTGCCCGCGCCGGGCGCAATCATCACTGCCGGATTTCTGTTCGACGTGCCGGTGCGTTTTGACACAGATCGCCTGACCGCAAGCATCGCCTCGTTTCAGGCGGGTGAAATTCCTTCGATCCCGATCATAGAGGTGAAGATATGATCCCGGTTCCGGCTGAACTTGAATCACATTTGCAGGGCGAGGTGACAAGCCATTGCTTCGGATGGCTTATCAGACGAAGCGACGGCATTGTTCTGGGCTTTACCGATCATGATCGCACGGTGCAGGTGGGCGGGATTGCTTGCGAGCCTTTGACCGGCCTCAACAGCAGCGAAGCCTCGACCACGCTCGGCCTGTCGGTGGCAGGTGGCGAGGTCGAGGGTGTTCTGTCATCAGCGAAGATCAGCGATATGGATATCGAGCAGGGCCGCTATGACGGCGCCTCCATTGAGGCCTATCTGGTGAACTGGTCGGAGCCTGGACAGTATATGCTTTTGCGTCGCTGGACGGCTGGCAAGATCAGCAGGTCCGGCAGCCGGTTCGTGATGGAACTGAAAGGGGCGGCTGCGGCGTTCGACGCGGTACGCGGACGCCGGGTTCTGCGCCATTGCGATGCCAGTCTGGGGGACAGTCGTTGCGGCGTTGATGTCAACGATCCTCGTTACTTTGCCGAGAGCACGGTGCTGGCGGCGGACGGTCTAAGCCTGACTGCGGCAGGTCTGGACGGCTTTGCTTCGGGCTGGTTTTCAGGCGGAATGCTGAATTGGACTGGCGGTGGGAATGCCGGTCGGACCGTCCGCGTGACGGGCCATATCGGGCAGGTTCTAAAACTTGCCGAACCACCTGTTCTGCCTGTCGCGCAAGGCGATGCGTTTCGCATCATTGCCGGTTGCGACAAGAGCTTTGCGACCTGCAAGGCCAGGTTCGCCAACGGTACAAATTTTCGCGGTTTCCCGCATCTGCCGGGCAATGACGCGGCCTATGCCTATGTCAATGGCGGCAACGAATATGACGGGAGTGCGCTGGTTCCATGATGATCGCTGAGGAAGTTCTGTCCGAGGCCGAACGGTGGATCGGCACGCCCTATCGCCATGGTGCTTCTACGCGCGGGGTCAGTTGCGATTGTCTCGGCCTGGTGCGCGGCGTCTGGCGTGCGCTTTACGGGGACGAACCGGAAGCACCCGGCGTCTATGCGCCCGACTGGGCTGATGTCTCCTGCGGCGATCCCATGCTGGAGGCAGCGTCCCGCCACATGAACCGGCGGGCTTCTCCCGTGCCAATGCCCGGCGACCTTGTCGTGTTTCGCTGGCGGGTTGGTCTTGCGGCCAAGCATCTCGGGATCATGGCGCATGAAAACCGTTTCATCCATGCCTATCAGGGGCATAGCGTGATGGCATCGGCGCTGGTGCCGCAATGGCGAAATCGTATCGCTGGAATTTTCATCTTTCCCGAACGGAAAATCTGATTCATGGCCACAATCGTTTTGCAGGCGGTGGGGGCTGCGGTCGGCGGCATCTTCGGGCCTGTCGGTGCCGCTATTGGTGCCAGTCTTGGCGCGATGGGCGGCTATGCCATCGACAATGCACTCATCAATTCCACACGTCATGTCGAAGGTGCGCGACTGAACGGCGGGCGCGTCGCCACTGCCGAAGAAGGTGCGGCTCTGCCTTTCGTCTATGGCACGGTCCGGGTTTCCGGCACGCTCATCTGGGCGACGCGCTTCGAGGAGCAGAAGACCACAGAGCGTCAGGGCGGCAAGGGCGGACCGAAGGTCACCAGCTACAGCTATTTCGGCAACGCCGCCTATGCTGTTGCGGAAGGCTCGATTGCCGGTATTCGCCGCATATGGGCCGATGGGCAGGAACTCGATCTCACCGAGATTGAAATGCGTATCTATAGCGGTACGGACACGCAGGCTCCCGATCCGCTGATCGAGGCGAAGCAGGGGGCGGGCAACGCGCCTGCCTATCGCGGCACCGCCTATGTGGTGTTCGAGCGCATCCCGCTCGACAAGTTTGGCAATCGTCTGCCGCAGTTCCAGTTCGAAGTGATGCGTCCCGTCGGCAAGGTTGCGCAATCAGTCCGGGCGGTGGCGCTGATCCCCGGTTCAACCGAGTTCGGCCTGTTGCCCGATCCGGTGAGTGACGAACCGCTCGCTGGTCAGAAGCGCTGGATCAACCGCAATATTCTGCGCGCGCGCAGCGACTGGACCGCTTCGATGGACGAGTTGCAGACGCTCTGTCCTGACCTGCACCACGTTGCAATTGTGCTGCCATGGTTTGGCGACGATCTGCGCGCCGGTTCCTGCCGTATTCGCCCGGGTGTCACTGCGCTTTCAGCGCGCAAGCCGAGCCATGCGTGGGCGGTGGAAAATGTAACGCGGGCAACAGCCCATCTCATTTCCACAAGCGGCGAGGGGGCGGCCTATGGCGGAACGCCATCCGATCAAACCGTGATTGCTGCCATTCGCGATGCGAAGGCACGCGGGCTCAAGGTAACTTTATACCCTTTCATCATGATGGATGTGCCGGAGGGCAATTCGTTGCCGTCACCCTATGGCGACTTTGGCCAGCCTGCCTATCCGTGGCGCGGGCGCATCACCTGTCACCCTGCCATCGGCGTTGCCGGTTCGCCGGACAAGACGATTGCTGCTGGCGAACAGGTGCAGGCCTTTGTCGATGGACAATGGGGCTATCGCCGCTTTCTCAACCATTGTGCCGATCTGGCGCAGCAGGCTGGTGGTGTCGATGCTTTCCTGCTCGGATCGGAGTTGCGTGGCCTCACCGGCATCCGCGATGGACAGGAAAGCTTCCCCTTCGTCGCGCATCTTTGCGCGCTTGCCGCTGAAATGCGGACAAAGCTTGGCAGCGGTTGCAGGATCACCTATGGCGCCGACTGGTCGGAATATTTCGGCTATCAGGCGCAGGATGGCAGCGGCGACCTGTTCTTCAATCTCGATCCGCTATGGTCGCATCCGGCTATCGATGCCATCGGGATCGATAATTACATGCCGCTTGCCGACTGGCGCGACAGTGACCTCGACGACGGTAATCCGGACGGGTTCGAGACGGCCTATGATCTGGATGGGCTCACAGACCATGTGGCGTCGGGCGAGGGCTATGACTGGTATTATGCAAATGCCGGGGATCGTGAGGCCCGCAGGCGCTCGCTTATTACGGATGGTCTTGCAGGCAAGCCGTGGGTTTATCGCTATAAGGACCTCGAAGGCTGGTGGAGCAACCGGCATTATAACCGCATGGCAGGGACCGAAGCCGCGCAGCCGACGGCGTGGATACCACAGTCAAAGCCGTTCTGGTTCACCGAACTTGGCTGTCCCGCCGTCGACAAGGGGCCGAACCAGCCGAATGTCTTTCCCGATCCAAAATCATCGGAAAATGCGACGCCGTATTTTTCAAACGGGTCACGCGCGGATATCGGCATGGACCGATTTCTGCGCGCGCATTATCGCCACTGGCAAAACAATAATCCCGTTTCCCCACTCTATGGCGGGCCGATGCTGGATATGGATCGCATCTATCTGTGGTCCTGGGATACGAGGCCGTTTCCGGAATTTCCGCTCGCTGCCGATATCTGGGGCGACACGGAAAACTGGCGCCTCGGCCATTGGCTGAACGGACGCATCAGCGGCGTGTCGCTGGATGAGCTGATTGCAAACATTCTCAAGGATTTTGGCTTGCCGGAAGCCGATTGCACCGGAGCAGATGGCTATCTTTCCGGTTTTGTAATCGGTGAACCATCGAGCGCGCGGGGCGTACTGGAACCACTTTTGAATGTCTTTGGAGTTCATGGTTATGAACAGGCCGGGCGCTTCGTGTTCAAAAGCATCACGCATGCGGGGCCAGCGCTTCAACTGTCCGATTTCGTACAGCCGGATGACCGGGAAGCTCTCACGATCACTATCGAGGATCAGGGCGATCTGCCCTCCGTGGCCGAGCTTTATTGCAACGATCCGCTACGGGATTTCCAGATCGCTGGCGCTTCGGTCCGTCGCGAGGAGGGGCAGGGCACGGAAACGCTGAGCCTTTCCGGCGTCATGGAGCAGGGGCAGGCAACAGCGCTCGCCGAAGCATGGATGGCGCGGCGTTATGCGGAGCGGCGCTCGGTGGACTTCGCGCTGCCCTGGTCGATGGCTGTGCTTCATGTCGGAGACCGCGTGCGGCTCGGCATTATGGGCGGTGAGCGCAACTATGTTGTAACGGGAGTAGAAGACGGAGAAATCCGCACCGTTCGCGCAATCGCGCTGGCGCCGAACATCGCCTTTGCGGATCATGGCAAAACACCAACCAGCCCCGGCGGCGGTCCGGCTCTCGATATGAAGCCGATCTTCCACCTCATCGACTTGCCGCTCTGGCCCGGCGCAGAAGAACCCGTCGGGCAATTCCGCATCGCCTGTCATGCAAAGCCATGGCGCGGGGCGGCAGTGTTCGCGTCACCTTCAGACGATGGTTTCTCGGAACGCGCCATCGTGCAGGACCGGGCAATCATGGGCGAGCTGACCGCACCGCTTGAAGGCGCTCCGAGCGGACGCTTGATCGAGGGGCAGTCGGTTGAGGTGGTTCTTTATTCGGGTGAGCTGCAATCGCGGCCCATGGCGCAGATACTGAACGGAGCCAACACGGCTCTGTTGCGTTCACCGAATAGCGAATGGGAAGTGTTGCAGTTTCTGGACGCAGAGGAAATCGGCCTCAATCGCTGGAAACTCAGCCGCCTTCTGCGCGGACAGTTGGGGACCGAGCGGGCCGCATCGGTTCTGAAGGAAGTCGAGACGCCCTTCATATTGCTGGATAGCTCCGTTGTTTCTGTCGGTCTTCAGGCGTCGGAAGTGGGGCTCGAACTCAACTGGCGCGTTGGAACGGCTGGCAAGGTTTTTTCAGATGAGTATTTCGATACGGTCCGGTCGCGCGGCGGTGCGCGCGGCCTGCGTCCACTCAGCCCGGTTCATCCGAAGATGGTGCTGTTGGCGAATGGCGATCTTTCCTTCAGCTGGATCAGGCGCGGGCGGATCGATGCGGATGACTGGCCCGATAACTGGCTTGGTGAGGACATTCCGCTTGGCGAGGAGCGTGAGGCTTATCGCATCGAAATCTGGCGAGGCGGAATGTTGGTACGAAGCAGCCAGACGTCGGTGGCGTCATGGGCATATGGATCATCCGAAAGACAGGCTGACCTCGGCGATGCGCAATTCCAGTTTCGCGTTGCAATGATCGGCGCGAAGAGCGGACCGGGTGATTTTGCGTGTCTCGATGTCCCGGCCATTATCAACTGAAAGGAAAAATTATGAACATCGATAAATCATGGTATCTTTCCCGCACGGTCTGGGCTGGTCTTGTCGCGCTTTTTCTGTCGCTTGCGGGCGTTTTCGGCGTGGCGACCGATCTGATCGATCAGGGTGCCCTAACGGATGTTCTGCTGCAACTGGCGACTGCAATTGCCGGAATTGTTACGATAATCGGGCGTATCAGGGCAACTTCACGCATTTCATAATTTCACAAAGCGTGATAGTCAGAGGCTGAATTTTCCTTTGGGCCCGGAAGAGGAATGGTTGTTCATGCATCGTTCAGCTGTGGGGCGCTATATAAGGCGGCATGATGAAACAAAATTCTGCACTCAAAGTTTTCGCGCTTTTCGCGGTTAGTATTGGCTTGCTGCCGGTCGATGCCGGTGCCCTGCCGATAACTGCGCCGCAGAAGTCCAATCTCATCGTCGCTGCCGCCGGAGATTGCGCGGCGGTCGGCGAACAGGTGGCTGCCCAGCAGGGCGGCCAGCTCGCCAAGGCAACCGCTGCGACTCAGAACGGCCGCGCCGTGTGTGTGGTTGTGGTGCTTGTGCCGGGCCGCGATGGCGAGCGTCCGCGCCGCGTTGAAGTGGCCGTTCCCGCTCAATAACAACAGCTTTAAGCGCTGTTATACATGAATTGAGGGGAGAATGTCCGCTTGCGTATCCTGATCGTTGAAGACGACAAGGACCTGAACCGGCAGCTTTCCGAAGCGATGGCTGCTGCCGGTTACGTGGTCGACCGTGCCTATGACGGCGAAGAAGGGCATTATCTCGGCGATACCGAGCCTTATGATGCGGTGGTGCTCGACATCGGCCTGCCGCGCATGGACGGCATCAGTGTCGTGGAGCGCTGGCGGCGCAGCGGGCGTGCCATGCCCGTTCTCATGCTCACCGCCCGCGACCGCTGGAGCGACAAGGTTGCCGGTATCGATGCCGGTGCTGACGACTATGTGGCAAAGCCCTTCCATATCGAGGAAGTGCTGGCGCGGCTACGCGCCCTGATCCGCCGTGCTGCTGGTCATGCTTCGTCGGAACTCGTCTGCGGGCCGCTCTATCTCGATACGAAAACGTCGAAGGCAAGTGTCAACGGCGTCGCGCTCAAGCTCACCTCACACGAATACCGGCTTCTGTCCTATCTGATGCACCATATGGACGAGGTGGTCTCGCGTACCGAACTGGTTGAGCATCTCTACGATCAGGATTTCGACCGCGATTCTAATACGATTGAAGTCTTTGTCGGCCGCCTTCGCAAAAAGATGGGTGTGGACCTGATCGAAACGGTGCGCGGCATGGGCTATCGCATCCGCTCCGAAGGGGAGGTCGAGAGCGAAACGAAAGGCAACGACAGCTGAAGCTTCTTCGCGTCTTTCCTCCCTTGCGTTCGCTCGCGGTCCGCGTCGTCACGCTTTCGACGATCTGGGTCATCGTGGCGCTTGTGGTGGTGGCCACTTTCATCGGGTCACTGTATGGCGATGCGGCACGCAGCAATTTTGAACGCCTGTTGACTGCTCATCTGTTCAGTCTGGTCGGTGCCGTCAGCACGTCGGGCGAAGGCGTGCTGCAGGGGCGTCCGGAACTGGGTGAATTGCGCTATTCGAGCCCGCTCTCCGGCTGGTACTGGTCTGTCGATCCCGTCACGCCGAATCTGACCGGAAAGCTGCAATCGCCGTCGCTGATCGGGCGCATCGTGCCGGAAATGCCGATCACGCAGGCACCGTTCGATAGCTCCTTCATGCGCAGCTACACCTTGCCCGGCCTCAATGGCGAGGAGCTTTTTATCGTTGAGACCGAAGTGGTGCTGGATAATGCCAACCGCATTGCGCGTTTTCGTGTCATGGGCAATCTCAGCGAGGTCCTGAAGGAGATATCCGATTTCAGAACCAGCCTCACAACTTATCTGGCGATCTTCGGCATCGGCAGTATTCTCATCAATGCGGCTGTGATTCTGTTCGGCCTGCGTCCGCTCGACAAGGTGCGTCAGGCGCTGGCGGATATTCGCGAGGGGCGCTCGTCAAAGCTCGACGCATCGCTGCCCGTCGAAATTGCGCCGCTCGCAACCGAAATGAACGCGCTCATCGAGAACAATCGGCGCATTGTAGAGCGTTCGCGAACACAGGTCGGCAATCTCGCACATTCTCTCAAAACCCCTCTTTCCGTGCTGGTCAATGAAGCACGAAACATGGGTGGCGAACACGGACGCATCGTGCAGGAACAGAGCGAGGCGATGCAGGTGCAGATACAGCACTATCTACAGCGCGCGCGCATTGCCGCGCAGCGCGACAGTGTGGTGTTCCGTACACCTGTGACGCCGGTTCTCGAACGCATGCAGCGCGTGACGGCGAAACTCAATCCGGCTTTCAGCGTTACCTTCAGGAATGATCTGCCAAGCGCCGTTTTTGCCGGAGAGCAGGAAGATCTGGAAGAGATTGTCGGCAACCTGCTGGAGAACGCGGGCAAATGGGGCCGCACACGCATCAATATCAGGCTTGCCCCTATTTCTGGGGAGCAACGACAATTCGAAGTCCTGATAGAAGATGACGGGCCGGGTCTGGCACCGGACAAGATCGAAGCGGCGCTGAAGCGCGGCAGCCGTGTCGATGAAACGAAACCGGGAACCGGGCTCGGGCTGGCAATCGTGCAGGATACCGTTCGCGAATATGGCGGCAATCTGCATCTGGGCAAGAGTCCGTTCGGTGGATTGGGTGTCCGGGTCGTGTTGCCGCTGACGGAAGATTGACGGTTGTTTTTGGCCAAAAGCCAACTAGAGCATTTCCAGCAAAAGTGCGAAGCGGTTTTGCGTCGGATAATGCTTAAAAACCAAGAGATAGAGTGGATCCGTGATTTCATTTTAACAGGATCCGCTCTAGACAATTAAATTGAAAAAGCCACATGCCGATATAGTGTGCATGCTAATTGTTTATGAAGGCCGGTTGTTATGATGATGGTATCCAGGTTTTCTCACCCAGTTTCAGTTGCTTCGACGATGCTTGCCGTGGCGCTCGCATTGTCGGCCTGCGGCACGACGAGCAAGGGCACAGGTCTCGGCTCGCTGGGCGGCGGTTCTACGGCGCAGAAGCCGGAAACAAGCCTGTTGACGCCGCTTGGCAACGGTCTGCTCGGCAACTCCGCAAATCAGTTGAATGCAGTCGACCGCAAGAAGGCGCTTGAGGCTGAATATCGCGCGCTTGAATATTCGCCGGCCGGCAAGGCCGTATCCTGGAGCGGCAGCGGATCGAACTCCGGCGATGTGACGGCGGCGCAGCCCTATCAGGTGGGCTCTCAGAATTGCCGCCAGTATTCGCACAGCTTCACCATTGGCGGGTCGCAGCAGACTGCGCGCGGAACGGCATGTCGCAATCCGGACGGTAGTTGGACGCCGCTGACCTAAACTCCAGCGTCCTACCTTTGCGGCGAATTGCCCTAGTCAGCAACTTACTGCAGGTAGTAGTTGGTTTTTCCCTTGGCTGCGCTTAAGTCGTAGCCATGGGATTCTGGCTTATTGCAGCACTACTGACATTGGCAGCCACTCTGGCTGTTTTGTTGCCTCTCGCGCGGCGCAAGCAGGCATTCTTGCCCGCTGAAAAGAATGACCTTGAGGTCTATCGGGATCAGTTGCGCGAGGTCGAAGCCGACGCTGCACGCGGCATGATCGACCCGCAGAGCGCCGAACAGGCGCGCATCGAAATTTCGCGTCGCATTTTGAATGCTGAAAAGTCAGGCAAGGAAGCTGCGGAAGCCGCAAGCAAGGCTGCACCAGGCCGATTGCTGGCTTTCATTGCGGTCCTTGCCGTGCCGCTGATCGCCTGGGGCATCTATCCGCTTTTCGGCAAGCCGGACATGCCGTCCATGCCGCTCGCCGAACGGCTTTCGGCCAGTGCGGATCGCGGCTCTGTCGATGAGCTTGTGGCGCGTGCCGAAGCGCATCTGGCGCAAAATCCGGGCGATGTGCGTGGATGGGATGTGCTGGCGCCGATCTATCTGCGGCTTGGTCGTGCCACTGATGCCGTCAATGCATATCGCAGTTCCATTCGTATTGCCGGTGAGAATTTCCCGCGTGTTCTGGGATTGGGTGAAGCACTGGCAACCGCTTCGGGTGGCACCGTGACCGCCGAGGCAGAAGGCTTTTTCAAGAAAGCTGCCGATCTCGAACCAAATGATGTGCGTCCGCAGTTCTATCTTGCACAGGGCGAGATGCAGGATGGTCGGATGGATATGGCCGCCAATCGCCTCCAGGCATTCCTCGACAAGGCACCCGCCGATGCGCCGTGGCGCGGTCAGATCGAACAGGCTATCGCCCGGCTTCGTAACCCCGCTTCCGGTAGCGACCAACAACCGAAAGGGCCGACAGCAGACGATGTCGATGCCGCTTCGTCGCTCAGCCAGGAGGACCGGCAGGCGATGATCGAAGGCATGGTTCAACGTCTTGATGAAAGTCTTCGCCAGAATAGTGGGGATGTCGAAGGCTGGAAGCGTCTCGTGCGCTCCTATATGATCCTCAACCGTCGCGATGCAGCGCTGGACGCTCTCAATCGCGGCATGACAGCCCTTCAGGGCGAAAGCCGGACGAACTTGCAGAGTTTCGCAGCCGGTCTTGGACTGGAAACAGGGAACGCACAAAAATGAGCGCGACCGCAGACGACAATGCACGAGGTACCAAACCGGCGGGTAGTTTTGCCCGGACCGTTAGCCAGAGAAAGCGCAAGCGCCTGTTCCTGATCGGTGGCGCACTGGCGGTTCTGGCCATAGCGGTCGGACTGATGCTGATGGCCTTCAGTCAGGACATTCGTTTCTTCCGTACGCCTGCCGACCTGACGGAACAGGATAGGGCCTCGGGCTCGCGGTTCCGCCTTGGTGGTCTCGTTGAGGAAGGTTCCGTCAGCCGCGAGGGCAGCGAACTGCATTTCACGGTGACGGATACGATCAAGACTGTGAAAGTCGTGTTCGAAGGCATTCCACCTGATCTCTTCCGCGAAGGGCAGGGCGTTGTCGCCGAAGGGCGTTTCGGAGACGATGGTGTTTTCCGCGCCGACAATGTGCTGGCGAAGCACGACGAGAATTACATTCCCAAGGACCTTGCCGACAGCCTGAAGGAAAAGGGCGTCTGGGAAGGCAAATAGAAATTATGGCATTTCCAGCAAAAGTGTGAAGCGGTTTTGCGTTTGGAACAGCTTAAAGCGAATAGTTAGGGCATTCCATATCGGACCCGTGGTCCGGCAGGGTGCTTGATGGAGATTGCAGATGAGTGTCGAAATCGGCCATTTTGCTCTGGTTCTGGCGCTGGCACTGTCGATTGTCCAATCGATCGTGCCGGTGGTCGGCGCGCATCGCCGGGATACGCAACTCATGGCCGTCGCCGTGCCGACAGCAATTGCAGTCTTTGCGCTGATCTGCCTTGCATCGGCCGTGCTTGTCCATGCCTATGTCGTGTCGGATTTCTCGGTTCTGAACGTGGTCGAGAACTCGCATTCCCAAAAGCCTCTCCTTTACAAGATCACCGGCGTCTGGGGTAATCACGAAGGTTCGATGCTGCTGTGGGTGTTCATTCTCACCTTCTTCAGTGCGCTGGTGGCTGCATTTTCCGGCAATCTGCCTGAAACGCTCCGCGCCAACGTTCTTGCCGTACAGGGCTGGATCAGCGTCGCATTTCTGGCATTCATCATCTTCACCTCGAACCCGTTCACCCGTATTTTCCCGGCTCCGATGGAGGGTGGCGATCTCAATCCCATCCTTCAGGATATTGGCCTCGCGATCCATCCGCCGCTGCTCTATCTCGGCTATGTCGGCTTTTCGGTATGCTTCTCCTTTGCCGTGGCGGCACTGATCGAGGGGCGTCTCGATGCCGCGTGGGCGCGCTGGGTGCGTCCGTGGGCACTCGTGGCCTGGATGTTCCTGACCGGCGGTATCGCGATGGGTTCCTACTGGGCTTATTACGAGCTTGGCTGGGGTGGCTGGTGGTTCTGGGACCCGGTCGAGAACGCATCGTTCATGCCGTGGCTGGTTGGTACAGCCTTGCTCCATTCCGCTCTCGTGATGGAAAAGCGTTCCGCGCTGAAAATCTGGACCGTGCTGCTGGCGATCCTTACCTTTTCGCTATCGCTACTCGGCACATTCCTTGTCCGCTCCGGCGTTCTGACCTCGGTTCACAGCTTCGCCACCGATCCGGGACGCGGTCTTTTCATTCTGGCGATCCTTGCAATCTTCATTGGCGGATCGCTGTCGCTTTTCGCACTTCGCGTACAGAGCCTGACGGCGGGGGGCATTTTCCACCCGATCTCCCGCGAAGGTGCGCTCGTCTTCAACAATCTGTTCCTGACGACCGCTGCCGCGACCGTGCTGATCGGTACGCTTTATCCGCTGCTGCTCGAAGTGATGACCGGCGACAAGATTTCCGTTGGCGCACCGTTCTTCAACATGACGTTCGGCCCGCTGATGATCCCGCTTCTTTTTGCAGTTCCGTTCGGTCCGTTACTCGCCTGGAAACGCGGTGATCTTTACGGCGTGTCGCAACGGTTGATGACGGCTTTCGCGCTCTCGCTTTTGGCGGCGGGGATTGTCTTGTGGAGTACATCGGCGAAATCGGTTCTCGCCGCCTGCGGGATCGGACTTGCCGTGTGGCTGATTTTCGGCAGTTTGACGGACCTCGTTCTCAAGGCTGGCATTGGCAAGGTTTCCGCAAGCAAAGCATTTGCGCGCTTCAAGGGTTTGCCGCGCTCGGTCTTTGGCACGGCGCTCGCCCATATCGGGCTTGGCGTGACGCTGCTTGGCATTGTGAGCGTGACCACGTTTGGCACTGAGAATGTGCTGATCATGCGTCCGGGCGACACAGCCAAGGTGCAGGATTATACGCTGAGATTTGAGGGCCTCCGTCCGTTGACCGGCTCGAACTTCACCGAAAATCGCGGCACTTTCACCCTGCTCGATTCCAGCGCACGCACTCTCGGACAGATTGAACCGTCCAAGCGCTTCTTCCCGGCACGCCAGATGCCAACCACGGAATCAGGTATCAAGACGCTGTGGTTCAGCCAGGTCTATGTTGCGCTTGGCGATGAGCCGGGTGACGGATCAGTTGTGGTTCGTATCTGGTGGAAGCCTGACGTGACGCTCATCTGGTATGGCGCCCTTGTCATGATGGTGGGTGCGCTGTTTTCCCTGGCAGATCGTCGTCTGCGGGTCGGCGCGCCGTCACGCAGTCGCAAGTCTGCGTCGAAAGAAGCGGAGGCCGCAGCATGAGAAAGCGGTCGGCATTCGCAGCTCTCCTGCTTGGCGCTGCTCTGGCTATTCAAGGAACGGCGGCGCTCGCGGTCAATCCCGATGAAGTCCTGTCCGATCCGGCGCTTGAAAAGCGCGCCCGCACGATTTCCGGCGAATTGCGCTGCATGGTCTGCCAGAACGAATCCATCGACGATTCCAATGCCGAACTTGCCCGTGATCTTCGCATTCTCGTGCGTGACCGCCTGAAGGAAGGCGATAGCGACCAACAGGTGATAGACTTCATCGTTGACCGTTATGGTGAGTTCGTTCTTTTGAAGCCGCGCCTCAATGCGCGTACCGTGCTTCTGTGGGGCTTTCCGGTCGTCGTCCTTTTAATCGGTGCGGTTGCGCTGATTTTTGCCTTTCGCGGGCGCAGGCAGGCGGGCGAAGCACCCAAACCGCTTACCGACAGCGAAAAAGCCGAACTCTCGCGTCTGCTGGACGGCAAATAACTGACATCTGCTTGCGAATCTTATTCGCAACCTTACGAAACTTTCATGTTGTGGAAACGGAGCGGTAAGGTAGCCCTGACTATCTTACGCTCTATAAAGGTTTCACAGGCCTGCGTTTCCTGAAAGATCAGGGCGGCGGCCGGATTACTGCTCGTAAGGAGAAATAAATGTCCAGAGCCAGGATTTCCAACTATCGCAAGGGCGTTGCCGCGATTGCACTATCGGCTGCTCTCGCCGGTGGTTTCCTCGCTACCGGCCCGCTTGGTGCGCTCAATGATGCGCGTGCCGATGCAGTCCAGGTAACGCCTCCGCCGCAGGCTGCGGGTTTTGCCGATCTTGTTGAGAAGGTTCGTCCGGCTGTTGTCAGCGTCCGCGTGAAGAAGGACGTGCAGCAAACTGCTGATCGCGGCGACGGCGGCCAGTTCTCGGGCCCTCCCGGATTTGATCAGCTTCCGGACGATCATCCGCTGAAGCGCTTCTTCCGTGATTTCGGCATGGATCCGCGTGGCGACGCTCGTCCCGATGCCCGCCCGGATCGTCGTGGCCCCGGCAAGCGCGGTCCGCGTCCCGGTCATGAACGTCCGGTCGCCCAGGGTTCCGGCTTCTTCATTTCCGAAGACGGCTATGTCGTGACCAACAATCACGTGGTTTCCGACGGCGATGCCTACAGCGTTGTCATGGATGACGGCACGGAACTTGACGCCAAGCTGATTGGCACCGATCCGCGCACCGATCTGGCCGTGTTGAAGGTCAACGATCCGAAGAAGAAGTTCACCTATGTTGCATTCGGCGACGACAACAAGATTCGTGTCGGTGACTGGGTTGTGGCTGTCGGCAATCCGTTCGGTCTCGGCGGTACGGTGACATCCGGTATCGTGTCGGCTCGCGGCCGTGATATCGGCGCCGGTCCTTACGACGACTTCATCCAGATCGACGCGGCTGTGAACAAGGGCAACTCTGGTGGTCCGGCCTTCAACCTGTCCGGTCAGGTCATCGGCATCAACACCGCAATCTTCTCGCCTTCGGGCGGTAGCGTGGGTATTGCCTTTGCAATTCCGGCCTCCACCGCAAAGCAGGTCGTTGACCAGCTCATCAAGAAGGGTTCGGTCGAACGTGGCTGGATCGGTGTCCAGATTCAGCCGGTGACCAAGGATATTGCTGCTTCGCTCGGCCTTGCCGAAGAGAAGGGCGCAATCGTCGCTTCGCCGCAAAAGGATGGTCCCGCTGCCAAGGCTGGCATCCAGTCCGGTGATGTGATCACTGCCGTCAACGGCGAACCCGTTCAGGACCCGCGCGATCTGGCACGCAAGGTTGCTGGCATTGTTCCAGGCGAAAAGGCGGCACTCACCGTCTGGCGCAAGAACAAGGCCGAGGCAATTGACATCACCATCGAGGCGATGCCTGGCGACCTCGGCAAGTCGGCCAGCACTTCGGGCGACAATGGCGGCGGCAGCCAGAACGAGACGCTCGACTCCTATGGCTTGACCGTGACCCCATCCGAAGATGGCAACGGCGTGGTGGTAACCGACGTTGATCCCGATAGCGATGCCTCTGACCGTGGTGTCCGTTCCGGCGATATCATCTTGAGCGTCAACAACCAGACGGTGAAGAGCGCCAAGGACATCAACAACGCCATCAGCGAAGCCGCCAAGTCGGGTCGCAAGGCAGTGCTGCTGCAATTGCAGAGCAACGATCAGAGCCGCTTCGTGGCCCTGCCGATCGATCAGGGATGATGACCGGCAGCCCTTGAGGCTCTGAGCAATTCGATGCCAGGCGGCTCTCCGCCTGGCATCGCCTTATCATCAAACGGTATTATAAGTAGCGCCATGAAGATTCTCGTTATTGAAGATGACCGCGAAGCGGCCCGCTATCTGGAGAAGGCCTTCACCGAGGCCGGACATTCCGCCGATATCGCCGGTGACGGCGAGACCGGCTATACGCTGGCCGAGAATGGAAGCTACGATGTCCTCGTAGTCGATCGCATGTTGCCGAAGCGCGATGGCTTGTCCGTTGTGGCTGGTTTGCGTGCCAAAGGCATGGAAACCCCGGTCCTGATCCTTTCCGCACTCGGCGAAGTGGATGACCGCGTCACAGGCCTGCGAGCCGGTGGTGACGACTACCTTACCAAGCCTTATGCATTCTCCGAACTGCTGGCTCGCGTCGAGGTTCTGCAGCGTCGTTCCAGTCCCCGCGAAGCAGATACGATCTACCGTGTCGGCGATCTGGAGCTTGACCGGCTTGCGCATACAGCGCGCCGTCAGGATGTGGATATTACGCTCCAGCCTCGCGAGTTCCGACTTCTCGAATATCTGATGCGTCATGCCGGACAGGTTGTCACGCGCACGATGCTGCTCGAGAACGTATGGGATTATCACTTCGATCCGCAGACCAATGTGATCGATGTGCATATCTCGCGTTTGCGTTCCAAGATCGAGAAGGGCTTCGACGTTCCTCTGCTTCATACGGTGCGTGGCGCCGGCTACATGCTGAAGGCCGGACGTGCAAAACAATCCGCAGCC
This sequence comes from Brucella tritici, assembly GCF_008932285.1. Classification (NCBI taxonomy): domain Bacteria; kingdom Pseudomonadati; phylum Pseudomonadota; class Alphaproteobacteria; order Hyphomicrobiales; family Brucellaceae; genus Brucella; species Brucella tritici. The sequence goes on from NZ_WBVY01000008.1 coordinate 72,416, forward strand.
GCCAAGGTGGATTGATGAGCCGCTTTTCAGCGCTCATGCGCACAACCGCCGTTCGACTATCGACGCTCTATCTGCTGCTGTTCATCGTCGGCGCGGTAGCGCTGGTCTTCTACATGACCAATCTGTCTGCTTCCATGCTGGCCGCGCAGACCCAGCAATCGCTGGGCGAGGAGATCGGCAGCATTGGCAAGAGCTATGCGCGGGGCGGCATTCCGCAGCTTGTGCGTACAATCGATTATCGCTCGCGCCAGCCGGGCGCTTATCTCTATTTGGTCGCTGATCCGACAGGCCGTATCCTTGCGGGTAATGTGGAGAGCGTGGAGCCTGGTGTTCTGGACACAGATGGCGTTATCGAGCGCGGGTTCAAATATCGACGTTATGGCGAGCAGGGCACGGAGACGGAGCACCGCGCCATTGCGGTCGTGATCGCATTGCCGAACGGCATGCGGCTTCTGGTCGGTCGCGATCTGGGTGAACCGGAGCGGTTCCGTGATGTTGTTCGCCGGTCACTGATGCTGGCGTTAGGTATCATGGGCGTTGGAGCGCTCTTGATCTGGCTATTTGTAGGACGCCGCGCCTTAAAGCGCATCGATGACGTGTCCAAGGCTTCACAGCGCATCATGGATGGGGATTTGACGGGCAGGCTTCCGGTCAACGGTTCCGGTGATGAATTCGACCGCCTGTCGGGCAATCTCAATGTCATGCTTGGCAAAATTCTGGAATTGAACGAGGGGCTGAAGCAGGTCTCCGACAATATCGCGCATGATCTCAAAACGCCGCTGACGCGCCTGCGCAATCGAGCGGAAGAAGCTCTTTCCGGCAAGAAGGCCGGACCTGAATATCGTGAGGCGCTTGAAGATATTATCGGCGAGTCGGATCAATTGATCCGGACCTTCAACGCGATCCTGATGATTTCGCGTCTTGAAGCAGGCTATTCATCGGAGAATCTCGAAAACATGCCGGTAGCGCCGATCCTTCGCGACGTGGCCGAAATGTATGAGCCCGTTGCCGAGGATGCGGGTGTGAACCTGACACTTGGCGATCTCGATGAAGTTGCGCTTCATATCAATCGCGAACTGGTCGGGCAGACGATTTCCAATCTCGTGGACAATGCAATCAAATATGCGGGTGGTGATGAGCGGACCGAGACCGTGAGTCTTTCGATGGAGCGTGATCCGAACTGGGTCCGCATCATCGTTGCCGATAATGGTCCCGGCATTCCTGAAGAAAAACGCGAACAGGCGACAGAACGGTTTGTTCGCCTTGAGGAAAGCCGCACGCAGCCCGGTTCGGGACTCGGTTTAAGTCTTGCCAAGGCTGTGATGAAATTGCACGGTGGCGCACTTCGTCTTGAAGGCAATGATCCGGGCCTGCGCGCTGTGCTGGAGTTTCCATTGCCATCGGGCAAGGTCGAATAATGGCGTGACATAAGAGGGGATCATGGCGGCAGAAAACGCAACGGCACTATTCTTGAAGAGAGAGATTCGTGCTTTGACGCCGCTTGATCCCGCAAGGGCGGAGACCTTCCTGGCCGACCTTGCGGCGCGTGCCGGAGAAGAGGAACTTACAGACGTCGTAGCCTTGCTGAAAAAGGCAGAAGCCGCGCTCTTCATCTCCGCCGTTCTCGATCTTTCTCCATTCATTCGCGAAGCACTGACCCGTCATCCGCGTATTCTGGATCGCATCGTCGACAAATCGCCGGAGGCCGCATTAGAAGATATTCTGGCGGAAATCTCGGTCAGTGCTGCAAGTGCAGACGTGACGGAAGCCTCCCTCATGACCAGCCTGCGTGTTCTGAAACGTGAGGCGCATGTTCTTATCGCGCTTTGCGATCTCGCTGGCATTTTCAATACGGAAGCAACGACGGGCTGGCTCACTGATCTGGCGGAGGCCTGCACCGGCGCTGCCGTCCGGTTTCTGCTGCTTGATGCAGATAATGCGGGCAAGATCAAACTTCCTGACCGAAACCAGCCTGACAAGGACAGCGGCTGGATTGTTCTCGGCATGGGCAAGTTCGGTGCGCGTGAACTCAATTATTCGTCCGATATTGATCTCATCGTCTTCATCGATGAAACCAGACCGGCCATCGGCGATCCGTATGAATGCGTCGAAACTTTTTCACGGCTGACGCGCCGCCTTGTCCGCATCCTGCAGGATCGCACCGGCGATGGCTATGTCTTCCGCGTCGATCTTCGCCTGCGTCCGGACCCCGGTTCCACGCCGCTGGCCATTCCTGTCGGCGCGGCACTTCATTATTACGAAGGGCGCGGCCAGAACTGGGAACGCGCGGCGATGATCAAGGCGCGGCCCGTTGCAGGGGACCGCGAATCCGGGAAGCAGGTGCTGGCGGAGCTTTCCCCCTATGTCTGGCGCAAATATCTCGACTATGCGGCCATTGCCGACGTGCACTCGATCAAGCGGCAGATTCACGCCCATAAGGGTCACGGCGATATCGCTGTGCGCGGCCACAATGTGAAACTGGGCCGTGGCGGCATCCGCGAAATCGAATTCTTCGTTCAGACGCAGCAACTCATCGCTGGAGGACGCTTTCCCGAATTGCGTGGCAACCAGACAGTGCCGATGCTGGCAAGACTGGCGGAGCGGGGCTGGATCACCGAGAAGGCTCGCGATGCCTTGGCGAAGGAATATCATTTCCTCCGCGACGTAGAGCACCGCATCCAGATGATCGCCGACGAGCAGACGCATATTCTGCCCGAAGACGATGAAGGCTTTGCACGTGTTGCCCATATGATGGGGTACGCCGATCCGGCAGCCTTTTCAGATGTTTTTCTCGATGCGCTCAAGGTCGTCGAAAAGCACTATGCGGCCCTGTTCGAACAGGCTCCCGAACTTGGAAGCTCATCCGGCAATCTGGTCTTCACTGGCGATGTGGATGATCCGGGCACGCTGGAAACGCTCGCGGCCATGGGCTATGAGCGCCCGAGCGATATATGTCGCGTGATCCGCACGTGGCACTTCGGGCGTTATCGCGCCACACAATCGGCAGAAGCGCGCGAGCGTCTGACTGAGCTTACGCCTGCTCTGCTCAAGGCTTTTGCCGAGACCAAGCGCGCGGATGAAGCGCTCTTGCGTTTCGATGGTTTTCTAAAGGGCTTGCCTGCGGGCATCCAGCTTTTCAGCCTGTTGCAATCCAATCCCCGTCTCCTGAACCTTCTTGTGATGATTATGAGCGCTGCCCCCCGGCTTGCCGAAATCATCACGCGCAACCCCCATGTTTTTGACGGTTTGCTCGATCCGGCGATTTTCTCGGAGATGCCGACACGCTCCTATCTGGAAGAACGGCTTCGCGTGTTTCTGGGACCTGCGACCGATTATGAGGAAGTGTTGGACCGGCTGCGCATCTTCGCTGCCGAACATCGTTTTCTGATCGGTATTCGCCTGCTCACAAGTGCCATTGATGGCGTGCGCGCTGGTCGCGCGTTTTCCGATCTGGCTGAACTGATGATCGGCAAGGCATTCGAGGTTGTCGAAGCCGAACTGGAACGACGCCACGGCAAGGTTAAGGGCGCTAAGGTGGCTCTTCTGGCTATGGGCAAGCTTGGCAGTCGCGAACTCACCGCCGGTTCGGATGTCGATCTGATCCTGCTTTACGATCACGACAAGGAGACGGATGAATCAGACGGTGAAAAGCCGCTGGCTCCGTCGCAATATTATATTCGCCTGACCCAGCGGCTCATTGCGGCACTTTCTGCGCCAACGGCGGAGGGCGTGCTCTACGAAGTCGATATGCGGCTGCGCCCTTCCGGCAACAAGGGACCGGTTGCCACCCACATCGAATCCTTCGGCAAGTATCAGCGCAGCGAAGCATGGACATGGGAACACATGGCCTTGACCCGTGCGCGCCCGATCCATGGCGACGAGGCGTTTATGGATCACATCAGAAGCGAGATCGACGAGGTTCTTGTCTCTCCCCGTGACGTGAAGAAGATCGCCAAGGATGTGCGCGAGATGCGCGACCTCATCTATCAGGAAAAGCCACCTGCCGATGATTGGGATTTCAAGCTGAAGCCCGGCGGCATTGTCGATCTGGAATTCATCGCCCAGTTTGCCGTGCTGGCAAATAAGCTCGACCGGAAACCGCGTCCCTTGGGTACAGAAGAAATCCTTTCGGCCCTCGACCCGTCTTTCGCTGATCCGGCGCTTGCCGATAGCCTTGTCGGCGCCCATCGCCTCTATACCAATCTGAGCCAGACGATCCGTCTGTGTCTTGGAAGCGATGCCAAACGTGAAGAATTCATACCCGGCATGATCGACCTGCTATGCCGTGCGGCCGACATGCCAGACATAAAGCGCGTCGAGCATCATCTGGCCGAAGTCGCCGTTGACGTGCGGACAAGTTTTGAGAAGCTTTTGACCATCTAATCAGGCCGCGTGGATTTCCGCACCATGTCCAACCTGACCGCGCTTGCGATCAGGGATGCAGACCGAAACCACGGTGCCAACGCCTTCGGTTGAGCGAATGCGAAGCCAGCCGCCGTGAAGCTCGGCCAGTGAACGGGTGATGGCAAGCCCGAGGCCGGAACCGGTATGGGTCTTGGTGAACTGGTTTTCCACCTGTTCGAAGGGCTGGCCGATCTTCTTGATTGCCGATTTTGGAATGCCGACACCGGTATCCTGAATAGTCATGAAGAGGGCTGAGCCGGTCTTTCGCGCCCGTACCGTGATCTGCCCGCCATAGGATGTGAACTTCACCGCATTGGAGAGAAGGTTGATGAGCACCTGCTTGATCGCGCGCCGGTCGGCATAGAGCTGCATTGCCTCTTCGATGCGTGTATTGACCGCAATATTCTTCTCATCCGCCTGCAGCGAAATCATGCGTACCGTTTCATTGATAAGCGGGCAGAGATCGATCTGCTCACGGTCGAGCGAGAAATGCCCGGCCTCAATCTTCGACATGTCGAGAATGTCATTGATGACATTAAGCAGGAAGTTGCCGCTTGTATGGATGTCGTTGATGTATTCCTCGTAACGGTCGGAACCGAGCGGGCCGAACGTGCCTGCCTGGATCATTTCCGAGAAACCGATGATCGCATTGAGCGGCGTGCGCAGCTCGTGAGACATATTGGCGAGGAATTCGGACTTGGCACGGTTCGCAGCCTCGGCGCGTTCCTTTTCCTGACCGTATTTGCGGGCAAGTTCGGACAGCTCGCGCACGCGGTCCCGTTCGCCTTTGCGCGCAATCGACAGGTCGTGAATGGTCGCCATCAGGCGGCGTTCGCTGTCGACCAGACGTTCCTGATGCAATTTGAGCTGGGTAATGTCCGTGCCAATGGAAACAAGGCCGCCGTCCTGCGTGCGACGTTCGTTGACCTGGAGCCAGCGGCCATCGCTGAGCTGGCGTTCAAAGGTCTGACCACCGGCGCGGTTATGTTCATTGGCCATGCGGCGTTCGAAAGTGAACGGGCGTGTATGGGCATCAACTTCGTTGCGCGGCACGCCGGGTTTCAGCGTCCAGACAGGAAGGCCAGCATATTCACTGAACTTGGAATTCGCCATGACGAGGCGGTTGTTGGAATCCCACAGGATGAAGGCTTCCGAAATATTCTCGATGGCTTCGCGGATGCGCATGTCGGCTTCCGCCGTCTGCTGTGCAAAGCGGTGCTGTTCGCTGACGTCGAAGGCAATGCCGACCAGATGAAGATCACCTTCGCTGGCGATTTCCGCGCGAACACGCATCCAGACCCACGAACCATCGGCGTGGCGCATGCGGAAGACGCGGTCGACATGCGAAATATCGCCTGCCGCTGCCTGTTCGGCGATCGAATAAAGATCGCCATCTTCCGTATTGATGATTGCAGCCACATCACCGAATGGCAGCACCGCATCCTGCGCTTCGTAGCCCAGCATCTCGTACATGGAATGCGACCAGTAGATGCGACCGCGTGCCATGTCCCAATCCCACAGGCCGCATCGACCGCGGCCCAGCGCCAGATCAATACGGCGCTGGATCTGGTTGGAAAGATCGTCGGCCTCGCGGGCTCGCGCTGCCTGGCTGAAATAGGCGTAAAGGATGGCGAACATGACGCCCGTCGTACCCGCAAAGAGCGTCACATTGAGCGACACGGCGCGGCGCCATTCCGCGAAGATGGTGCTTTCCAGTTCAACGGCGATAACGGAATAGGGCAGTGTCATAGGCTTCGACAAGGCACCGAAAGCCGGCTCGCCCTGCAGCATGACTTTCAGCACGCCTGCACGTTCTGCAAACAGGAACAGCGGCTGTGCTTCCGAAAGGATCGCATCGACCGGCTTGCCGGATAGATCGGACATCGGGCCCGAAATTGCCACCACGGAGGATTGTGGGTCAATGACGGCAAGCGTCATGCCGGACGACGACAGCCCGCGCGAACGAAACTCGGCTATCGTGTCCTGAATATCCTTCGCCGCGATTTGCGCTCCGGCGTCGGTGCCATTGGCAACACGCTCGATCATCTGTGCGAGATTGGCGGTCGCAGCCGACAGAAATGCCTTATGCTGCTGCTCGATATCCTCGCGCCACGCCAGCATCGAGAAGACGCGCGCTACGCCGAGAATAATCAGGAAAATAATGATGAGCGCAGGAACGAGGCGTCGCAGGATAGGCTCGATTGAGATGAACTTGCCATAGGCCGGACCAGCAAGAAGACTGACATGGCCCGAAAGCTTGCCTTTCCTTCTTTTCCGACCGGATTCGCAATGCGTCCCCGCCGGCGCGCCATACGCGTCGGTGCTCGCCATATAATGGTCCCTCGTGAATTCCCTGCGAGTGAAGTGATTCGGAATACGCCACCTCCGAATATGATCAATGAATCAAAAGTGATTCGCGCTGTCCAGCGAATTCGTTAACGAGGCGTAAAAATCAGGGTTTTATCAGCCAATTTATTCATGAATCTCAAGCTCTTAAGTGGAATCAGCATCGCACTTGATTCGGCTAAAGGCATGAAAAGACTCATGAAAGCTGACTGCCCGCCGCCTTTGCGTTCATCAGCATGAAACGGCTCGTTCCGATTGCTGGTTAAGCAGCCGGAACGAGCGAATCATCATAACGATCAGGATAGGTCGCGAATCAGGCGAGAGTCCGGTCCACGATATCGCGCAGGTCGGTAGACAATTTGCCCGTGCCCGAAATACGCGCCAGCGCTGCCCTTGCATGCTCGCGGCGGGTATCTTCGAGCGAACGCCAGGAGCGAAGCGCCGTCAGAAGCCGCGCTGCAAGCTGTGGATTTTCTGGATCGATGGACAGGATCGTATCTGCAAAGAACTCGTAGGCCGCACCATCCTTGCGATTGAAGCCGGTCGGATTGGATGCGGAGAATGAGCCGATCACGGAGCGAACGCGGTTCGGATTGTCGAGCGAGAAGAGGGCGTGGTTCGTAAGGTCGCGCACAGCCTGCAAGGCGTGGTCGCCGGGACGGCTCGCCTGCACGCTGAACCACTTGTCCATCACAAGACCATCCTTGCCGAACTGGTGCTCGAAACTTGCCAGTGCGTCCTTTGCCTCGTTCGTATCGCCAAAGCGGTGCACCAGCACGGCCAGTGCCGCGAAGCGGTCAGTCATATTATCCGCATTGGCGAACTGGCTGGCGGCGCGTTTCTGGCTTTTGTCGTGGCGGCTCAGATAATCGAGCAGCACGTTTCGCAAGGCACGTTTGCCTGCTGCGTCTGCATCCGGCGAGAAAGCGCCATCCTGTTTCAGGCCATCATAGAGCTTTGCGAAGTCGTCGGCATATCGGTTGGCAATAGCGTCCACGAAATGGTTTCGGCTGGCGAGAATCGCATCCGGATCGACATTGTTGCCCATCTCGCGTGCGATGTCGCTTTCGCTCGGCAGCGTGAGGCAAAGCGCACGGAAAGCCGGATCAAGCGTTCCGTCCGAAGCGATGTTTCCGGCAAGTTCGATGAACTTATCATCAATCGCCGGTGCATGACCACCGCGAACACGCTTGGCGCCTTCAAGCAGGGCCTGATTGAACATTCCGGTTAATGCCTGCCAGCGGGCAACCGGATCGCTGTCGTTGAGGGCCAGGAATGCGCGATCATCATCCGATAGAGGTGCTGATAGATTTACGGGAGCCGAGAACCCGCGCAACAGCGACGGCACAGGGCGTTCCTTGATGCCGTGGAAGATGATCTTTTCGGAAGAACGATGCAGATGGATGACGTCGCCGCGCACGTCTCCACCTTCAACGGATGTTGGCATCATATCCTTGCCGTCAGAACCGAGAAGGCCGAAGGCAATCGGGATATGCATCGGCTTCTTGACGGTTTGTCCGGGCGTCGCTCCCAGCGACTGCGCCAGTTCAATCGTGAAGGTTTCCTTCGCAGCATCGTAGGCGAAAGCGGCTTCCACCTTTGGCGTTCCAGCCTGATCGTACCAGAGCGCGAACTGTGAAAAGTCCTGGCTGGAAACATCGGCGAAAACCTTGACGAAATCCTCGATAGTCGCCGCTTCTCCGTCATGGCGCTCGAAATAGAGGTCCATACCCTTGCGGAAGAGCTCAGACCCGATGATCGTGCGGATCATGCGCACGACTTCCGAACCTTTTTCATAGACGGTTGCCGTGTAGAAATTGTTGATCTCACGATATTCGCGCGGGCGCACAGGATGAGCGAGCGGCCCGGCGTCTTCCGGGAATTGCTGCGCTTTGAGAATCTTCACTTCGGCAATGCGCTTCACCGGGCGCGAGCGCTCATCGGCGGAAAATTCGTGGTCGCGATAGACCGTCAGGCCTTCCTTGAGGCAGAGCTGGAACCAGTCGCGGCAGGTGATGCGGTTGCCGGTCCAGTTATGGAAATATTCGTGTGCGATCACCGCTTCGATGCCCGCATAGTCGACGTCGGTTGCGGTTTCGGGATCGGCCAGCACATACTTGTCGTTGAAGACGTTGAGCCCCTTGTTCTCCATCGCGCCCATGTTGAAATCGGAAACGGCAACGATGTTGAAGACGTCGAGATCATATTCGCGCCCGAACTTCTCCTCGTCCCAGCGCATGGATCGCTTCAGTGCATCCATCGCATAGAGTGCCCGGCTTTCCTTGCCATGTTCGACATAGATTGCCAGATCGACAGGCCGTCCGGACTGCGTGGTGAAGTGATCCTTTACGATGCCAAGCGATCCGGCAACGAGTGCAAAGAGATAGGACGGTTTTGGGTGTGGATCGTGCCAGATTGCGAAGTGCCGGTCCGAGTTGCCTTCGACCGATCCGCTGTCAACGGGGTTGCCATTGGACAGGAGAATGGGGGCAGCTTGCTTGTCGGCGTCAACTCGCACCGTATAAACTGACAGCACATCCGGGCGGTCATAATAATAGGTAATGCGGCGGAAGCCTTCTGCCTCGCACTGCGTGCAATAAACGCCACTGGAGCGATAAAGGCCGGATAGCTGGCGGTTGGTGGTCGGATTGATTTCTGTCACGATTTCAAGCGTGAAGCGCTTGCCTTCCGGCAGATCGCTGATTTCAAGCTGGTCGGGCGTTGCGGCATAGCTGTTGTCGGCAAGCGCCTTGCCGTCAATGGCAATGCTGACAAGCTTCAATTCGTCACCATCGAGAATCAACGGCGTGCCAGCCGGGGTGTCATCCCGGCGTTCAATCGTCAGCGTAGCACGGACGAGAGTTTTTTCCGGTTCCAGTGAGAAGTCCAGCTTCGTCTCGGGTATGGCGTATGGGGTCGGACGATAATCTTCGAGACGGAATGTCTGGCCGGTTTCAGTACGCATAGCGAAACTCTCTCCCTGAACTCACATTGAACTCACAATGCTGGATTCGTACCCGGAATTGCAGCCAAGGGAAACTCAATTCCAGAACAACCAACCGGCCTTTTGTGACCGGAGCATTTCCAGCAAAAGTGCGAAGCGGCTTTGCGTCAGATAATGCGACAAAACAAACGACAGACACTTTGCCAAATAATTTTCAGCGGAACCTTTGTGCTACTGGTGCTGTCTCACAAACAGGAATAAGAAAACAGGCGCTCGAATATTTTGGGCGAACCTGCGCTTTGTGTTTTTAAGGAATTGCGTTGTGAACGCTCATACGAGCGCGCCTGTCGAGGCTGCCCATCTTGAAACCAACCCGATGCTCGGCATCGGTCTCAAAATCGCTTCCGTTGCCGTTTTTGTCGCCATGTCTACCTTGCTGAAGGCGGCTGAAGGCGTGCCTGTCGGTCAGTTGATCTTTTTCCGGTCATTCTTCGCAATCTTCGCGATACTGGTCTATCTGGGGTGGCGCGGGCAGCTTTCCGGCGTGTTCCGCACCCAGAACGGTTTCAGCCATTTCTGGCGTGGGCTGGTGGGCGTCTGTTCCATGTCGATGAGCTTTTTCGCTCTCACCAAGCTGCCGCTGCCCGAAGCAATCGCGATCAACTACGCTTCACCACTGATTACCGTCATTCTTGGCGCGGTCATCCTGCATGAAGTCGTGCGATTTTATCGCTGGAGCGCGGTTCTCATCGGGCTTGGTGGTGTGATGGTCATCATCTGGCCGCGGCTGACGGTGTTCTCCGGCGGCAGCATGGGGCATGACGAGGCCATGGGTGCGTTCGCCGCTCTTGGCGCGGCTATCTTGTCTGCGGTGGCGATGATGCTTGTACGTCGCCTCGTGCAGACGGAACGCACCTCGACCATCGTGATCTACTTTTCCATATCCGCGAGCGTCATCTCCTTGGTGAGCTTTCCTTTTGGCTGGATCGTGCCGAACTGGTCGCAGCTTGCCATGCTGGTCGGTGCTGGTTTTGCCGGGGGCGTCGGCCAGATTCTTCTGACCGAGTGCTATCGCCATGCGCCGATGTCGACGATTGCTCCCTTCGAATACACTTCGATGCTGCTGGGACTTGCCATCGGATTTTTGCTGTTCGGCGATATCCCGACTTTCGAAATGCTGGCCGGCAGCGCCATCGTTATGGCGGCGGGCGGTTTCATCATTTACCGTGAGCACAAGCTTTCGATTGCGCCCCACAAGGTGAACGCACCGCAGACACAATGAATTCAGCTTTGACCGGGTGCGCCCTCTGCACGAGGATCAAGCTGCATGGTTTCCGGCGTGGACTGGCCGTCCGGCGTATGGAACTTGTATTCGGTCTTCTGGTCGCTGATGGCCGGGCGTTCGAAGCGACGGATGCGCCAGAAGGCATGCAGGCCGTATAAGCCGTAGGCAATGGCCATGGTTACGAAGAAGCCTGATGCGCCAATCAGATCCATCAACGGGCCGGAAAGAGCAGGTCCGATGACGCTGCCCACGCCGTAAATAATCAGCAAGCCGCCAGAGACTTTTACGAATTCGCTGGCATCCGCATAGTCATTGGCGTGAGCGACGTTGAGACTGTAGATCGGATAAATCACCGAACCGAACAGAAACATCATGGCGTAAAGCGCATAGGGCGAAGTGGGATGGAACAGCACCATCACCATCGACAAGGCAAAGCCGGTGACACCGGCGATCACCATGACATAGCGACGATCAACGAAGTCCGATCCCCGTCCGAGCGGGTACTGGAAGATCGCGCCGCCGACCATGGCGCAGGCAAGCATTGTGGCGATGCCGAAGGTCGAAAGGCCGTTCATCTCGCCGTAAATCGCGGCGAGAAAGTTCCAGGTGCCTGCAACGATACCTGCAATCAGCGAGCCGACAGCCGCAGCAGGCGACCGCCGGTAAAGTCCCTTCAGATCGAGCGAAACCTGCGTCAGCGGGTTGGGCGACTGTGCACTTGAGAGGGCGGTTGGAAGCAGTGCGCTTGCATAGATGATGGCGCAAATGATGAAGAGCGTCTGCGTCCCCGCATCGCCGAACGGCAGGATGTACTGTCCGCACAACAGTCCGAGCATGGTGATAATCATATAGATCGAGAAGATGCGGCCGCGCGATTCATTGGTCACACGCTCATTCAGCCAGCTTTCGATAATCATGTAGCTGCCTGCGAGCGAAAAACCTGCAACGCCACGGAAGATCATCCATGCGACGGGATTGACGACCAATGCATGGAACAGTAGCGCCATCGAAAGCAGCGTCGCCAGCGAGGAGAAGACGCGCACATGCCCAACGCGCCGCACCAGATGCGGCACCACGATGCAGCCGATCGTGAAGGCGAGAGAATAGCTCGTACCCATCCAGCCGATGGTCGTGGTCGACCAGCCTTCCATGCCGCCACGCAGGGGCAGAAGAATACCCGCGAGGCCACCGGCAAGCAGCATCAGAAAGGTGCTTGCAAGCAAAGCGGCTATGGGCAGGAGCTGGCCAGCCATGAAAAACTCCACAGTGAAATCCCATGGGGAATCTGAATTTAGGGCTACTTGTCGCCGAAAGGCGGTTTGGCAAGCGGCGAAATAGAACAAGTTTGCGGCATGTTGGTGACAATACCGCCTACGCCGCCTGCCGATGCCACTGAACTACGGAGATTTCAACTAATCAATTCGGCCAATTTCAGCTTCACAGCCAGAAAATCGCGCCATGCAAACCGCTTTTGCGCCGGCGTTCGCAGAAGGTAGGCTGGGTGCAGGGTCGGCATGACGGGAATTTCGAGGCCGTTGGGCGTACGATGAATCTTCCAGTTGCCGCGTAGCCGAAGGATACCTTCCGTCGCGCCGGTGAGTGCCTTGCCCGCAGGTCCGCCCAATGCGACCAGAACTTTCGGCGCAGCAAGCTCGATCTGTCGTTCGATGAATGGCCGGCATAGTTCCGTCTCAAGCGGCGTCGGCGTGCGGTTGCCGGGCGGACGCCACGGGATCGTGTTGGCGATATAAACGCTTTCTCGCTTCAGGCCGATGGATTCGATCATGCGATTGAGAAGCTGTCCGGATTTTCCGACAAACGGCAATCCTTCCATATCCTCGTCCCGTCCGGGCGCTTCACCGATGAACATGATGTCGGATGACGGATCGCCATCGGCGAAACAAAGGTTCTTCGCCGTGAATTTCAAGTTGCAGCCGTCGAATGCAGCGAGCTTCTCCCGCAATTCCTCCAGCGTCGAAGCCTGTGCCGCCGCTTCGCGTGCGATCGCAATCTGCGCCGTGTCGGGAAGGTCGGCTGCGGCTTGAACAGGCCTGCTGGTGGGGGCGGGTGTCGGGGCCGGACGCGGTTGTTGCTGCCGGGCGCGCTCAGGCGTATTCGACATTTGAGCCGTTGGCTGCGAAGGAGCAGGGCGCTGAGGCTCCGCAAACCGGTCTAACGGCGTTTCGGAAAGCGGCATGTCAACGCCTGCTTCCGCATAGAAGCGGAGCAAACCTTCAATATCCAGCGTTTCGCGATTAACAGCCATTATCTACCTCACCTCTGAGGTGGCGAATTTTGCGGGTGAATGCAAGAGCCCAGTTTGGATTTGGAGTATTTGTCAGTAACTGTCTGATACTGGTTTTGGATAAGGTATGCGTCAAAAACGATTAGGGAACCAATCTGAAACACTCAGACCAAAACCCATTCTGATGCGCATAAATTAATTTGTTGGACGGGGTCGGTATATATCCGACCCCGACTAGATTTATCTGCTTTTCCAGCAGCCGAAAACGACTTTTCCGAGCAAGGTTCCTAGCCATGCTCCGGTTTGCCCATCTTTATAACTGGTGGGATTATAATTCTGTGAATAGCCTTCACAGACTTTCTCTTTAAAGCTTTTGGCATTTACCAAAGTCGGTGTGGCAGTTGAAATAGTTAAAGAAAGAATAAAAATAATTTTTTTAGTGTAACTATTCATTATATCATCCATATTTATTAAACGTATTGAGTATACAATAATTATTAAATTTGGAAAAGAGCAATAAATACGCAGCATTTCATCTTTATCTAAAGATCAGATCAAGTGCGTACCGGGGGCATATTGATGCTCACGGGTATTGGTGAACTTTTCTGTTATATTAATGCGCGTCTTGGCCTGAAACCGTTTCACACCTTTCGGGTGTGTTCCGAATTTTTCAGTGTCCAATCGGAACCAGCATTCGGGCATGAGATTTGGATATAATTGCGACATGCCGTGAAGTTGTGCTTCTTCCATCACCAAGAACAAATCCTCATCGCAGCTTCTTGAATGGAATATATTTGACGTTTACGTTAAAGTAAATGAGTATGTGGACGTAGGACGCCTGTTTTGGACAATTGGACGCATTTGCGACAGTCTCCAACTCTGCGACAGGGTAAGGCAGATTACGGGGAAACGGCAGATCTTTCCATACCATCAGTGCTGACAGGCAGTCGGTTCATGGGTATTCGCGATTAGATCATGCACAAAAACAATTGGATGCGTCGTCTGGGCTACCTTAGTGAGAAGACGATGTTACACCGGACGGAGGGATGAATGTCTGAAGCCCCAGAATATGCAAACCAGGAGCTTCCCGAACGCGAGAGCATGGAATTCGACGTTGTGATCGTCGGCGCGGGTCCTGCTGGCCTTGCTGCGGCAATCCGCTTGAAACAGGCGAATCCCGAACTTTCCGTCGTCGTCCTCGAAAAGGGTGGGGAAGTCGGAGCGCATATTCTTTCTGGCGCTGTCGTTGATCCGGTAGGTATCGACCAGCTTCTGCCGGGCTGGCGCGAGGAGGAGGGGCACCCCTTCAGGACGCCCGTGACAGCCGATCATTTCCTCGTGCTGGGGCCCGCAGGTTCCGTGCGCCTGCCGAATTTCGCCATGCCGCCTCTGATGAGCAATCATGGCAATTACATTGTGTCTCTGGGCAATGTCTGCCGTTGGCTCGGCACCAAGGCCGAAGAACTTGGCGTGGAAATCTATCCGGGCTTTGCAGCAACCGAAGTGCTCTACAACGACGAGGGCGCAGTCATCGGCGTCGCCACTGGCGATATGGGTGTCGAGCGTGACGGAACACATGGTCCGAACTATACACGCGGCATGGCGCTGCTCGGCAAGTATACGCTGGTCGGCGAAGGCGCGCGCGGTTCGCTTGCTAAGCAGCTGATCTCGAAATTCAAGCTCGACGAGGGCCGCGAACCGGCGAAATACGGTATCGGGCTCAAGGAATTGTGGCAGGTCGATCCTTCCAGGCACAAGCCGGGTCTGGTTCAGCACTCCTTCGGCTGGCCGCTCGACATGAAGACCGGCGGCGGGTCGTTCCTCTATCATCTCGAGGACAATATGGTTGCGGTCGGCTTTGTGCTGCACCTCAACTACAAGAACCCGTATCTGTCGCCGTTTGAAGAATTCCAGCGTTTCAAGACGCATCCGGCCATCAAGGATGTCTTCGAGGGTGGCAAGCGTCTTTCCTATGGCGCACGTGCGATTACCGAAGGCGGTTTCCAGTCGGTGCCGAAGCTTTCGTTTCCGGGCGGAGCACTCATCGGTTGCTCGGCTGGCCTGGTCAACGTGCCGCGCATCAAGGGCAGCCACAATGCGGTTCTTTCCGGCATTCTCGCTGCCGACAAGATCGCCGAGGCAATTGCCGCAGGCCGCTCCAATGACGAGCCGGTTGAGATCGAGAACAATTGGCGTTCGAGCCTGATTGGCAAGGATCTCGAGCGCGTGCGTAACGTCAAGCCGCTGTGGTCGAAGTTCGGCACGATTGCTGGCGTGGCGCTCGGCGGTCTCGACATGTGGACCAACCAGCTTTTCGGCTTCTCCATCTTCGGAACGCTGAAGCACGGCAAGACTGATGCGCAGTCACTTGAGCCAGCTGCGAAACACGCAAAGATCGACTATCCGAAGCCGGATGGCGTTCTGACGTTCGACCGTCTGTCGTCGGTGTTCCTGTCGAACACGAACCATGACGAGAATGAGCCTGTGCATCTTCAGGTCCGTGACATGAAATTGCAGCAGACGTCTGAACACGACATCTTTGCCGGTCCGTCGACACGTTACTGCCCTGCGGGTGTTTATGAATGGGTGGATGCCGACGGCAACTCTGCCGCCGATCCGCAGGCAAAGGACGTGCGGTTTGTCATCAATGCGCAGAACTGCGTGCACTGCAAGACTTGCGATATCAAGGACCCGAACCAGAACATCAACTGGGTGCCGCCACAAGGCGGCGAGGGGCCTGTTTACGTAAACATGTAAAAGAAAAAGGCGGTCTGGAACCGCCTTTTTTATTGAAGCATGACGGATTGGGTTTCCGGTTCTTCTTCATCTGGCCGAACGGGCGGCGGAACGGAAAAATCGAGCCGCACCGGCAGATGATCGGAGCCAGCATCTTCACGTGCCGAAACCTTCGCCCCTCCGATTTCGGGGCTTACGAGTATCTGATCAATCGGCAGGCCGATATAGGGCGCCAGCGTAACAGGCAGCAGGTGCGTCATCCACGTGCCGCCGATACCGGTCATATGACGGGTGCCGGTGGCATGTTCGACACGACGAACGGCATTGCTCCACGGTGCCGCATTGAAATCACCGGCGACGACCAGAGGACCTTTCAGCTTCTGCAGTTCCGGTTCGATGTAGCGGAGTTGATAAGGCTGCCAGCGTGGCCATGGCCATGAAAAGTGCAGTGCTGCGACATGCACGGTCGTTCCGCCGAAATTGATTGGCGCAATTGCGAGCAAACCATCGCCGACGCAGGCCGTCTGTGCATCTTCGCTGAAAGGCCGCTTCGACAGGATGCCCACGCCCCATGTGTTGGGATCGTCAGCACAATTGAGGTGGTAGGGGTAGGAACCCTGGAGGATAGTGAGCCATTTTGTCCATTGCTCACTCGCTTCCTCATAGGTGATGACGTCAGGCTTTTCTCGCGCAATCATCTGGAGAATGCGTTTCGGTTCGGGATTGTCTTCGCGCAAATTGATCTGGACGAGGCTGTAGCGCGCCCCGCCTTGTTCCTGCGCCTGTGCACCTGTGGAGCCGCTCAGGAAGTCGCGTGCAGCGCCGACGGTCGTACTGAGAGCCATAACGGCAAAAAGCAGAAGCATCGCTGCCTCGCGCCGCATTTTGGTGAAAAGCAAGGGAACGGTCAGCACTGCCAGCAAGACGGCGAGGTGGGCTCGAAAATGCGAAAAGGAATCCAGTGCGGGATGTACCGCCCCAAGAAATCCGAGCACGAGCGGAACCGACAGAGCGACAGCAGCCAGCAACAACAGGAATGAAAGGTTTTCACGGCTTTTCGACATGAAATGCCTCTAGCTATTGAATACGGCGCGATAATGGAAGCGAAGGCAATAGGGCAGTAGGGGAATAAGGGAGTATGTTAAGAGCATCATCTGTTGCTAACCAACATACTGCCTTACTCCCTTATTCCCCTACTCCCTTAACGTCACTGGAAAGCCGTTTCGTAGAAGCTGCGGAGCTTGCGGGAATGCAGCCGCTCATCTGGCATGGCCGCGATTTTTTCCATCGCGCGGATGCCGATGCGCAGATGCTGCGCCACTTGCCGCTTGTAGAATTCGGTCGCCATGCCCGGCAGTTTCAGTTCGCCGTGCAGCGGCTTGTCGGAAACACAGAGCAGGGTGCCGTAAGGCACACGGAAACGGAAACCATTGGCCGCAATTGTCGCGGATTCCATATCAAGCGCGACAGCGCGTGCCTGTGAGAGGCGTTGCACCGGGCCGCGCTGGTCGCGCAGTTCCCAGTTACGGTTGTCGATGGTTGCGACCGTGCCGGTACGCATGATCTGTTTCAGATCGTAGCCTTCCAGACCGGTGACTTCCTCGACGGCCTCTTCCAGCGCAACCTGAATTTCAGCAAGTGCTGGCAACGGCACCCAGACAGGCAGATCGTCGTCGAGAACATGGTCTTCACGCATATAGGCGTGTGCCAGGACATAATCGCCAAGCTGCTGGCTGTTGCGAAGGCCAGCGCAGTGACCGAGCATAAGCCATGCGTGAGGGCGAAGCACCGCAATATGGTCGGTTATGGTCTTGGCATTGGACGGGCCTACGCCAATATTGACCATCGTGATGCCCGAATGGTCGCCCCGTTGCAGGTGGTAGGCTGGCATCTGGGGCAGGCGAGGTAGAGGGCTGCCACTGCTTGGTTCGGTCTCGCCCGCGCGCGTAATCAGATTGCCCGGTTCAACGAACTGTTCATAACCGCCGCCGCCTTCTGCCATCAATTCGCGGGCATAGGCGCAGAACTCGTCCATATAGAACTGGTAGTTGGTGAACAGCACGAAGTTCTGGAAATGCGCCGGGCTTGTCGCCGTGTAGTGCGCCAGCCGATGCAGTGAATAATCGACGCGCTGGGCAGTGAATGGCGCAAGCGGCATCGGTTCGCCGGGGGCGGGCTCGAAATCGGCATTGACGATCTTGTCGTCGGTTGCCGCCAGATCGGGCACGTCGAATAGATCACGTAGCGGATGCGTGAAGGCATTGGCGACAGATGCCTCTACATAAGTGCCTTCCTTGAAGGCGAAATGGATCGGGATCGGCGTTGAGGACTCTTTCACCGTCACGGTCACACCGTGATTGCGCATCAGGAGACGAATCTGCTCGGTGAGATAATGGTCGAACAGATCGGGCCGCGTGATGTTTGCGGAATAATCGCCTGGCGTCGAGACATGGCCATAGGCCAGCCGCGAATCCACATGCGCGAAGCTCGATGTGGACAGACAGATTTCGGGATAATAAGCGCGATAGCGCTGCGGCGGAACTTCGCCACGGGCAACCTTCTCGAACGCATCGCGCAGGAAAGCCGTGTTGCGATCATATAGCTTTTGCAAGGCGGCAACCGCCGCACCGGCGTCGTTGAAAACCTCCGGGTCAACGGTCGGGGGTGTTTTGATCTCGGTCAGAAATGGATGTTCGATTCGCTGTGTCATGACCTAGTATAGCAGAGTCCATGACTGGTATATGACCCAGTTTATGCGACGCGTTGCAGGCTTACATAAAGTACGAGGCCGACGCCGCTCATCTGGGAATGCTGGCCAATCTGCGTATAGGCAAAGGTCGCTGCCGGGCCGGTGAAAATGGCTGTAAAAAGGAAAACCCGAAGGGCGATTGTGGCTATGATCCGGGTTCTTTTCATGGCCGTTCTCCAGCAGGCTTCTGGGTGAATGCTGCGACAGGTCCAATCACCGGCTGATCCCGGTAGACGTTATATCTCTGGTCAACGAAAATGCTGGCGACTGCGGCAAAGCCAGCGATCATCAAGCAGACAATTGTTAAACGACGAAGCATACCGGTTGACCCCCAAAGCCGTTCTGATTTCTGTTCTCCCTATTCAATCTAGCGATAGCGCCTGAACCGTCCCTGAGAGCGTCGTTCATGCGGTGTTCAAAAATATTGATGTTCCGTTTATTGCCACAAGTGGCTCTTGTGCCCGCCCGAAAGGGTCTTATGTTTCCCATCATTGGAATGCGGGAACACGCCCCGCGCAATTTCAGGATCAGCGGGAGAGAACCCATGGCCGAACAGACCAAGCCCATCGAATTGTATTATTGGCCCACGCCGAATGGCTTCAAGATCAGCATCATGCTGGAAGAACTGGGCGTTCCCTACGAGGTCAAATATATCAATATCGGCAAGGGCGATCAGTTTCAGCCTGACTTTTTGAAGATCGCTCCAAATAACCGTATGCCCGCGATTATCGATCCGGAAGGGCCGGGCGGCGAACCGATCTCAGTGTTCGAGTCCGGAGCAATCCTGCAATATCTCGGGCGGAAGTTCGGTAAGTTCTACCCGACCGATGAACGCAAGCGTGTCGCCGTTGATGAATGGCTGATGTGGCAGATGGGTGGACTAGGCCCGATGTCTGGACAGGCCGGGCATTTCCGTATCTATGCTCAGGAAAAAGTCCAATACGGCATCGACCGCTATACCAATGAGGTCAACCGCCTCTACGGCGTCCTGAACAGGCAACTTGAAGGCAAGGAATATATCGCAGGCGAATACTCCATTGCCGACATGGCCTCCATTGGCTGGATTAATGCCTACAAGAATTATGACCAGAACCTGGATGACTTCCCGAACCTGAAGCGCTGGCATCAGACGATGAATGCGCGCCCTGCGGTGCAGCGCGGTCTCGTGGTCGGCAAAGAAGAACGTGAACGCGCAAATGCGTCCATGAACAAGGAAGAGGAACACAAGATTCTCTTCGGTCAGAAGGCACGCTGAATAAGCGATGAAAGAAAGGGCGGTCTGGAGCCGCCCTTTTTGATTCCGCCGCGCTGGATATTACTGGCGCGCTAGGCTTTCGCTCTTGCAGATCAGTCCGCCCATCACGCAGCCGGAGAGTGAAAGCGTATTGCCCTTGACACTGGCCTTGCCGGTATAGGTTTTGCCTTCGTCAAGCTTGTTGACCTCACCCTTATAGCTGCCCCCGGTGCCGGACATCGTGCCGATGGACTTGCCCTTGTATTCGCCGGTCTGCACCGTACCGCAGAACTTGTTGGCGCCGCATGCTGCATAGCTGATGATCGTGCCGTTCGGACGCTTCCACGTGCCGACAATCCCTTCCTCGGCGAGGGCGGGTGCGGCAAAGGTGGCTGCAAGCGTCATTCCAAGAATAAGTGTGCGGATCATTCTTTCCTCCCAAATCGCCGCCAGTCCCGGCTTTGCCGGTCGCAACGATGAAACCGCTGTGATGCGTTCTGAAGTTTAAGACGGAAGCCTCCTCGACCATCCGTCAAACTTACGCAAACGTAAACGTAAACCAGTTTCTGGCGAAGCGGAAGAGGGATATTTGTGTCGTGCTCGGCACATGAAACACTGCCCTTTGTACACACACGCCCGCGTTCGAATGTTGTCTATAGTTAGCAACTGGTTTCGTTCAATCATGCGGATTTGAATCGAATTTTTACGAAAATCCAGCAATCGGCGGCACTTGCATGTTTAACAAAATCCCAAGTTTACCCCTTGTTCGGATTTTGTTGGTTGCTCGTTAAGCATCTGGTTTAACGCGCATTTCAATCCTTTCCCGTAGATTTGAGAGCATGAACGGAACGACAGAGACGGCAGTTTCGAAGCAACGAAATCAGGCTTTGAAATAAAGACCGGACGGTTCTCGGGATTTAACAGGGACAAAAGAAAATGGCACAGTTTCAGAGCTTTACGAATAAGAACAACGCAATCGCGCAGGATCGCATTCTTCTGGAAATGGGCATGAAATTTGCCATCGGTCGCGATTGCGAGATCGACGTGGTGCAGGCCCACAAATGGCTGAACATTGCCGCCATCCGAGGCAGCGAGAAGGCGGCCCGTATGCGTAATCAGGTGGCTGCCACGATGAGCAAGGGCGAACTGGCAGCAGCGTTGCGCGACGCACGCGAGTGGATGACCGCCCACTGAGTGACCAACAGTCATTTGTGAGAAAAGCCGCCTTCGAAGGCGGCTTTTTGTTTTCTCAGCTTATACCGAGATACCGACCCGGTTTGTGATTGATTGCAATGATAAGATTCATGGCAATCGCGCCGATGAGGGAAAGTGCCATATTTTCCCACGGGATAAAGAACAGCGAGACCAGCATAATTAGGATATCGAGGCCGAGCTGAAACCAGCCGGCTCTTATGCCATAGGCATCTTGCAGATAGAGCGCCAATATATTGACGCCGCCGACACCGGAACGATGCCGGAAGAGTGCGAGTACACCCATACCCATCAAGGTACCGCCCATGAGTGCGGCGAAAAGCGGATTGACGCTTGAGAAGTCGACACTCAAGGGCATCAGTCGCGCAAAGCCCGACATCATGGCCACTGCGACGAATGTTCTGATCGTAAAAGCCCACCCCATTCGACGCACGGCAAAATAATAGAATGGCAGATTGATCAGGAAATAGAGCAATCCGAATTCAGTGCCTGTTGCATACTGGATGAGAAGGGCGATACCGGCGGTGCTGCCAGTCATTAGCATCGCCTGGCTGTAAAGCGTAATGCCAAGTGCAATGAAGGATGTGCCGATCAGCATCGCCATCGCATCTTCATAGAGGCGGTGACGGTCGAATGCAGCAGCTTTCGGCGCATCAATAAGGGCAGCGGCGTTATCAGTGATATCGGCCACGTGGAAACTCCAGAACAGCGAGAAGCCGGCAATCCGGCAAAAAGATTACGGTGCCGGAACGAGTTCCGGCATGTCATGCATTCGCGCTGTGCAGATAATTGGGCCATAGCACGCAGCGTAAAGTCTTGGGAGACAACTAAATATAACAGCCCTTGCGATGCAGCGCACGGCTTGAAATATTGTTATTTCATGGTCCTCTTTGTGGATTTATCGCAATCGGGAAGGCCGATTGTTTTATTTTATTTCGCGCGCCATCTGCGCGAGAAAGCGTTTCACATCATCCGGACTGCGCAAATGGTGCTTGGAAAGATGTTGAGGCGCCTTCTCCAGAAAGCTCAGCGCACGAATACGGCCGTTCTTGCGATAGCCAGCCACCCATTTCAGAAAATCCCAGTCAAAACGCTCCACGCAACCTTCCGCCATATCCGGGCGCGAGCGTCCGTAGTGGATTACCGTTCTTTTCAGTACACGCCACAGGCGACGCATGGTCGATATATCGAGAAAAATAAGCATATCTGCCCGCAAGGCTCGGTAATTCATAGTTTCGCTATGATTGCCCTCGAATATCCATCTGTCCTGATTTGCCGCTTCCTTGGTGAGGCGACCGATCTCGTCACGTGATCGCATCGTCCAACCGGGCTGCCAGTAGAGGGTATCGATATGAACGACCGGTAAGCCGGTAACCTCGCCTAGCGCACGCGCGAGGCTTGATTTTCCTGAACCGGCGCCGCCAATGATCATGATCCGCTTTGTCATCTGCACCGCCCCAGGATTTTAACTCTGTTCGAATAAAAATCGGACATGAGGTAGGAAGTACTATAATTTTACTTCATGGCACCTGCATGGCCATAACGAGCAAAGAAAGCCCGTTAGAAAATTTGTATTGGAGCTGAGGGTAATATTGACCAAATGATTGACAGTCAACTTTGCGAAGCGCAAGGTCGACGTATAAGCGGAACGGGTCAGAGCAACGATGACATCTCCCGTTCCTCTATATTAGCAAGATCGCAAGGCACAAAGCACGCCACGCGATCGAAAGGCTGCATTCGACAGGGAGTGACAAGATGTCTATTCGATCCATCACAGCTATGGCTGGCACGGCCATTATCATGAGTGCCGCTGCGTTTGCATTTTCATCGCCTGCCAACGCGCTGACGATGAAGGAATGTAGCGCGAAGTATCAGTCGGCCAAGGATGCTGGCACGCTCGGTAACATGAAGTGGAACGACTTCCGCAAGGCGCAATGCGGAGACGGCGCAGATGCCGCCGCGGCTCCCGCAGCTCCTGCACCTGCCGCTCCAGCCAAAAAGGCAGCCAAGAGTGCAGCCGCTCCGGCAGCAGATGGCAGCGCCAAAGGCCTGACAATGAAGCAGTGCAGCGCCAAGTATCAGGCTGCCAAGGATGCCGGTACGGACAATGGTGCTAAGTGGAACGATTTCCGCAAGGCCGAGTGTGGCGCGGGTGCAGATCCGGTAGCGCTCAGCACTGATGGCAACAACGAACCGGCAGCACCAACGGTTGCTGCACCGAAAGGTGTGAAGTTCCCGATTGCGGTTTCAGCAAAATTCTCCAGCGAATCCGCTGGCAAGGCTCGTATGCACACTTGCCTCGAACAGTACCATGCCCTGAAGGATGCCAATGCACTTGGCGGCCTGAAGTGGGTACAGAAGGGCGGCGGTTATTACAGCCTCTGCAACGCGCGCCTGAAGGGTAATTCCTGATCCTATCAGGACAATCTTAGAGAGAAGGGGCCTTTCGGCCCCTTTTTATTTGGTTCGTGAAAACCAGCCGGTAATTGCGACGGCGAGCCAACCGAGAATCATCAATGATCCGCCAGTCGGTGCAGCCATCGGAAAGAGCCGATCACCCGTCATGTCACGCATGAAGAGATCGCCGCAGAACAAAGTGAGGCCGACGACAAGTAATACCCCGCCCAAATAAGCGGTGCGGCTGGCAGGCACGATCAGCGATAACACCAGAAACGCGGGCGCATGGCCGAGAAGAAGCGGAGCAATATTGCCCAGATGGTTCGCCCCACCATGGGCCGCTCCCGCGTAAGCAGCGATTGCAAGCGCACCGCACAGCCCGGCAAGCGTGCTGAAAAGAACGTTCTGGGGCCGACTATCGGATTGAATCTGCATCTATAGCTCCACCGTTCAGGCAGTTTCGCGAGTATCTGCATGTTTCCGGGCATCCTCTAGAGCTGCAGGTAGGGCAGCTTCAAAAAGATCGAGCTGTTCATCGATACCGACGCTCACGCGAATACAGCGGTCGAGAATCGGGGCACCGGGTTTGCGCACGAAGATGTCACGCGCTATCAGGCCGTTGAGAACTGCCGTGGCGAATGCTCCGTCCTTGCCGCAATCGATGGCGACAAAATTCGTGGCAGAGGGGACGGTTGCAAGGCCGTTTGCCTTGGCGATTGTGACGATGCGATCTCGCCCGGCTATTATTTTAGCTACCACGTCGCGCAGGTAAGCCTGATCTTTGAGAGCAGCGATAGCCGCTGCCTGCGCAAGACGGTTCACTGCGAAATGGTCGCGAATCTTGTCGAAGGACTTGATGGCTTCAGCGCTGCCAACCACATAACCGCACCGAATTCCTGCCAGGCCGTAGGCTTTGGAGAAGGTACGCATTCGCAAAATGTTCGGCCGGTCGGTTTCGAAAGGCGGGAAGGCGGAGGCAGGTCCCGTTTCGCAATAGGCTTCATCCAGAACGAGCATCGTGGTTTCAGGAACCTGCTCGATGAAGGACTGGATATCCGAACCTTCATGCCAGGTTCCCATCGGATTATCCGGATTGGCGAGATATAGAATTGCGGCATCTTGCTTGCGCGCCGCATCGAGCAGACCATCGAGGTCTGATCTGTCGTTGATATAAGGAACAGTAGACAGTTTCCCGCCATAACCGGCAACGTGATAATTGAAGGTCGGGTAGCCGCCCAGCGAGTTGATGACTCTGTCATCTTCCTGAACATATTGCCTGACTACCAATCCGAGCAAGGCATCGACACCCGCTCCCGGCATAATGTTTTCAGGTTTCACGCTGTGATGTGCGGCAATGGCGTGGCGCAATTCATAGTTTTCAGGGTCGCCATACTTCCATATCTCGCTTGCTTCCGTCCGAATGGCTTCGAGGACAGATGGTGCTGGACCAAAACTGCTCTCATTGGCACCGATTCGCGCCTTGAAAGGTTTTCCCCGCTGTAACTCCAGCGTTTCAGGACCGGTAAAAGGAACGGTGGATGGTAAGCTTGCGACGAGCGGTGTAAGGCGGGGCGATCCCATGGCGATTTCCAGTCGATTCTCAGTCCTGCACAATGTGATGAGGACAAATCGAAGGGCTGGAGAATGCCGTCAGTCACCAACGCCTGTCCTGCTGGGAAAAGGCATAGCAACTTGTATTCGCCGGTGCCATCACAATGATTCCGCGTCGGCTGAATAATGCGAGTAAATGATCGCGCTTGCTGCCGGCCAAAGCTGAGCAATAAGGCTAGACAAGGTGAAACTATTCGGGCCTGAACCCGAATATCGATAAAGATCATGACCTCAGCCACGCCTGAGGCTGGCTATGAAGTCCTGTATATGAACGTGCCGAAGTCGCGTAGAGGGCATTTCGATCTGACTGGACCGATCGACGCTCTGACTATGTGCGCGCACCCGATCTTATCCGAAAACCTGGTTACAGTTTTCGAGCTACCTTGCAGCGTATTTCCTGCAAGACAAAACAGCTTCTACGCAGGGAAATCAGCTCGCTGAACTGATTTCTTATCCCGCTACGACGCATCGGATAAGACTTGCCAACAAAGAGATAGAGCAGCTCACGATTCCATTCTAATTGGAGCCACTTTAGTGGACTTCAAGCACTTTCACGCATGAATCGAGGTCATGTGTCGCAAGATGAGCATAGCGCATGGTCATCTGCAGGGTCTGGTGTCCCAGCCACATCTGAACACGACGAATATCGATGCCACCGCGAACCAGTCGAGATGCACAGGTATGACGCAGAATGTGCGGAACGACCTGATCGTCCGTACCAAGACCAACTTCCATCTTTGCCTCATTCCAGATCTGGCGGAACCGGACCTGATTGAGCATGGAGAAGGGGCCTTTGAGCTTTTCATGCGGAATATGTGCCGCTTTGCGGGCACGACGGGTGAGGGGCACAGTACGGCTGCGATTTGATTTGGTGAGCCAGAACGTAACCCGCTGATCCTGAATATCGTTCCAGGTAATGCCGATGGCTTCGCCGAGGCGGCAGCCCGTGTCGACAAGAAACAGGGAAAGCCGGTAACTGTCTTCACAGCGCGACTTGATCGCGGCGAACAGACGCTTTTCTTCCTCGTACTCAAGGAATCGAATGCGTCCTACACGCTCCTTCTGCCGGACGAATTCCGGTAGATTGAAGATATCTCCCATCTTGTGCGCCTTTCGCAGCAGCTTGCTTAGCGCAGCCATCTTTCTATTGATGGTTGCATTGCTGTTGCCGCGCTCACGGAGCGACCCGATGACGGAGTCAAGCATTTCCTGATCGAAACCTGAAAAGCGTTCGCCCTTCAAAATCTCGTCAATTTCGCCGAGAAACGACTTCACATTATACTTGTGTGACCCATCATCCCACAGGATGTTGATATATTTCCCCGTCAGTTCCGCCACCGAAAATTGTTCAACAAGCCGGTGGTTTGGACTTTTGCTGGATGTGTACTTTAAGTTGTAGTCGACTATCGGCGTAAACTTATCGCCCATGTCGATCTTCGTTTCCCCAACGACGATCATTGCGCGCCCCCCTTTGATATATGAGACGCACAACTAATGAAATAATTCTCAGAACACAAGATAAGTGAGCTAACTTTATGCGGAGACATGATTGGACCTTTCTAAAAGACCATGTTTGCCCCCAGCTTTCTGTCGTCCCCCGTTACTCCCCTCGGTTTTCGATCCTTTTCGAAATCCCCATCTCTGAAGGATCAAAATTCACGCATTCGTGAGCTATGTTTCAAATGGATGTGCGCCAACGGTTTCCCGTTGGCGCATTTCGCTTAAGCGTCGATCTGATTAGAACGAGCGCTGGAAGCGGATGATGCCGCCGAAGGCATCCTTGTTGCCACCGGCCAGACGAGCCGGATGATCGCTATCCCAACGGGTGTAGTTGATTTCCGGGGTGATCGTGAAACCAGGAACCAGCTGATAAGCTACGTTTGCAGCAACTGCGGTCTTGCCCCAGTCTTCGTAAGCAGCCTGAACGTTGATGGTTGCCTTTTCGGAAGCGACGAACTTCGCGCCACCCCAGACAGCCCAATCGCCACCCCAGTTGCCGTACATGCCGATATCGTCTTCATAAGACGAATAGCCGCCCTGTACCCAGACCGAAACCTTGTCGGTGACGTTGACGTCGAGGCGAACCTTGCCGGCCCACTCTTCAAGGTTGGCGTCGTAAGCTGCAACAGCAGCGATCGAGCCCCAGCCCTGAGCGAACTTCAGACCACCAACAACGTGCGGCATGTAATCGTCGATGCGGTTCGAGATGAATGCATCTTCTTCGTTAATGAAGTCGTCGTGGTTTGCATATACGTCGCCACCCTGTTCGAGCGACAGGATAGCCGAGAAGCCATTGCCGCCGGTGAAGGTGTAGCTGATGAGGTTGGTGCGGTAGACGCCAGCAGCAACCACGTCGTCGTTGATGATGTCGCCGAGGTAACCGGTGAAGGTGTGGAAGGCCGACTCATCGAGACCGAGGCGCAGGCCACCGAGCTGGATGTAAGCGAAGTTCAGCGTATGACCGCCCTGGAAACCGTCCGTGAAGTTGAAACGGTTTTCAGTGTAGGTGCGGAGGGTGCCGAGTTCGGTTTCCGAAGCGGTCGACGTACGCAGCGTGAAGCGCGTATTCTTACGCCAGGTCTTGGCATCCGAGCCGTCGTAAGCGTCGCGGCCAGCAGCAGCGTCGTAACGAACATAACCATGGATACGCAGGCAGGTTTCGGTGCCCGGGATGTAGAAGAAGCCAGCGCCGTAAGCATCGCAGACGCGGACATATTCAACGGCTTCTGGCTCTGGCGCGACGATTGCGTCGGCAGCCTGAGCGCCGGAAGCTGCAACCAGAGCTGCAGCGGAGCCAAGGAGAAGGCTCTTGATGTTCATTTCTGACCTCCAGTCAAAGTTAAAAATGGGTCTGGGCATTCTGATTTGGCTGAAGGACAACCTGTCCCCATCCCCTTTTGAAAAAGTCGCCCCGAAGCGCTCCTTCTTCTGGATGTGAAGATACTCGCC
>NZ_WBVY01000009.1:0-81512 GCF_008932285.1 Brucella tritici
CCTGCGCTGGCCGGTGGTGGACGGCAAGGAAACCCTGTGGCGTTACCGCGAGGGCTACGATCCCTATGTGAAGCCGGGCGAGGGGGTGAAATTCTATGGGAATGCCGACGGTCGGGCCGCCATCATCGCCGTTCCCTACGAGCCGCCGGCCGAATCGCCCGACGAGGAGTTCGATACCTGGCTGGTCACGGGCCGCGTGCTGGAACACTGGCATTCCGGCTCCATGACGTTGCGCGTTCCCGAACTCTATAGGGCGTTCCCCGGCGCCTGTTGTTTCATGAACGCCGATGATGCCCGCAAGCGAGGCCTCAACCAGGGCTCGGAGATCCGCATCATCTCGCGGCGCGGCGAGATCCGTTCGCGTGTCGAGACCCGCGGGCGCAACAGGGTGCCGCCGGGCTTGGTTTTCGTACCCTGGTTCGATGCCAGCCAGCTCATCAACAAGGTCACGCTGGACGCCACAGATCCCATCTCCAAGCAGACCGATTTCAAGAAATGCGCAGTCAAGATCGTACCCGTCGCCTGATCTCCAGGCATAGATGGATCCTCGTCGCGACCGGTGCTGTCCTGATCGTCACCGGGGCCGCGGCGCAGATGGTGCCGGAATTGTCCGGTCCGCCGGGAGACGCCATGCAGACGCCGCAGGCGGAGCCGCTGCCCAAATGGGTCATCGACGATCTCAGGCGCATGCGGGCCTATCCCGAGCAGCCGCCGATCATTCCGCACTCGATCGACGGCTACCAGCTCTCGGTTAATACGAACCGCTGCCTCTCCTGCCACAAGCGCGAGTTCTCGCAGGATGCCGGGGCGCCGATGATCAGCATCACCCATTACATGACGCGCGAAGGGCAGATGCTGGCCGACGTTTCCCCGCGCCGTTACTTCTGCACCGCCTGCCATGTTCCCCAGGCCGACATCAAGCCGCTCGTCACCAACACGTTCAGGGATATGAGCGAGATGGGCGTCACCAAGGCGGGAAGCGAGTGATGTGGAGCGGGATCAAGCGAATACTGGCCTGGGTCTGGACGATACTCAGCCTGCCGGCCGCGACTTTGAGCCTTGCCTTCCTCACGCTCGGCGGCTTCGTCGGCGGGGTGATCTTCTGGGGCGCCTTCAACACGGCGCTGGAAATGACCAATACCGAGGCCTTTTGCGTCTCCTGTCACGAGATGCGGGCGAACGTCTACGAGGAACTGACGAGGACCGTGCATTTCACCAACCGTTCCGGAGTGCGCGCCTCCTGTCCCGACTGCCATGTCCCGCACGAATGGACGGACAAGATCGCCCGGAAGATGCAGGCCTCGAAAGAGGTCTGGGGCAAGATCTTCGGAACGATCGATACCCGCGAGAAATTCCTCGACCATCGCCTGGAGCTCGCCCAGCACGAATGGGCGCGCCTGAAGGCAAACGACAGCCTGGAATGCCGCAACTGTCATTCCGCCGTGGCGATGGACTTCACCAAGCAGACGCAACGCGCCGCCGACATCCATTCGCGTTTCCTGCTGACCGGGCAGGCGACGTGCATAGACTGCCACAAGGGTATCGCGCACGAACTCCCCAACATGGAAGGGATCGACCCGGGCTGGAAGATGCCGCCGGCTTTGGAGGACGGGGCGCAGGCTTCTCTATCGCCGGTCGAGGAACTTCGCCTGGTGGTGCGGGAAGCGCATCGCGTTCGCGATTGAGTCTCGGCGTGAATATCCGTCTCGACCGGTGGCGCGACCGAAATAGAAAGATTTCAGAATAGTTCGCCGATACAGGTGAAGAGCCCTGTCAATCTGACCGGGCTACCGACTGCCGGAAATTGACGCGGGCGTCACAGCGGATCGTTACCGGCTCGTCAGGGCTGCCGGCCATGCGCCGGCTGAGGAGGTCCCATGAAATACGGGCGAGTTCGCGTGTTGGCTGCTGGATGCAGGAAAGGCTTGGCCATGCGGCGATGGCCCAGTCCGGTTCTTCGGCGGCCAGCAGCGAGATTTCTTCCGGACATCTGAGGCCGAGTTCGCGGAAGGTTTCGATGCTCCAGGCCGCCAGCAGGCTGCTGCTTGCGATCAGCACCGTCTTACGGGGATCGCCCTGAAGTTCCGTGGCCAGCATGTGCCGGAAGTTTTCCTGGCTGGAACCGCATTTCAGGATCGATAGCTGCACGTCCTCGCCACTCCCGTCGATCGCCTGCCTGATGCCGGCGATGTTCTCCTGCACGACCGAGAAATTCGGGAACTGGGTGGCGACGAGAACCCGGCGATGCCCCCACTCGATGAGCTGGCAGGTGGCGCGGGAAAATGCTCCCCGATGATCGACCAGAACCTGATCGAAGCTTCGCTCATGTGCGACGAAGCGGTTGATGACGACGGTCGGCATGCTGGCGCCGCGCAGCAGTTCGAGCACCGGTTCAGCCTCCAGGGTCGGCAGCAGCAGCACACCACTCGCCCGCGAGGCGATCAGACGCTCGATGCGCTGATACTCACGCGCCGGATCATGCCGGGTGATCATCTGCATGAGCTCAAAATTGGCGCCGGCCGCATGTTCTTCCAGCATGTCCGCCATGGAGACGAAGTTTGAGGAAGTGGTGTTCGGCACGCAGAGACCAACAACGGGATAGCGTTGCGCCCGCATGCCTTTGGCAAGCAGACTGCCGGTGAAGGAAAGGGCCTTGATGGCCTCGTTGACCTTCTGGCGGCGCTGTTCGGTGACATTGGCGCGCCCGTTGATGACGTTCGAGACGGTTCCGACGGATACCCCGGCCAGTGCTGCCACATCGCCGATCGTCACCTTTCGGTCCTGTGCCAACTTCACGTCGGCAGCGCGCTCCTTTTTTTTCGTCATTCCTGAAATCCTGCACCGTCAGACTTCTGGGATTATGAAACGGTTCATCGTAATATTCAAGCTCCTATCGCAGTCGTCGGCATCTTAGAGGCCCTGATTCCCCGGCGGCATCGACTGTGGTTGTCACCGGATAGCCGGCCCGAAAGTTCTGCGTCAATGACAAAAACCACCCCAATAATGCCCAATATGCCCTAAATTTTCGTGTTCGGCGAAAGTGGTACATCCCTTTTTACCATAAGCATTTTTCTCGTTTTGTCAGGCGGGACGGTGCATTGCAGCATCTACTTCGGCATCAAATACCTATTGACAGTGCCAGTCAGCGGCATCATTCTCGGCGTTGAAATGAACCGGTTCAAAATAACCGAATTAATCCTGGGGAGGATATGCGATGAAGTGGAATACGAGTTCCAAGGGCCTTCTGACGGGCGTCATGATCGTCTGCGCGGCAAGCCTGGCGCAGGCGCAGAGCAAGCAACTGGTGATCGGAGCGCTGCTGCCGCTGACCGGACCGGCAGCGCCGATCGGGCTGGAGGAACAGCAGGGCGTTCAGTTCGCGATCGACCAGATCAATGCAAAAGGCGGTCTCAACGGAACGCCGGTGCGCGTGATCTTCGACGACAGCCAGGGCAAGCCGGATCAGGCGGTGCTCGCGTTCAACCGCATGGCCGACCTGGAAAACGTTCCGGCGCTGATCACCGCTTTCTCGTCGATTTCGCTGGCGATCGCACCGCTGGCTACCCGCCGCGAAATCCTGGTCGTCAATCCGGCGGCCCAGACCGACAAACTGGAAACCGCGTCTCCGTTCCTTTTGAACACCATTCCGCTGGTCAAGGGCGAGGCGCAGGTTCTGGCAAAATACGCCACGGAAAAGGTCGGCAAGAAAGCGGCGATCATTTATGAAAACGCCGCGGCCGGCATCGATGGCCGCGATGATTTCCGCAAATATTTCGAAGAAGCCGGCGGCGAGATCATCGCCGAGGAGCCGGTTGAATTCGGTCAGACGAACTATCGCGCCACGCTACTCAAGATCGCCAGCGTCAAGCCTGAGTTCGTCTATATCGCCATCACCCAGAGCCATGAGGCCATGGCCGACCAAGTCGGGCAGATCCCGGATTTTCCCCTGGCGATCGGCAACACCTTCTCCCGCCCATTCTTCGGCTACCAGTCGACAGAAGGCTGGTATCAGACGGCGATCCAGTCCGGCTATCCGGAGCCCGCGGTTTTCGACGCGTTCAAGAAGCAGTTCAAGGTCGAGGACATGGGTTTCTTCGCCCGTGAATACTACAACGCGACCGATATCGTGATCCAGGCGGCCAAGAAAGTCGCCGACGAGGGCGGTGACCTTACAGGCACGGCAATCAAGGAAGCGATCCTGGAGATAAAGAGGTTCAACTCGCCGATTGCCGATATCGTCTTCGAGACAAACACCGCGTCGCGCCCGGTGGAGATTCAGCGCTACGAGGGCAAAGAGCGCAAGGTGATCGAGGTTTCGACGCCGGCGACCTCGAACTGATCCGATCAGCCGAAAAATGGAAAATCCAATGCTTTACTTGCAGCTCGTTGCCGATGGCGTCGTTACCGGATGCGCCATCGGCCTGGTATCGGTCAGCTTCGCCTATTTCTATGCAACGACCGGCATCTTCCACGTCGCCCATGCCGGCATCTACACGCTCTGCGGTTACATCGCGTGGTATCTGACCGGCCTCGGGGTACCCTTCATCCTGGCCCTTCTCGCGAGCATCGCCTGCGGCGCACTCGTGGGGGCGGCGATCCAGGTCACGCTCTACCGGCATCTGGATAAGAAGGGCGCCTCGCCGCTCGTCAAGCTGATCGCGTCGATCGGCGTGCTGACGGCGCTGCAGAACATCGTTGCCATCCTGTTCACACCCAATATCGTGCAGTTCGATCTTCCCTGGCGCCTTGCCCGGGTCACAGTCGGGGGCCTGGCCTTCAGCGTGCCTCAGGTGCTGGTGCTGGTGTTCGGCATCGCCCTGTTCGCCGGGATGGTTGCGTTCTCGAACTATACAACGCTCGGAAAACGCATCCGGGCCGTGGCCTCAAATCCGGCCCTTGCCGAAATCACTCATCTCCAGCCGCAGAAGGTCTTCATCTATGTGATCGCGATCGCCTCCGGCCTCGTGGCCGTGCCAGGGGTGTTGATTGGCCTCGACCAGGCCCTCCAGCCCTATACCTCGCTGATCATCCTTCTGACTGCCGTCATTGCGATGATCGCAGGCGGAATCGGCAGTCTCGGCGGCGCATTCATCATGTCGATCGTGCTTGCCGTCGTGCAAAGCCTGTCGGTGGCTTTCGTCTCCGGCCGCTGGAGCGTCGCGGTCGTCTTCGGGATATTCGTGATTTTCATCCTCATCAGGCCGGAAGGTCTTTTCCGCCACAAGTTCAACCGTGCGATCTAAGGAGAGAACAGAGCCATGAACTTCTTCCTTAGCTTCGTCGTCCTGGCAGAAATCTTCTCGATCGTAGCACTATCGACCAATCTGCTGATGGGCGTCGTCGGCATCTTCTCGGTCGCCCAGGCCGCGATCATGGGTATCGGCGCCTATGTCTTCGGCGTACTGTCAATGATGGGCGTTCCGTTCCCGCTTGCCATGGCGGCGGTGATCGTCGTCTGCGCCTTCATCAATCTCCTGTCGTCGTTGCCTTCGCTGCGCCTTGCGGGTGACTACTTCATCATCACCTCCTTCGGTACCCAGCTCGTCGCCACGGCGGTTTTCATCAACTGGTCGTCGGTGACCGGCGGCGCATCCGGGCTCACGGGCATCCCGATCATCGAGTTGTTCGGTTTCACCTTCGTGACATCCAGGCAGTTCGTCGTGCTGTCGACGGTGGCGCTCCTTCTGGTCGCCGTCAGCTTCTGGCTGATCCTGCGCTCACCCTACGGGCGGATGCTGAACGCGATCCGGCTCGACGAGATTGCCGTGGTCGCCTCCGGGCGGCGGGTGCTGCAGGCCAAGATCGGCGTCTCCGCCGTGTCCGGCGCCTATGCCGGCATCGGCGGGGCGCTGTACGCCGCCTATATCAGCTTCATCGATCCGGCTTCCTTCGACATCCACGTTTCCGTGCTGGTGGTGACCATGGTGGTGGTGGGCGGTGCGCGAACCCTAGCAGGCTCGATCATCGGCCCCTTCGTGCTGATGGCCATCCCGCAGCTTCTGACCATGTTCGACATTCCCTCGACGCTTCTCGGTCCGATCCGCCAACTCAGCTACGGCCTCATCCTCATCGCCTTCATGCTGTGGCGCCCGCAGGGCATCGCCGGAAGGAGCCTCTGATCATGACTTATCTTACCGTTACCAACGTCAACAAGCGCTTCGGCGGTATCCGGGCCCTTACCGATTGCAGCTTCACCATCAACCAGTTCGAAGCGAGCTGCGTCGTCGGCCCGAACGGCGCCGGCAAGACCTCGGTTTTCAACGTCGTCACGGGCTTCATCACCCCCGAGACGGGCCGGATCGAATTCAAGGGCGTGGACATCACCGGCATGGACAGGCACGGCCGCGTCAAGGCCGGCATCGCCCGCACATTCCAGAACCTGCGGCTTTTCGATACGCTGAGCGTGCTTGACAATGTGATGATCTGCCTCGGCGACGAGGCTGCCAATGATCCGCTGACGGCCGTTTTCCGCCCGTTTCATACCCAGGCTGTGCTGAAGCGCAAGCGCGACGCGGCCATGCTTCTGCTCGAGCAGGTCGGCCTTGTCCACAAGGCGAACGACCAGGCGATCAACCTCAGCTACGGCCAGAAAAAGCTCCTCTGCATTGCCAGGGTTTTGGCGACCGGCGCCGAACTCCTGCTGCTCGACGAGCCGACCTCCGGGCTGGCCGCGGCAGCGTTGGATAACATGGTGGAGCTCATCCACAGCCTCAAGGCGCAGAAGAAGACGCTCCTCGTCGTCGAGCACAACACCAAGATCGTCAAGCGCATCGCCGACGAGGTGCTGTTCTTCCATCGCGGCACCCTGCTGGCCAAGGGCAAGCCCGAGGAGATTATCGCCAACGAGGAACTCGGCAGGATCTATTTCGGGGAGGGAGCGTGACATGACTCTCGAAGCACGCGGCCTCGTCGCCGGCTATGGCGACAAATCCATTCTCGACAAGGTGTCCTTCACGCTGGAAGACGGGAAAATCCTCGCTTTCTTCGGACATAACGGAGCGGGCAAATCGACAACGCTCAAGGCCGTATTGGGCCTCCTCCCGGCACAGGAGGGCGAGATCCTGCTGGATGGCGAGCGCATCGAAAAACTCTCGGTCGGTGCTCGGTTGAAGCGGGGGCTCCGGTTGCTGCCGGAAGGCAGGGGCGTGTTTCCCGACCTCAGCGTCGAGGACAGCATCGAGATTGTCGCCCGCGGCAATCGCGATCCGAACGGCAACAAGATCTCCCAGGACGACGTCTACGAACTGCTGCCGGTGCTGAAGGACCGGCGAAAGACGATTGCCGGCGAGATGAGCGGTGGCCAGCAGCAAATGCTGGCGTTCGGGCTTGCGCTTCTCGGCTCACCGAAATGCGTGCTGCTCGAAGAGCCGTCGGTCGGGCTGCAGCCGGATCTGGTGGAGGAGCTGTTCGGCAAGATGTCCGATATCTGCAAGCAGCTCTCGATCTCCGCGATCCTGATCGAACACAAGATCGTCTCGGCGATGAAGATCGCCGACCATGTCATGATTATCAACAGCGGCAAGCTGGTCTTCAACGGCAGTAAAGCCGAGGCCGAACAGATCGATCTCTGGAACTATTTCTGAAGAATTAGCCGCCTTCCGGCATTGAGGTACGCATATGAACTGGATCGACGCCCACGGCGTTGGGCTACGCTATGACTTTCTCGGAACGACCGGTCCGGTCGTGGTCCTTATTCACGAAATGGGCGGCACGCTGGAATCCTGGGATCGTGTCGCTCCGGAACTCGCCCGGACCCGCCGCGTGCTGCGTTACGATACTCGCGGCGCCGGAATGTCGGAGAAGATCACCGGCGAGATCGACCTTGCAACCATGGCCTCGGATCTCGCCGCGCTTCTCGACGTGCTCGGCCTGGACGAGCCCGTCTCGGTTGCCGGCTGCGCTGTCGGCGGCGCGATCGCACTTCGCTTCGCACTCGACTTTCCGGAAAGGACCGCGGCCGTCATCGTCCTCAACCCGGCGATCGACGCGCCCGGAGAATCAGGCAAGGGCCTGATTTCGCGCTCCCATATCCTGCCGGAGAAGGGGATGCGGTCGATCGAGGCCGCCTCGCTCGATACCGGCTATCCGACGCGCTTCCGGGAGCGCAATCCGGCGCACTATGCAAGTTTCCGGGTCCGTTGGCTCGGCAACGATCCGGTCAGTCTCGGCGCCCTGTTTCGCATGCTGGCGCGCACCGATCTGTTTCCGGAGCTCTCCCGCATCCAGGTGCCCGTTCTCGGCCTTTCGGGCGTGCATGACCCGCTGCGGCCACCGGCCTATGTCCGCACGGTCGTGGAGGCTATCGGCCCGTACGAGGTCATCGAGATCGACGCCGCTCACCATGTTCCCGATCAGGCGCCGGAACTGGTCAACCAGCATATCGGCCGCTTCCTCGATCGCGTGCAGCCGGTGGATCGGAGGGCGCGGGCATGAAGCTGCTCGGCTCGCTCAGGTCGCCCTATGTCCGGAAGGCGCTCGTCGTCGCCTCCGAGGCGGGACTGCGCGCGGATATCGAACTCGTGCTGCATTCCGTGCATCTTGCGTCCCATGAGCCCGAGGTCATGGCGGTCAATCCGCTCAACAAGCTACCGACGCTTGTTCTGGACGACGGGCGCGTATTGTTCGATTCGCTGGTGATCAGCGAATTCCTTGCCTGGAAGGCCGGCCGCGACGACCTGATGCCTGGCGATCCCGAAGCCAGGTTCCGGGTGCTGACGCGCCATGCGCTGGCAAACGGGCTGCTGGATCTCGCCATCATGCGCCTCGTCGAGGTGGCCAAGCCCGCGGAACGGCAGTGGCCCGAGGTCGTCGCTGCTTGCGACATCAAGATGGCCGCCGTGCTCGACCAACTGGAGGCGGAGCATGAAACGCTCGTCGCCGAAGGCTGCACGATCGGCACGCTGGCCCTAGCGGTCGCCCTGATCTATCTCGATTTTCGTTTCGCCTTTCTCGAATGGCGCAAGACACGTCCGCGGCTCGGTGCATGGCATCGCGACTTCACCACGCGACCTTCCCTTCGTGACAACCCCTTCGAAGACACGTCGCCGGCGCTTGCCGGCATGGTCCGCTAGCTAGCTGCGGCAGGAGGCATTTCGTGATCTATACCCGCATGATCGGCGACATCCGCGTCACCAACCTAATCGAATATGTCGGCCCGACGCACGACCCCGCCGTCACCTTCCCCGATTTCGATCCCTCCGTGATCGAACGCAACAGGGACTGGCTCACCAATGCCCATTGGTACGACAACCTGCAACGCATGGTGATCGCGATCCAGATCTGGATCGTCCATGCCGGCGACAAGGTGATCCTGATCGATGCCGGCGTCGGCAACCAGAAACCGCGCGCCGCGGCCCGGATGAACATGCTGAACAGCCTCGTGCCGCAATGGCTGGCAGCCGCCGACGCCTCGTTCGACCGGGTCACCCATGTGGTGATGACCCATCTGCACGGCGATCACGTCGGCTGGAACACGGTGTGGGACGGCGCGCGCTGGGTGCCGGCCTTCCCCAACGCGCGCTACCTGATGCCGCGCGTCGATTTCCAGTATTTCCAGGGCCTTTACGAGAAGAATCCCGAGGCCGAGCCTTCCTTCGGTGACAGCGTCCTTCCTGTGCTTGATGCCGGGCTGGTGGATTTCGTCGATGACGGCGATGTCGTGGCCGATTGCCTGCGGGCCGTGTTCGCGCCGGGTCATACACCGGGTCAGATGAACTACTGGCTCGGCTCCGACAGGCAGTCGGCCGTTTTCAGCGCCGACATCTTCCATCATCCGCTGCAGATCACCGATCCCCATCTGAACACCGGCTTCTGTGTCCTGCCGGATGTCGCGCGTCAGATCCGCCGCGCCTTTCTGGAACGGGTCGCAGATACCGAAACGCTGATCATGCCTTGCCATTTCGGGCCACCGCATTGCGGCTTCGTACGCCGCAAGGACGGAGGCTTCGGCTTCGTGCCCAGCGAGCCCGATCTCCCGCAACGTTACTAAATCCAAACGTCATCCAAACGCCCCAAGGAGGAGCCGAACTCATGTCCACCAAGAAAACCATTGTCACCTGCGCCGTGACAGGCGCTTCGCTGACACCGTCCATGTCGCCCAACCTGCCGGTGTCGCCGGCGGAAATCGCGGCTCAGTCAATCGATGCCGTCAAGGCCGGCGCGTCGGTTCTTCATCTGCATGCGCGCCTGCCCGACGGTCGCCCGACCAACGATACCGCCATCTGGAGCGAGTTCGTCCCGCGGTTGCAGCAGGAAACCCCGGCGCTCATCAACATGTCCGCCTCGCTGGGCAAGACTGCCGAAGAACGCCTTGAGGCGGTGCTGGCGTTGAAGCCGGATATCGCCACCGTCATCGTTGGCTCGATGAACTACGGCCTCTTCAACAAGTCCAAGAACCAGGGCGTCTCGGAATTCTCGCAGGCCTGGGAAACCGAAGCCTTCGGCGAGAAAGCCTACCAGATCGTCACGCAGAATAGTTTCGCGACCATTCACCGGATGATCGACATGCTGGTCGAGCACGACATCGCGATGGAATTCGAATGCTATGATGTCGGTCACCTTTACATCCTCGACCATCACCTCAGCCGCAAGCCAAACATCAAGCGACCGATCATCCTTCAGTTCCTGACTGGTATCCTCGGCGGCATTCCCTCGGATATCGACCACCTCGTGCATTTGAAGCGGACGGCGGAGCGGCTGTTCGGCGATGCCGTGGAACTCTTCACTCACGGCACCGGCACCGGTAACATCAAGGCGGCGACATATGGCGCGATGATGGGAACCCATATCCGTGTCGGGCAGGAAGACAATCTCTTCGAAAAACCCGGCGTTCCGTTCAAATCGAATGCGCATCAGGTCGAGAAGGTGATCGGCATCCTCTCGGAGCTCAATATCGAAATCGCCTCGCCCGACGAGGCGCGCAAGATTCTGGGACTTGCCTGATAACCAACCGCCGCCGAGGAGCGCCTGGCCATGAGCATGAATTTCACGTTGGAGAATCGCACCAAGATTGTTTTTGGACCAAGCACGATCTCCAGTCTTGCTTCGCTGGTAGCGCCAGATGAGAGGGTGCTGCTCCTTTTCGGCGGCGGAAGTATCAAGCAGAACGGCGTCCACGACGCCGTGATGCGCGGCCTGGCCGACCGGTTCGTGGTGGAATTCGGCGGCATCGAGCCCAATCCGGAATATGGGACGATCCTTCGCGCTGCCGATCTGGCCCGGCGCGAGGGGATAACTTTCATTCTCGGCGTCGGCGGCGGTTCTGTTATCGACGCCGCGAAATTCCTCGCGTCGGTCGTGACCATCCGGCACGGCGACGCCTGGGACGCGCTGGTGAGGGGCGATGAAGTTCCGGCGCCGCTCGATATCGGCGCGATCCTGACCTTGCCGGCGACCGGCTCCGAGAGCAATGCCGTCTCGGTGATCTCGCGCTCTGAACGCGGCCTGAAACTTCCCTTCCGCAACGAAGCGACACGGCCTCGATTTGCCATCCTCGATCCCTTGACGATGAAATCGCTGCCGCGGCGGCAGCTGGAGAATGGCGTGGTCGATGCCGTCACCCATGTTCTGGAGCAATATATGACGGTGCGGGTGAATGCGCCGGTGCAGTACGGATTCAGCGAAACCCTTCTGGAAGTGCTGTTCGACTGGGGGCCGAGGCTTGTCGAGGAAGACAGCGACGAGGCGCGCGAGAATGTCATGTGGGCGGCCAATCAGGCGCTCAACGGATTGATCGGCGCGGGCGTACCGCAAGACTGGTCGACGCACATGATCGGCCATGCGCTGACGGCGCTGCACGGGATCGATCACGCCCGCTCGCTTTCGGTGGTCATGCCGCATCTGATGCGCCATCGACTGGAGGCGAAGCAGGCGATGCTGGCCCGCTACGGGCGCCGCGTGTGGAGAATCGACGAACCGGATGAACGCAAGGCTGCGCAAGCCGCCATCGCGCGCACTGAAACCTTCTTTCGCCGGATGAATTGCCCGGTAACCTTTTCCGACCTGCCGGGGATCACCGTCGATCCCGAAAAGGTCATCCATCACCTCGTCGTTGCCGGCCAGCTGCCTTTGGGCGAGGCTGGCGATATCGGCGCCGAAGACGTCCGTG
This sequence comes from Brucella tritici, assembly GCF_008932285.1. Taxonomy (NCBI): domain Bacteria; kingdom Pseudomonadati; phylum Pseudomonadota; class Alphaproteobacteria; order Hyphomicrobiales; family Brucellaceae; genus Brucella; species Brucella tritici. The sequence goes on from NZ_WBVY01000009.1 coordinate 12,107, forward strand.
CCGTGCTGCAGGCGGCCGGCGCCTGATTTCCGAAGAGGAGTGAGAGTGACGCCATGAAGAAACTGATTAACGACCCGAAATCAGCCGTCCGCGAAATGCTTGAGGGCTCGGTGACGCTGACGCCCTCGCTTGCCCTTCTGAGGGACGAGAATGTCGTGTTGCGCAACGACCTTCCGGAACGAGGCATGCGCAAGGTCGCGGTGATCTCCGGCGGCGGCGCGGGCCATGAACCGGCGCATGCCGGTTATGTCGGTGCCGGCATGCTGTCGGCGGCGGTGGTCGGGGATGTCTTCACCTCACCGAGTGTCGACGCGGTGCTTGCCGCCATCCGTGCCGTTTCCGGCCCGGCGGGAGCCGTTCTGGTGGTCAAGAACTACACCGGAGACCGTCTCAATTTTGGCCTGGCGGCCGAGATCGCCCGGGATGAGGGAATCCCGGTCGAAATCATCGTCACGGCTGACGATGCGGCTTTGGCGGACACGGTTCCGGTGGAGCGGCGGCGAGGCATTGCCGGGACCGTATTGATCCACAAGCTCGCTGGCGCGGCGGCGGAGGAGGGGCTTCCCCTTGCCGAAGTCGCCAGGCTCGCCCGGCGTGCTTCTGCCGATCTACGCACCATGGGCGTAGGGCTGGGTGTATGCATCGTGCCGGCGGTCGGCCATCCGGCTTTCACGCTTGAAGACGGCGAGATGGAGCTCGGACTTGGCATCCACGGAGAAAAGGGCGTCAGTCGCAGCAGGATCAAGCCGGCCGATGCGATCGTCGACGATGTTCTCGATGTGCTGTGCTCGGAACTGAAGGTCGGCAATGGCGATCGCTTCGCGCTCCTGGTCAACGGCCTCGGGGCGACGCCGCAGATGGAGCTCGCAATCGTGCTTCGCCGTGCGCTGGCCAATCTTTCCGCCCGTGGCATGGACGTCGCCCGCGCCTGGTGCGGAAATTTCATGACGGCGCTCGAAATGCCCGGCATGTCGCTCACTCTGCTGCCGATCGACGAACGACGAACCGCCTTGCTCGACCACCCAGTCCAGGCGGTCGCCTGGCAGGGGGACGGCAGGCTGAAGGCGCAGATCACCGTGCTGGAAGGTGCGGCTACCGTAGAGGAGCCCGCTCTCGATGATGAAGAGCTGACTCCTCACGAGCCTCTGCGCCGCGTGGCGTTAGCCGTGGCTGACGCGCTCGAGGCGGCGGAGGCGGAGCTCGGCGATCTAGACGGCAAGGTGGGCGACGGCGATCTCGGCGCCAGCATGGCGCGCGGAGCCGCGGCTATCCGCGATCTGCCGAAAGGAAAGTTTGCGAACCCGGAACTGTTGCTGACCAGCCTCAGCCATGCAGTCCGGCGTGCCATCGCTGGCAGCTCCGGCCCGTTTTATGCAACAGCGATGCTCCGCGCCGCAGGGCAACTGCGCGGTATTCAGGATGCCGGTGAGCAGGACTGGCGGAATGCGTTCGCCGTTGCCATCGGTGCGATCTCAGACCTCGGCGGAGCAAGGCGCGGCGACCGCACCATGCTCGACGCGCTGATCCCGGCTCTGGAGGCATGGCAGGAGGCGAGCGCCGGCGGCAACACACCTGTGGACGCCTTCTCGAAAGCGGCTGATGCAGCCGCGCGCGGTGCCGAGATGACGTCAACGCTGACCGCGCGCGTCGGCCGTTCAAGCTATCTCGGCGAACGTGCGATTGGGGTGCCGGATGGTGGCGCTGTTGCTGTGTCGCTATGGATGCGCGCTATTGCCGAGAGCATAAAATAACCGGCTGACGCGCAACGCTGACCCGGGCGAGTATGTCGGGTGCACCGTCTGCCAAGGTACCGGAACAACATCCCGCTGCGGTCCGTTATCAACGGCGAAGAGGGAGAGTCCGGTGCCAATCCCCCGCAGCCCGAAATCCGCGAATACCGCCTGGTTCAGCGACGAGACGATAAACGATATCAATCGCATGGCCAGATGGTTTACCCCTTTGGACGACGACGTGGCCGACCTGGCGCGACGGACGATGATGCGTGCCCGGAGGCTGCCGAAATCCGTGCGTGACCGCCCCGATACACGCTTCCTGTTGTTCCAGCTGATGCGCAAACTCGCGCTGGAAGACCGCGAGCCGCGTTTGAAGATCTGACACCGGAACAAAAAGGTCGAGAGGTGGTTCCGCATGTCGTGACCATGCAAGCCCGCCGGAGACCGGCCCCAGACCTGAAGCTGTTGATATGTACGAGTTTCGCAATTGGCTGCACATCTGTGTCGATGTGCAGCGCATGTTTCTCGAGGATACACCGTGGCACGTACCGTGGATGGAGCGGGTGCTGCCGCAGATCGAGGCCGTCGCGGGACGGCATGACGCGCGCACGGTCTTCACGCGCTTCATTCCGCCCCGCCATGCCGACGATGTCCGGGGAACCTGGAGGGATTACTACAAGAAATGGTCCGCGATGACGGGTGAGCGCCTTCCCGCCGAACTGCTGGAACTTCCCGCGCGCCTGAACAGGTTCGTGCCGCCGGCCCGCGTCTTCGACAAGGCGGTCTATTCCCCCTGGACGAACGGTCGGTTGTTCCGCACGTTCCAGGCGGAAGCGGTGGAGACGGTCGTCATAACCGGCGGTGAAACCGATGTCTGTGTGCTGGCGACGGTGATGGGCGCGATCGACCTCGGCTTCCGGGTCGTCGTCCTCAGCGATGCGATCTGCAGCGGCGCGGACGAGACCCATGACAAGATCATCGATGTGCTGGCGGACAGATTCTCCGTGCAGCTGACGCTGATGGACACGGAGCATTTTCTGACAACGGTGCCTGCTGCCTGATTGACGATCGCCGGCTCCGGCTCCGGTTCATTCCCGGTCCGTCAGGTCATGCACACGGATATTATGCGTCCTCAGCGTGCCAAGGTGTTGCTGCGCGAACGACTTCAGGGAACCCGGGTTGTCGCTTTTCGCATAGGCGTCCAGCAAGGCGACCGCATTTTCGTGGGCGGTGACCTGGGTCGAGAGATAGGCCTGGTCGAAATCCGCTCCCGTTGCCGCCTTCAGGGCGTCGAGCTGCTTCTGCCGCCGGTCGTCGAGCCCTTCGGAAATCGAAACGCCGTCCATTTTCGCCGCGTCCATCAGTTCGGCCGAAGCCCTGCCGTGGTCGCGGAGCATATCCCTGGCGAACCCGATGGCGCGCGGATCCTTGCCGCGCTCGATCGCGAGTTCGGCTGCCTCGATCTCGAACGCATTGGAGATGGCCACCTCCCGGGCGAACTCCTCGGGCGAGAGGCTTTGCTGCGCCGAGGCAGGCGACAGCACGAAGGCGAAGGCCAGCGCGGCGAGAATTGAAGTGACATACCTGGACATGGCGGGCTCCCGAAAACTTGCAGACGGGAGGCGAACATCCGCTCGCCGCCCGAAGTGAGTCTAAAATCGACGTGAGTCTAATATTTAGACTTATTGTACACTTGTATAACAAGGTGCGGCAGCGCAGGCGCCGGCCCCTGTTCGGCACCGTTTCCGCTCCAACGATTGTCGCAACTCTGTTGCAACAACCTTGGCCCTTACCGCGTCACAGATCGATCAGAGTTCATTTCCCGCTTCGCTTTGTGGTCTGCCAACAGGCTTCCTCTTGCTAAGGTGTTGCGCAAGCATACGTTTTCGGCATGTGACGCAATCAAAGGGCAAGCTTACTAACCGGGAACTCGGTTCCCGCGAACTGTGACGGCCGTTCGAGTTCGCCGCGCCGGATTTCGGAGTTCGCGCCCGTCGATCCGCGCCAAATTTTCCCGCAACCCGTTGGTTTGAAGCCGTTATTCCGCTTTTCGCCGAACTCCGAACCGAATTCGGACTTCCCCGCTTCCGCCCGGCGATTCTCGCCGCTTATGGCGCGTTTACTGCCATTTGATCTTGCGCCGCGACTTTTCCCGCCCGTCGCCCGCCCGATCCCAAAACGCCTTATGAAACCGCACGTTAAATCGCATGATCCCGCATAAACTCGGATAATCCCGCATTTCCCCTTACTGCCATCTGTTCTTACGCGTTACATGAATGCACCAGTGCTCGGCTTTTGCAAGTGGTGGGTCCTCGCCATGCTCGCGGGCCTTGCCCGCTGCGCGTGGCTCCGGTCCCGGCCTGAAGGCCGCCCTTGCACAAGCCTGCGCGCCGGCGCGGTGCTGAAAACATCGGGACGAGGGGCATCGCCCCTCGCCCGCTGGCGAGGAAGTTCGATCCGCCTCCGGCGCGGATCGAACAAGGGGCATGAGAAAATTGGCGGAACGCCAAGCGCCCGGGCAGGTTCGATACCTGGCCGGGCGCTAATGGGTTTTTGGGGGAGCTGGCCGCGCCGGAGAGGAGCGCGACCGGCTAACGGCTTATTCAGCCGCTTCGGGGAACTGTTGCTCGGCTTCGACATCGTTCATGCGAACTGGTAAAGGTAGTTACGCGAATGCTGAAGCGCATCGGCATGAGCGACGATCCCGCCTCTCCTCAGATGGTGTTTCCGGGCCATACCCGTTTGGTTAAATCATATCCCGTGATCAGAAACGGTGAGAGGGCACTGGTTCCCATAAGCCTTTGCACGCCGCGAGAACTCTCTGACCATATATTACTTCTTCGCAAGCAGGCGAAGGGCTGTGAAAACCACGCTGCAGAGCTGGAGGATTATGTGGCGAACAAAATCTCTTTGGAGGAAGCCCAGGCCCTAAACGAGCATTCGGAACCGGCCGAAGTCGAGCCGGCCTGACTCAAGAATGCCAATGCGGGGTGACTATCTAAACGAGTACGATATGCATACCTATAGCAGTTCTCCTCAATGCTGCGCGCTCCGCTTTACGAACAGATCGTTGAACACCCGATCCGCTCCCCACGCCTGAGCCGATGTGAAGGCTAGCTGTCGCAACTCGTCGCTGGCCAGTGGTTGCTGCCCAGGCTTGTAGCCGAGATCATGGTTCGCTTCGGACCACGCGTGCTGAAAGAGAGTCTTGATCTGCAACTCGAAGCAGTAGGGCACGAGGTTCTTGTCGAAATTCGGATCGATCAGATCTTGCTGCAGCATAAGGATATGGTGATTTCCAAAATATCCAAACTCCCATTCGTTCTCTGGCAGCATGTCTTTCGATTCGATGGCGTGGAAGTAGCGCTGAACTTCCTCCGAAATCCTATGCACATCGTCCTTATAGAAAGTGATGATCCGCGCTCCGATCTGATCCTGAATCTGATGAAGCGGATCATCGTACTTCGCTTTACCATCCTTCACCGCAGCGGCTTTCCCCATGAAGCGCTCCACAGACTTCGGGCGCGTCGAGATGCGATCAATCCGCGGCTGACCGGCGAAGATTTCCTGCAATAAGTTGGAAAGCTTATCGGCGATGGGGAAGAGTACGGTTTCGTACCGCGCTCGATATTGAGCTTCGACGGTCATCTACCCTTCTCCAGTTTTTCGCTGACCACTGCGCCGACTGTGCTGAACCGCATCTTGTCGGCTCCTTCCTCGACGGGTTTGTGTTCGAAGACCTTATCGAAGGAGGCAGCGTCGGCCGTGAGCATTGCCCCATTGTCCAGTTCCACCGTCCGGTAAGGCAATTGCTTAGTGAACTCGGTGGAATCGAACTGGAAATTATCATTGGCCAGGTCAGCTCGTTCGAGCTGCTTCACCACGGCGGTTTTGGCGCCCTCGGAAAATCCGTAGCGGTTACAGAAAGCCTCGACGCTCAATGTCTCTGTTCCAAGCCCACTGGCCAGCGTAGCTGCCGCAGTAATCTGGCGCTTGATTTCCAAATCGTCCGTCATTTTGATTGCCTTTTTCAATGCAACAGCGAGACGTCGGGTACCAAACGCAGGACTGGTCATGAAGTCCGACAGCAGAAACTCTTTAACCCAATAGTCCGACGACTCCAGATCCTGGCTGTTAATCTGCTTATCGACAGCCATGCCGCTCCAGAAGCCGCCTTGGAATGACTGGTGCCTGTAAACGACAGCCTTGTAGGAATGCGCATTCTTCATGAATACGCGGTCGATGAATTCGACCGTCAGCATGTCGGCACCCTCGTTCACAACCACGCCGTTGTTGGCACGAAAGCGTGATATCACCACCTTGTGCTCGATACCTTCGATGCCTTTGATCAGGAATAGAAGCCCAAGCCCCGAGCGACGTGTCGTTACTGTCGCCAATTCCTCGGCAAGCACGCGGCCCAGGTCGACCCCCGGGGCTGACGCATAGGCAATCAACATGTCACGACGCACGTTGGCTTGGGCGCCGTCGTTGCCCTTGTTGAAGGCAATGCCGATGTTGCATTCGGTATCAGCCTTTTCGTACACGCTCCTCAGGAGGTTGAACATGTCGCCTTCATGCAGCACTTGGCTTCCGACGATGGCCGACGGCTCGGTTGCCCCCTTATTGGGATAGACAAGGTATGTATGAATGCTCTGGATAGGCAAGCTTATCCCCCTCGCTGCAGAATACTTCAATTTTACAACAGCTACATAGAATATCTGTCCCGCACAAGCAGACGCGCATTAATGTACTGCATCACAACCTAGCTGAGAATCCGCAACATCGCTGATGGCCACTTTCAGCTGGGTACTGCTCGGAGGCGAAGGGAAAGAACATCGAACTCGAAAGTAAGGGATTGAGCGTCCCGTCAATACACGGCATGGTAGCGCCACCCTTGGAGGAGGCCATCGTGGACCCAAACAGCCCGCTAAAGAAAGTCCCCTTTCTCTACCATTTCACCGACCGGAGAAATCTCGATCTCATTCGCCAACGCGGCGGGCTATTCCCGATCGCGCAACTCATCGCAGGAGGTGTCACTGTTCCCGCCCCAGGCGGAAACGAATGGAGCCGAGACGCAGACGCCTTGAAGGGAATGGGCAACTACGTGCATCTTTGTTTCCGCAACAGCCATCCCATGGAATTCGTTGCACGCAGAGACGGCCGCATCACAGACTCGATTTTCCTCCGGATCCATCCCGCAGTCCTCGACTTTAATGGCGTACGTTTTACAAATGACGTTTCGAACAAAAGTGGTGTAGAATCTGTTCCGATCGAGCAGGCAGCCGCTCTTATTGATTTCGAGGTACTTTACACTCGGACGGATTGGAGAGACCCAGCGATCCAGCAGCGGCTCCTGCAAGCAGAAAAATATGAGGTCCTGGTACCAAGCCAGATACCTCTGGAGTTGATCGGAAACATTTAATGGCCGAGCGCCCCATTTTCATACCGTCGGTTGAATCTCCCGGTTTCGTCAAAGTCGTGAGCTTCGATATCCCGTTCGCAACAGGTTTCGCGCCGGTTCAGAAGCAGAAGAACGTTCGCGCGCTGCACGCTGCCGCTGCGCGTGCCGGATATAGTCCGCTGCTCGAAATATCTTCTAAGTCCGAGGAGAAAGCAGGCCGTCACCTGAGCGCATTTCATCTCAAGGTCGATACCGCTTCCGGATCTATACCTCTCGAAAACGCCTTCCAAGGCAGCAAAGTATTTGAGTACGGTGGTCCGTTCACCGACTTGTACCTGACCGATCCGCGTAGCGCGAAGCGAGATCCCCGATTAAGGGAGTCTGGTCGCTTAGTGGCCTTCGAGATCGATGGAAGCGAGTTTCCGCTCCAGCCGCCTACAGTTTTTTATGACTGGCTATATCTCAACGCCATTTACCCACATCGGGAATGGCTAAGGGACAGGATCGACGGTCACATGCGTTACGCGGGTTTTACCGATATCGAATTCAACCCCAAAAAGTCGATTAACTGCCAAGCAAAATCCTGCGCTCTGTTCGTTTCTTTGATGCGAGCGGACCTTTTGGATAGAGCGATGACTTCGGCAGAGGGGTTTATCGCTCTCATGTCGGAGCAAATTCGGTCGAGGCGACCGCAGCCTGAACAGGCCGATCAATTACATTTTTAAAGCGCGATACTGATCTACGCGGAGCAAAGGCAAGAAGTCGCGATCGCTGGCAAAGTGCTGGAACAGTCCCAGTGCGGATGATGCTGCAACATCGCCCCGCTAGCATGCCCTATTCTACGTGAGGCCCCAGCATTCCTACACGGCCAAAAGCGACAGCCTTGCTTTTGGCGTATTACAACGTTATTGTTGTAAGCATGATTCCAGCGCTTATTTCGAATCCTGGCTCGCCATGGGATGTGCTGCCAACCGGCATTCATGCCGCGACGCTTAGTGAGATCGAATCCGTGTTTGGCTATAACGGCCGTCGCCGCGAACTGCTGACCGGTCTACTCGACGGTGCTCTTGCATTGGCAAAGGCTGGATGTTCAACGATCTATCTCGACGGTAGCTTCGTCACGGCGAAACCCATTCCTGGCGACTACGATGCATGCTGGGATCCAGCTGGGGTTGTCGGCTCCCTCCTCGATCCCGTGTTCACGGATTTTAGCGATGGGAGAGCCCGACAAAAAGCCCGTTTCGGCGGTGAGTTCTTCCCTTCGAGCATCGTGGAAGCCGGCTCTGGACGGGCGTTCCTGGATTTTTTCCAAGTGGAGAAACACTCGGGTGGGAAAAAGGGAATCATTGAGATTTCGATCATGACGGATGCGACGGTCTTACGGAGGCTAGCTCATGATATTCAGTGATCGACAGTACGCGGTATCAAAGGAACAGCTCAACAATCTGAGAAATGCGGCTTTGGCTGTCCAATCTGGAGACGCCAAGCTCGATTGGCTGAGAAAAATTGAGTCCGATGCGCTCCAAAGCCAAATCGCAGACATCCAGCGAGAGATGGCAGAGTACGACTACCTAAAGTCCGGAGCTGCTGGATTCACGGAGGAGTTCTCCTTTGAAGAGCTGCCTCGCGTTCTAATCCAGGCGCGTATCGCAAGAGGCCTGTCCCAAACAGATCTCGCCGAGAGTCTTGGCCTGAAAGCGCAACAAGTGCAGCGGTACGAAGCAACTAACTACAAGAGCGCCAGCCTTGCACGCCTGATGGAAGTCGCCAGTATGTTGGGCGTTCGCGTCTCTGCGTCCTACGGATCAGGTGAAGAGCGTTCGGAGGGGGCGATTTATGCCTGGTCTGACGCTGGTTCCATTGAATGGAACAAGTTCCCGCTTCGGGAGATGGCTAGACGTGGTTGGATCAAGGGTGATGACCTGGCGATGTCAGCTCGCACCTGGTTTCATCAGGTGGCCGGGCCTCAGTTCGCGACGGCACTTCACCGCAAGAAAATGCATAGTGGCAACGCACCAAACGAGCACGCTCTCTTGGCGTGGCAAGCACGCGTGCTTCAGAAGGCAACCGATGATTTCAAAGCAGGCTTGATAGGAGAGTTTAGCTCGAACGATCGTTGGTTGGGTCAGTTGGTCGCCCTTACGAAGGACAGCGACGGACCACGCAAAGCCAAGGATCTGCTCGGCCAAAACGGCATTGGGATGGTCGTTCAAAGTCATCTTCCCGGAACATATCTTGATGGCGCGGCAATGGTCGCTCCATTTGGAAATCCAGTTGTTGCCCTAACCCTTCGGTTCGATCGCCTGGATAACTTTTGGTTCGTCCTGTTCCACGAACTGGGACACGTATTCCTGCACCTATACAACTCTCTTCGGTTCGATTTTTTCGACGAAGAGGATGGCCATCAAGGCGATCAGTATGAGGAGGATGCGGACAGGTTTTCCCTGGATCAGCTCATTCCGCAAGATACTTGGCGCAGGTGCCTTTCTCGATTCGCCCTTACGGAAGAAGCGGTCCTCATCGACGCAGAAAAGCTCGGGATCAGTGCAAGTATCATTGCTGGCAGGATCAGAAAGGAGAGAAACGATTTTCGCCTCTTCACCAATCTGGTTGGGTCGGGAACCGTTCGGACGCAGTTTGAGGGAATGATGGAATGAAGCTAATTCCCAGCATGTACGTTCCGTCACTGCGGTGGCGCCAAGGCGAATACCAGGCGCTGTTCCGACTTAGTGACGCGGCAAAGCAGTTCGTCGTTCCGTTCATACTTATTCCCGAGCCGGAATACGATTTCGAGGAAGGCCGACCGAAGAAGACGGTTCAAGAGCAGGTCCAGACGTTTCCGAAGCGCTACCAGCAAAAGTGGGGCAAGAGACCTGCGTGGATCGACGTGCACGCGAATATCGCCACGACAAGCATGGCGGATGGCCGAACGCCCATGTTGTTCGTCTTTGAAGAAATTCGAAGTTTCGGATCGAGGGCTGTACCAATCACCTCGTTGGATGCCCCACCGACCGTCAATGCTCTTGTGGCCGACATTGCGGCAATCGACAGGCTCGGTGTGGGAATCCGAGCTCGGCTTGAGCACGTCATGAAGCCCAACTTCGATGCTCGACTAATCGCACTGATCTCTTCGATTGGTCTCATGCGAGAGCACACAGACCTCATCATCGATCTCGGCGCCCCGAATTTTCAGCCCTACGCAGACTTCGCTGATGGGCTGATAGCGGCAATGGACAACGTGTCTGCGCTGAGCAGCTATCGTTCCCTCGTGGTAATAGGCACTGGCTTTCCCCAGATTCTTGCCATCGACAAACCGGGTGGTTACTTGCCGCGGCACGATTGGGTCTTTTACAAGACACTGCGCGCCAAACTTGCCGGAATTGGGCGGATTCCAAATTTTGGAGATTACACGATCGTGCACCCGGAATTCACCGCCCAGGACATGCGGATGCTGAAGCCGGCGGGCAAGCTCGTCTATACGGCGGGCGACACATGGAATGTTCGAAAGGGCGGAGCATTCAGATCTGATCCGGGACAGATGCACACGCATTGCGACAGCATTCTCAAATCGGGGCAGTTTTGCGGCCCTCACTTTTCAGCGGGCGACGAGTACATTGACCTATGTGCGAAGAAGCTAGCTACGCCTTCAAATCTTACGCGCTGGAAGGAAAATGGCATCAGCCACCACATTATGCATGTGCTGGCTGATCTCGCCACGCCGAGCGCTGGACCATGAAATTGCGGATCGCCGCAATTAAGTCCGCGATCGGCATCTGAGCGGCCAAATCGATGTAGAGCTGTAGCCTGCTTCGCTTGAGTTCACGCGGCGACGCTCCGAACCCTGCTAACAGCTCGGCAGCTTCCGAATGCCAGAGCAAGTGAGCAACTTGAATGGCATCGACGGATGGATTGGCGCGAGCGCGCCGCACTGTTTCAAACGTAATTCCGCCTCGCGGTCCTTTTTCAGCACAAATCAGACCGCACCAGTCAGGCACGATCCGCTCGGCTTTGGCCAGGTGTTTATCCGCGCAAACAAGAGTAAGCCTGCTCAGGCCCTTCGAATAAAATTCCAGCTGACCTGGAAGTCGGTCGAGCGTATCAAGACTGCTCTTGATTTCGAACCCGTGGACTTCCGCGGATATAACTGCGACGTCAATCCTTACCTTGGCGTGAGACAAACCAAGTTCGTCGACAATGATAACATCGTCGGTCCGGCGGTAAGAACGTAGCTTCTTCCTGTGAAGCGCGGCTCTGATTTCCTGGTCAGTCGTTGCTAGCATCATCATGTCCCCTGACCACAGTTATTGGCCGATTTCACTTCCCCGGCCAAGTCGTAATTCTCATGGTTATCCAAAAAATGCCTTCAAAAGCTTCAGCCTCGCAATCAAATAACCCCCCATGCCCGAAACCTCCCCCTGCCCGTCATCTCCCTGAGGCCGAGCTCCAACACGATCCGCCGCGCCCCTTGCGGCGTGACGTCGAGCGTTTTTGCCACCATCCCGGCCGACACCAATGGCTTCGCCATGACGAGTTCCACCAGCTCGGGTAGCTTTGACGAGGCCCGGCGCCCCTCCAGCTTGCGCTCCATCATCCGCCGCGCCAGCGCCAGCCGATCATGCTCTTTCAGGCCGGCCTCGGCGGCCGCCAAAACACCGTGGGCGATGGCAAGCAGCCGGGTTTCGCGGTTGCGATGACGACGGCGATCAACGGGGATGGTTTTCAGGCCGAGGTTGATCGCCGCGAGGTGACCACCTGATGTGACACCACCCTGGCGCAGGAGCGAGGCGGCGAGCAGCCGGCCCATCCAGGCGGCGTGCTGCAGAACACCGATCTCGTTCCACGCATCGAGCGCCACGATCGCCTGCAGCACCGCCGGCAGTTCTTGTGCCCCGCGGAGCACGGCCCGCCATTCCTCCAGCCGCGCATCCTCATCCCAATCAAGATCATAAACGAGTGGGTCGGCCGGAGTCCGTCCGGGCTTGTTGATCGCGCCGGGCTTCCTTGCTTCTTTGATGGCTGCGTCGGAGCGGGCGAGCAGCGCATCGAGGGCGGCGAGCTCGGCATCCAACGCGTCCTCGCCAGCGTCATCGCCTTTCTCCTCGCATTCCTCCGGCCCCTCCCCTCCCCGGTCAGCCACTTCACTCGCCTTGGCTTCGTCGGCCACGGCACTGCCTCCCTCTCCCAAAGATGCCCCGGCCCACGGCCGGCGCAGGCCGCGCAGGCCTTCTTCTGACAGAGCCCAGGCGGGTGGATGGTCGGCGATGCGCCGGCGGGTGCGTAAAACGTCGCGGGCGATGGTGAGTTCGTGGGTGGGTGTGCGGATGTCGCGGAGACTGTCGTGGAGGACGAGGTCTTCGAGGTGGACGAGTTCGCCGTCGATCCAGAGGGAGGCGCAGGCGTCGGTGAAGTTTTGGCGTTCGAGCCATCCGCCGCCGACGGGGGAGCGAGAGATGCGCTCGTCAAGACGGGTAAGGGCGCTGCTGGCGTCGGCGACGGGTTTCAGCAGGGTGGAGATGGGTAATTTGGAAAGATCGCAAGGCATTGTTTTTATGGTAAACGATTTCTTAAACGAAAGCTAGTCCGCGGCTACGGTTCCACACATGATATAAATAAGCCCGCGGTGGTTCACCGCCGATAAGTACTGGGTATCGAATTGAACAAACATGCTCCTAAAGCGTGTTTTCGCCCGGAAATGTCGGGATTTTCAGCAGTTTGGCAGCAAAACGCGGCCGGCAAAAGCGCCTAGAGACGTTTACAAACGATCGTTTTCTCGTGTCTTCTGAGTTTGAACAGGCGGCGGCTTCCGTGCTTATTACCTTGCAAATCAGGAGCGAGGCTCCATAATTGCAAGGATGATTCACCGTCGTAAAGCCAAACAGGTCGAAGACCTCCTTGATACCAGCCCAGCCGTGGCCCTTCTGGGGCCGCGCCAGGTGGGCAAGACGACACTTGCCCTCGAAATCGGTGAAAGGCGGCCGTCGATCTATCTCGATCTCGAATCCGACGCTGACCGCGCCAAGCTGGCCGAGCCGGAATTATATCTCAGCCGTTTCGAGGACAGGCTGGTGATCCTCGATGAAGTGCATCGTTTGCCGGATCTGTTTCAGAACCTGCGCGGCCTGATCGATCGCGGCCGGCGCAAGGGATTGCGTACAGGGCGCTTCCTGCTGCTGGGATCGGCGTCCATCGATCTTCTGAAGCAATCCGGGGAGAGCCTTGCCGGCCGGATCGCCTATATAGAGCTGGCGCCGATCGACGGTCTGGAGGTCGAGGCCGGCGAACTCGACAAGCTGTGGGTCCGCGGCGGGTTTCCCGACAGCCTTATCGCTGCCAATGACCGCGCCAGTCAGCGCTGGCGGACCGACTTCATCCGGACCTATCTCGAACGCGACATTCCGATGCTCGGCCCTCGCATTGCAGCCGAAACGCTTCGCCGTTTCTGGACAATGCTGGCGCATCACCAATCGGGATTGCTCAATGCGGCGGATTTCGCGCGCTCGCTGAGCGTCGACGGCAAAACGGTCGCCTCATATCTCGACCTGCTGGTCGATCTGCTGCTAGTGCGACGGCTTGAGCCGTGGCACAGCAATGCCGGCAAGCGGCTGGTCAAGTCCCCGCGGGTCTATGTTCGCGATTCCGGCCTCGTCCACACGCTTCTTGGGCTCGAAACCCTCGATGACGTTCTCGGTCATCCGATCAGCGGCGCGAGCTGGGAAGGCTTCGTGATCGAAACCGTACATGCCGTCCTGCCCGAGGGCAGCCGGTCGAATTTCTATCGCACCTCGGCCGGCGCCGAGGTCGACCTGGTCATTACCCTTCCCGGCGGCCGGAAATGGGCAATCGAGATCAAGCGAAGCCTGAGCCCCAAAGTCGAGCGCGGTTTCCATCATGCGTGCGAGGATCTGCAGCCCGATCGCCGCATCGTCGTCTATCCCGGTGCTGAAGCATTTCCGCTTTCCGGCGATATCGAGGTGTTGCCTCTTCGGCAGCTCGGAGGCCAGCTCCTGGAGGCTGCTCGATGAAGCGCCCCAACACAAAGCAGCGCCTTATCGGCTATGCGCGCGTCTCCACCGAGGATCAGCAGACCGACGCGCAGACGGCCGAGCTGCAGGCCGCCGGCTGCACGCGGATCGTGACCGAGCATGGCTCCGGTGCATCGCGCGCCCGCCCTGCCCTCACCAGGCTGATTTCCAATATCAGCGCCGGCGACGTTCTCGTCGTTGTCCGCCTCGATCGGCTGGCGCGATCGGTGAGCCATCTGCTCGCCGTGATCGAGGACCTGACCGATCGCGGCGCTCATTTCCGGTCGCTGCATGATCCGATTGACACCTCAACCCCCCAGGGAATGTTTTCGCTGCAGGTTCTCGGTGCCGTCGCGCAGCTTGAACGGGCGCTCATCTCCGAGCGCACCAAGGCCGGCGTCCGGTCGGCCAAGGCGAAAGGCCGGATGCCCGGCAATCCGGGCCTGCGAGCGAGAAAGCCTGCGGCGATCGCGAAGATCTCGGCCGCCCGTCGATCGAACCATGAAGCGGAGCTGCGATCGACCATGGATTCGTGGATGCCGATCGTGAAGCGGATGCGCCCCGGCAATAGCTGGGAGGATGTGACACGGGTATTGGCGCTGAGCGGTATCGTGTGGACGCAGGAGCGGCTGCGGCGCTCCGTGAAGGCCCTGGTCGCATCAGGGCTGGCCTCGCCCGAGCTTCTCGAACGCGCCCTCCCCTCGCCGCCCGAGGATCGCCTGATGAAGCTTGTCGCCGGCATTGCGGCAGCCAACCCGGATCTCAGCCTCCGCGATATCGCCGGGCAGCTTGAGAAGCTGCGTGAGCGGACACCGCGGGGCGGTCTGAAGTGGTCGGCCTCCTCGGTCAAGAACCAGCTCGACCGCGCCCAGCAGCTCGGCCTGGTGTCACCGGCAGATAGCGACGCGGAACCGTCGGCAGGCGCCTAGTCCGGTCGCCGATCGGATCAGATGCCGGCCCGCTTCATCAGCTCGTCGAGGGCCTCGCCATAGGACAGGCCCGTATCGTTACAGTATTGCTTGAAGCGATTGATCATGCTGACCGGCCCGCGCACATAGGCGGAATCCTGCGGCTCGGACTGCCGGCGCACGCGCTCCACGCGCGTTACCGGTTCGCGGCTGACGAAGCCGACCTTTTCGGCGGCGCGCTCGGCGCGGTCTTCTCTATCCGGATCGGGCTGCTCGACGATCGGGGTCGGCTTGAACCCAGAAATGTCGACCTTCGGCTTGGCGCCGAATCCGAGGTCGTTGTTTTTTGCGGTCATCCCGCCTTCCTTTCCTGCTCATCCCCGCGCAGAAGTTCCAGCACTTCGGCTGTGAGTGTCTGGGCATTTTCGATCGCCGCTGCGAGCCCGTTCACTTCTTTCGGGTCCAGCTCAAAGAGGCTGAGCTTCTGCATGAACATGGCGTTGAAGGCCTCGCGCTGGTACAGATGCGTGCGCAAGACTGGCAAATCGTTGTCTTTCATCTGGCGGGTGATTTCACGCTCGATGCGCCGCGAGAATGGTGGCGGGCTCGTGCGGTTGAAGGCGAGAACATAGCGGATGCTCCGCCCCATATCGGCTTCGCTTTCCCGCACCAATTCGACCGCACGCGCGGCCTGTTTGGCGTCAAGCGCGGTGCCCCCAAGCGGGATCAAGGTCAGGTCCGCGCGCATGATCGTGCGTGAGGCCAGACGGCTCGCGGTGCCTTCAAGGTCAACGAGAACGAAGGTCGACTTCGCTGCCTCTGCTGCGATCAGGTCTCGGATGTTGCTTTCGGTCACGTCGCTGACGACGTTGATGCTCAATTTGCTGGCCCCTGTCCGCCAATCGGTAATGGGCTTATTGGGGTCGGCGTCAATAATGGATACGTTTGCACCGGCTTGAGCGAGCGTCGCCGCGATCGCCATGATGGTCGTCGACTTACCGGCGCCGCCTTTCGGGTTTGCCGCACATATGACCGGCATGGGTTTCTCCTGTTGGGCTGATAGCTTTCTGCAATCTAGCGCGCTTTCGTAAATGCTTTCTGAACGCTTGCTGTCCGAAAGCCCGCTTTCTGCAATCTTTCAGCACGCTTGCTACAAGCCTGCTTGCTACAAGCCTGCTTGCTGATAGCGCGCAAGCATACAGCAAGCGCGCACGCATGCAAGCATGATCGCGCGCAATCTGCTTGCTCTCCGCACGCTTTCCGATAGCTCTCATGCTGCTATCATCTCGCTTGCTATCAGCATGATTGCAGATTGCTTGCACCATATGCCGTTGATATTATGGGCGTTTCGTCATTCATCAGGACCGCCGGCGCAATCACTCGTTTCGTCAACTTGCCTCTCAGCGGGCAACCGGGACATCCTCGAATGGCATCGTGTAGAGAGGACTTCTGTTCTCCAAGCGGGTCGCCCATGCCTTTTGTAGCCCGATAGCGCCCGGAACAAACGTATTGCGACCCAACCGTAGACTCACCAGATGTTGAGCATCAATGACCAACCGCCGAAGTCGCGGGGAGGGCGACAGACAGAGCAACACGGCAGTTCGGCCGCTACGCAGGCCAGGACGATACCAATCTTCACGCGGTCATCGCCAACAATTGCCTGAACCAGGAGCGGCGGCGCCAAACGGCCCTCCCTCTCCGCGGCTGGCCGGCGGCCTCATCGCGACGGCGCCAGAGGATTATATGATCCGTTGGCACGTCGCCATTCCGACGGAAGTTCGAAATGGCTCGACCAGATCCCACGCCGCGCCGCGCGCGCCTCGGCCTCCAGTTCCGCATAGGAGGGCAGGGGAGGTTCTCCCGCCGGCGTCGCCATGACCAACATGCCCGCGCGTATGCCCTCTGCAGCAAGATCCCGGCCATCGACGAAACATTGAGCGCGATATGCGCTGTCGCCGCCCCGTTCAAACCGTGTCGGCCGACACTCCACCGTCTTCCCGAGCGTCAAACCCACGAGCCAGGCCGCGCCAACCGCACCACACGGCCATTGCACTCCCTCCAGTTCCGCTTTCTGCCTCACCTCGCAACCTTCTACCCCTTCCAGGCGTATCCGGTTCGCCGTGGGATATCGGCCAGCGTCGGCTGGCGCCGGCAGGAGATCGAAGCTGCGAGCATCATACACCTGCGCAAGCCCTGTGATTGCTTCAGGCAACGCCTGCGCCAAGGCCGGTTGGCCCGGACCGCTAATCATGCCTGCAATCAACGCCGAGCGCATCAACTTCAATTCGGCCTCCATTTCGTGCAGAACGTCGCAAAGGTCTTTTCGATACTCGGCTGATCGAGATCGATGCCGCGAGAGGTCGCCCAGCCACGGAAGGCCTGCGCGACGATATCAGCGTCCGGAGCCGGAGCGGGAGCGTGACGGCGAACAATCTCAGCCCATCTACCGAAGCCGATCGAGCCCGATTTCGGGAACCCGCTCGCTCGCGGAGCTGCAGACCCCGCCAACTTCGCGGCAAGCCGATCCTTGGCCAGCGCGAAAAGGGATCTGCTGATGAATAGCTCTCCAGCGCGCCCACGCTTTACCAGAGAGCGCAGATAAGCACCTGGATTTTCAACGATCCCATCGCTGTATTTCTGGACCGTCACCGCGAGAGCTGAGATCGCGATGTCCGGCCCGAGCTGGCTCTGTGCTTCCTGCCAGACCTGCGGGTTGATCGCGGCGACCGCACACATCCCCCGCCAGGAATCACGAAGGGCGCTCCAGCTTTCGAAGGCATTGGGCACAAATTCGACTATGGAAGGGCAGGCGTCCCTAACGAGCGACAGCGAAATATGCTGCACGTCATCGGCAAGCGTGGACTTCCGGCGTTGAGATTCTTGCGCGGACCTCGAAATTGCCCCAGGCTTTTTTTCGAAAGCCGTTTTACTTTTATCAGAATAAGGGGATTCATCGGCTGTAGTTTGTACCCGGCGATATATCGCCACCGCGGTGTCTAAATCTGAACGTAGAGAAGCATCCTCAAATGCCGATTCCGCATCGTCCCTCAGAGCTTCGAGGGCTTCGACTACGCCCCTAAAAACATCGAGATCGGCGACGGATGCCTCGCGAAGCGCATCGAGCTGCGCCTGTATCTGCTGCCACGGACCGTCGAGATCCGCCTTGCGAGCGCTGTCGAGGATCGCTTCGATGTCCCGGCGGATGGTCGTGCGCCGATAACCGAGCCTGCGCCGCTCGGCCGCCTCGTACTCATAGGCTTCGGCAAGTTCGAGCAGCTCGTCGTAGCGGGTGATGATCGGAGAAAGGTCGATGCCGTAGGCCTCGACGATCCGGCCATCACGATCACGCAGGCCGCGCCGCTGGAATGTCGGATGTGAGCTTTGCGCGATTAGCCCGACAGCGACCAGGCCGCGCAGATGGTGGCGGGTGGTCGACTCCGAAAGGCCGAGCTTGCTGGCCAGCGTTGCGTTGGACGGCCATACGATCGGGCTGGCCTCGGGATTGTCCCAATCCGCCGCCGGCGAGCAGCCGAACAGCTTGTCGAGCAGTGCGATCTTTGCCGCGCCGAGCCTCATGGCCGCAGCCGCGCGCTTGGCGAGCTGCAGTGCCTGAGTGCGCTTGATGCGCAATGTCCTGCTTTCTGCGTAGGCCCGAACGCCCTGTTGCGCGGCCAAACTTTCAGGCGTGATTTTCCGAGCGCCGGGATAGGCCCGTCGCGCCCCCTGGCCTTCGCCAGGGTAGTTTGTGGATTTCATCGTCCGTTTTCCTTCCGAAAAACGGCAAAGCGGGATCGTTCGCCGGACGGGCGTTTTCGCTTGACACTGATTCGGCCTTTTGCGATTATCCGGAATGAGAAATGAGCCGGGGTCTTCGCCAAAGGGCTTCGGGAAAATTACCGTCTGAATGAACCGGCCCTTGGAAGCGCCAACTTCCGGGGTCGTTCCGTTTCTGCCGTTGTTACATCTCCAAAATCGTTGATTTAGGTACGCCAATCGAATCAGTCTGCTCGCCAAAGCAGCCGATTCGATTGTGTAAGTATGCGCGTGCCCTCCAGCCGGCGCAATACTCCAGCCAAAGCCACAGTAAGTGATTCACGGGAGCGATGTCGGACCGGGAGCTATACTCCCGGCTTACTCGCCGTATAAATCGCGCAGTTTTTCGAAGATGTGCGGCGCGATCTCATACTGCCAAGCCTTCCCTCGACCGAGGGAAGTTCTGCCCATGGACGCGACAAGGAGACCCCGCTCTACAAGCGGATCAATCGTTTCCTGCGCGCTAGTACGGTTCATTCCCGTCAATTCGGTCACTGCCGTTAGCGTCAGGGGCGACTCAGCTTTGTAGAGACTATACAACAGATTCATCATTCCAAGCTGCCTTAATCGCGACGAGGGCGTCTCGTCGGCCAGCGGCTTGAACATGATCTCCTGCGTTATGAGGGTCGCAAAAATCGTACTATGCCATCTTATCTGAAGGGGGCTTGGCATGTGTTTAACTACAGGATATGCTATAGACAAGCTGCCCTGAACCTGCCCCTTTAAGAGCCATTCCGGGCGGATGTGTGTGGGAGGTCGGCATGAAAAGCGCTATCTTTCGGGCTATTTGGGCTACTTTCTGGCTAATCTCATTATACCCTATTTCCGGGAGTATTGCGCGCGCGGATGATTGGGGTTGCCAGGTCATCCTCTGCCTTTCCAATCCGGGCGGGGCGACTGAGTTTGCCGAGTGCCGACCGCCGATCGAAAAGCTCTGGCGTCACCTCGCCAGAGGTCATTCCTTCCCGATCTGCACTGGGGTCGGGTTCAAGGCGTCAAGGCCGGGATATGAGCCGTACTACTGCAACGATGGCTTCCGGCTCGTCTATCGCGGCGGGGACCACGGCGGTCAGGAAGTCGGCTGCGTCTCCACCGAACGGCAGGTCGTCAATGCGAGCTTCTGCCGATATGACGAAAATGGTGGAAGCGGGACGGCCATGTCCGCACGATGGGAGCGCGTCGACGGTCGATATTCCTGCACCGCCATCATCACCCAAGGACCCAATATTCGGGAGAAGCCGCGATTTGTCGATGTGACCATCGATGGAGTGGGGCGTCAGCGCGTGTGGTTCTGACGTCATGGTGGGGGGATTTTTCGACATTGCCCAGACCTGTGCTCCACAGATAGCCACTGAAACGATTGCGGCGATCGTCAGCGTCGAAAGCGGATTCAGGCCGCTGGCGATCAGGATCAACTCCGGCTACCCGCTGGCAGACCAGCCGAAGAGCAAGGCGGAGGCGATTGAGACCGCCACCGTCATGATCGCGGAAGGTCAGGATCTCGATCTTGGCCTCGGCGGGGTCAACGCCAGCCAGCTTAGCCGTCTCGGCCTCAGCATCTCCGACGCCTTCGATGTGTGCCTGAACCTGAAGGCGACGGCGCGGCTGCTCGACGGCTACTACCGTGTTGCGGTCAAGGCCGGCGCGGCTGACGGCCAGGCCGAGACCTTCATGCTGCGCGCCTATTATGGGCAGGGCGACAGTTCGACGGGCGAGATGGTCGGATATGACCGCCGCGTCTTCTCCGAGCGCGATCGGCTGGCGCCGCAGCTCGAGGCGCTGACGCTCAAGGAAGGTGACACTGGCCCGTTGCCAGCTCGCGAAAAGGGGGGCGGGGCTTCCCCTGGGATCGAGCAGGCCGAAAAGTCAGTCGTCAGCGGCGAGCACGACCAGGAGGCGGTCGGCCGTTCGCCACCGGCGCCGCAATGGGACGTATTCAATTCGGGGCGGGGAACCTCCGTCCTTGTTTTCTCAAAAGACAATCCGGAGATCTCGCAATGACGATTGGCGCGCGTGTCAGGCCTTTCGCAGCAGTCCTCACAATGGCAGCCGTTTTCGCGCTGGCCGCCGCGGAGCCAGCGATGGCGCAGGCCGGGGGCATCGAGACGGTGCTGCAGAACATCGTCAACATGCTCCAAGGCAACGTGATGCGGCTGCTCGCCGTCATAGCGGTCGCCATTGTCGGCATTGCCTGGATGTACGGATATCTCGATCTGCGCAAGGCGGCCTTCGTCGTTCTTGGCATCGGCATCATCTTCGGCGCGACCGAGCTGGTCAACACGATCGCGGGCGGCTGACGATGGCGCAAACGGTCGAGCTTGAAGAGGAGACGTTGTTTCTCGCCTGCACACGCCCGGCGATGATTGCCGGCGTCACCATGGAGGCGATGGGGTTCAACATGATCGCCACGACGACCCTGTTCATCGTCGCCGGGTCAGTTGTCTACGCCCTCGTCGGGGTGGCCTTCCACCTCATCTTCAAGGCGATCATCAAGCACGACCACAATATGTTTCGCGTCCTCATGGCCTGGATCGAGACGCGTGGCAGGGCGCGCAACGGCACGGTCTGGGGTGGTTCTTCCGTGACGCCGCTGAAACTGGTGCGGCGCTATGACGAAAGGGACCTCGGCCTTGTCTAGCGTCGCCACCACCAAGAAACGGGAGATCGAACCCGAAACGTTTATTCCCTTCGTCCGCCATGTCGACGAACGGGTGATCGCGCTCGATTCCCGCGCCTTAATGGTGATGATCGCGCTGGAGGGCGTCTCGTTCGAAACGGCGGACACGCTCGACCTCAACGCATTGCATCGAGATCTCAACACGCTCTATCGCAACATCGCTGATGAACGGCTGGCGCTGTGGACGCATGTGATCCGGCGCCGTGACAACCAGTATCCCGAAGGCGATTTCCGCACCCCATTCTCTCGTCGGCTGAACGAGAAATATCGCCAGCGCATGGTAGGCGAGGATCTGTTCCGCAACGACCTCTACCTGACCCTTGTCTGGCATCCAGGCCGCGATCCGGCCGAGCGGCTGGCCGAATTGTTCTCCCGGCTGCGCAAGGCGCGTCGAGGCGGCGTTGAACACGACGAAGAAGCGCTGAAGCATCTCAATGACGCGACCATTGATGTCGAGGCGGGGTTGAAGCGCTTCGGGCCGCGCGTGCTGACCCTCTATGAGCATGAGGGTGTAGTCTTCTCCGAGCCAAGCGAGGTGCTGCATCAGCTTGTCGGAGGACGCCGCGAGCGCGTACCGCTGACCCAGGGCCGAGTGTCATCGGCGATCTATTCCGATCGCGTGATCGTCGGCCGCGAAGCCATCGAGATTCGCCACGAAGGCTCAAGCCGCTATGCCGGCATGTTCGGCTTCAAGGAATATCCTGCCCGGACCCGTCCGGGGATGCTCGGCGGACTTCTTACGGTCCCTTTCGAGCTGGTGCTGACGCAGAGCTTCTCATTCCTTTCGAAGAGCGACGCCAAGACGGTCATGGGCCGCAAGCAAAATCAGATGGTGAGCGCAGGCGACAAGGCGAATTCGCAGATCGAGGAACTGGACGAGGCTCTCGACAATCTGGAATCGAACCGCTTTGTTCTTGGGGATCATCATCTGACGCTCACGGTCTATGCGGCCACGATCAAGGAACTCACCGACAATCTGGCGAAATCGCGCTCGCATCTGACCAATGGCGGAGCCGTGGTCGCGCGTGAGGATCTCGGCCTCGAATCCGGATGGTGGGCGCAGCTTCCCGGCAATTTCCGTTATCGGGCGCGATCCGGCTCAATCACATCGAGAAATTTCTCGTCGCTGTCGCCATTTCATTCCTATCCGGTCGGTCAGCGCGACGGCAATGAATGGGGTCCGGCGGTGGCGATGCTCAAGACAGCCTCCGGATCACCGTTCTATTTCAATCTCCATTTCGGCGATCTCGGCAATACCTTCGTTTCCGGCCCGTCCGGGTCAGGAAAGACGGTACTGCTCAACTTCCTGCTGTCACAAATCGAAAAGCACGATCCGCATATCGTCTTCTTCGACAAGGACAGGGGCGCGGACCTGTTCGTGCGCGCGGCGGGCGGCACCTATCTGCCGTTGAAGAACGGTGTGCCGACCGGCTGTGCTCCGCTGCAGGCTCTCGATCTCACAGCGGAAAACAAGGTGTTCCTGGCGCAGTGGATCGCGAAGCTCGTCGGTGCCAGGGGCCGGGAGCTGGCGGTGGCGGAAGTCCGCGATATCGCAAGCGCGATCGACGGGCTGGCCGATCTGCCGGTCGAGCGCCGGACGATCGGAGCGCTAAGAACGTTTCTCAACAATACGGACCCGGAAGGCATCGCCGCTCGGCTGCGGCGATGGGAGCGGGGAGGGCCGCTTGGTTGGGTCTTCGACAACGAGCGGGACGAAATCGGCATCGGGGCCAAATTCCTCGGCTACGACATGACGCAGTTCCTCGACAATGAGGAAATCCGCACGCCGCTCATGTCGTATCTTTTCTATCGCGTCGAGCAGCTCATCGACGGTCGTCGGATCATCATCGTCATCGACGAGTTCTGGAAGGCGCTGGCCGACGAGGGCTTTCGCGATCTTGCCCAGAACAAGCTCAAGACGATCCGCAAACAGAATGGCCTGATGCTGTTTGCGACGCAGAGCGCGCGTGATGCCATCGCGTCGCCGATCGCCCACACCATCATCGAGCAGTGCCCTACCCAGGTGTTCATGCCGAATTCGCGGGGCAGTCACGACGACTATGTCGGGGGATTCAAGCTCACCGAGCGCGAGTATGAACTGATCGCGCGCGAGCTGTCGAACGAAAGCCGCCGCTTCATCGTCAAGCAGGGGCACAACTCTGTCGTGGCCGAGCTGAATCTGGCCGGCTTTGACGATGAACTCGCCATTCTCTCCGGCCGGACGGCGAATGTCGAGCTTGTCGAAACGATCCGCGCCAAGGTCGGCGATGATCCTGAGGCTTGGGTGCCTCTCTTCCAGCAGCAAAGGAGTGCCGGATGATGCGTAAATGGAAATCCGCAGCGGCCGTCGCCGCATGGCTCGTTTTGTCGGCACAGCTCGCTGAGGCGCAGGGCATCCCTGTTATCGACCAAACGGCGATCGCCAAGCACATCGAGAGCATCGCGCAATTGAAGTCGCAGCTCGACGCGCTGAACCAGCAGATCACGCAGGCCGAGCAGCTCTTCGGCTCGCTGAACAAGCTGACCAATATGGCCGACGTCGCTTCCGTGCTGAAGGACCCTGCGATCCGCAAAGCTCTGCCGGAGAATTTCTCGGCGATCGAGGGCCTGATCAACGGCAACGGCTCAGGGGTCTTCGGAGAGGCGGCCTCTCGCTTTCTAGAAAGCAATTCGACCTACCATACGAGCGCCAACGATTTTTACGCGCAGGAGCTGTCGCGCGTTCAGCAACGTAACGCCGGCCAGATGAGCCTTGGGCAACAGATCTACGATGCGGCCACGAAGCGTATTGACGGGATCGACCAGTTGCGTCAGCAGATCTCGTCGGCCAGTGACGCAAAGGACATCGCCGACCTTCAGGCGCGCATCCAGGCTGAATCGGCGTTTCTCCAGACGGATGTTCTGCGCATGCAGGGCTTGCAGATGGTCCAGCAAGCGCAGGCGCAGGTCGAGGAGCAGCGCAAGGCCGAAGACTGGCGCCGACGCATCGACACGATGAACACGGCGCTCGGCCAATGAGACAAGTGCTGGCCGTCCTTCTGCTCCTATTGACCTCGGCCTGCTCGGAGGTGCCGGAGCGGACGTGGACGGTCAGCGAATTTATGGCCGACAGTGCTTTGCGGTCCGACCATCTCCGCCGTTGCCGTGAGAACCCGGGATCGTTGCAGAACACGGCCAACTGCAAGAATGCCGAAGAGGCGGAGGGCAGGATGCGCCTCCAGCGCATGAACAGAGCGCTGGGGGGCTAGCGGATGTATAATGTCTTCGCCTTTCTCGACAATCAGTTCTCCTCGCCATTGCAGAACTTCATCAGTTCCAGCACGAGCGGCATCAGCGGATGGGTGACCGGCCCGCTGACCGCGGCGCTGACCCTTTATGTTATCCTATACGGGTTTCTCGTCCTTCGCGGCTCCGTGCAGGAGCCGATCATGGAATTCGCCTTTCGGGCGATGAAGCTCGCCATCATCCTGCTCTTGGTGCGCAATGCCAGCGAATACCAGACTTATGTGACGAACGTCTTCTTCGAGATCCTGCCGCGGGAGGTCTCGGAGGCGCTGAACACGGGCGGAGCGCCGAGCGCGTCGACCTTCGATAGCTTGCTCGACAAGGGCCAGAAATCGGCCAACGACATCTGGGCGCAATCGGCATGGCCGGTCGATCCGCTCACGAGCTTCGCCGGCCTCGTCGTGATCGTCGTGACCTTCATCGTGGCCTCGATCGGCTATGTTGTATCTCTCTATGCCCGCGTCGCGCTGGCGATCGTTCTGGCGATCGGGCCGATTTTCATCGCGCTGGCCATGTTCCAGTCGACACGGCGCTTCACCGAAGCCTGGATCGGCCAGCTCGCCAATTTCGTCATCCTGCAGGTCCTGGTGGTCGCGGTCGGATCGCTCCTCGTGACAAGCTTCGCCACGATGTTCACAACGATCGAGGCCTATTCCGACGTGCTCATGCGGCCGATCGCGGTCGGGGCGATCGGGCTGGCCGCACTCTACGTCTTCTACCAATTGCCCGGCATCGCGTCTGCGCTCGCCTCGGGCGGGGCATCGCTCACCTATGGCTACACGGCGGCGAGGGATGGGCATCACAACACGGTAGTCCGGTCGATGGCCTGGGCATACCGCAGGATAAGGGGGACGGGCTGAAGCCCGCATAGTGAAGCCATGTTCAGAGTTCTGTCTTTATTGGTGATTGTGCTCTCTCTCGGCGGATGTGCATCGTTGAGCTATCCGCTACCGAAATGCGACGGATACGCCAAGCGACCCCTCAATCGTTCGATGTGGAATTGGGAAGCTGGCAAGGCCGGCGCCCAGCAGCAGCAGACGAACGCCACGACGTCGACACCTGTCACCCCGCTTTCCTTCGCGGATGCCCCTCCGAATCGGCAGCAGCCGACGGCCTTTGCCAGCTTCAACGAAGCGGCCTCCTACCGCTCTTGCTCGGCAGGGTAGGGCATTCCATGGTGACGAATGACAGTTTGAAGGACTATTTCGACAAGGCGCGGCGGTTCGATCAGGACAGGCTGATTTCTGCCGAGCGTTCGCGCCGTCTGGCTTGGTTCGTGGCCATCGTGGCGAGCGGGATCGCCGCCCTTTCGATGGCAGCGGTGGCCGCTTTGACGCCGCTGAAGACGGTCGAGCCCTTCGTGATCCGAGTCGACAATGCGACAGGCATCGTCGACGTCGTCTCGGCGCTTACGTCGACGGCGGGGACCTATGATGAGGAAGTCACGAAATACTTCGCGGGTCGATATGTCCGGGCGCGCGAGGGATATGTGTGGAGCGAGGCGGAGGAGAATTTTCGGACAGTCTCGCTTTTGTCGAATGCGGCCGAGCAGACCCGGTTTTCCGCCTATTACCGGGGCGGCAACCCGGAATCGCCGCAGAATATCTATGGCCGCGCCACCACCTCCCGAATCGCCATCAAGTCGATATCGCTGATCAACAGCAATGTGGTTTCCGTCCGCTATATCAGGACGATCACCCGCGGCGAGGAGGTGAGAACGACCCACTGGGTCGCGACCATCACCTATACCTATGCGAATGCGCCGATGTCCGCGACAGACCGCCTGGTCAACCCGCTCGGCTTTGTTGTCAGCGAGTACCGAGCAGACCCGGAGGCAATCAATTGACGAGGAACGTAATTCTTGCGGCCGCAATCGTAGTGGTGATGTCGTCGTTGCCGGCAGGCGCGCTCGAGGTGCCGAGCGGCGGCGGACAGGACAACCGGGTGCGCTTCGTCGATTACCAGCCGTACAACGTGACGCGCGTCATCGGCTCGATCAGGTCCTCGGTCCAAGTCGAATTCGCCGCTGATGAGGAGATCGCCCATATCGCGCTTGGCAACTCGGTCGCCTGGGAAGTGGCTCCAGCCGGCAACATCCTCTTTCTGAAGCCGCGCGAAAACCAGCCCGTCACGAATATCTCGGTCGTGACCACGCGCCGCGACGGTTCAAAGCGCAGTTATCAGATGGAACTGGTCGTCAGGGAAGGATCGGTCGCGGCCGGCGAGGCGACCTATTTTTATGTGAAATACCGCTACCCGGCGGATGAGGCCGAACGGTGGCGGCTGGAGGCGGAAGCGGCCAAACGTGCCGCGCAGGCCGTCCTTGCCGATCAGGTGCTCAATGTCCACGAGCAGTACGGGCCACGCAATTGGCGTTATTCGGCGCAGGGCTCGGCCGCGATCGAGCCCCAGGCGGTCTATGACAACGGCAAGATCACGACATTTGCGTTCACGGGCAATCAGGAGATGCCGGCGATCTATATCGAGAACTCGGATGGCACGGAAAGCCTCGTCCCCAAGACCGTGCAGGGCGATCTGGTCATGGTCCACGCGATCAGCCGTAAATTCATCCTGCGGCGTGGGAACGATACTCTGTGCATTTTCAACGAAGCGTATACGCCCGTTGGCATCAATCCGGGAACCAACACCACGTCGCCGTCGGTCGAACGTGTGGTGAACCCATCAAGCCAGGCAACACCGAAATAGGGAGAGATGCATGGCCGAAGAGGCAGACGCTACCATACCGGGCGAGCGCAGCCAGTCGGACACGGCGCGCAAGGTTGACGGCAATCCGACCCTCAAGAGAGGCGTGGTTGTGGTTGCTGTCGTGGCCTTCATGGGCTTTGCGCTCTGGTCGATGCGCCAGGCTCCGCAGGAAGAGACGACGGACCAGCCAGAACGCACCGTCATCCGGCAGAACACGCCGTTCGAGCCAGCCCGTGAGGAGCCTCGGCCGACGGTAACGGTCGTTCCGGAAGTGCAGCTCCCCACCCCCGTCCTGGCCACGCCCGAGGCGGCGCCCGTCGACGAATTGTTGGAGTCGGCAAGGCGCGCGCCCGTCATGGCCTTTGGCGGAGGGCAATCTGGAACGGCAAACCGGCAACCGCCCTCGGCAGCGGCGGCCGGCGAGTCCGGCTTCATTCCCGCTAACGGGATGTTGAGCGGCGGGCAGGGCGGAGAGAATGAGGATCAGCGGTTCTCGCGCATGATGACACCCACACGGCTCGAGGGATCGAAGGCCGGATATCTCGGCAACCGGAACTTCATCGTCGCGATGGGGACCTCGATCCCCTGTGCCCTGGAGACCGCGCTCAGCTCCGATCAGCCCGGTTTCACGAGCTGCGTCATCACCCGTGACGTGCTCTCAGACAACGGCCGGGTGGTGCTGATGGAAAAGGGCACCCAGGTGGTCGGAGAGTACCGAGGCGGGCTGAGGCGCGGGCAAAGCAGGCTCTTCGTGCTCTGGAACCGCGCGAAGACGCCGACGGGTGTGATCATTACGCTCGCCTCGCCCGCAACCGACGCGCTCGGCCGAGCTGGATTCGATGGCTATGTCGACACGCATTGGTGGGAGAGGTTTGGCAGCGCTCTGCTGCTGTCGATCGTCGGCGACGTCACCTCCTATGCCAGTCAGCAGCTTCAGGATCAGGATGTGCAAGCGCAGGGCACGACAAGCGCTGGCCGCGATGCGGCATCGATCGCAGTCGAGCAATCGATCAACATTCCGCCGACGCTCTCCAAGCACCAGGGTTCGCTGGTGTCGATTTTCGTCGCGCGTGACCTCGATTTCTCGAACATTTACAGCCTGCGCGTGACGGAACCGAAAAACATCATCTACGACCGGGCTGCGATGGGTGATTTCAGCCGGCATTCCGACCTGGTCACGAAATAGGGCAGGGGATGGATGGCCGAAACGTCCGACGCCGGTGTCGTTCGGCAGCTTCTCACCCCTCTTTCCGGGTTCCTCGCCGACACCACGCTTTACGAGATCGTCATCAACCGACCGGGCGAGGTGCTCACGGAAGGCGCTGACGGCTGGCAGACGCACAAGCGCGAAGAACTGACCTATGACAAGCTGATGCGGCTTGCACGGGCCGTCGCGAGCTTTTCGAGCCAGGGAATCGATGAGACCCGGCCGGTGCTTTCGGCGACGCTGCCAGACGAGGAACGTATCCAGATCGTGATCCCTCCAGCCACGACGAAGGGAGCGATCAGCATCACCATACGCAAGCCCTCCTCGGTCAATCTCAGCATGAGCGACCTCGAACGCGGCGGGCTCTTCGAAGGAACCGAGGCGACATCGCTTGAGCGTCAAAGCGGCAAGGACATTGTGGATCTCTACAGGGAGGGGTGCTTTCGGGAATTTCTGGAAGCGGCGGTTCTGGCGCGCAAGAACATCATCATTTCGGGCGCCACCGGCTCGGGTAAGACCACGCTTTCAAAGGCGCTGATCCAGCATATCCCGGCCGAGGAGCGGATCATCACCATCGAGGACACGCCCGAGCTTGTGATCCCCCAGGCCAATCACGTCAGGCTATTCTATTCGAAGGGTGATCAGGGCCTCGCCAAAACGGGCCCAAAGGATCTGTTGGAATCCTGCCTCAGGATGCGACCGGACCGCATCCTGCTGCAGGAGCTGCGCGACGGCACCGCATTCTACTATGTCCGTAACGTAATGAGTGGCCATCCGGGCTCGATCACCACCGTCCACGCCGATTCCGCTTCGCTGGCGTTCGAGCAGCTCACACTGCTGGTCAAGGAATCGGAGGGCGGCCGCGATCTCGACCGTGACGACATCCATAACCTATTGCGCCTTTCGATTGACGTGATCGTTCAATGCAAGCGCGTCGACGGTCGGTTTCGGGTTACGGAGATCTACTTTAACTCTCGCTCTGGCTCGCCGGCGGTCGCCGCTTGACGAACGCTAATGTCGCGGCAGATCGGACGCCTCAACAGCCGATTATTGGCGAGCAACTTCGCCGTCGGGTCTTTGGCGTCGCATAGTGCGTGGCGGCGCTGCGGTCATTGGGGGCTCGGCACAGACCGGTACTGTGATGCTGGCCCTCGCCAAGCGCAGATGGCGCTGCAAAGTGCGTACAGACACACCGAGCCGCTCCGACGTCTCGATCATCGTCAGGCCGTGACGGTGGACATCGTGCAGTGCGCGACGGACGTCCGCTTCAGTTAGAGCTTTCGGTCGGCCGATCAGCTTGCCTTGCGACCTCGCTTCGTTCAGTCCGGCTCGTGTTCGTTCACTGATAAGGGCGCGCTCGAATTCGGCCAACGCTGCCATCATATGAAACATGAGCCGGCCGCCTGGAGAAGAGGTGTCGATGTTCTCCATAACAGAGCGGAAATGGACCTCCCGTTTGCCGAGCTGGTCGATGAGCTGAACGAGACCGGAAAGTGATCGTCCAAGTCGGTCGAGTCGCCAGACGACGAGCGTGCTCCCGGGCTGCAGACTATTCAGCGCGCTCTCCAGACCTTCTCGATCAAAGCTTTGACCAGACCGGCCCTGATCTTTGTAGATCCGATGACATCCGGCAACTTCCAGTGCGCTTATTTGCAAATCAAGTTTCTGCTCGTCGGTCGACACTCGCGCATAACCTACAATCATCAATCATTCTCGTCGCCGTTTTGCGGGCAAGATCCACTCTTCTGCTTGAATTATTGAGAGCGCCTGTCCGATTTTATGGTTGTTTGGAAAGGAGAAGTGCTGAAATATAAGATCGGGCTGAAGGTCGTCACCACCCGGAGGGGTAGCGGTGAGCCGCTAAAACGGGTGGTGGGGCGACCATGGGCAAATATATTGGCGGCGGAATAGGTGAGATTTACAGCGGGTTCAGTGGGGCTCGAACGGGGCTTCCTTGCGACAAAATTCCTTGCACCTCGAATGCTCGAGAAAGTGGTCGAGCGACCAGGGCTGCTTGCCCAGCTCGAGACGGCATTGGAACGAAAGCTGACGCTGGTTCAGGCGCCGGCCGGCTTTGGAAAGACGACTTTTGCCCTGTCATGCCGGCACATGATGGAAAAGAACGGAATATCCGTTGCCTGGCTGAACATCGACCGGCTTGATGCCGATCCGGCACGCTTTTTGCGCTATGTCGTCGAGGCGGTCCGTAAGGTCGAGCCCGACCTGATCAATGATCAGGAAATTGCCTTTGAGCAAAGTGGCCCCAGCCTCATCCAGAACATGTCTGTGGAATTCATAAACGGTCTCGCTGCCACCGATCGCGAGATTTGTGTGGCAATCGAAGATTTGCATCTGATCGGAGACGATGCTGCGTCCCTTCAGATTCTGGCTTTCCTGATCGAGCGATCGTCCGCCAATGTTCGTTTCCTCGTAACGTCGCGCTTGCGCCCCAAGCTGCCCCTGTCGCGCCTGCGGGTCGCAAGGAACCTCACCCTGATCAACGCGCGCGACTTGAGGCTCGACGAGGACGAGGCGCGATCATTTCTGCAAAACGTATGGGAGCTTGATGTAACATGCGAGGAGGCCGCATCCCTCTGGCGTAGTACCGATGGCTGGCTTGCGGCTTTGCAACTCGCGGCGCTTTCAATGCGCGGAGAGGCAGGAGCGGCGCGTTATAGACTTCAGTCAGCGGTCGCCATCGGAATGGCCGACAATGTCGGAGAGTATCTGGCTGAAAACGTGTTCGACACGCTTCCGGAGGATACCCTGAATTTCCTTTTAAAGACCTCTATCCTGCAGCGGCTGTCATCCGATCTCTGCGACGCGGTTTGCGGTCACAGCGGAAGCCAGGCAGTGCTGGAGGAATTGGTTCGACAGAATCTGTTCATTCGCCCCGCCGACGATCATGGAGAATGGTTCACCTACCATCATCTTTTTGCCGATCATCTGCAACGACGTCTGCACCGTGATCGCCCGTCGTGGATCCGGGATGTGCACCTGGCGGCATGCGAATGGTTGGATCAGGCCGGCGATACTGAGGCGGCAGTGATGCACGCCAAAGCGGCCGGTGACATCGAGCGAGCCATTACTGTCGTCGACAAGCAAGCCATGAACCTTGCGATTGCGGGGCGATACGGCACACTGATCGGCCTTGTCAACTTATTGCCGGAAGAGGGTATCCGGAAGCGATTGTCGCTTCTGCAGGCATTGAGTTGGGCGTATTGCCTCACCCGGCGCATGGAAAAAGTGAACAACACCATTCGCGACATGCGTGCGATCCTCGATGAAAACCCCGACTCCCCTGAAGCGACAAAGCTTCACGGTGAAGCTCAATTGATACAGTCGATCTACAATGCCTATCTCGACAGGGTCCAAGGCCTGTCGGACCATCTTTATCCTCTTATCGCGGAACCGTGGAAATATAACATCCATACCGTCGCGTCGGCTTCGAACATGATCTCCTTCGCGATGTTCATCGAGGGAGATTTAGACGGCGCCGTCGACATACTGGATCGCTATTTTGAGTTCCACGACCGGGACCCGAGCCCTGTCGCGAAGCTCTGCGGCCTTTGTTACCTGGGGCTGGCGGAGCGAAGCCGTGGGCGCATGGATGCGTGCCGCGTCGCCTTGGAGAAGGCGTATCAACTCGCCCTTACAGAGGTGGGGAGCCGGTCGTTCGGGTCGAGGATCGCTCTAGGTGTCCTGGGACTCGTGGCCTATGAGAGCGGGGACGTCGATCGGGCAGTCAAGCTGATCAACGAGAACCGCAAACTTGACATCGAGGGAGGTGTCATCGACTTCTCGATGGCCGCTTATGTGGCAGCTTTGCGGATCGCTGCATTACAAGGACGCTTCTTCGATGCGTTGAACATCGTGGAAGAGGGATTGCAGACCGCCACGTCGTTTTCAAACGAACGGCTACGCGCCACAATGATAGCTGAAAAGGTCCGCATCTATCTGGCGCAAGGGCTCACTGACGAGGCCCAAGCAACATTAACCGGTTACTCCCCGGCGGAGTGCGACGCTCGGATTGGCAGGTGGATAGCTGAGATAATAGAGCCTGTTCAAGCCCGGGTGCTGGCCGCGAAGGGGCAAACCGGCGAAGCGCTGGCGATGCTTGGACATCGCCTTGACCTTAGCAGACAGTCACGCCATCGGCTCCTGGAGTTCCGCATTCAACTCCAGACCGCAACAACACTGGCAATGGCCGGCGAGCCGTCTGCCGCCCTGTCGGTGCTTGCCGATGTCGTTGCATTCGCTGCTCAACAAGGCCTGGTTCAGGATGTAGTCGACGAGGGGCCGGTGATGCGGACGCTTCTGGAGCGTCTCGCAAAGCAGCTTCGCGTTGCTGACGACAATGCTGAAGTGCATCGTTATGTCTGGGATACCCTCCGTCAGTGGCCGAACACCAATCCGAGCGGTGACCGCGGTGCCACAACCGATTCATCGATCACGAAAGAGCGAGGGGCGGGATGGGGCGAGCAGTTCAACCACCGGGAACTGCAAATCCTCGACATTCTCGCTCGCGGCAAGTCGAACAAGGAAATTGCTCGCACACTCGGCCTCGATGTCAATACGATCAAATGGCACCTTAAAAACATCTATGGCAAGCTGGGCGTCAGCAGCCGCATCCAAGCCGTCATGAAGGCTCGGGCATGCGGCTTGCTTCCTTCGGACAGTTAAAGTGCCGGTCACCCCAACGCGCTTCATTCCAAGATCAGAGAATCCCGGTGACCCTATTCGTGACCGGCAATTCCCTCAAACGGCGATGTAGCGTCCGAACCGAGATACCGAGTTCCCGGGCAAGGTCACGCGCCGGCATATCGTGCGTCCGGATCGCACTTGCGGCACGGCGGAGTTGCTCTTCTGATGTTATCCTCGGACGCCCGAGCCTGCTTCCGCGCGCCTTAGCGGCGGCCATGCCGGCGCGCGTTCGCTCGCTGATGATGGAACGCTCGAATTCAGCGAGTGCAGCCATCATGTGAAACATCAACTTGCCACCTGACGAGCCGGTGTCGATATTTTCCATCACCGATCGGAAGTGGATATCGCGTGCACCGAGTTGTTCCATCAATCCCACCAGCCCTGACAGCGAGCGCCCTAGTCGATCAAGCCGCCAGACGACAAGTGTCCCACCGGGACCGAGGTTCCGAAGCGCGTCCTCAAGGCCGTTGCGCGCAAAACGGAAACCTGATTGGCCGTGGTCAGTGAATATTCGCTCGCATCCAAGATTTTCCAGCGCCTGAATTTGCAGGTCGAGCTTTTGCTCTTCGGTCGATACTCGAGCGTATCCTATGATCATTTGGTCCTTGCTTTCCAGCACGGGACGAAGGACGCGGTGCACTCGGGACATAACGTCTTCTCCCGATGCCTTTTCCATTACTGTTAAAACGACCGAGCTACCGGACTCCTTGACAAAAGGGGTCGATTTAGACTATGTGGTATCAATTGCACAATTCTATGGCGTTACAGAACTCCGGCCATTGAAATTGTTGAGCGATTTGTGAGGGCGGCTGGCATGTTGGGGATGCGCCAAAAAGGACCGGTTTTGTCGCGGTCGTTTTCTATTCAAATCAACGACTTACAGCGGCTCCTCGCCGTTCTTTCCGCATCTTCCGGAATTCCGCACCGACGGCTCGTGCGCTGGGATGACACGGCCGCATCCACCAGCATCGTGTGAGAGCGTCGATGAATAGCTGGTCGATGCCTCCATCTTCTTTCAACATTGACTGGCTCGAGGAAATCGAGGTCGGGCAACTTCTCCTGGCCCAACAGCCGGTTGTGTCAACCGCGGACGGCGCCGAAGCGCTCTATACCGAATGCCTTGCCCGCTTCATGACTGACACAGGCGAGGTGTTGCGCGCCGAGCGGTTCTATCCGTCGGTCCTCCACCAACCTGACCTCCGCGCTCTCGACCGGGCAGTGTTGCTGCAGGTCCTGAATGCGTTGGAGGCCGATGGCGCTGCCGTGCTCGGCTGCAACATCTGCGGGAACTATCTCAAGGATGGCGCAGCCTGGATTTCGATCATTGACCTGATGGAAGAGCGGCCGGCGCTGCTTGACCGCCTTGTTCTCGAATTCTCGCAGACCGAACCATTCGAGGATCTCGACATGGTCTCGGGGATGATAGACCTGATCCGCAGGCTCGGTTGCCGCGTTGCGCTCGACGACTTTGGCGCAGGCTTTGCATCTCCCACTCTCCTTCACCTGATCGACTTCGACATCGTCAAGATCGACGGCACCTTCGTTCAAGACCTGAAACAGAAGCGTGGCGGGCAAACGAGCCTGCGGCATCTGGTCGGTTTCGCCTCATGCTTCGTGCCCGTGGTCGTCGTCGACGGGATCGAGACGGGGGAACATTCGGACGCCGCCCGCTCTGCAGGGGCGACGCACCAGCAGGGCTTTCATCATGGCATGCCCGAGCTTTTTCCAATCGGCTCCGCACCGACGCATCCAAGGGTCGATGCATGAAGAAAGCAACTAACTTCGCAAATGGACCTGAGCTGCTTCGCGATCGACCTCCGCTTGGACCAACCACGTTAACCATAACCAAGGAGGAAGCCGATCGCATCATCGGCTTCCCGCAGCGCGGTATCTACGCGCTGATGTATCGCAACGGGAAGGTCCTCGGAGGGGAGCTGGTCGATGGAGAAGGAGAGCTGCCCCGCGTCGCCGCATCCCTTCCGCGATATTACCCGGCCGAGACCCTGTTGTGCGTTGCCGTCTATCGCGGCGCTCAAAGACCATGGACGGGAGTGAATACCGGGGAGCCCGCATCGGACGAAACACATCTTCTGTTTCTCTCGTATTCCGGCTGGCAAATGGACAACCAGGATCAGGCGTTGCGGCGGACCCTGGAATGGTGGGGAGGGCGGCAATGAATTCGGCCCTCCCCATCCACCTGTCTGTCGACTGCGAGATATTCACCGGAAAGGCGCTTGCCGCCTGGAAAGCGCTTGAAGGCCGTTATGGTCGGGAGATTTCATCCGATGAAATCGACCATCTCTTCGCGCGGTTTGTGTTTGGATTGACCCAACCGTTCCATGGCGAGGACGATCCACAAACGCACCTTCATGTCTGCCGGACGGTACTGGCACTGAAGCTTTCGCCGGAGCGCATCGAGCGGACCCTGCATCGGGTCCCCAAAACTTCGGACGAATGGATCGCTACGGCCTTCGATTCAATCGAAGCCCTGGGCGTCAAGGACGGCCGGGCACTTTCAGACCAACTCAAAACTACGAGATCAACAACGAAACCAGAAGCTCTGTCCTTGGACCGATCTGCGCAGCATTTGGAGGAATAGCATGCCCGTCGATTTTCAGCTTAACAGCACCGATCGGTCCGGAAACCGCAAGGAATTCGTTCGCAACTGGGTGGCCGGTGCTGGCGACAGCCGTTCGGTTCGCCGCCGCCTCATGGCTATTCTCAGGCTGGCGCATATGGCGCTCGGCATGGGGCGGAAGCGTCTGGGGCTCGGTTCACTCGGCGTGGGAGCCACCATTGCAGCCGCGCTTGATGCCATGGGGCTCGAAACATCCCCACCGATGGAACTGTCGGTGATGGCGCGCGGTGATGTTCCGAAATGCCCAGGATGCGGCCGACCGATCGCAATGGCGACGGCTGCACAGCGCCAGATCGCCCAGAGACGCGAGCAGGTCGGCTTCCTGAGCGGAAGAGGCGCGCTGGCAGCCGTGATCCTTGGGGCACTTGCCGCCGGGACCGTGGCTCCAGGCGATGTGTGGGCAATGTCTGTTTCGATGGATGGAAACCCGTGCCTCAGCGCTGCCAACGACGTCATGTTTCGCAAGAACCCGGGAGGGACCAATGGGCCTGGAATGACGGCCGGTGGTGTCCGCGACGGAAGCGGCGGCGGTACTTATGGTTGGGTGTCAGGTTGCGCGTCCACCGGGACAGGACTCGGTTACACCGCCATAGGGAGTTTTGCGACAGCCACCGGGACCGGCGTCACTGCTGTCGGCAATTCTGCGATCGCCACAGGGCGTTTTGCGACGGCAGTCGGTGTGGAAGCATCGGCGACCGGTGAGGGTAGTTCCGCTTACGGCGTCGGCAGCATAGCGTCAGGAAACAATACTGTCGCGATCGGCGGCGGCGGCGCCTCAGTTCTATCGGAGGCGGATTCCACAAGGGCAACGGCAAACGGCGCAATTGCGATCGGTGTGAATGGGACGCGCGGTGCGCAAGCTACCAGCGTCAATAGTATCGCAATCGGCGGCGAAGCCACCGCAGGCGGTGAGGGTGCCTCAGCTGTGGGTCTCGCCTCAACAGCGTCGGACAATTTCAGCACAGCCATTGGTAACCAATCGAACGCCCAGGGGATTGCCTCGACGGCATTAGGCTCTGGCGCGAATACTGGAGCGGACGGTGCGACAGCGGTTGGGAACAATGCTTCTGCGCAAGGAGTGAGTTCCTTTGCAGGTGGGCGCAATGCCCTGGCGCAAGGCGAAAACTCAATTGCTATCGGCGGCGACGCGGCGTCCGGTGCCAGCGCAACCGGCATTTCCTCAATCGCCATGGGTGCGAACGCCTCGGCCGTGACGGATGGCGCAATCGCTATCGGGCAAGACTCTTCTGCACAAGGCGGCCAGGCAGTCGCGATCGGCGTTGGCCAGATGGCGACCGGTGACGGTGCAGTCGCTATCGGTGACCCCAATGTCGTGAACGGCACCGGCGCCGTCGCGATCGGTGCGAACAACCGGGCGACTGGAACGTCGGTGGTAAATCCGGCGACGGGAGCAGTCGCGATCGGCAATGCGAATACAGCGATCGGTGACAGTTCGGTTGCTCTGGGTAATAACTCATACGCCGGGCAAGGCGCTAATCCCGGTGTCGCCATCGGTGAGAACACCCGCGCCGAATGGGGCGTCGCTATCGGCGAGGGGGCGACGACCAGTGACGGTCAGTTCGGCATTTCGATCGGGCGCAACACGAGCGCCGGCCTTCGCGGCATCGCGATGGGCTTTGGAACGACCAGCACCGGTGCCGGAGCGGTTGCGATCGGTGGCGTCGGAACGAGCGCCTCGGCAGCAGGCGGGGTCGCCTTGGGTGAAGGATCGAACGCAAATCGCGCCGGTTTGAATGGCGGGACCGAGCTTTTTTCGGGAACGGCTGTTGCCTCCACGCGAGGCGCGGTCTCTGTCGGATCGGGTGGCAATGAGCGACAGATCACCAATGTCGCCGGCGGCACACAGGCAACAGACGCTGTCAATGTGCGGCAGCTTCAATCGGTTGCAGACGATGTGGCAGCGGTCGATGATCGAGCCGTCAAATATGATGGTGCCCTCGGCGATCCGAAGGACACGATCACGCTCGAAGGCACCGCCGGAACGACGATCACCAATGTCGCCCCCGGCGAGCTGAGCGCGACGTCCACGGATGCAGTCAATGGGTCCCAACTGTTCGCCACCAACGAGCAGGTCGATCAAAATACCACCGACATCACGAATTTGGGCGATACAATCACCAACATCGCCGGCGACACCTCGACCACCTATGTCGAGGCCAACGGCGTCGGGATACGCTATGTCCGCACCAACGAAACCGGACTGACGCCCAGCGATTCCTCGGCCCAGGGGCAGGGATCGACCGCCGTCGGCTACGAGGCGACCGCGGTCGGCATCAATGCGCTCGCGCTCGGCAACGGTGCGCAAGCCAATGAAGAGGGCTCTGTCGCCCTCGGCGAAGGTTCAGTGACCGCCGCTGCGGTTGGAACCGCGGGCGCGACAATTAACGGTACAGCCTATACCTTCGCCGGCACCACGCCGGGCAGCACTGTTTCAGTCGGCGACGTGGGAGCCGAGCGGACAATCACCAACGTCGCGGCCGGTCAGGTTAGTGGCACTTCTACCGATGCTATCAATGGCTCGCAGCTCTTCGCGACCAATCAGGCGATAGACGAGATCGGGACAGAAGTTGGCGAGGTCAATGACCGGGCCGTCAAGTATGATGGTGCCCTCGGCGATCCGAAGGACACGATCACGCTTGAGGGGACTGCGGGCACCACAATTACCAATCTGGCGCCCGGCGAGTTGAGCGCAACGTCGACTGACGCCGTGAACGGCTCGCAGCTCTTCGCCACCAATGAGCAGGTCGACCAGAACACGACAGACATCACCAATCTCGGCGATACAATCACGAACATCGCCGGCGACACCTCGACCACGTATGTCGAAGCGAACGGTTCCGGCATCCGCTATGTCCGCACCAACGAAACCGGTCTGACGCCGAGCGACTCCTCCGCGCAGGGCCAGGGGTCGACCGCAGTTGGCTATGACGCCACCGCAGTCGGCGTCGGCGCCCTGGCGCTCGGACAGAATGCAGTAGCCACCGAGGACGGTTCGGTTGCGCTGGGTGCCGGGTCCGTGACCGCCGCCGCTGTCGGGACCTCAGGTGCCACGATCAATGGTTCTGCCTACACTTTCGCGGGGACGAACCCTGGAAGTACGGTATCTGTGGGGGATGTCGGGGCCGAACGGACCATCACCAACGTAGCCGCCGGCCAGGTGTCAGGCACCTCGACCGATGCGGTCAACGGCTCCCAGCTCTTTGCTACAAACCAGGCGATCGAGGATCTTGGCAGCACGGTCGAGGCTTCGGCGACGCATTACTACAGCGTCAATGACGGCGGCACGGCTGGCGGCAACTACAACAATGACGGCGCGACGGGGACGAATGCGATAGCGGCTGGTGTCGGTAGCGTGGCGGAAGCCGCAAATTCGGTTGTCATCGGGTCATCCGGTTCTGTTTCCGGGGCCAGCAGTATCAACAGCATCTCGGTCGGATACTCGAACCAGATCGCAGATAGCCCGAATTCGATTGCCATTGGCGTGGCCAATATATCCTCGGATTCGGAATCAACAGGGATACTGGGCGGAGACAACTCACTCACCAGTACGACCGAATCGAGTGTCATCGGCATTTCGAATACGCTTGCCGATGTTGGCGGCACGGGCGTGATGGGAGGTAACAATACCCTCACCTCGGTATCCTCATCTGTCCTGGCGGGCTCGCAGAATACGATAGCCTCCTCAACGGCCGTTGCCGTGATCGGTGGCCTGAATAACATTCAGAATTCCATCAGCGCCAGCGTGATCGGCATAGGCAATACCTTAAACGCAGGCAATTTTGCGAGTGTCACGGGTGTTAACAATACTGCTACCGGCACAATGCAGGCGAATATATCCGGTGTCGGAAATACGATTACCGGGGGTAGCCAGAACAGCATCATCGGCAGTCAGAACACGCTAGCCAACGGGACGCGGAACTCTGTTTCCGGTTTTGCGAACACGCTCGGTACCGGCCTAAGCAATACTCAGGTTCTTGCCAGCGGCGGCACGGTGGCTGATGGTGTCTCGGGCGGCGTCCTCATTGGTGCTGCCGGCACCGTAAGCGACAACGATGGCGTTGCCATCGGCACCGGGGCTACGGCAACCAACGAAGCCGATGTCGCGCTTGGCTCCGGCTCTGTAACGGATGCCGCGGTCGGCACAACCAGCGTCGACATCAACGGCACGACCTACACCTTCGCCGGAACTACGCCGACGAGCACAGTGTCGGTGGGGAATGTCGGGGCCGAGCGGACCATCACCAACGTGGCGGCCGGCCGGATCAGCGCCACGTCGACCGATGCGATCAACGGCTCGCAGCTTTTCGCGACGAACCAGGCAGTCGAGGCGATCGATGACGACGTCGCCGAACTCGGCGATCGTGCCGTGAAATATGATGGCGCCCTCGGCGATCCGAAGGATACAATAACCCTTGAGGGCACGGCGGGCACGACCATCACCAACTTGGCAGACGGTGATATCAGCGCGACGTCGACCGACGCGGTGAACGGCAGCCAGCTCTTTGCCACGAACCAACAGGTCGATCAGAATACCACAGACATCACCAATCTGGGCGACACCATCACCAACATCGCCGGCGACACCTCGACCACTTATACCGAGGCGAACGGCGTCGGGATTCGCTATGCACGCACCAACGAGACGGGCCTTGCGCAGACGGATGCGTTTGCCCAAGGGGTCGGCTCGACTGCGGTCGGCTATCAGGCAACGGCCTCGGCAGAAAGCGCGCTGGCGCTCGGCCGGGACGCGCAGGCGGATGTCCTTGGTGGCGTTGCGCTTGGTGCTGGATCGATCGCCGATCGTGTGATTGCGCCTTCGACAGGGACGATCCCGGCTGGCTCGGCGGTCATCACCTACAACACGACGGATCAGGAACTGCTCGGCGCGGTCTCGGTAGGCCGGGACGGAGCATACCGCCAGATCACCAATGTTGCTGATGGCACTGATGCCCAGGATGCCGTGACGATCCGCCAGCTCCAGGGCGCGATCGCGTCGGTTGGCGTTACGGCCACCCAGTATTTCCATGCGAATTCGGCAGCCCCGGATTCGCTGGCGATCGGGACGGACTCGATTGCGGTCGGTCCCTCGACCGTGGTCAATGGCGACAACGGCATCGGCATGGGCAACGGCTCGATCGTCGATGCCACTGCGCCGGGCGGCACGGCGATCGGGCAGGACGCCCACGTCATGATGGCCGACGGCATCGCGCTCGGAACAAGTTCACAGGCTGGCGGCGAGCAGGCGATCGCTATCGGCGCTGGCGCCGTCGCAGATCACTATCTCGGCGTCGCTCTCGGTTCGGGTTCGATGACAGCCGCAGCGGTCGGCACCTCGGAGATCGTGATCAACGGCCAGACCTACGCCTTCGCAGGCGCAACGCCAGAAAGCGTTGTCAGCATCGGGGCGGTTGGCGCCGAGCGGCAGCTCATCAATGTTGCTGCAGGCCGCGTCACGGCCGACAGCACCGACGCCATCAACGGTTCGCAGCTTTTTGCGACGAACCAGGCCGTCGAGGCGATCGACGACAACGTGGCCGAACTCGATGATCGCGCCGTGAAGTATGACGGTGCACTCGGAGATCCGAAGGATACCATCACGCTCGAGGGTACCAACGGCACCACTATCACGAACCTGGCAGCCGGCGCGGTGAATTCAACCTCGACTGACGCCGTCAACGGCAGCCAGCTCTACGGTGTATCCAATAGTATCGCCAACCACCTTGGCGGCGGTGCGACGGTCAACCCGGACGGCACTGTCAACGGTCCGACCTATGTGATGCAGGGCGGGAATTACACGACCGTCTACGACACCTTCGCGGCCGTCGACACCAGCTTGACCAACATCAACAATACTATCACCGACATCAACAACGGCGGGGGTATCAAGTATTTCCACGCCAACTCCGCCGCAGCGGACAGCCAGGCCATCGGACAGGAGAGCGTCGCGGTCGGACCGCAGGCCGTGGCCAATGCAGACAACAGCGTTGCCATGGGCAACGGCGCCACGACGGTCGCCGGCGCCGATGGTGCGGTTGCTCTCGGCCAGGGTGCGACGGCCAATAATGCCGGCGACGTCGCGCTCGGTTCCGGCTCGACCACCCAGGCGGTGGTCAACACGAGCGGAACGACTATCAACGGCACGGACTACGCCTTTGCCGGAACCAATGCCACGAGCACGGTGAGCGTCGGCGGGGTCGGCTCCGAGCGCACGATCACCAACGTCGCCGCCGGCCGTGTCACAGCCGACTCGACAGATGCCATCAACGGCAGCCAGCTCTATGCCACGAACCAGGCGATCGACGATCTGGCGAGCGGCATCGGGGATCTGCAGGACGGGGCGGTCATGTACGACAAAAACCCCGACGGCTCGCGCGCGAACTCGGTCACCTTGATTGGTGGCGATCCGAATGCACCGGTATTGCTCTCCAACGTCGCCGACGGCGTCGCCAATAACGATGCCGTCAATGTCGGCCAGCTCAAGGAAGGCCTGTCGAACACCCTTATCGACGCCAATTCCTACACCGACAATCGCGTGTCCTACGCGATCGACACCGCGAACAGCTACACGGATCAGGTGGCGGTCACGACGCTCAACCAGGCCAACAACTATACCGACTACAAGTTCGGGCAGTTGAACCAGGAGATCGGGGAGGTTCGGAACGAGGCCCGACAGGCGGCCGCGATTGGTCTTGCCGCTGCCTCACTGCGGTATGACGACCGGCCCGGAAAGGCGAGCGTTGCGGTTGGCGGTGGTGTTTGGCGAGGCCAGGGCGCGTT
The DNA here is from genome assembly GCF_008932285.1 of Brucella tritici. Taxonomy (NCBI): domain Bacteria; kingdom Pseudomonadati; phylum Pseudomonadota; class Alphaproteobacteria; order Hyphomicrobiales; family Brucellaceae; genus Brucella; species Brucella tritici. Next base: position 54,999 of record NZ_WBVY01000009.1, read on the forward strand.
TGCCCTTGGCGCCGGCTACACAAGCGAGGACGGGCGCGTCCGGGCCAATCTCTCGGCGACAACCGCCGGCGGCAAGTGGGGCGCGGGCGCCGGCGTCAGCTTCACGCTGAACTGAGGTCAAGATGATTAGGCAGGCCGCCCCAGCCCACCGCCTAGGGATAGCCCTGGCTTGCCTGATCCTGCTCGGCGGCGCCCCCGCCGCCGGGCAGGAACCATCCACGCAGGTCTACAGAATCAAGCCGTCGGAGGTAGTCATCCCTGCCGACGTTCCGACGGGACAGTACCAGCGGACTATTCGTCCCTTCGAAAACTGGACGCTGATTTGCGACGAGAACCTGAAGGAGCGGAAGAAGGTCTGCAACATCACGCAGGTTATCGAGGACCAAGCAGGAAACAGCGTCTTCAGTTGGTCTCTGGCAGCAACGGAAGACGGGAAGCCGTATTTTCTGATGCGCGCACCACCCAACATGCCGAGTGACGGCAAGGTGTCGCTCTATTTCGACGGGCGACAGAACCCTGTCGATGTCTCGTTGCAGGGCTGCAATGAGGCAGTTTGCATTGCCATGGTTCCGGTCGGGCCGATCCTGCGTGGGCAGATCGCCAAAGCGACGAACCCCAAAATTTCATTCCCGACGGTGTCGGGCGAAACAAGAACCGTAACCACATCGTTGGCGGGCCTCGACAAAGCGCTTGCGGCGATCAACTGACCGGGGGGCGAGGCGCATGAGCCAGCAATCCATCCACGACAGGATCATGGCCCGCGAAAGCGGTCCGCGCATTTCACCTGAAGACGAGAAGGTGCTGAGATCGTCAAAACGGACGATCAAGACGATCGCGTTCACCGTGGCGGGATTGCTCCTGCTCGGGGTCGCAGGCTTTGCAGCCTACCAGCTCCCCCAGGTGCAGCAGGTCTTTGCCCAGCCGGTGACGGCAACGAAGACGCCGGACCCGTCGCTGGCCGATACGCCATTTCTGACGCATACCAAGCAGGCCGGACTCAGCGCCTGCTCCAACGTGTTTCCGGTTCTCGGCCAGCTCCTGACGAGCGGAGCCAAATATAACATCGTCAGCGAATGGAACCAGCAGGCTCCGGATCAGCATCCGATCCAGGCACTGGTCGGGCTCGATTATGAATCGCAGAACTACACCGGGCCGGCCGGCGGCATCGTGATGGCCGCGCCAAACGGGACGGATTGCGAAGGGGCAATGGTTCGGGTCGCACCATTGCCGATGGCTTGTTCGAACGTCCCCGCCACGCTCCCGCAGGGAAGCAAAATCGCCAATACGCTGGGCAAGGTGTCGCTTTACACACTGGCCGGAAACGGCGGCCAGGCGCTGCTGGTGCCGTCTGGAGAGACCTGCGTGGTCGTGTCGATCGCGTGGGCGAAAGGTTGATCATGACAGAGAAGCAGAAGGAATTCCGCGTCGGTTCGGTCTTGATGGTTCATCCCTTCGTCGCGGTGATGACGGCTGCGGCGCTGTTTGCTGGCCCCGCACCGGGCGCCAGTCCTGGTCCCGGTCGAGCCGGCCCCGATTCCGCGGCAGTGCAGAGACGCGATGGCGGCCCATGCTGCAGGCACCTGCTGCAGGAGATGAGGGACGAGACAGGACCAGCTCTTGCCGGCAGCTCGGCGGGGCAAGATCACGAAAAGGACCGGCGCCGATGAATAGGAAAGCCATTACCATTGCAGCCAGCATAGTCCTGGCCTTCAGCCAGATGGGATCTGCCGCAGATCTGCCGCAGACCTATAACGAGGTCCCGTCGCCTCCCGTCGAGCAGGTCGGGATCTGGGGCGCCATCGCCTATTCCCAGGCCGACGGCAAACACGGGTTCTTCTGGGGCGCCGACAAGCGCCAGGAAGCCGAGGATATCGCTGTGGAGCATTGCGAGAACGCAGGCGGCAAGAGTTGTGCTCTGGTGACGACGTTCCGAAACCATCGCCATTGGGACGACGATGACGGCAGCGGCTTCCCCTACAATCACTGCGCCGCCCTCGCAGTGAACGCGAAGTCATCGGATGCAACCACGCCGTGGGCGGCATCCTCAGCAGAGACGCGCAAGGACGCGGAAGACCAGGCGCTCCAGCAGTGCGAGGCCGGTTCCGTACAGTGCAAGATCAGGGAGTGGGTCTGCACCTGACGAGCGGATGTGCAGCCATGGAGTGGCCGGCCGTATTCGGCCGGTCGATGAGGATTCGGGAACGGCGTGATGATGGAGATAACGCGATCTGAGCTTTACGAGCTGATCTGGTCTCAGCCGATGACAGAGATCGCCAGGTTCTACGGCGTCCCGGCGATGAAAGTCGCACAGGCTTGTGATGTCTACGAGATCGCCAGACCGCCGGCCGGATATTGGCAGAAGCTTGCCTATGGCAAGGCCCCCGAACGGTTTGCGCTCGCCAACACGAATTACGCTTCGGACGAGATCGTGACGATCGAGGATCGAAAGAACGGCAGCCTCGCGCCTGCCGGGGAATGTGGTGTCGACTGAGCACTTCGTGTCGTTCGGTCAGCAGACGAACATTGGTGAATCGCAGATGGCAACAGGTTTCGCGGCAGCAAAAAGGGGCAGGGAACACGATGAGACACATGGGGGCGCCGACGCACATTGAGATAGAGTTCACCATGGCCTTTCAGCCCATAGTCGACACCGGGGCGGGAGGGTCGGTCTTCGCGTATGAGGCGCTTGTCAGAGGGCCGTCAGGACAGGGCGCCGACAAGATCTTCGCGGGCATATCGCCCACTTCCCTCACCGCTTTCGACGAAGCCTGCCGGTCCCGCGCAATCGATCTGGCTTCGTCGCTCGGCATGTCGTCGCGTCTCAGCCTCAATGTTTCGGCGACCGCCATCTGCGACCGCAGGCATGGGCTTCATGCCACGCTGCGTCGGGCGCGAAAGCTTGGATGGCCGATCGACAATCTGATCTTCGAGATGACCGAGCATGACCCCGTCGCCGACGTCGACCGGCTCGGACGGTGGATCGCAGCCGCCCGGTCCCGCGACGTCAAGATCGCGATCGACGATTTCGGCGCCGGCTATGCGGGTCTCAGCAGCCTGCTCGCGCTGCGCCCCGAAATCATCAAGCTCGACCTCGCGCTTGTCCGCAACATCGACACGGACCGAAGCCGTCAGGCCCTGGTCAAGGGCGTCGTCGACGCCTGTCGATCATTCGATTGCACCGTGATCGCCGAGGGTGTGGAAACCGACCAGGAATTTTCCATGCTCTCGCAGCTCGGCGTGACCCTAATGCAGGGCTTCCTGTTCGCCAGGCCGGGACTTGCCAGCCTTCCGGCGATCACCTGGCCCATGAACATCACCACAAACGAAATGGAGCGGTCCCCCGCTGCGGGGATGCCGGATCATGAAGGCATATATCAATGAGCGAAGCTGGCCGGATCAACGGACCCACCGATTCGCCGGTCGGAAGCGACCGGTATCAGCAGGATTGCATTTTCGCGCTGGAGCCGTCGGTGATCAAGCTGATCAAACTGGCGGCAGAGGCCGGCTGGGACGAGCAGCAGGCGGTGTGCGCCGTCATGTGCGTCGCGGCCCTGCAAGTCAACGACAAGACCTTGTTCCAATTAGAACGTATGGATTCCGCCCTTGCGAACGACGCCGACCCTTCAGGCGGCATCCGCTTCCACGACATCGCATCCCTCGGGCTCTCACCACCGTCCGATCGTCGAGCGAGGCCATCCCAATGGAACGCCCCGACGGACACTGACGAGGAAGAACCACGAGATCCATGACCTACCCAGATTCCCCTTGTCATCATTCAAAATGACCGTGGAGGAGCCGCCCGAAGAGGCAGACCGGAGTCCGCAGTGCAAGCCCGCAGTGAGGTTACAGTATCTTTATTTCAACGAACGCTCGACTGCATGGCCGATGGCGTTCTTCTAACCGGGCGTGCGCGTGATATAGTCTATGCCAGCCGGCCCTTCCTTCGTTTGTGGAACATACCCGACGGAGCGTTGAGCACGCTGCTCGAGGAAGACGTGTTCCACCTCATGGCGGGGCAGCTCGTGGATCCCGGCACGATCCGCAACGAGGCCGAGAGGCTCTACGGGTCGGCTGAACATTCCGATGACGAAATTCTGTTGAAGGACGGCAGGGTCTTCGCAAGGCGCAGTGCACCTCTTGAGGAGAAAGGTGACGGCTTCGCCCGGATCTGGATCTTCAGCGATATCACCGACGCGATCCAGGCGCAGATCGATCTCCTCACCGGTCTCCCGAACCGTCGCGCATATTCAATCCGTTATCCCGCCCTTGTGTCGGCGCCCTCCGACGGGCGCGTCACGGCTTTGGCGATCATGGATATCGACAACTTCAAGGCTTACAACGACGCCTATGGACATGCAGCAGGCGACGTTGTGCTGCAGCGTGTCGGACGGGTCATCGCCTCCCATCTGCGGGACCCAGCGGCCAGCGCCTTCCGGATTGGCGGCGAGGAATTCGTTATAGCCTGCAAGGCCCGCAATGAGGCGGGAGCGATCGCATTCTTCGAGAAACTGCGCAAAAGCATCGCCGCGAAGGCGATTCCCCATATGCGCAACGATCCTGAAGGGGTCGTCACCGCATCATTCGGTCTCGCCATGTTTCACGAACCACGCGATCCCGGCCTGCTGTTCGAAACGGTCGACCAGGCGCTCTACCACTCCAAATCGCGGGGCCGCAACAGCGTCACAATCGCGGAACTGTCGCGCGTACCGATCGTCACACCTGTCGAGGCGGAGCCATTTTCAACGCTCGCGAGCCTCGCCTCCGCCGCAGGTCTCGTGAACCAGACCCTCCCGAAATGAGGGCGGCCATGTCTGACTTTACTTTAACCATTGGCGACATCACCCGCCTCGGCGCGCAGGGGGCATTCCACACTTTACTCCTTCCTATTGAAACGAAGTCAGCCCGGCGGATCGGCCGGGGGGCGCATACAAGCATATTCGGGAGCAGCATGATTATGACTATTGCCGGATCGGCGTGTGTAGAGATCGCCAACGCCAAAGAGGCAATCGAACTGGTCTTTGATCTATTGGGGAAATTCTGCGCGTCGAGATCGCGTGATCAAACGGATTATCTCTTCAATTTCGATTTCGCCCAGGCAAGGGTCAGGCCGCAGGATGGAGCCCTCTTGCTGCATGTCGAGTCCACCGACATCCAAACCTGCCATGGCGCCAAGATCCTGCTTGAAGCAGCGATTGCGGAAGTCGCTATCGGCATGCCGGAGCGCGTCATGTGGATCGAAGCCCGGGACACGCCCTTCGAGGCAATCATCGAGCACAAGGCCGCCAAGGACACTGAGCATGCGGTCGGCGGTCGCCGCAGAACGCCCGACGACAGCAAATGACTGGATCGGACGATCGTGAAACCTCCTGGGGAAAGGGAAATACGAAAATGATGGTCTTTCGCAAGCCTCCGGTCCTGGCCGGCCTCATGCTGCTCATACTGGTTGGCGGATCAGCGCCAGCAATGGCGCAAGGAGCCCAGACGACGCAACGCAACCCGGCCGCGAGCCAACCGGCTGCGCCGGCCTGGGCCTTGAGCTGCTCCAGCGCGAATGCCGGCGCCGGCGCACTCGAATGCCAGATGTCCCAGACGATCCTGCGTCAAGAGACGGGACAGATCCTGATGGTGATTACGATCAGGAAGCCGCAAAGCGGTTCGATGAGCATGAACCTTGTCCTGCCGCACGGCCTCTATCTACCGGCAGGTGTGAGCTATCAGATTGGCACCGGGGCCAAGAACACGGCCGTCATTTTCAGCAGCGACCAGAACGGTGCCTATGCGAACGTCACCCTGGCTCCCGAGCTGCTGAACGCCCTCAAGGCCGGTTCCGTCCTGAACATCGGGCTGGAAACGGTGACGCGTAATCCACTCACCATACCCGTTTCACTGACCGGGTTCACGTCGGCGATCGACAGGCTGGCCAACCTCAAATAGGCGGCCCCGACTTCGCAATTCGCAATGGCGACGGCAGCGCATGGATGTTGCCGTGGCCGCCAAATCAGCATCGATGACCGGAGAGGGTCCCATGATCAAAAAACTGTCCGCCGAATTTTTCGGCACATTCTGGCTCGTTCTCGGTGGATGCGGCAGCGCGGTGCTTGCTGCCGGCATTCCCGAGGTCGGGATCGGCTATCTCGGTGTCGCACTCGCCTTCGGACTCACCGTGATGACCATGGCCTTTGCGGTTGGCGGCATCTCCGGCGGCCACTTCAATCCTGCCGTGTCGCTGGGGCTCGCGCTCGCCGGGCGCTTCGACGCCAAAAACCTCGTGCCGTACTGGGCGGTTCAGGTCGCCGGCGCCATCATCGCCGCTGCCGTGCTTTATGTCATTGCATCGGGGAAGGCCGGGTTTGCCGCGGGCGGCTTCGCATCGAACGGCTTCGGGGAATTGTCTCCGGGCGGCTATGGGCTTGTGGCCGCCCTGCTGAGCGAAATTGTCCTGACCGCATTTTTCCTGATCATCATTCTCGGCTCGACGGCGCCGGCGGCGCCGGCGGGCTTCGCGCCAATCGCGATCGGCCTTGGGCTCACCCTGATCCATCTCGTGTCGATCCCGGTCACCAACACGTCGGTGAATCCAGCCCGCTCGACGGGCGTCGCCCTGTTTGCCGACACTGGTGCGCTCGGCCAGCTCTGGCTGTTCTGGATCGCTCTGCTGATCGGCGCGGCCGTTGGCGCGTTCATCTGGAAAGGCCTTCTCGGCAAGGATTGACGGCTGCGGCCGCAACCTGAGATCCGGGCTTCAGGTCCACAAGTCCTTGTTGCGATTCTGCACGACTGTGAACGACCCGAAGGCCGGCCGTGCCTTGAACGATTTGACATGAGCGTGGTCGGGGCCGAGCGCCTCGGCCAACCGCGTGCGGCTGATGCCGCATCGATCGCCGATAATAACTTCCGCCACCTTCAACCTGTCGGAGAACGGCTCGAAATAGAGACCGCCCTCTGGCGTTCGACCGCTCAACCGGAGGAAGCAGCGATATTCGGTCTCGTAGCGCCAAGCGGTGAATTTGCTCATGAGAAGGCGCTTGAGATCGCTTTCGCCGAACGGCGAGTTGAGGGATATCGGAAAGCGTTTGGGATGGTAATCGACCGGACTATAGCTGTCATCGTCCGGCACATCGAAGCCGATCGCCATGCCTTTGTGCTTGTCGGCATAGTGGCCCCAGAGAAGCGGGTGCGACCATTTCCGGCTGAAGCACAGGATGCCGAATTCGGCGTTTCGATCGCGCTTCCAGCGTCGTAGTTTGGCCCGCACATTCTTGTCTCGAAGGTTCCAGCCGAGCAGTTCGAAAGGATCGTTCAGCTCATCGATGCGGGCAATTTTGAGTCTGCGCTGTTCGAGTGCGAGCAAGCCGTATTTCTCTGACGTGAAATGATAAAGGCGCATGGGCTCGGTTTACTTTCGAAACAGTGGTCTAAGCCTTGATGTGCTCGCGCTGGGGCTCGTTGACGATTTCGACGACCTCCCGATCTCGGATCAGCTTTTCGACACCATGTTCCAACAGGTGGATCAGGTTCTTCCTCGTCATCGGCGCGACGAGGATCTTCTCGATCTGCATATCCGGTATTGGGGCGGTTTCGTCACTCTGGCCGATCAGATCATGGCGAAGCGCCACTGCTCCGTCTCGCGCCTCTTGCCAGGTGTCGAAATAGCCGAGCGAGGCAGAGCCCCATCGGTCGACGGAAAGCGTATAGAAATACTCGCAAGCTGCTTCTGTCATTCATGTTGTCTCCTCGGCATTTCATGCAGCACGATCACTCCTTTCAACCTCCACGATCAACCCGGAGAATAAACGGGGATCATTTGGGCGTAGGGCTCGGCCGCGAGGAGTCCCAGGACGTGACCTATGACCGGGTACCCAACGGGAAATCCAAGACTATTTGGTTCTTGGGATTTCGGGTCCGAAACTCCTATAACATTGATTTAATGTTCATTTTGGAAACTCTTCTCGCAATAATCACTTGTGACTTTTATATGTCGCGATTGTTATTACTACCACTTACGATTACTATAGGAGCGGGCTATTCGAGGGCATAAAATCATGAATCTGAAAGACAAACTCACCCTGAAGGACGAACGAGACCAAGCGGACATCAAGGCAATCAAGCGCGATTTTTCCCATATGTTGCGCTCGCCGCTGTCCTGGTGGATGGCCGGCCTCAGCGTCGGGGCTTTCATTCTCTTGTGGTTGCTGAATGGCACCGCGGAGACGCTCGGTATTTCGCCTGATCTCGCAAGGGACCTTGGGCTCGTCATCGTGCTGGTCATGATCGTTCTCGTTGCGGCAGCAGTGTTCTTCGATCTGGCTCCCTCATTCGTGACCAGGAGCGAGATCCGGTTTCTGACACGGCCCGGAAACGATCTCTACGAAGACAAGCTGCGCTATGAGGAGCAGCCGATCTTGCCCCCGATCCTCACGCGCGTCCGACGAGTGCGGATCGAGGATCAGGGATCGAAGTGAGCCGCGCGCGCGCAAGCAGGATGCTGACGGCTCGACGGCGATAGGAAACGCGCGGAATCTCGTGGAACAGGTCTTGCAGTCGACTTGACGTGACATACATGATATGAAGACCTAACTAATCTATCTCATGTGTGGATCATGACCGAAGCGCTAATTTCCCAATTCCTGATGATCGACCGGGTTGTCCCGCCGCCTGGTGATCGAAACGTGCCACGCGCCAGGCGGGCGCTCCGGACCGCAGCGACACGCGAGCCGGACGATCAGAAGTTCCATGATGCCCTGGTCAGGGCGTTCCGGCAGAGCGTCGAGCAAGCTGTACTGCCCGACCTTATGACGGAGGGAGCGGGTCGAATCGAGTTCGACAAGCTGGCGGACGCCTTTGCGGATTTCGCCAGCGGCAGGTCCGTGCTCCTGCAGCTCAAGCCGGGCCTGGCCGAAGGGGAGCGGAGCGCCGTCAGGAGCTTCCTCGAGACGCTGGTGCGCGTGTCCGAGAACCTGGACGAAAGCCGGTTCGAAGCGACGATCAGCAAGCTCGCCGATCTCATGCTGCCCGATGATTTGTCAGTAGCGCGGGGAGCGCTTGCAGCGGACAATCTGGAACTGCGTGACAAGTTTATTTCGGAAGTTCCGCAACTGACAAGCGCCGAGATCGGCGCCAAGGCTGGCTTGCAGACGAAGAACCCGTATGCGACCGCCGCGCGGTGGAAAAAGAATGGGGAGATCTTCTCCGTCCTTCATCGTGGCACCGAATATTATCCCGCCTTCCAGTTCCGCGACGGGCGGCCACATCCGGCGATCAAGAAGGTGCTGAAGGCGCTGCCCGCGCACCTGTCTGGATGGCAGAAGACGTTCTGGTTCGTGTCGACCAATGGCTGGCTGGGCGACAAGGCACCGGTCGACGTGCTCGACAACGCCAAGGCCGTGATCGAAGCGGCCGAGCGTGAAGGGCAAGAGGTGGTCGGGTGACATCCCCGCTGCCCCTGCCGCCCGATCCGTTTCCAACCGTTAACGCCCAAACACTCACAGCCGGAAGCGTCCTCCATCGCAATCATCTGTCCGCCTTCCGGCCCGCTCAGTTCAACCCCTGCAAGGGACAGCCGACCCGCTTCGCCCCCTTTCAGGACGCGGCTGGTGGCTGTGTCGCAACGCTTTACGCCGCCACCAGCCGGGAAGCGGCCGCTTTCGAATCGATCTTCCACGACATCAATCCGGCCGCAAGATTCAAGACCGTGCGCTTGAATGACGTCGAAGCGAGGACAGCCAGCCGGATATCGCCGAAGCGTGATCTGCAGTTTGCCGCGCTCTTCGCGCCTGACCTGAAGCTCTGGAGCATTGATCGCGGCCAGATCATCGAGACGCCCAAGTCGAGCTATGCCCGAACCGTCCTCTGGGCAAAGGCGATCCATGAAGCGCGGCCGGATCTCGACGGGCTGATCTGGACCTCGAGGCAGTGCGATCCGGAACGGTGTCTCGTCCTGTTCGAAGACCGGGTAGGCGAGGATGATTTCGACGTGCTCGAGGAAATCGACATCGGCGACGACGATGACCTTCTGCTCGAAATGCGGCGTTTCGGGCAGCGTGCCGGCATCGTCATCATCGCATAATTCCCAGACCGGACCGGTCACGGTCGGCACTTTGCAGATGAGTTGTGCATTAGAAACCGCAGGTTAGGCGCGACAACGTCCAACCTTCCGGCTATAAGCCATCGGTGAGGCAGGTACGCACTGCCTCGGGGCGTCGAAACCCCTCACGACGGCTGGTGTCGGCCGCTACGGCACCATCCTCCTTGACCTTATGGTCGGGGAGCCTGTGGCGTATACAACAGGCTCTTCCGGACTAAAGGCCATGGGGCCGTTTCGTGACGGTTTCGAACTCCCCGATCACCAGGGGTCAATGAGCATCGCAGCGGGGGCGTACCGCAAGCGATGCCTTCGAAACCGGACGAATGCCCAATCAGACCTGCCATTTGAGATTTTCATTGTCCGAGCGCTTCCCGGCCGCCGCCCGGGATCTCGGCCGCGCCAGAAGCGATCACGTTCTCTCGTCGAGGGCGTTGATCGAGGCGTGCTGATCGCGATGGTCCCAAAGCTCCCACCACAATTGGCGAATACGGTGCTATCGGCGGTCACCACGTACCAGGTCTTCGGACAGCTTCTCGCCGGCGAGTCGGCCGGATCGAGGCTGCGGCAATACGGCCTGATGTCGATCATCGTGGAACTGCATGCGCAGCGCATACCCATCACGATAACGTCGCTCGCCGAGATTACCGGCCTGTCCAGGCCAAGCCTTGAGGAGCTTCTCAATCCGCTTGTGGAACGCGGACTCCTGACCGAATCCTGGGTCAAGAATTCCCTCGGCAGAGGCAAGGCCCGCCAATTCGCAATTGCAAAGGTGATCGCGGTCGATCTCGGAGCCCTGTTGGACAGCCTTTCGGGCCAGCCCTGAGGGGCGCAGCCATGAACTGCAAAAGGGGCCGGTCACCGCTTCAGGCCGATGCCATCCGTTCGCGCTCGCGCCTGGGATTGCCGCAGTGCATGGTTTAGCTGCTGGGCGGCCTGGGTCTGCGCATGCACCTTGATGAGGTTGTCCGCCTGCGAGCGGGAAACGGCAAGAGACCTCGACAGTTCTGCGGCATTGCCGATCGAGAGCGCCTTACGCTCGTCGACATTGAGCCGCCGGTTGATCGAGGTCGAGATCCTGTCCAGCTCCCGCCGCAGGTCCGGAGAGGCGGCGAGCCGGCTGGCCTGCTCATGCGCCGGAACGTCGAGCACGGTTGCCAGCGCTTCGGACGGGCGGCGGACTTCCTGGCGCTGCCTGAATTGCTCCTCGCGATGCGTCGTCTCGACGCGATGCCGTTCGAAGTCGACCGACCGGCCATAGTCTTCCATGGCTGCTGCGAGCTGGGGCAGATGTGCCTTCGCGGCCTGCCGCTCCGGGCTTTCGGCGCGCAGGAACGTCCTGCCCTCTCCGGCGAGCGGGCCTAGCTTGCCGGTTCGGACGTCGTCGCCGGCGACAGACCCCGCGGAAGCGCCGTCGATATTCTGCAGCGATGGGGAGACAGCCGTCGCGCTGCCATAGACGAGCACGGACAGGCGTTCGATCTCGGCCCGCTTTTCGGCGAGCCTGACGGATCGGGAAAGCGCGTCGCCGATCTCGGCCGCGCCCAGATCGGGCAGGTTCCGGCCGGGAATAAGAACGTCGGCATCGCTGGCGCGCGCCGATGGCGGCGGGCGTCGGCGCTCCTCCCTACCGCGATCTTGCCGCTCGTCTTCTGCCATGGCCCGCCTAATGGCGGGTCCCTCCCCGATCTGGGGTTTCATCGATCGCGCGCGCTTTTCGTCATCACCCTGATCGGTCTTGCGCCGTTCCACGGCGAGCCAGGCGAGATCCTGCTTCGAAAGGGCACGGGCTTCGTCGACCAGTTCGGCACGCGCGCCGCGTGCTTCCATGCGCGCGATCACCTTCAGCCAAGTCGCGGCGAAAGTCTCGCTCTCCTGGCGGGACATCACGAGATTTCGGGCGTTCTCGAGCCTGGACACGGCCTCGGGCGTCGCCCGCCACCGGCCGTCGGCAACCTCGTTGTCGTAGACTGTGGCGCCATTGCGCAAGCGGATGACGACACGGTCGGCGAGCTGGTCGCGTTCGATACGATCGAGACTTGCGGCAAGCCCCGCGACAGCGGCGTCATGCACCGTTCGGGGCGGGATCCGTGCCGCCTCTCCGGCATGGTGCATCTCCTCGAACCGATAAAGGCAACCCTGCCAACTGACCCTCGGATTGACGGCGACGATGCGCGCCTCGACCCGATAGCCCGCCTCCCTCCCTTTTTCGACCACACGAGCCACATTGTCCGGTGTCCGCATGGTCGTCTCGAAGACGACGTTCACACCGCGTTCGGTGGCGACCGCGAGAAGCTTTTCCGTCCACCGGCCAGCATCGAGCTGGGTGTGACGGGACGCGCGCTCGGTATCGGCCGCCTGCAGCGAGCTGAAGGCGGGATGGTAGGAGCGCAGATCGTCACCCACGATGCGGATCGTCGGCCCCTGCCCTTCCAGTTCCGTCTGGCTCGAGGTGAGCAACGCGGTCTTGCCGGCGCCCGGCTGACCGCCGAGAATGACGAGGACCGGCCTATCGGCACGGCTGGTTTCGGCCGGCAGATAGTCGGGCAGGATTTCGGTCCGGAAGATGCGCTCGTTTTCGGCGTCCGAAAGCCGTCCGTGATCGGATAGTTCCGCCATGGCTACAGCTCGCGCCAGAAGCGGGCTGCATCCTTCACGCGCGGCCCCCATTCCGCGATGACCGCCTCGATATGCTCATCGTCGCCGACGCGGATGCCGTTCTGGATTGCGAGCAGCTCGCGCCGCTTGCGCCGAAGCGCTTCGGCGCCGGCAGGATCGGCATCTTCGATCTCGGTCACGCGCGCCGAAACCAGGCCCCTGGCCTTGTTCATGATCTCGATCGCGATCTCCGCGCGCACGATCGCGTCGTATGGGATGTCTTCAGCCATGGTGCGTCTGCCTCCTTGTTTTTCCTGTCAGATCGTCCTTCCGCGCGCCTGGTTGAGCGCACGGTTCTGCCGCTCCGCAATCACCGCCTGGGCTCGATCGGCCCGCACGGCGTTCTGCAGGACGCGCAGGCGGACCTGCATCGCCTCGAAGATTTTGCGTTGCGCCGCCGGAACCCTGTTGACCGCGTCCTTGTCGCCACGGGCAATCGCATTCGGCCCGAAGCGCGCATCGAGCACCTTGCTGACGGCAGCGAACTCGGCGCGCACCGACTTGTCGAGGGCACGGGCAAGTTTCGTAAGATCCGTGGGGGTCTTCTCGACCGCCGCCGCCAAGCGCTTCAGCTCGGCCTCGGCGTGCTCGGACAGCGCCGGAACCGGGATCGCCATCCGGTCGCGATCGGCTGCCACGGTCTGTTTTTCACCATCGAGGACGGTTTGCCACGTCCTGCCCATCGTCCACATGCGCTCCGAAACGGTGTCGACAGACGCAAGGGCTTCTTTCCTTTCCCGGCCGGGTGCCAGCAGCCGGTCCATGACGCGCTCGTTGCCGCGCAGTGGGCCGTAGGCGGAGGGATCATTCGCGATCGCGCGGGCAACGCGGTCCGGATCGACGCCGCGCTGGAGCAGGCCCTCGATGGTGGCGATCGCCGCGGCGGGATCTCGCCAGACCTTCACAGCGGCTTCGCTGAAGGCGGCCCGCTCCTGCTTGTAGCGCCCGGAGCCGACGGCGCGCTCCCTGGCCTCCTCGTCGAGCGTGGTCTTGAACTCGGTAATGGCCGCCAGCATCGGCAGGACCGGGCGCTGATTGGCAGCAGGCGCTTGCGCCGGATCATAAGCGGCAGGCGCGACGACACGGGCGGGATTGCGGCTCTCGGATATATGCTGCTCCGCCGAGAAGCGGCGCACCGCGACAAACAGCTTCGTCAATTCCTCGCGGCGATCCTCGGCCAGATGGTCCGGCATCCGCTCGGCGATATGCTTTTCGGCGAACTCGTCGGCTTTGGCCGTGAAAGCGCTCCAGCCGAAGCGCGCGGTCAGGGCGGCGTCGACGGCCTTGATCTCCTGGATGACGCTGCGATCCTCGGCGGCAAGCGCGAAGGCGGTCTTGTAAGCATCGTCGCCTCCCTTGTCGCGGATGGCCTCGATCTCGGCGAGACGCGCGGCGGCGTTGGGCGAAAGTGCCGGCACTGTAAGGGCCATATGCGCGCGCCGGGCATGTTCGCGGATGCCGAAGCGGCTCTGGTCTGCCTTGAAGGCCTCGGCGTGGCCGCGCGCCAGCGGCGCCAGCTCGCCGGCGGCCGCGAGCGCCTCGGACCTCTCCTTGCGCGCTGCCTGACCGTCGACGAGATGAGGACTGCCGCGCACAGCGCCGAGCATATCCGGATTGCGCTCGATGTCTTCGGCAAGCCGGCGCGGATCGGCACGAAAGTCGGAAGCGTGGTCGTTCAGGCGCTTCAGGGCAGCCTGCGGATCGCGATAGATGCGATCGAGAACCGGCGCGATCGCTTCTTCCCGTTCCGTCCATCGGGGAGAGGCAAGCTGCTGGCGGCGGGCATCCTCTTCGAGCGACCGGGCAAAGCTGGTTTCGGCCGGCAGGATGGCGGGCCTCGCCGGGGCGCCCACCGGCGCGGATTGGGCCGGTGTGAGCGCCTGATCACTATAGGAAACGCTGCGCTCCTTCTCGATCGTCAGGCCGAGGGCGACGCTGGCGCGTTCCCAGAGCTTTGCGACGCGCTGGCGCTGTCCGGAAATCCACGACAGCCGCCGCTCGACCCGCTCCTCCATCCCGGCCACCACCTCGGAGGCATGGTCCATGCCGCGACGGCGCGCGAAGTCGGCAACCTGCGCCTGGTAGCCGGCCTCGGTTTCGTAATCGAGCGTCGTGGTCTTGGCGCCGGAGCGCGACAGGCGTTCGACGAGCTGCTTGAACAGAGCGGGCCGATAGCTTTCCTGGTCCAGGCGCTCGGTGCGCTGCTCGACCGTTTCGAGCTGGTTTGCCGTCCAGACATTGCGCTTGACCTCGCGCTCCTCGAATGTCTTCTTGCCGGTCTTGGCATCGACGACTGGCACCGTGACGGTGACTTTCTCGGTGCCATCCTTGCGCAAGGTCACCGTTTCTCCGAGACCGACGCCGGCGTCCTTGATCGCCTTCGGCAGGCTGACGCCCCAGACGCGATGCACTTCGTCATCGTCGGTCTTCACGTCGGCATAGGGGATCGGCTTGGAATCCTGATCGTCGCGATAGTGCGCCTCGCCGGTCTCGACCAGCTCGCCGGTTACGCCGGCGGCATGATCGACACGGCGGCTGCCACCCGGTCCGCTCCGAGGCGCAAAGTCATCGTCGGCCATGTAGAGATCGGCGCGGGCGCGATGGCGCGACATTGCCACATAGCCCAGATGCTGGTCCATCATGCCGGTCGCCAGCACGAAGGTCCTGTCGACGGTCGCACCCTGGGACTTGTGAACCGTGGCCGCGTAGCCATGATCGATATTGCGGTAGCTCCCCTGGGAGAAGACGACGTCGCGGCCACTGTCGAGGCGAACGGAAAGCACCGTCTCGCCCCGGTCCGATTGTGCCGAGGTGACCGTACCGAGCATTCCGTTCTTGACCGCCTGCGGGCCGAGATGCTGCGCCCTGGCTTCGACGAAGCGGGCGTTCTGAAGGAAGATGAGGCGGTCGCCCGCCGCGAATTCCCGCTTGCCGCGCTCGGTGTCGAACGCGCTGCTTCCGGCAAGGTCGCCCTGTGCGATCATGACGTCGCGAATGGCGGCGTTGAGCTTCCTGACGTCGTCATTGGTCTGGGCGAGCACAAGAAGCTCCGAGCCGGTGAGCTGGCGGCTTTCCGATTCGGCTTTAGTCCGCATCTCGGCGCGCGCCGCTGTCCAGTCGGCGACAATGCGCTCGATCGCGAAATCGCGCGTTTCGGTTTGAACGATATGCCCCCGCTTCGCATAAGCGTCGAGGGCATCCTCGACCTTGCCGCGCGCGAAGAGGCGGGACGCATCGCGTGCCCATTGTTCCCTCTGGCGGCGCACACCGACCAGTTCGGCAAAGCCGATCCGCTCGACAATGGCACGGAACGCAGCGCCGGCCTGGATGGGCTGGAGCTGCATGGCGTCGCCGACGAGCACGATCTTTGCCTGCGCCTCCTCGGTTATTTTCACGATCCGCGCCAGTTGCTCCGACGACACCATGCCCGCCTCGTCGACCACGAGCACATCGCCCTTGCTGAGGCGGTCGCGCCCGTCGGCCCAGGCAAGCTCCCACGCGGCGAGCGTGCGCGAGCGGATACCGGAGGAATCCTCCAACCCCTCCGCCGCCTTGCCGGCGAGAGCCGCGCCGATCACTTTCCGGCCGTCGGCCTCCCAGGCGATGCGGGCGGCGTCAAGAAGCGTGGATTTGCCCGCGCCGGCCAGACCGACGACTGCGGCAATCGCGGTATCGCCGGCAACGTGCCGGACCGCATCGATCTGTTCGGCGTCGAGCTTGAACGGCCGTTCGGGGTTGCGGGTCTCGACCGTCTCGATCGCCTGCAGGACGAGCTGTTCATCGACGTTGAAGCCGCTGCGGGCTGACAGGGCGCGTGCCGATTGCGCCATGTCGTATTCGGTGCGGAGCATGGTGCGCGTGGTGAAGATCGCAGGCTCCGCTACCTTTCCGCTATCCGGGTCGACCTTCTGGTCGCGCAATGTGACGAGATCGGGCGACACCATGAGTTGGGCGCGCAGGTTGGCGAACACGGTCGGATTGTCCACATAACGATGCAGCGCCTTGGCGATTTCGCGTTCGTCGAAGGTGGACCTTTCGTTGCTGAGCTGCTTCAGCAGCAGGCCCGGTTCGTCAGCGAGGCGATCCGCCATCTGCTGACGCCGCGCCAGATCCGCCGGCGCGAAATGCATCGGCCTGCCCTTGCGGGCAAGCGCTGCCTTCAACGGACCGAGATGTTTCTGCGCGATCCCATCCAGGCCCCGTTCGGCATAGGAGCGTCCATCAAGACGGATGTCATGGCCGGCCAGCGCCAGATGCCGGTTCGCGGTGTCGGCCCAGGCGATCTTCCATGACTTCATGGTTTCCTTGTCGCCGGCCCACAGCTTGTAGACGATCTTTCCCTTCGGGCGCTTTGGCGTGACGACGCGCAGCGGATTGCCGTCATCGCCCAGCACGGCCACCTTCTTCGCGCCGAACCCATCGTCGGTGAGCGGCCGCAGCGTCGTCATCAGATGGATATGCGGATTGCCGTCCTTGTCGTGGTAGACCCAATCGGCGATCATCCCCTGCGCGGTGAGATTGTCTCTGACGAACTCGCGCACAAGCTCGATATTCTCCGCCCGTGTCAGCTCTTCCGGAAGGGCGATGATCAGTTCGCGGGCAAGCTGCGCATCGGCCCGCTTCTCGAACGCATCGACGGCATTCCAGAGCACCTCGCTGGCGCCTGCGATCGAGCGCCCGTCGATCGCCGTTCGCAGCCACGCCGGCGTCACGTCGGGCAGTGCCAGTTCCTCATGCACCAGTTCGGCTGCGCCGCCCTCATATCGGAACTGCGTGCCGGCCTGCTCGTCGAACATCCGGGTGCGATGACGATAAGCGGCGGCGGAGACCACGCTGCGCCCCGATCCGCGACCGATCACCTGTGCCCGAACGAACATGATCGCCATGCGATCCCGAACCCCTTTCAAGCCTGTCGCTTCAGCGACGTATATTGCGCCCTCAAACCAATCGGACCGCAGGGCCGATTGGTTTGAGGGATGCGCCCGTCCGGGCGCAAACCTGATTGCAAGCTGAGAGCTTGCGAAAACATAGCCTATTTTACTACGGAATAACAGGCTGTATAATCATAGGCTGAAGAAGCCATGAAACAGCCGAAAGGAATTGAAATGCGGGCGAAAACCTCGATTTCGGAGATTGACGCGCAGATAGAAAAGCTGCGGGAAAAGCGCAAAAATCTTGTAGTAAGGGCAAGCGAACGGTTCGCCAAAGCGGCCGTCAAAGCGGGGCTGACCGAACTCGACATTTCCGATGCCGAGCTGGACGCGCTGTTCGAGGAGATCGGCGCGCGATTTCGGGACGGCTCCAAGCGGGCGGGCGGTGCCCCCGCTTAGACGGATCGATCAGCGCATTCTGGCGCTTGAGAGGATGCGGAGGAGAGCCGTGACGAACGATCGCAAACGCAACGCGCATGAGAAAATCGCCTTGGGCGGATTGATCGTGAAGGCCGGGTTGAGATCAGCCGACCGTGCCTTCCTGCTCGGCGTGCTGATCGAGGCCGCGAAGGTGCGGGAGCAATCGCCGGAGCATTACCGGCTGCGAGCGCTCGGCGCGAAGGCGTTCCGCGAAACGCCGCGCGAGGAAGACTGAACCGAAAACCGAGGAAGCCGCAAATGGAAGCGAAGCGAAAATTCAATCCTGCCATTGCGCTGATCTTCGTGCCGATCGCGGTGACGGCAATCACGGTGTTCATCACCGGTTGGCGATGGCCGGGGATCGCGGCGGGACTATCGTCGCAGCATGGCTATTGGTTCATGCGGGCCGCGCCATTGCCGAACCTGATTCTCGGACCGGCCGCGGGCCTCGTCACCGTTTTCGCCCTGCCGCTGCATCGCCGTCGGCTGGTGTCGATGGTGACGCTGCTCGCCTTTCTGGCGGTCGCCGGATTCTACGCGATGCGCGAATACGGCCGGCTCGCCCCCGCCGTTGAAGCCGGAGCCGCCACATGGGACGGCGTGCTTTCCTATCTCGACATCTTCGTAGTGGCGGGCGCGATCGCCGGCTTTGTGCTCGTCGCCATCTCCTCGCGCATCTCCGTGGTCGTCGCCGATCCCGTGAAACGGGCGCGGCGCGGAACCTTCGGAGATGCCGACTGGCTGAGCATGTCGGCGGCGGGAAAGCTCTTTCCGCCCGACGGCGAGATCGTCGTCGGAGAGCGCTATCGCGTCGACAGGGAAACGATCCGGGATGTTCCCTTCGATCCCGCCGATCGCGAGACATGGGGCAAGGGCGGCACGGCCGCGCTGCTCACCTACAAGCTCGACTTCGACTCCACCCATATGCTGTTTTTCGCCGGATCGGGCGGGTTCAAGACCACCAGCAACGTGGTGCCGACGGCGTTGCTTTATACTGGTCCGCTGATCTGCCTCGATCCGTCGACGGAAGTCGCGCCGATGGTGGTCGAGCACCGGATGCGCAAGCTCGGACGCGAGTGCATGGTGCTCGATCCGTCGAACCCGGTGACCGGCTTCAACGTCCTCGACTGGATCGAGACGTCGCCGCACAAGGAAGAGGACATCGTCGCCGTCGCCCATATGCTGTTGTCGGAAAGCGCGCGCTTCGAGACGTCGACGGGGAGCTATTTCCAGAATCAGGCGCACAATCTCCTGACCGGTTTGCTGGCGCATGTGATGCTGTCGCCGGAATATGCCGGCAGGCGATCGCTGCGCAGCCTGCGCCAGATCGTCTCCGAGCCGGAGCCCTCTGTGCTGACGATGCTCCGTGAGATCCAGGAAACGTCGTCGTCGGATTTCATCCGCGAGACGCTGGGCGTGTTCACCAACATGACCGAGCAGACATTCTCGGGCGTCTATTCGACCGCCTCGAAGGATACGCAATGGCTGTCGCTCGACAATTACGCCGCCCTCGTCTGCGGCAACTCTTTCAGGTCGCGCGATATCGTCTCGGGCAAGAAAGACGTGTTCCTCAACATCCCGGCCGCGATCCTTCGATCCTATCCGGGCATCGGCCGGGTCATCATCGGTTCGCTGATCAATGCCATGGTGCAGGCCGATGGCGCATTCTCACGGCGCGCTCTGTTCATGCTCGACGAGGTCGACCTCCTTGGCTACATGCGCTTGCTGGAGGAAGCCCGCGATCGCGGCCGCAAATACGGCATCAGCCTGATGTTGATGTACCAATCGGTCGGTCAGCTTGAGCGGCATTTCGGCAAGGACGGCGCGACGTCGTGGATCGACGGATGCGCGTTTGCGTCCTATGCCGCGATCAAGGCGCTCGACACGGCACGGAACGTGTCGGCGCAATGCGGCGAGATGACCGTTGAGGTGCAGGGCAAATCCCGCAATGTCGGATGGTCAACATCCAATAATGGGTCGCGCAGATCCGAAAGTATGAACCTGCAGCGCCGACCGCTGATCATGCCGCATGAGATCACGCAGCAGATGCGCAAGGACGAACAGATCATCATTGTGCAGGGGCACGATCCGATCCGCTGCGGCCGGGCGATCTATTTTCGCCGCAATGACATGAACGCGGCCGCCAATCCGAACCGCTTCGTTAAGACGAGCTGACGCGGGCGCTTCTGGCTTCCTCGTCGGCGTCGTATTCCGCATTCGTCGGCCAAGCGGTTGCCCGCATGACGACGAGCGCCCCCTCGATCGCCTCTTGTGCCGCGACGAGGTCGCTGCGGCGCATGGAGGGATCGGAATAGATGCCCTTATCCGTTGACGATGCGGCCGTTGAAGCCCTGCTGTATGCGGCTCAGCGCCACGTCAACATGATCCTGAATGGCATCGGTGGCGCAAGCCGCCTCAATGATTTTCGACATTTCTGCCCCTCCGGTTCGGTCGAAGATATGTCTTTGCCGTTCGCTGGAACAGCGCACTTCGTGAATGCGCCGCCGGCGCGTCAGCGTTTTGTGCTTCGCCGCCGATAAACGTCGAACGGATCTTCAGCGCCCGGCGGCGCGAAGCGGTCGAGCAGCACGTTGTAGACGACGGCGAGGACGATCAGCACGATGCTCGTCAGCGGAAAGAACCAGAACGGCATGGGTGCCGCATCCGGTTTGACAAGCACCGCGACGGTCATCAGCATCATCACGGCCGCGCCGAGCAGTATGAATGCAGTGAAGGCGCGAAAGGCGCAGCCGATATAATAGAGCAGGTGCCATGTGCCGTAGAATGCAGTGCGGCCGACGAACGCGAGCAGGTCGACCGGAAGCGCCATGAGCCGGCGCAGAATGCGCGCGGCAAGACCGCGCTTCCGCCGTTCTGCGATGGCAGCCTGACCGATCAGGTTTCGCTTATGCCCGTCGTCCATCGCCCTTTCCTATTCCTCGAACATTTTCGCGCAGAGTCCGCAGGACCTGCGAAGGCGCCGCACCAGGGACTTGTCCGACGTGCTTGGTCAGTCGGCGCTTGCCGAGCGCCCGGGATTCTTCCAGTAGGATCATCCCGTCGACTCCGTCGAAGCTGACCGGCACCCGGAAGCCGGCGGACCGACCTCGGTGCGCAGTTGATTATGGATCTCCGGCGGAGAGACAATGATGCATTGCCTCACTTTCTGGATCTCGCTGTCAATCGTCGGATCAAGCGCGGCGAGCCACACATCGCCGCGCTTCACCATGTCAGCTTCGCGTCCTCGTCATTGCCGAACTCCGGCCAGACCGGTGCGGACCCACAATGGGCCGCGACAGTATCCGGGGGCCAGCCGGCCAGAAACGTGTCGGCGTCGAGAGCGCCGGTTATGGGGCGGGACAGTGCCACAGCCGCGAGAGGATCGTGACCGTGAGGCCGAAACCCGCGAGGAGTTCGGTGAGCGCAAGTGAATAGAGCCGTCCGCCGACAGGCGGCTCGCCCTGACACCTGCCTTCCCGCAGTGTCAGCGGGCTTGGCGTTTCTCGGCAGACGCACGATGGCGCTCGTAGATTTCCTCGTTCGACAGGGCGGCGCTCTTATCGACGATGCTGGTCAACCACCGGCCGACATAGAGCGCATTCGCGAGTGGCATCATGACATGGCCAAGTCTGGTGATCGAACCGGTCCCCGGATCTTTCGCATTGGCGACAATGGTCACCAAGCCGATGATCACGACAGCCCAGATCGCGAAGCTACGATACTAAAGAACGGTGTCTTCGTTCATTGATCCGCCTTCCGCGTCGGGGATTTCAGTCCCGCCCGACACCACGTTGGTCCCGAACCATATCACCAATGCAGCAACAACAACCAAGAGGGGGATGGCGAAAAACAAGCCGACATATTTATTCGCCGAATCTTCGGGTGGCATACGCACTTGGCGGCGCCAGAATTCCTCGTAGGACGGAAAAGGCCTCTGTGTCATGGCAAGACCTCCGGCTTCGCAGCTGAGATTTTATAGAGCGTAAGTCAGTCCTTTTGGTCAACGTCCGCAGCGCTTTGCTGCGGAAGGTTCGAAAGAAGCCGGGACGCTTTGAGCTTTGCCTCCCGGCTATGTTTACCACAAGGCTCCGGCCGTCACTTCGGCGCAATTTGAAAGCGCGTTCTGGTCTCCGCCTCGCCCTTTCGGGGCTCGGCCCTTCGGGCTGGAAAACAGAGCCTACCTGAGCGCCAGGTCATCACCGGCGTGAATCGAAGTGCCTTGTCCGATTCAAAATAGTCATTGGACCGAGCGGTTCGCGCAGCAGAGAATCGCGGCATGGATCTTTTGCATTTTCGCCGCATCGACCGGGAAAGGAACATGGCCCGGTTTTACAATCTGACCATCGAGCCGACTTTGTTCGGCACGGTTTCTGTCGTCCGCGAATGGGGACGGATCGGTTCCAGCGGCCGCCGCCGCATAGATCTCTACGAGGGCGAGGCGGAGGCGCGGGACGCCTATACCCAACTTTCGCGTCGAAAGCTCAGACGCGGATACATCCAGCAGTAGAGACTATGCTCTGAAACCGGGCATTTTCGGGGGATTGAAGGGTCTTGCGTCGCCTTGAACTGCTACACAAGCGGGTATTTTGCCTGTCTAACAGAGTGGCTTATCAACACGAGGAGCCATTTGCTGACAACAGCAGCAGAGATCGCAGAGAAGATCGCGGCCGACCAGAGCGTTACCAAGGCTCAGGCCAAATCGATCGTCGACGGCGTGTTCAAGGCCATCGCGGATGCGGCCGCGAGCGGAGCCGAGACGAGCATTCCCGGCTTCGGGAAATTCAAGGTGAAGGCAACGCCGGGACGCGACGGCCGTAAATACGCATGCGGCGATTGCGGGGCTTTCAGCCGGCGCTACTATGGCCCAACCAGAATAGAAGCTGGTTCATGCGGTATCGATTCGCAAATCGGTCACGCCGGATTTCCTGATCTGCCTCGAGAACGGCAAGAAATTCAAATCCCTGAAACGGCACCTGGCCACGCATTATGATCCGACGCCGAATACCTATCGGCAGAAATGGGGCCTGCCCGCCGACTATCCGATGGTCCTTCCGAACTATACCACATTGCGATCGGGCTTAGCGAAAAGCGCCGACCTTGGGCGCCGAGCGCCCCCGTTGAGGTCGTGCCGCCGCCAGCCGCTAAACGGAAGAAGCTGGGGCTGAAGTTCACCTGATCTCCGGAGCTACTTTTTCTTCAAACTCAATTCTGTGTCACTGGCGCTGACGACGGACATATCATCAGGAGAGCGTAAAAGCCCGCCCGTCCGAAGGCGAGCGCCTAAACCGTTTCCAAGCAACCTCTTAGTGGGTTAGAATTCTCCAGCATTGGGGCTGAGGGAGCTAGTAATGACACAATTGAACATGCGGTCGGGCGCGGAATTCAAGGACCTGCTCGACGGACAGACGCCATTGCGAAAGGCCCGCGTGGCCGTCGCCATCGGCAACTTCATTGAATGGTTTGACTTTGCGATTTATGGGTATTTCGCGGCGGTAATTGGACGTGTGTTCTTTCCGACTGCCGAGCCTGGTATTGCCCTGCTTTCGTCGCTTGCAGTGTTCGCGGTAGGCTTTCTCTCACGGCCCATCGGGGCTCTGATTTTTGGGCCGATCGGTGATCGCTATGGGCGAAAACCTGTCCTGGCGTTCACGATTGCCGGGATGGGATTGGTGACGGCACTGATCGGGCTTCTTCCCGGCTACGCATCAATCGGCATAGCCGCACCGATCTTCCTTGCCATTCTGCGCTTCGTGCAAGGCATGATGGTGGGTGGCGAATGGTCCAGCGCTGCAATCTTCATCGTTGAAAGCGCCCCTCGCGATCAGCGAGCGATTGCGGCCAGTCTTGTCACTGGTACTGCGGGCCTTGCATATGTTGCGGGAACATCGATTGCTGCCGCTTTGTCAGCGACGGTTTCGGACGACATAATGATCAGTTGGGGCTGGCGGCTGCCGTTTCTGGCTTCCGTAGTGTTGGCTGCAATCGGGCTTTACATACGCCGCGAACTCGATGAAACGCCTATATTCAAGGCTATCGAGCTGAAACGGTCAAAGATGGAATTTAATTCCGTCTCGTTGCGCGACAACAGCCGTGCGCTAGTAGTCAGCCTTGCCTTTTCTGCACTCTTCGGGGTTTCGCTTTACTACCTTCTCGTCTACGCCAGCAACCACCTTACCCTAACGGTCGGTTTGAGCAGCGTGAATGCGCTTTGGCCTTGCGCGGTCGCTCTAACAATCTCCGTCGCGGCGAATCCAGTCGTTGGGCATCTTAGCGACAAGATCGGTCGTCGTCCCCTCGTGCTGGCGTCGGCCGCGGGCCTAAGCCTATTCGGCTATCCGTTATTCCTGCTCCTGAATACGGCCAACATTCCGCTGATACTATTAGCGTTGGTTGTGCTTGGGGTCCTTGCGGCCATTGCCGCAGTGATGAATGTCGTTCTCTTGGTCGAAGTGTTTCCCGCTTCAGTTCGCTCGTCCGGTGCTGCCATCGGCCATAATATGGCTTTGGCGCTCCTTGCGGGGCCAAGTCCTCTTATTGGTGCAAGCCTTGTGTATGTGACCGGTGATGCAAATGCGCCGGGGTGGTATCTGGCGCTCATCTCCATCGTCTGCTTCTTCGTCTTGTGGTTCCTGTTGCCCGAAACCAGAGGCAAGGATCTTGCGAAGGGGTAGTGTGACTGTCCGGGGCCGGAACAAGATTCGATCATTCCATACCGTCGCGCACCCGCGACAGGTTGGGCACAATCGCAAGTGTGCAGGACGACACCAACTTTCCTTCCATTTCTGCCACGAACACTGTTGTCAGGCCACACGAAAGTAATGCGGCGCGAGGTTGCAAAAGCCGACTACGGCATCCTCTACGATATCGCGTCGAATAGGATCAACATGAAGCTGATGCCGACCATTGGGACGATCTGTTGCGGCTGCTGGGTCGATACGCTTTCACGCTCCCCGAATTCGTGGCCAGAGGCGAACTCAGGCCGCTACGCGATCCGAAAACCGCCGATCCGGACGAAGAACCTTAAAATCCTTATGTAGGTTTTTTGTTTCATTGCTACTCAGACCCCGGATCCGGGTTTGCATCCGGTTGCCGCGTCGGCGTCATCCGTCGGACGGCGGATTCTCCGTGGCATTGCGGAACATGCGCACGAGCGTGCGGCGCAGCTTCTGCCGCTGCTCGAACTGAGCGCTCATGCCCGGGTCTGCCACGACGTCGCAGGTCCCGGGGAACGGGCTCCGCTCCAGCTCCTCCACACAGCGCGCGGGCCAGCTCGCCGATGCCGCGATCGCTCGACGGTACCGATCGCGCGCTTTGGTGCACAGCGCTGGCGCGTCGTCGGTGCAGCCCATCGCATAGGCCAGATAGGCGATATAGTCGCGTTGCCATGCCGCGTCCGAAAGCCCCATGTCGTCAGCAGTGGGGAGGCTTTCGGCCAGGATATCGCAGCCGTTTCCATCGATGAACGGTTCTGTATTATGCAGGAAGCAGGAACGTGACAGGGGCCGGAACGCCAGATCGACCTGCGGCTTCGCTGTCAGCCCATTGCGATAGATGATGCCCAGATATTTGCAGGCATAGGGGCCTATCCCGGCATCATCGGAGTCGCAGACCAGGGTCATCCGATCCTTCGCGATGCCGTAGTTCCGACGGGCGGGATCGAGGAAATAGATTTTGCCGGCCTCGTAACAGCCGTCCACCTGAAAACCGGCCGCGCAGGAGCGTTCATAGTTCGCCAAGGCAGCGGCAGCATCGTTCCGTTTTTCGGCCGCGACGCCGGCGCTCCAGCAACTGTCGACGTTGCTATCCTTGACGCAGGCTGGCGGGGATGGGTCTTGCGCTGCAGACTGCGCGTGGACAGCTCCGCTGCTTGAAGTGATCACCTCAGCTATCACCATCACCAAAGCAAGCAGGAACGATCTCATTTTTCTCTCGGACGATGGCACGGTTTGATCGCCGGCTATCGGAATTATTGCTTGTGGTCGCTTTATACAGGAGATGATCTGGCCGAATCACAAATCTCCCAGCGCTGTCGATCCTTGTATGGCCAATTTCAAAGAATGAGGCAACGGGTGAAGATGCAGCTGGCACACCCCAGCCGATGCAGAGATGGCGTCGGCAATCATGCACCAAGTTCGATTGATAGCACGTCAGCAAGATAAGGCGGTGCACTCTGATCAATAGGAGGATCGCAAGGTCTACTCATCATCAGCACGCCAGT
This sequence comes from Brucella tritici, assembly GCF_008932285.1. NCBI lineage: Bacteria > Pseudomonadati > Pseudomonadota > Alphaproteobacteria > Hyphomicrobiales > Brucellaceae > Brucella > Brucella tritici. The sequence continues at coordinate 81,307 of NZ_WBVY01000009.1, forward strand.
GCCAGACTTTGTCGTCGAATCGACGACTCGACCGCGTCCACGATCTCGCGCCCTACGACGCCTATCACGAGGTCCGTGGCCTGCGCTGGCCGGTGGTGGACGGCAAGGAAACCCTGTGGCGTTACCGCGAGGGCTACGATCCCTATGTGAAGCCGGGCGAGGGGGTGAAATTCTATGGGAATGCCGACGGTCGGGCCGCCATCATC